>NZ_JBSEDY010000001.1:0-829656 GCF_053570945.1 Paenibacillus sp. CMM36
GAAACAAATTCGTAGGATTGTTGTTTTTCGCGGTTGGAGCGTAGCATATCAACACCATCCGTTCTACAATAGTTACCTATATTATACAACATTAACGCGGTGTCGTCTTAAACAAAATTAACATAAATAGGCTGTCGAGACTTTCTCGACAGCCTGAGGATGGGGGAAACCCATCCTTAAATTTCCACTTCCTTATCTTGTGCTATGTCATATTTAGTTACTTTACTGGTGTATTTATCTACATAATAGAATCCATAAGTTGCAATGTGATCAGGGAAATCTTCGTAAACTCTTATACAATATTTAGTTCCTTCCAAACCTTCAACCATTAAGTTTAAATTATATTTAACAGCATCCTTTTTTATTTTATCAGAAAGAATATGGAGTGCTTGATTTTCTGTAATCATCTTTTGCTGTTTACCTAAATACAGTTTATTATCAATGAGGCTGATTTGTCTGCTTTCTGCAATCCCAATATCTTTAACAGAGATATACGTGTTTCCGTTGTAAATCAAGCCATCGGCAGTGTTCTTTTTTGTCCCCTCTAAAAATACATCAAACTTTTTCACAACAGCATTTACGCTTGTTCCAGATGCAGCCATTGCGGTTGCACCAGTAATCATCATACCAATGGTTAAGCCCACTAATAGCCCCTTTAATTTGTCATTCATTTTAATTACCCCTCTTATGTATGCTAATTCCCTCACTATAGTATCCTAAATATCACCATACATAAAGTGATTGTTGTGGGAGAGCAGAAGAGTCAATTATCTTTAAAGAGCTTAAAAAAATCAATGGTTTCTTTTAAATCTTCATCATCAGTATAAATGTTCATCACCTTGCCTATTTCAATTGCAAAGTCCACATACTGATTTGGTTTAGCCGTAATGATATTCTTGTGTATCTCCAGACCCGTTGGATGATTCACAGGATTTTTATAGGAGACACCTGCTATCTCCAGTAGTTCAGTGGCAGAACAAATGGTCGCTATCACTTTATGATCATTATTTAGTGTACTGATTAGAGCTAGAAGTTGCTTGTTCGTCTTTAATAGAGTGTTATCTCCACCAGGTATAATTAGGAGTTGAATATCCTCAGCAGACACTTCATCAAGGGCTACCGAAGGCGTAACTTTAAAATCCTCATAGGAAATTACAGGGTCTTTGGTTACTCCAATCGTAACAATGTCCCCTTTGGTTTTCATAAAATAGGTTGCTAGCATAATCTCAAAACTCACATAACCATCATAAATTAAAACGTGTGATTTCATTTATACACCTACTTCAACATTAGTTTTTAGCTTTGAGTCAATATACCACTTTGATAGGTTTAATTCCATAATTTACAGCAAATATAGGCTTAGAAGTTTAAATAACCAGTCGCACGAAATCAACCAGCGACTGGTTATTTAGCTTTGCTAGAATATGAGTTGAGCGATACCTATAATAGCTTTTTAAGCTGGGAAATACGGCCTTGGGATACGCCGAGCCGTTCAGCGTATTCGCCTTGCTTGGCGTTTGGATGCTCGTGCATGAGTCTTCTTAGCTTCTCAACCAAATGTTGTGAAGACAACCGATGTACACTTTTTTCTTTGCACGCAGGTTCCTTAATAACAGGTACAGGTATTTGACTCACACCTATGTTTCCCTTCAGATCGTTTATGCATTTTTTACATAAAAATGAACCCCTGAAATAGCTTAAATCCCGAACCGAATAGCATAAATGACAGCAGACTCCTATATACTTTCGCATGCTCAATAATCCTGTTTCAACATCCAAATAAAATTCTAAAGACTCACCAGCTTGAATCCCCATAGAGGTTCGCATCTCCTTAGGAATAACAATCCGGCCTAACGTATCCAAGGGACGTGTCATACCTGTATTTTTCAAGTGATCTTCTCCTTCCATTGTCCAACATCCAATGATCTCCTAAAAAAAATATAAAAATCAATAAAGTAAAAGTATTTATGTTTGTTCCAAAAGATGGTATTATCGTGAAAGAAAATCAATAATTATACCATTAGTTTCCAAACTACATTGTTTATTGAAATTGAAATTGAAATTCTATGAAAATGCTGAAAGGGTGGTTTATCCATGGAAATCACACCTACGATACAGGCAGAAATTCAAACTTATCTGAAACGAAAAGGCTTAACGATGACCAAGTTTGGTCACACGATTGATTTGAATGTAGGTACAGTTAGTAGCATTGTGACTGGTAACCGATCTATTTCTGTTCATCAACTGGATAGTATTACTGCGGGAATGAATTTACCACCGGATTATTTTTACGAACGTTATATTGAAGAATGCATTGAAGAATCTCCGCTCAACTGGAAAAAAATCAGCCCTTTCCTATACCGATGCATTGAACTAGGACGACTCGACTGCTTGCAGCGAGTTGTAATTATGTTATTGGATAACCCTAATTATCCGCCATCGCTCTTTGAAGTTGCCGAAAATGTATACAAAGACGGTTACAACGAAGCAGCGGCATACCTTTACAAAAAGGTGGCTGAAAGTGAGAAGCAGCAGCATTCAGAGCGATTGGCGGTCTGCCAGTATCGTTTGTTCCAAATCAATATTGGACAAGATAGAGCTGTAAATCTTCAAGCTGCCATTGAATTTGCCCCTTTTGTGGATCGTTTAGACGAGATAGAGCAATTAGATGCTTTAAAAGATTTGGCTAACGTGTACAGATCATTAAGTATGTGGGACAAGGTGTATGAATTTGCCCATCAGATGGGTCAATTAGGACAGATCCAATATAATTTGGTTCATAACTCCAAGCGTAAAGGAACAGAGCCGCGAAAAAGGCTAAGCAGGCCGCTGTTTGTATACATAGTTTACTCCGAGTTGCTGTGTGCTAATGCTTGTGATGCAAAAGGCGATCATGAACAGGCATTAGAACATATTCGAGGTTATGCCGATCTAAGTTGGGTGAAGGAACAAGATTCCGAGTCTCTCTATTGGAAGAAGCAGTATCTGCAATGGGCGAAAATTAATACGTACGTCAATAGACTTATGTCCGGGGACATCAGTGTTCTGCCGGATTACGTAGAACATATGGCTGCCGAAAAAGAGATTTTTTCCGAATTAATAAACGTCATTGAAGTGGCTAATCGGTACAATGTAGATGTAGACCATATCCTTAAGCGTTTTGAATCCCAAATTGCAGCGTATCAGGAGCCGTTATCTTCTGACATGTATACACAACAAGTTTTACCTGAAGAATACGTGCGATTTTGGTACAAGATGGCTAAGTACAGCCTAAATAAAGGCAGATATCCATATGGTTTCAATTGTTTAATAAACGCTTTTGAAAAAGCTGTTACAATTAACCACGTACTACTTATTGCCAATTGTTTTGGACTATTTTCTCATTTCAAAACACATGCGGCTCCTGAAACACATGCTCAGTTCCAATCTATTTATGAGGAGGTGTGGGAGAGAAATGATCAAAAGGATGGCTTTCTGCTTGACGGTAACTAGCTTTTTACTGGTATTCACAGTACCAGCCCAGGCTGGAAATCTAAGCCATGACACAATCCAAACACAAGGACACGTTGGTGGATCTTGACCAAGCACTAATTTATTACCCTGGACCAGCTTATTGCTGGTCTTTTTTTGTATTATTTTGTAATTTTTTGATTCAAAAAAGGTTCTTAAGTAGTTGGACATCCCTCCTTAAAATAAGATTCAATAGGAGGTATGCAGGATGAACAGGGATAAAACGGAAACGTTAATTCAACAAATGGAACACGCCAGACAACACTTGCATGATCTTTACGCAGAGTATGGCTTCGGACATGCTTGTGTACTTGAACAGTCTATGCTTTTGGATGAACTGATTAATCAGTACAACCGTATGTATCAGACCAGAAAGCAGCCTCACCATGTTTTGGATCAGATCATTAACAACGACGATGTTATGTTCAGTCCATCCTCCCCTTTCTCTTTATGCAAAACTGTGACTTCTCCCACGTAATGTTTATTATTATTCTATATAATGACTTATTTTAAAATAAAATACATATTCATGTCATAAAATGTTAATCATTTTTTTGGGGACAGCATACTAAGGCAACAAAAAAGCAGAGCTCCATAAGAGAGCCCTGCCAAGGTCCATTGGATTTATAACCCCATGCTGAAACACAGACGCACAAGTTTAGCCAAGCTCCTGCGTGCTTTTGGAAGCGCGCTTAGAGGAAAGGAACTGGAAACGAAACGCATGCCAGTTCAACCGCTGTCTGCCTTTGGAGCCAACAATCCAGTTGCCGCCGGGCAGATGGGCAAAGAGCCAGCTGATGCCCAGAGAAACACTTGCCACGACGACAAACGTAATGAGCGTAGCTGTAAAATGATGATCACCCAGTGCAAGCGGGCGGGTGTAGTAGGATATGAAGGACAGCACGAGCGCATGGGCCAGATATCCTCCGAAGGAATAGCGTCCAATCCAGTTCAGCATACGGCGAAACGGCTCGGATCGCTGGTCTTTTTGCAAATGAAGCAGCAGTCCGTACAACAAAAGCAACTGCGAGACAATCAGCACGAAGGTGCTTGGCTTCAGATAGGTGGAAATATTAAGATTAATCGTATCACCCGACTGGATCAGCATTGTGTGACCCATAAGCATGAACAAACCAATAAAGACAAATACATTCCACGGCAACGTCTGTTGGGCCAATCCCCGCCAGGTGTCCGTCATATAGGCGCACACTGCGCCCAGCATAAAATAGAAAAAATACATAACAAAGTTATAAGTGCGGTAATCTAACAGAGTCTGCCAAAAGGGAGGCAACCCAGTGCTCCATGCAGACATGTCATAGTAGGACCATTGTAACAACAAAGCGTAAGCCGCAGCGGCAATCAGCATAACAGCCAAAACAAGCTGTTTGCGTCTTTTCGTGCTGTAACGACGTAGAAACACTTGAACCTGCCCGGCTGCTTTTGAAAATAAAGGAAACAAAATATAAAACTGAAAGATCATCACTACAAACCATAGATGATATCCGCTGACGGGGATGATCATTTCCTCGAACATACCTTTGTAAAAATAAATATTTCCCCACTGCGCCGTTGACCAGTTTTGAGTACATACCCAATAAATAACCGTCCAGCAGAGGAAAGGAACATAAATATCTCGAAACCGCCTGCCAATATAGCGAGGGTAGCCAATCGGTTTGTTACCATTATAAAAAAGCAGCGCCGCAGACAGGAAAACGAACGTCGGTGTGCCAAAACGTGTCAAATGATACAGCATCGCGAGCATAACGGAATCTGGCTGTTGGATGTCGCTGCGATAAATATATTCGCCAATGCAATGCTGAAGCACGACAGCGAGGTAGGCAAGACCCCGTAGTTCTGTCCACTCCGCGATACGCGGCTTGCTCATCCATATCACTCCTTTTCCTCAAGATACGCATATGTTTTTCCTAGCACAATTGTAGGTATTGTAACGTAGAAACATTAGTGCAGGATTAACGCCACCTGAAAGTAAGAAGAGTGAAGTAGTTCCAATTTAATATGATTGCGTTTACAATCTAAGTGAAACCAGAATAAATTAAAGTGAATTTATAACTTAAGGATACACACAGGAAGAGGGAGGAAGGATGAAAAAAACGCTGCTGGTATATATGCTGTTGATTGCGGCCTTTGCTCTCTATGTGTTCAGGTATGAACAAACTGGCCCGTTGAATGGTACTTGGGAAGATAAGGGGCTACGAGGCAGCATCGGAGAAACCTATATGATGATTACCTTCCAGTCTGGCTTGGAGTATTGGAAAAGCGGGCTCAAGGGTTTCGAGGATGCAGGAGATGCTTTGGGAGTGACTGTGGAGTATCGGGGAGCTACCCGTTATGATGCGCAGGAGCAGACGACCGTTATTGAGCAGGCGATTGCTCGTAAGCCCGCAGGGATTGCCATATCAGCGATTGATCCTCACTCTCTGATTCCGGTAATTAATAAGGCGCTGGATGCGGGCATTCCTGTGGTACTGTTTGATGCCGAAGCGCCGGGGAGTCGGGCGTATTCTTTTTTGGGCACGGATAATTATAAGGCGGGCGTGACCGCTGCGGATAAAATGGCAGAGCTGTTGGGACGAGAAGGTCAAGTCGCTGTTTTGACGCTACCCGGTCAGCAAAATCATGAGGAACGCTTGCGTGGCTTTCGCGATACCATACAGCGGCAGTATCCTGCCATGAAGGTGGTGGAAGTAGCGGATGGCCGCGCAGACGCGATGGTCTCCCGGGATGAGTCGCAAAGGCTGATGAAAGCTTATCCGAAACTGGCGGGCATTTTTGTGACCGAAGCAACGGGAGGAATAGGTGTAGGTGAAGCGGTACTGAGTCAAAAAAACAGCCACCCGCTGAAAATCATTTCTTTTGATACGAATAAAGCGACATTGGATATGATTCGTGGTGGCACAATCTCGGCAACAATTGCTCAGGGAACATGGAATATGGGCTATTGGTCGCTTCAATATCTGTTCCATCTGCATCATCATTTGACGACTCCTGCGCCTTCTTCCACCGGAGACAACACTCCGCTGCCCGTGCGGGTAGACACTGGAATCTCTGTTGTCACCCAGGCGAATGTAGATGATTATTATGCGAAATAAATTTTGGAAGCGTATCCAGCTAGGAGTGCACCACATGATGCCGCGGTTACGCTTGCGCAATATGCCCTTACGCTATCAGCTGATGCTGCTGTTCCTGTTGTTTGGCATTGTACCTTCGCTGGGATTAGGTCTGCTGGTCAATTGGACGGTGGAACGGATTATTGAGCGGCAGGTGGAAGACCATACGATGCAGTTGATTGGCAAGGTAAATGAAGCACTGGACACCAAAATGGAAAATTTGCAGAACATGACGTATCTGATTGCTTTTAACCCCGATATCGGGGAGTTCTGGAAAGGGAAGACGCTGGCTGACGGCCACGCAGGTCATGCGAGTGTAATAACACCGGAAAACCAGGGGGAGCAGACTCAGAACTCGGCGCAAAATCAGGCTCTCAGCTCCAAGCAGGCATTAAGTTCTGTACAGGAGCAGGATACGCTGTATAAAATGAAGCAATTTTTGCAGGGCTATACTACGTTATATCCTGAAATTGCAGGGATTCTGATCGTGAACGAAAAAGGCGACTATATCAGCAACGAAATGTATGCTCGAAGCACGCGTAGCCTGACGGAAGAAGATTGGTACCAACAGGCGGCGCAGCATGCAGGCATATTCACTGTGCTAGGACAGCCGAGCCACCGTAATGTGACCACTCATGTCCGGTACAAGGACAGTGAAATCCGTCGTTCGTTCGGTTACGGATTCGGAAACCGGACGCGTGCTAGGCGCGATAATGATTGACCTCAAGCTACGGGCTGTGTCGCAGGCCGCCAGAGATGTAACCTTGGGCAAAAGTGGGTATTTAATGGTGACAGATGCTGAGGGACGCAGCGTGTACAGGCCGGATATGCCTTTGATTGAGCGCATTCCACCGCAATGGTTCGGGGCAGGTGACAGCGGGATGTTTACCCGTGAAGCTGGGGGCAGGGAATTGCTGTTCATGTTCAGGGCTTCCGAATTCACGGGCTGGAGAACAGTGGGGGTATTCCCGGCACGCGAATCTACACTGGAAGTGCGACAAATTCAGTTCTATGTCGTCTGTTTTGTTTTCATTGTATGTCTATTTGGCTTAACGGCATCCTTGCGATTGTCGAGTTCCATTGCGCAGCCAATTTTCCGGCTGATGTCCTATATGCGGACGGCAGAGACAGGGGATCTTACAGTTCGCCAATGGAGTGACCGTGGGGATGAAGTCGGAATGCTGGGGCGGAGCTTTAACCGGATGCTGGAGCAAATTCGCCGTCTCATGTCACTTAGCGAACTGAGAGAACGGCAAAAACGGGATGCCGAGCTACGCAGCCTTCAGGAGCATATTAAGCCCCATTTTCTATACAATACGCTAGATACGATTCACTGGATGGCCCGAAGAAATGGAGCGGACGACGTGTCCGACATGGTGGGGGCGCTATCGAGATTGTTCCGTCTCGGCCTGAGCAAGGGAGATGACTTTATTCCGCTGCGCTCTGAGATTGAACATATATCGAGCTATATGCAAATCCAGCAAACCCGCTATCGTGACCGACTTCGCTGGGAATTGAATGTACCCGACGAGCTAAAGGATCTGTTCGTGTTGAAGTTAATGCTTCAGCCTGTAGTGGAAAATGCGATTTATCACGGCATCAAGGCCAGACGTGGCCCAGGCACGATTTGGATAGAAGCTAAAGCTGAAGGCGACAAGCTGCTGCTGACGGTGCGTGATGATGGCGCAGGGATGGCGGCAGAAAGGCTGCGTGAGCTGCGTGAATTGCTGGAAATACCGCTGGAGGCGATGGAAGGACAGCAGAAGCAAAGTGGGGCTAGTACAAATGGTAGAAGCTACGGCATGCTGAATGTACAAGCGCGTATCCGGCTGTCTTTTGGTGAGGAATATGGAATTGTACTGGATAGTAAAGAAGGAGCAGGCACCTGCGTGACGATCATTCATCCGCTGCTGCTGGATATGGCGCAACTGAAGAAGCCGCATGAAAAAGGAGAGGGTCAGGATGACGAAATCAAAGGGCAGAGACAACTCAACGACGGTGAGTCTGATTGACCAGGGCATAACGGAAGTGATAACAGGGACAGCACAACGTTACCAAGTATTGATTGCAGATGATGAGCCGATCATCCGAGAGGGGATACGGGATTGCATAGACTGGGCGGCACTCGGCATGGAGGTTGCAGCTGAGGCGGAGGATGGTGAAGAAGCGCTGGAGCTGGTGGGTCAGCTTAGCATAGACATCATGCTGGTCGATATGAATATGCCGTTCATGGACGGGATTGAACTGATTCGTCGGCTGCGGGAGGTACGTTCGGAGTGCCGCTGTCTAATCATTTCCGGGCATGATGAATTTGCTTATGCGCAGGAGGCTATCCGACTTGGCGTAGAGGATTATATTTTGAAGCCGGTAGATGCTGAGCAGCTTCACGCTGCGCTGTCACGGCTCGGTCAGCGGCTCGAGGAAGAGCGTAAGCGTGCCGCCTATGTAGAACAAGCTGCCGGGCAGATTGAGCGGAATATTCCGTTGTTGCGCCAGCGGTTTTGCCTGGAATGGCTGGAAGGGCAACACACGGGCATAGACGTCAGGGAGCAGTTGGCGTTTTTAAGGCTTCCATCGCGCCCGCCTGCTCAGATCGGTGTCGTACGGTGGCCTGCGGCAGAGGCCCGGCAGACGATTATGCGCGAGAATGACCGCCAGTTGTTTCTTTTTGCCGCTGAAAATATTATTGGCGAACTGCTGGAGGACCTGCCACATGTATTGTTCCGCGATGCGAACGGACTGATCGGCATATGCCTGTGGCAGGAGGCACCCGAGACGATCGGCGCTTCCATGGAGCAGGCGATTGGACGCTACCTGAATATAGCGGTTCATACGCATGTGGAGTCCAACGCGGGTGGACTAGAAGGTGCAATGGACGCGTACCGGGTGAGTCGGGATCGAGTGTATGGCGAATCGCAGCTGTCTCCCATCGTACGTCGGGCCCGGCAGCTCATTCAGGAAGGTTACGCCGATCGGGAGTTGACGCTGGAAGCCCTTGCTTCGCGGCTACAAGTATCCGCCGTATATCTCAGCCGTGTGCTCAAAAAAGAGCTTAACGACAGTTTCGTGACCCTCGTCACGCGTGCCCGTATCCGTAAAGCGGTGCAGCTGCTGGATTCCACGACGTTGTCTATCTATGATATAGCAGAACGTACGGGTTACGACAGTCAGCACTATTTTAGCACCGCTTTTAAAAAGACCATGGGCGTGTCTCCTGTACAGTACCGTAAAGGGGGGGGGAATTCAGGAAAATTCGTTGGAATAGGAATAATTGGAATGTGGAATTGTCTTACACTGTCTTATTATGATAAATGCTAAAAAATGTGTGTGTAATCACACCTACGCATTCAGGGGTTTGTTACGCTGGGGATAACGAACAAATATCTATCAATATTTGGAGGAAAACGATATGTTTTGTTATCAGTGTGAACAGACGCCGAGTGGCGGGTGTAAAGTAGTTGGGGTGTGCGGGAAAGATGAGACGATAGCAAGCTTGCAGGATACGATGATTTTTGCATTAAAAGGGATTGCTGCCTATGCGACACATGCTCGCCAGTTGGGCTATACCGATCCTGAGGTAGATCGCATCACGCATGAAGCGTTATATATGACCTTAACCAATTCTAACTTTAATGTACAAGAGCATTTGGAAATGGCGATGAAGGTCGGAAATGCGGCTGTACGGATCATGGATGTGCTGGATCGTGCGCATACGGATCGTTTTGGCATTCCGCAGCCGATTACGGTCAGCCAGAATAAAATCGAAGGCCAATGTATCGTCGTGACCGGACATAATCTGTATGCGCTGGAGGAATTGCTGCGGCAGACAGAGGGTAAAGGCATCAATATCTATACCCACTCAGAAATGCTGCCTGCCCACGGTTATCCGGCATTGAAGAAATATGCACATCTCAAAGGGAATATCGGTAAAGCCTGGTACGATCAGCGTAGACTGTTCGAAGAGTTCCCGGGCGCAATTCTGGCTACGACGAACTGTGTTATGCCGATTAAAGGCACGTATGCAGACCGCTTCTTCTCTTATGAAGTAGCCGGGCTGGAGGGAGTAGCCAAGATCATGGACGACGACTTTTCACCATTGATCGAGCGTGCGTTAGCCCTGCCAGCCGCAGACGTAGAGTCGGAGCAGGTGCTTACGACAGGATACCATCACGAGACGGTCATCGGGCTGGCTCCTGAGATTATTCAGGCCGTTAAAGACGGACATATCCGCCGTTTCTTCGTGATCGCAGGCTGCGACGCACCAGGCAAAGGCGGCAACTATTATCGCGAGCTGGCTACATCCTTGCCGAACGATACGGTCATTCTGACCACATCCTGTGGTAAATTCCGCTTCAATGACGTGGATTATGGAACCGTTGGAGATACAGGAATTCCGCGTTATATTGATTTGGGGCAATGCAACAATTCGGGTTCTACTGTGAAAATCGCTCTGGCATTAGCGGATGCATTCGGTTGTACGGTGAACGAGCTGCCTGTCAGCATTGTGTTGTCCTGGTTTGAGCAAAAAGCCGTTGCCATCCTGCTGGGCTTGTTCAGCCTTGGCATCCAGGATATTCGCATTGGGCCGAAGCCGCCTGAGTTTATTTCTTCTGGCGTGCTGGATGTACTAGTGGAGATGTTTGGCTTGAAGCTAATTACGACCGCAGAGGAAGATATGAAAGCGATGTTGGCATTGTCGTAAGAGATTGGTGGGGAACTGCAAAGCGCAGTTCCTTTTTTTGTTTCATCGTTCATCGATTCTTATAAAGATGTCCGTAAGAATCTTTAATGCCAGTTCAGTATCTTTGGATTCACGAGTTCTAAGGAGAGTTAAAATGGTTTTTATACTTGAATGTTCTTCGGTAAGCTCATCATTGTCCTTCACATATGTAAGCAACTGATAGACGCCCACGTTCAATGCCTTCGCTATTTTCTCCAGATTTTTCAAAGATATATTTCTCTCCGCTCGCTCAATAAATCCAATATAACTCGAATTGAATCCTGCTTTTTCGGCTAAAGCTTCTTGGGAAAGCCCTTTAGACTTTCGAATATCTCGAATACGTGTACCGACTAATTCCAAAAGTTCTGACATGAATACACCTCTCTATAGTAAGGGTTCTACAAAATCGATTCCAATCGCTCCAAAGTGCAATATATAGACGAACTAGATCATCACGACCTATATATTATTATTGGAAGTCGCTTGTTGGATTTTGCAAAATCCTCTAGTTAGAAGTGTAGAGAAAGAGTTACATCTAATTAATAAGTGTTAGTAAGTAAATTGAATTAAAAACTACTATATAGTAATATTTATTAGGAAGCTTGTCCGGTAGCTAGAAAATTATACATCTTGATGGTTACATATTTGTGCTACGTTGCTCACATTTGTTTCAGGATTTTGCAAAACCCTTATTTATGAAATTTTAATTCAGGAGTTGATTCCCCATGAAACATTACTCCTTAAGTCCCCAACTACATAATGGTTCTGATTTCAAATTGCCTAAGTACAGCGACACCTACATATTCAATTGCATGATGGATTTTCAAAAGCTTGCCGAATACCAGATCAAGCTTGCACAGATGATGCGCGACCATCATCAGTTTCAAAACTGCCTCATTCTTTGTGATCGAGCGATGTTTTCTATGGCTAAGGCCATGTATGTTCATCGAAACCAAATCATTCCATCGTACATTCGATCCATGACTGACCTATTCCCTTTAATTCACACAGATGCTGAGCCCAATTTAGATATGGTGCTGTTTATCGGTACGGTACATTATCTGGTTTCGGGAGAGGATGAAGCATCCGAGGAGACGATGAGACAGGAGGAAGTAGACAAGTTGCTTTATAAAACGGACTCTATTCTAGAGTCTCTGTCACAGCGGATCGTAGCTGATCCGTCTAAGCGGTATCCATCGATTTATAAAGAAAGTCCGTTCAATGAATCGGTAGATCTTTTATCAATAATACCCGGTTCTTTCTGAGCTAATGATATAATGACGAAAAGGAAGATGTTGGATGATGGCTAACACCTCCACATCAGAAAGGGTGTTATTTCATATGCCTACATACAACAAACTGGTGCGGGATCGGATTCCGCACCTCATTATGTCTCAGGGCAAGGAATGTCGGACACGCATTTTGGACCCTGAGGAATATAAGCAGGAACTGCGAACGAAGCTTCGTGAAGAAGCCGGGGAATATTTTGAAGCGGACAAAGATCAGGAAGCGCTGGAAGAACTGGCAGAAGTAAAGCCGTTTATTACATACTTCGACATGTAGTAACGAAATTCTTACCATAGTTTTCTAATATTAAGTTCAACTTATATAGTGGCTTATCGATTACCATTCCTCAATAAATGCTCCGAAATTCATTTTTTTCCGGCGTGATATATTCATCTACTTCAACCTCCAGCCGAAATTTTGTATATTCGCTTTCCGCTTCCCGTTTTGTCCGGAAATGAATGTTGTATTTTTATTAGCATCTTTGCCGGCGTTAACTGGCAAGACCATGAATTATCACCGCATTTTAAATATTTTTCATTTAGAATCCGACCACGATGTTATATATTTATAATATCGGTATTTCCAAATATTAAGAAACGGGACTACGTTTATCAAATTATGTAAAACAGGACTTCGAAAAGGAGTGTTTCGTTTGGATTTGTCATTGACGCGTGTAATAAAAGAAGCAAGTTATTTGTCAACACAAAAAACGCACCGATATCGTCCAATATTAAGATACATGTATGAGCAACATCGTATATTTAATAATGAAGTTTTACCAATAGAAATTTTCACGCATCTTAAACAATTTCCGAAATTTGGGGATTATACACTCGAAGAGCAAGATGCTGATTTATCGGTCTTAGTTGAAAACAATAACTTAGTGTTGAACCAAGATAATACAGATGCTGTTACATTGGAAGAACTTATTAGGAATCGAAAAACATATTCACTAACGGAATATACGATTGAATTTGAAAAAATGCTTATTTTTATGGAGAAAAAACTTCATCGTATACGTGGTGGTTCTTTGGATAAAAAACTCACTGAGCACCTATATAATGCGCTTGTAAAATTAAACGGATTTTCCATGCAAACCGAGTTGGATTCGTCTTCGCTTGTTCAACTATATGAAGCGTGGGAGGAGCTGTTCGAACGTTTTACAAAGCTTGATAATGATGCTTCGGATTATTTGAATCATATCAGCGGTGATAAATTGGATAGCAAAATGGAAACCGATGCCTTCATCGTATTTAAAAATCAGTTCTGTTCTTATTTAACGGATTTCATGGTTGAACTTAACCGCAATTCGCCTGCGATAATTAATATTATTACACACATTTCGGAGAAGAAAATTCAGAACATCGTAATGCAACTCGTCCGTCATAAAAAAAAAATGCCGACCACTACGGTTGTGTCGGATAAAGAGTATTCCGATACCTTTTTTGATGTATGGACAGGTATCCGTAACTGGTTTTTGGCAAGTGATACTAAATCGAGCAAAGCGTTTCAACTTGAAGTTCGTACTCGGGATGCCATCAGTAAAATGTCTAAGCTTGCGCATTTTTATGCAGAGCGACAATTTGTGAAAAAAAGTCGAGTAACAGAATTTTTACGACTTGCAGACATGATACATGAGTCCGGCAACTTGGAAGAAGCCCATCAAGTTTTTTCTTACCTATTCGGATTCGAAGGTATCCAGCATTTCAAAGTCGCACGGAAACCGTCAGAAAAGAATGATGGTACGGTATGGGATTTTGACCCGGATGAGCTAGATGTGACGTATCGTATTCGACCACCATCCGAGAGAACCATAAAACAGAATTTGAAGGTATCGAAAGTGAGCCAGGAGGCACTCGAACAGCAACGGTTGCTCGCGGAGCGGCTGACATACGAAGAAACTGTATTAAAAGCGATCGTGGAGCAGCCTTGCTTAATCTTGAAGGATTTGGAAACGAGAGTTGAGCCGTTTGTTCGGAAGGCATTATTGGATTGGATAAGTGCGGCGCTGTTGAATCCAGTTGGCTACGGCATTTATGAGGGTACCACAGAACTGGGCGTGAAATTTAAACTTCATAAGGTTAGTAACGATATTATTGAATTGCATTGTTTAGATGGAATCCTCTTCTTGCCCGATTTCCAAATGACATTTACCGAGGTGAAAACGCGTGAATAAGTTGTCTCAGGAGTCTCTTAATTGCATTCATCAACTACTCGATAATTTTTGGGTTGTGCGCAAGGAGAATCCAGAGCTTTTTTATGAAATTAAACAAAACGAAAGGTTTCTGCGAGATTACTTTAAGGACTACTTCCGTTTTAAGTTGGTAGTTGGGACAAATTTTGCAAAAGTTGAGAAGTTTCAAGTAACGCCTCAACCGTCAACAGGCATATCAGATTTCAAAGAGGTGAAAGATTACATCATTTTTTACTGTGTACTTGCGTTTTTGGATGGAAAGGCATCAAAGCAATTTACGCTGTCAGATGTTTGCCAAGCGGTCGTTTCGTACTACCCAAGAAGTTCCGAGAGATCGGTCAATGAAAACCCCCTACCATTAACATGGAAAGGTAACGAAGGCTATAGAAACCGACTATCACTTGTTCGTGTATTGAAAGAAGCTGTTCGACGGTGTCTGATAGAAGTGATTGATAAAAACATAGAAGACTTCCAAGACAGAGAAACGAATGATGCACTGCTGCGTTCAACCGGGCTTGTGAAATATTTTATGCGTAATATTGGTTTTAATATTGAAGGAGAATTGACGCTAAATGATATTATGTTGATTCAAGAAACTCAGGAACGGGAATTAGGTCTAGAAAGAAAGCATTTACTGTACCGAAAACTGTTTTTAGAGCCAGCCTTGTATCGGCATGAAGTATCGGCGTCAGATTTTGATTACTTAAGACAGTACAGTCGCCACTTAAATGAACATGCCGAAAAATACTACGATATGAATCTGGATGTCTACGGAAGCAGTGCTTTTTTAGTAAAAGAAAACGTAAGCACATTTCGTCGGTTCTTTCCAGCAAGTAATGCTGAATCGAACCTACTTGTTCAGTTTGCAACGTTGTTAAGACTTAAAATCATCGACGATGATGACAGTCTCGGTGAACAAAAAGATGGGACAGTCGTTTTAACAAATGTTGATTTGGATATTATGTGTCGACAGCTCATAGATGAGAATAGTCACGGATGGACGACGGGCCTAAAAAGTATGAGTATCACTGAAATTAAGAATACAGTTAAAAATATGCTATTTGAATGGAAATTAGTGGAGACAACGCAAGAAGGTGATTTAAAACTATATGATGTAATCGGAAGATTTTTTGAAAAACCTAAAGAAGAAAATAATAAAGGAGTATGATGATGACTAATCATACACGGCGTTGGAAGCCTCATCGCTTCATCCTATTTAACTATTGGTATTTTAATTATGAAGAATATTACTTCAAAAACGGAAGACTGTTACTGCGTGGTCATAATGGTGCGGGAAAGTCGATTGCCATGAATACGCTTTTTACATTCATGCTAGATGGAAACAAGGACCCTAAGCGGTTGGATCCATTTGAGTCAAGTGACCGCAAGTTTTATGACATCTTGCTTGGAGAAGAGTCGTTAAACAAGGACATTATCGAGCGCATTGGTTATGTTGTGATTGAATATAAGTTGACGAACACGGAGCAGTATATCACGACGGGATTTGGACTGCATTCCAAACGGAAAAACAGAAGGTTGGAAGATGCCTGGGGGTTTGTGATTCATGACCGTCATCGGCGTATTGGGCGTGGACCAAATCCGATCTCACTCTATAAGGTAGAAGTACTAGATGATTCACCAGAGCAAATTCCCTTAGATAGAAAACAAATAACAACAGCAATCGGCGAGAGTGGTACGGTCGTTGATAGTAAAGATTACGCGGAACTGATTAATAAGCAACTGTTCAAGTTTCCGGATGTAATAGGACTTAAGCTTTTTACCGATGTACTCGTACGGCTTAAGAGCCCTAAATTAACCAAAGGAGGAGGGCCGGACGATTTAAAAGAAACCTTGAACGAATCATTACCGCCATTATCCGATTATGAATTGTCCGCTTTAACCACTACCGTGGAAGCACAAGACCAAACACAGCGGGAAATTCTAAAAACGCAAAACGACCTTGGTTTTGCAACGAAACTGGATAAAGGTTATGACGATTATGTTTCATACGTATTTGCGGAGAAGGCTAAGTATTATTTGGAAAGCAAAAATACGTGGGATACCATTGCTTTGGAACATCAGAGAGTAAAAAGAGATATTGAAACCAAGAGTGTCGACTATGATGAGACCGAGCAAAAACTCCGAAACATTGAACGTGAAATTGAAGGGTTGAAGCAAGCAAGGCAGGAATTGGGGCATGATAAAATAGTGGATTTGGATGATGCTTTTCAATCTGCCAGACAAGAGCTAGCGCGAATATTGAATGAGAAATCAGTCAAAAAGAATCGCTATGAGTTAAATGAAAAATCATTAATGGATGCTAATAACGAATGGCGTAATATTGAAAATGAATTGTGGGCAATTGATAAAGAACTTAAAGTCGCGATGGAGAGTCTGGAGGAACTGGGGATAGATTCGGCATTTGAAGACATCTATCTGGCATTCTCTGACCATTTCAAACGGAATGAAAAAAATGGGGATTATCTTTTTTTGAATTGGGAGTCTGAAATAAGAATCAGGCTTCAAAGACTTGGAGGACTTCTCAAACAAATTAAAGAGCTGGACCAAAAGAAGCGCGATCTAGATGGTATGAGACAACAAATTGAAGTGAAACAAGACGTTCTTGAAAACGAAAGAGAAAGGCGTACTTCTCTTGCGAATATCTATGATATGGAACGAAACAACGCTTATATAGAGCTTGAAAACTGGATGAATGAATTAACAGCTCTTGTGCTTAGCGTTAATAGTAGTACGAGTGTGAAACGGATGTTTAATGGATATCTGGAAAATGTGACTGAGGAGCAATTGATGTTGCCAATCTTGGGTGAGCGCGAAGAACAAGTGTCCCAATGCATTAAAGAGCAGGCATGGATAGAAGCACAAATTCGATTAAAGGTTGAAGAAAGAGATCTTACTAAAGAAGAAGTCGTTGTTCTTGAGGGAACTGATGAAATTGAACCTGAACTTCCGATAGCCAAGGAGAACCAGATACGGGAGTTCAAAGAAAAAGGGATACCGTATGTACCTTTTTACGCCGTGGTTGATTTCAAAAAGAATCTTACTGAGGAGCAGAAGTCACGTTTGGAATCGGTACTTACTGAAACTGGTATATTAACTTCGCTGATTGTACCCGCTAACCGTTATAACGAAGCGTTGTCTGGAACGGTTCTTAGTACTCATCAGGCTCAGGTACCAAACAATCTAACAAAGTATCTAGATGTTTCGGTTTCGGCTACTGGCGATGTGAGTCATGAAGATGTGCTAGCAGTTCTGAAGGGGATTTCAGTTTCTAATGAGGACGTCCATTTTGTAACGGCTGATGGATCATTTAAAGGTTCTTTTATAGCCGGAACTGCTTCGCAGTATGGTGTAGCCAAATATATTGGAAAGCATGCGCGGGAACAAGAGCGGCTTCGCATAATTGCAATGTTAAAAGAAAAGGTTGCTGCTCTTAAGCTTGAAATTGATAAGCTTGAAGTACTTTCTAATGAAAGTAAAACGCGACAAAGAAAAATTGAAGTTGAGTACCGGTCACGCCCGAAATTTCCGGCTCTAAAGGATGCCAAAGAAAAATTTGAAGTCGTTGCAAAACGCATTGCAGAATTGTTGGAGCCTGAGATCTCGTCGTTAAATGAAAAATTCAAGGAACTGAACACGAGCGTGGAGACACAAATCAGGAACCTAAATGTAGAGTTCGAAGATATCACTATTGAGAAAAATGAGCAAGCCGTAAATGATGCGTGTGATGGCTTACGAAATTTTGAGCGAGCGTTATCAAATCTGAAGAGTTCTTATCGTTCCCGAGGGGATAAACAAAGTCTTCTAAAGAATCAAGATGACAAGATAATTACTTTTAAAGATGTTGTGGATGTGGCAAGGGCCGACGTTCTGTCACTTGATGGGCGAATCAAAAGCATAGATACACGAATAGAAAGCTATGAAAAGCAGTTACAAGATATTGGCGCGGATAATATTCGAAAGCTTGCCCAAAGTATTAACGATAAGCTGGAACAATTTCCAATAGACCAAAGGGCACTGGACAGGGAACTTAGTGAACTGAAAAACGATTTGAAAAATCTTCGTGACCGTCTTTCGACTGGTGCTCAGAAAGAACTTTTTATGCAAGAGCTTGTTTTGGCATGGGAAATTGCTTTGTTTCAAGATGTAAAAGAATTCAGTGGAAAATTTGGGCTTGAAATCGAGTCAGATACGGAATCGCTTGCTGAGAGTATCATGTCCAAGTTCGGGCAGCTCCTCTCGAAAAAGGATAGAGTAAAAAATAAAAGCGAGTTAGGCAATGTTTTCTCGGATGCGGACAAGGGTTTACCAGAATACAATTTAACGATGGAACCGTTAGAATTTGAAGTCGATTTT
Organism: Paenibacillus sp. CMM36; assembly: GCF_053570945.1. Lineage (NCBI taxonomy): Bacteria > Bacillati > Bacillota > Bacilli > Caryophanales > Paenibacillaceae > Paenibacillus > Paenibacillus sp. CMM36. The sequence goes on from NZ_JBSEDY010000001.1 coordinate 19,214, forward strand.
TCTCATATGGCTATTGAAGATGAAAGTCGTGTGGAGATGCTTAAAATGATAGCCAAACGTGAAAAAATTACACTAGAGTATCAGTCGCGTCGTGTTTCGCCCTCGTTTGCCAAAATCAAACTGACCGAGCAAGATAAAACGCTTGCAGAGGTAATGGCTGAAAAGGACCGTGAGATTTACGAAGACATCCTGATTAATCATGTGGGAGAAACCATAAAAAACAAAATTCAAAATTCAAAAGAATGGGTAGCACGTATCAATACAATAATGGAAAAGACGCAGAACTCCAGTGGACTGAAGTTTGATGTCGAATGGTCACCGAAAAAGACTGACAGTGAACAAGAACTCGATACACTAGAATTGGTTCGATTTCTAGAGAAGGATCCTATGTGGCTTGCGGATCCCGATAGGAAAAGGATAGCCCAGCATTTTCGTTCCAAGGTATATGAGGCGAAACGCAAAGCTGAGTTGAGCGGTACATCGACCTTCATGGAAGATATTAAGTTAGTCTTGGATTATCGAGAATGGTATGAATTCATTATTTACTACGAAAAAACAGGTGAAAAGCGCAAAGAAATGAAGAAAAGCAATTACAACACATTCTCTGGTGGTGAGCGAGCAATGGCGATGTACACGCCACTTCTAGCAGCTGTTGATGCACGTTTGCAAAGTGCTCACTGTGAAGCTCCTCGTATATTTGCATTAGACGAAGCGTTTGCAGGCGTAGATGATAACAATATCAAAGAAGCATTCAAAGTTATTGAGATGTACGACTTTGATTACACATTAAACTCTCAATCCTTATGGGGATGTTTCGATGTAGTGCCTGATCTGTCGATTTATGTTCTGAATCGAATGGGGAATTCAAATCTTGTTAATTCAATTTCTTACTCATGGAATGGCATTAAGAAGACACGTGTAGAAGAGCCTTATGAAGCAAGCGAGGACATTCAATCTTCGGTTGCTCAGGTTACATTGTTTTGAGTTATTTGGTGTTCACCACGTGCAGCGGGGGGGGGGGGGAATGGAATTCTTCATGAAGGTGGCAAATAGGACAAATTATGAGGAATAATGTGACAAGATGATGGGTTTTCTATTACCCTTACGTTCTCTTAAAAAGACGAAAGAACTTAGCATAATATGCTTGCTAAAAGCTTACAGAAAAACATGCCGGAGGAAATTGGATAGATGGAATCATCATTACAGCAATTAGTCGAGATTTTCCGGAACATCGATGGCTTTAACAGAGTGTTCTTGCTTTTTCGTCAAAAATACAGAAGTTATGGAATAATTACCAGAAGTACGATAGTTAATCTTGAAGATCCAACATCTGATGAATTGCGGGTATTAAACGGTTTTTTTGGTTCGGTTTATGGAAATGAGAAGGTAATCCCAATTGCCGCTGACAAAATTGAAAAGGAAATTCGGAATAGTAAATATCGAGAATTATTCGATGGATATGATCTAAATGATTTATTAAAAGTGTACTACGGGGGGGGAATTAACTTCAAAAAGTGAAGACAAGCAGCGTTATGATACGGAAAAGAAGAAATTTTTTCAAATATTTTTGAGTGATTATCCGATGGAAAGTTCATTCTACCAATTCATTTTATTTATCAAGACTTATAAAAATGCACCATTTATTCATATTATGCACAAAAAGAGGCCGGACTCCTTAAAACATTTGCTCGAATTAATTAATAAAATATTTAATTACCTCCCTTTAAAGAGTAACATCTATTTACCAATGCTTGCTTATGAGTTTACTGGTGACTATGATTACTTCAGTCCTAAATCTGATGGCGGTAAAATGTTGTTGTTTGCATTACAAGTATTAAATCATTTGACATTAGGAACTGAACTCATTCCAAACCCAAATGAAGAACAGATAGAAGATATTTTAAAAGGGAATAATATTTTGTTCTGTCCAGGTTCTACTAAAAAAACAAATCGTTTATGGATTTTAGATAATGAAGAGGAAAGAGATTATCAATTAATTCCCTTAAAAAAGATTGGTGAAGGATCCTTTGCAGAAGTATATAGAGTGTTTGATCCTATATTAAAAAAAGAATTAGCATGTAAAGTTCTTTTCGAAAGATCCCGCATGTTTAAAAATAATGAAGTAGAAGGAGACGATCATTATCTCCGATTCAAAAGAGAAGTGAAGTTTCTCAAAGAGAAAGCTTCTCATAGAAATATAATTGAAATTAGCAAAATACAACTAGTGAATGAGCCATTCCTTTTCACAATGCCTTTGGCAGATGCTTCATTAGATGAATGGTTGGGACTGAATTCCAATATATCGGAAGATATAAGAATAAGTATTTTTAAAGATATTTTAAGTGGTATAGCTTATCTTCATGACCGCAAAATTAGTCATCGAGATTTAGCTCCTCATAATATTTTGATATTTAAAGAGAGTGACGGGACTATAGTAGTAAAAGTTGCTGATTTTGGACTAGCAAAAGATAAGCGATCACAATCGAAATCAACAGGACTCTTTGTTTATGGTTATGGAAGAGCAGGTTATACCGCGCCAGAACAATTAAACAGTTTGAAGAGTGCCGATCATTTATCTGATATTTATTCATTAGGTGCAATGCTCTATTATTTATTAAGTGGGAGATCACCAGAAGAACGATACAGGAAGACAGTAAAATATCAGCTAATTGTTATGAAGGCTATGGAGGAGGAGCGTACTAAACGGTATCAGACAACTAAAGAACTTATTGACGACATTAATCTTATGGATAGAAAAAGTATGAGAAAAGAAAATTTTCCGTTTTATAGTTTGGAAAATTATGAATTTAAAGATTTCTCGGCCGATGTTAATTATGTTTTAAAGTGTATTGCATCAGTTCAAGTTGAGGATTCTGATAGGGTTATTGAAAAGTTTATAGTACCATTCAAATCAATTCCGATAAATGTATTTGTGGAGTGTGCCAAATATGACGCACTAATGATTCCTTTTGTACAGATGACTGAAGAAAATATATCCAATATATCAAATAATAATGAAGCGGACTGGGATCAAGTATCTTTACTTATAGATTGTATTTACTATGAGACACAAAATATAGCATTACAAATAAATGTTACAAGGATATTAATGAATATTGCATTGAAATTTAATAATCTTATGGCGCAATCATTACTTGTTGGTGTCCTAGTGTCAATGAATAGTTTTACTTTAATATCTCAACAAGTAGCATTTATAATTGAAACAAATTATTCGGATTATCGTGATTTGCTGAAATGTTTGTTACAGGAAATTGAATACCCTCATGAGATACAAGGAGTATTGAATGATTACTAGTTGAAAACTTCCAACTCAAGTCCTACCTCACGGTATTGAAGGATTTCAGGGAAGCAAGAAGCAACCGAACATCCCAGCATTCGCTGGGGTCGTGAATGCAGTAAACGTTAAATGAAATCTCCAAAAAGTTATTTCTTTAGGTGTTTAATGATTGTTTTACATCCATAAAAAACAGAGATTAATTCAATCAAAAAAATAATCAGAAATGGTTTTATCATTTCAATATCGTATAACAATGTGATAATCCATAATGACAACCAACACCATTCTGCCCACCAAAAGGAATATCCAATATAATTAATTCTCGGTGAATCAGTTATCTTATATAATATTGCACCTACTAATAAGAACCCAATAGAAAAATATAATTGTTCCAGGAGTAACCCACTTTCAATGGGAAATATGTGAAACGAATAATATAAGACTCTTCAAAATATTATTTAAATAATTGTATTAAATGTTTTAAAAGTATATATTTGTTGTTTTTATAGTGAGATATAAATCAATTGGATTGCATTAAATGAATTATATAGTAAAATTTACACATACGCGTAGTACTATGTAGGTAATTGGGCTATTTTTACTATTTATGGACAGGGGATAAAATTTTGCAAACCAAAATAAACAAACTCGAAATTTTAAATCAAATAATTTACGAAAATTTATCGCGAATTTTAAAGAAGCTAAACAAACGGATTCACAATAAACTGTATGCGCTTGTTTACGACAAAAATCAGACGCATGTTGAAACGATTCGAGTGAAGAGAACCGTTGCGAAAGGCGAAAAATCGACATCAATATCCCAGAATACGTTGCAAACGATGGCGAACATATATACTGAACTCAGGGTTGATCCCGCAAATACAGGGAATACCTATGACAGTATAAAAAAATATGTGAATGAGATATGGTACAAGGAGCAACATTACAAGGTTATTGGAAACAACGGGATTTCGGATAGTGAGGTTGAGAATGACGAAGGCAATATTAACGACACACGTATACTTTACGTCAACGAAATACCTTATAAAGAAGGTGAATCTACATATTCTGTTGTATACATAGTTGAAATAAGAAACGTTGAAAATGAAACCCGGCAGCTTTTTTATACAAAACCAGAAATTTCTTTTTTTAGAATGTTATTGGACTATTTTTTTAATGACTTTTTCGCTCATACTAACAACGCAGTTGAAGTGAACAACGATGACTCCATCACACGCAAATATAACGAAGATGGCATTCAGTTTAATAGAAGATTAACAAGGTTATTTTTTGGAAAAATGCAACACTATATTCAGAAAAACATTGAGTTTGATAAGTTTGGAATTGCATTTGAAAACGAACTAAGCAACGTATATTACGTCAATAGCTTGCTGGAGAAAATAGACGACATCTCTTCCTTAACCTATGAGAACTCTAGTCCCTTCGGTTCCATCTTATTCTTGAATAGTGACGTGATAGCAAATAGATCGATTATTCGATTCACAGTCAAATTTACGAAAGAGGATCGAGTTAGATTAGAGGATGCTAAGAGGATTAGAAAGTTACTGGAACTTACAAACGTGGAAAGGGACTTGTATCTGATTGGCGACGAATGGGAGATATACGGATTAGGCGAAGTGAATTGGAATTTGCAAAAAGGCACTCTAGCTCTAAGGCTCGATTTCACTGGACTATCCAAATACAATTTTGTTCTTGTGCGAACGGAAACTGAGCCTGTAAGTGAAGGCAACCTATTCGTTGAAGATGAGAAAAAGTATTACCGATCAGACCTTAGCTTAATTGAGACGAAACTCATTTCCATCTCTTTTAAAAATCCAAGATTGGGAGAGGAGGGTTACAGCACCGAAAAATTCAAAAAACTATTGAAAAATATATTTTGGGAAAATTACATTGATTACAATCAAATTAATCACAAAATGGAGAAACTCGATCAAATTGTGCGTAAAGCACGGGAACAAAAGCATGGTACTATGGTGGTGATCACTGAGAATACTACAGCAAAAGAAGAACTGAGCCATCTCAGTAAACAGTCAACACTCATTGAGCCTGGAATCATCAATCCGGAATACATAAAATTTTTAACTGCAATAGACGGGGCGATCTATTTCGATTCAGATGGCAATTGTCATGCCATCGGGGTTATTTTAGATGGAATAGCTAAAGAGGATATCGGGGACGCCAGTCGCGGAGCACGCTATAACTCAGCGCATCGTTATTTGCACAAGTTAAAAACCGATGAGCAGAAGAAATGCGTCATTGTCATTATTTCTGAGGACGGCATGGTGGATTTAATTCCGGAATTGGAGAACGAGGACATGCTCTTAGAATTAGCGGAAGATATCATAGACATAATTAATATTGAATCATTCGATGCCGATAAACTCAAAGAGAAGGAAGAAATACTACTACAATCGAAAATTGTCGACTGCGATTGGTTGTTTAATATTGCTGAGGTGTACCAAGACATTGGTAATAAAGAAAGAGCTATTGATTTTTTTGAATATGGTATCAAGCAGGCGGAGAAAAGCTTCATTCTTCCTAAAAATTATAATCTATTAGGGAATTGCTATTTTGAAACAAAGAGATTTGAGGAAGCTATAAAAATGTATGAGTTGGCACTTGAATGTATATCTATTGAACAATCTAGAAGTGTTTATCTTGGAAATATAGGTCAGGGCTACTTCGCGTTGGCGTTACAACGGGACAAATCTATAAAAGAATTTAATGAATCAATAAATAGGTTTTCCCAAAGCATTGAATTGGCGAAAACAAACTCTATAAAACCATTAAAAAGAGACTATAGCTATAGAGCTAGGTGCTATTTGGAATTAAGCGATCTAGAGAAGAATCGAGAAAAGAAAAAATTATTATTAAAGTCTGCCGTTGAAGACTATAGTCAAGCCATTATAATAGAGCCAAATGATAATATATTATATTGGAGCAGATTCTGTTGCTATGATCGATTAGGTCAAGTGAAAGATTCATGTGAGGACCTCATCCGAGCCGAGTGTATCAAACATGAGGATAAATACATTGATAATTTGACCCAATTGTTTGATAGTCAGTCTGATTTAGTTCCTGTATCGATCGAATTGTACGGAAAACTGGTCGGACAGAATGAAAGCTCACCTCAACTAGAGGAATTACTTTCAAAGTATGCTGTGAAAATTGATACAAGTAAACTTGACGAGGTTGCGGCGGCTAAAGATTCTAATATCGATGAGAATAAGGAATAAAGCTAATTGGACAATATCATTAACTTGCTGGTACAGACTGCTCAGTGAAACGACATAAACAAATAGTTCAGACTTTTGTATATCCTCTGTTAGTAGTTCATGTAACTGCTTGAAGTAAAGATTCCGTTCGGATGAGAATTGGTTGTATCTGGAGTTGTTTTTGATAAGCTCGCCATATAAAGATTCAATTCGATTACGAATCAGTGGATCGAGTAAGACTTCTAAAGAAGTATGCATAATTGAACACCATCCAATGGATTTAATTCTATGAATAAAATTTTAACTTGTTGAATATAACTTCATCGTAACGAACATATAAGTTAATACATGTTGAAGATGTTTTTGATAAAGAAAATGTACTTTCATATAATTAAAGAAAATTAACTTCATGTGTGAAAGGAATATCAGATGATTAGTTACAAACCTTTTCGAAAATTATTGATCGACAGGGAAATTAAGAAGCAGGATTTACTTAAAATGACGGGGATTTCGTCTGCTACAATGGCGAAGCTCAATACGAATGAATATGTGTCATTAGAAGTAATTGATAAATTATGTACGGCTTTAGGTTGTCAACCAGGAGATTTATTGGAACACATAGCAGAGCAATGACAGATCAAGATCAAGGAAGAATTCTGATTGATCGAAGAAGTGATTCCGTCGTATAACATAAATATTCAAGCTGTGGCTCTATTGGAGCCTGGGTCTGCTATATAGTCTTTTTATCTAAAATAGGATTAGCTAGTGTTTATTTGAACCACATGTACCTGTCATTGGTGAATTGTCAATAAAAATCTAAACTCATTAGCTATCTGATATAATGATTCAACAAATTGAGACTTTGCCAATCGTGAGCAGGCTAAAGTCTTTTTTTTTTCGTTTTTCAAAATATATGAGCGATCTCCCGACAATCTCCATTCTCCTCAAATCCAATCCCTCCTCCTCACCACAAAGGTTAAAATTTTATAAAAAAAGTTCAAAACCAGCAAAGACCTTTCCCGGCCTGGAATGATACCATGTGTTTGCACATAAAAAAAGAGAGGTGCTCATCGCCTCACTTATGTAAGCGCTATCTCATCTCAACTCTAATCAGTACTGACCTGAGGATTTTGCAAAATCCTTACCTTCAAATGACCTGCATCACATGAGGAAAGGGGAACTTCATATGAAAAAAGGAGCTGTTGTCGCTTGGCTTCTGGTTTTGGCCCTGATGCTTTCGGCCTGTAATTTGGCGGAGAGTGGAACGGGCAGCAAGGAAAAAGGCTATGTGGGCATTTCCATGCCGACCAAATCGTCCGAGCGTTGGGTAGGGGACGGAGAAAATATGGTCCGGTTGTTTCAGGAGCAAGGCTATAAAACGGATTTACAGTACGCCGAGGACGTAGTGGAAAATCAAATCTCCCAAATCGAAAATATGATCACCAAGGGCGTCAATGTTATGGTGATCGCTTCGGTCGACGGAAACACGTTGACGGATGTGATTCAGAAGGCACACGACCGAGGCATTCAGGTCATTTCTTACGACCGTCTGATTCGCAACACACCGTATCTGACGTATTATGCGACCTTCGATAACTTCAAGGTGGGCGTACTACAGGCGGCATATATTGAGAAAAAGTTGGGACTCAAGGAAGGCAAAGGCCCGTTCAATATCGAGCTGTTCGGTGGTTCACCGGATGACAATAACGCTTATTTCTTCTTTAATGGTGCGATGTCCGTTCTTAAACCGTACATTGATTCCGGTAAGCTAGTCGTACGCAGCAAGCAGATGACGATGGCGCAGATCGCTACACTGCGATGGGATGGAGCTTTAGCGCAGTCGCGGATGGATAATCTGCTGAGTGCCTACTATTCAGGGGCCAATCTGGACGCGGTACTATCCCCGTATGACGGAATTAGTATCGGTATCATTTCATCCTTGAAAGGGGTCGGATATGGATCAGCGAACAAGCCGCTGCCGATCATTACGGGGCAGGATGCGGAGCTGGCTTCCATCAAGTCCATTGTGGCTGGGGAGCAGACGCAAACTATATTTAAGGATACCCGCAAGTTGGCTGAGCAAACGGTCGTGATGGCCAACAGCATTTTACAGGGCAAACAAGCGGAAGTAAATGACACGGAATCCTATAACAACGGTAAAAAAGTCATTCCTGCTTACTTGCTTGATCCGATCTCGGTAGATCGAACGAATGTGGAGAAGGATATTGTCGGCAGTCACTATTACACCAAAGAGCAAATTGGACTGAAATAAGAGTAGGAATCCAACCGAAAGGAGCGTATCCCATGACTGGAATCATTTTGGAAATGAAGGGAATTACCAAAACCTTTCCCGGCGTGAAGGCATTGGAAAATGTAAATCTCAAGGTCAAGGAAGGCGAAATCCATTCCCTGTGCGGTGAGAACGGTGCGGGCAAATCGACGCTGATGAAGGTACTAAGCGGTGTATATCCGCATGGAACCTATGAAGGGGATATTGTTTTCCAGGGCAAAACGTGTGAGTTCAAGGATATCAAGCAGAGCGAGGAACTAGGCATTGTCATTATCCATCAGGAGCTGGCGCTGATCCCGTACCTCTCGATTGCGGAAAATATTTATCTGGGCAACGAACGCGCCAGTGGCGGCGTGATTGATTGGAAAGAGACTTTTGTAGGGACACGCGATCTGCTGTCCAAGGTCGGTTTGAGTGAAAATCCCAATACATTGGTTACGAACATTGGGGTCGGGAAGCAACAACTGGTTGAAATTGCGAAAGCGCTCTCTAAAAAGGTAAAGCTGCTTATTCTGGATGAACCAACAGCGGCATTGAATGAGGATGATAGTGAAAATCTGCTTAATTTGATGCTGGAATTTAAAAGACAGGGCATTTCCTGCATCCTGATCTCCCACAAGCTGAATGAGGTCGCGAAGGTGTCAGATTCGATTACGATTTTGCGGGACGGAAAGACGATTGAGACACTGGATATGAAGAAGGATGAGGTTACGGAGGATCGGATCATTAGCGGGATGGTTGGACGTGATCTGACCAGCCGTTATCCAGAGCGTCATGCCGAGATTGGCAAAGTCGTTCTGGAAGTGAAGGATTGGACGGTGTATCACGAGCATCATGCAGACCGTAAGGTGCTGGATCAGGTGAATTTGAACATCCGTCGCGGTGAAATTGTCGGTATTGCCGGACTGATGGGAGCGGGACGGACAGAGCTGGCGATGAGCATTTTTGGCAAGTCGTATGGACGTAACATCTCTGGTCAGCTGATTAAAGACGGCAAGCCGATCCAGAACAACACGGTTACGGACGCGATCAACAACGGCTTTGCCTATGTGACAGAGGATCGCAAGGAGTATGGCCTCATTCTGATGGATGATATCAAGCGTAATATTTCGCTGACTGGCCTGAACAAGCTGACGAAGGGCGCTGTCGTCAATGAGCAGGAGGAAGTCGTCATTGCAGAGGAAATGAAAAAAAGCATGAACATCAAAGCGCCGAGCATTTTACAGAAAACGGGTAACCTGAGTGGTGGCAATCAGCAGAAGGTGGTGCTGAGCAAATGGATTTTCGCCGGGCCGGATATTCTGATTCTGGATGAGCCGACACGCGGCATTGATGTGGGTGCCAAATATGAAATTTATACCATTATTCATCGACTTGCCGCTGAAGGCAAGGGAGTGCTGGTCATTTCGTCCGAGCTGCCAGAGGTACTAGGTTTGTGTGACCGGATTTATGTCATGAATGCTGGGCGGATCACTGGAGAGGTTAGCCGTGAGGGCGCGTCGCAGGAAACGTTGATGAGATATATGACCAAGTCAGGAGGCGTGAAGCATGGAAACCATAACTAAACTATTTAAAAATAACATCCGCCAATATGGCATGATGATTGCGCTGGTCGTCATTATGATTTTGTTCGAGGTGCTGACGGGCGGCCTGCTGTTGAAGCCGATTAATATTACCAATCTGATTCTGCAAAACAGCTATATTCTCGTGCTGGCGATCGGGATGGTGCTGGTCATCATCACTGGGCATATTGATTTGTCCGTCGGCTCCATAGCCGCTTTTGTCGGTGCGGTTGCCGCCATAATGATGGTCGATTGGCAGCTTCCAGCATGGATCGCTGTGATTGCATCTTTGCTGGTCGGAGCGTTAATCGGCGCATGGCAAGGGTTCTGGGTCGCTTATGTACGGATTCCGGCATTTATCGTTACATTGGCGGGAATGCTGCTCTTCCGTGGATTGACCATGATTGTGCTGGAAGGTCAATCGATCTCTCCATTTCCGGGGGGCTTCCAGAAAATCAGTTCAGGCTTCCTGCCGGATTTTTCATCTACCGGTTATAACCTGGTATCCATCATTGTCGGCATTGCACTCACGGTATGGTTTATCGTGAACGAACTTCGCGAACGTCGTTCTCAGCTTAAATATGGATTCGAGGTTCCGTCACAAGCTTTATTTGTACTCAAGTTGATTGTGGTAGCTGCGGTCATCAATCTGTTCACCTTCATGCTCGCGAGCTACGCGGGGATACCTAACATTCTCGTGCTGCTGTTCATACTGATCGTTGTGTACTCCTTCGTCATGAACCGCACGATTATGGGACGTCATGTGTATGCGTTGGGTGGAAATGAAAAGGCAGCGGGTCTGTCCGGTGTCAAAACGAAAAAAGTAACGTTCTGGGTATTCGTCAACATGGGGGTGCTGGCCGCCATTTCCGGTCTGATCTTTGCTGCACGTCTGAACGCGGCTACGCCGAGAGCGGGTACGAACTTCGAGCTAGATGCCATCGCAGCCTGCTTTATCGGTGGAGCTTCCGCATCCGGCGGGATCGGAACCGTTTTTGGAGCCATTATCGGTGGTTTGGTCATGGGCGTACTGAATAACGGTATGTCTCTGATCGGTCTGGGTATTGACTGGCAGCAAGGAATCAAGGGCTTGGTGCTGCTGCTGGCGGTTGCCTTCGATATTTACAACAAAAACAAAAGATCTGCTTAAGCTCAGATTCGGTATCGTAAAACAAGAAAACCTCCAGTTCCACTAGAAATGTGGATGCTGGAGGTTTTCTTGCTTGTTGGGTCTTGTGGCTATCAGCCAACGAAACTAAGTGGTGACCATTTGGCCGCCGTTTATATGCAGCGTTTGGCCTGTAATGTAGGAACCGTCATCCGAAGCCAGCAGCACATAGGCAGGAGCCAATTCATAAGGCTGCCCGGCACGCTTCATTGGTGTATTGCTGCCGAAGGTGCGAATGACTTCAGGCGACTGTGTGGCCGGATTCAGCGGAGTCCAGATCGGACCGGGCGCAATGGCATTCACGCGAATACCCTGATCGACCAGATTATTAGCCAAAGCGCGGGTGAAGCTGACGATAGCTCCTTTGGTAGCTGAATAGTCGATCATATTCTTTTGACCCACATAGGCTGTCACCGATGCCGTATTGACGATGCTAGCCCCAGCCCGCATATACGGCAATGCTTCTGTAGTCATATGGAAGAAGGAAATAATATTCGTATCAAACGTATCACGAAGCTGCTGCTCACTGATATCCAGATACGATTCGCGCACAAACTGAATACCTAGGTTGTTAATCAGGATGTCAATACGACCAAAGGTTTCCATCGTTTGTTGAACAACCAGACAGCAGTTGCTTTTTAGCCTTAGATCCCCCGGAATTAACAAACAACGTCGGCCAAGCCTGTGAATGACATCACGGGTTTCCATAGCATCTCGATGCTCATCGAGATAGGCAATGACCACATCGGCCCCTTCCTTGGCAAATGCCACTGCAACCGCGCGACCAATACCACTGTCCCCACCGCTAATAATCGCCACCCGATCCTGAAGCTTTCCAGTGCCGATATACTTTGGATTATCATAAATAGGGCGTGGAACCATTAGGTATTCCAACCCCGGCTGTCTATATTGATGCTGGGGAGGAAAAGTAATCGGAACTTCTTTACATTGGGTTTCTGTACCGTAATTAGGATATTGCCAATTCATCGATAATCCCTTCTTTATACGTTTTGAAATCCAATATATTCAAAATAGGCGCAAACGGTGACTCAGGACGATTGCCTTACTCCGAAACCGTCGCTCCATCTGCCGGAATATGGACGCGCCCCTTTAAACCTTCACGGTTGATATGTTCCGTAAGCTCTGAGCGAGTTAGTAGACAATGATTGATTGCTTCCATGTGGACAGCCACGATTTGTGTATAAGGGGCATGTTGTGCTACCGCCGTTACATCTTGGGCAGTCATAATAATGGGATCACCTACCGTAAACCGTGCTCCTCCAGCGTTCACAATTGTCCAGTCAGGACGGTATTTATCCAGTGTTTCCGCGACTTCACTGCACCAGATCGTATCCCCGGCCAAATAGACGACAGGTTCACCTGGTGCCTGAAAAACAAAGCCGGATACGGGTCCCATCTGCTCCCCGATTTCTCCGGTGCCGTGATGCCCGGTTGTACGGATAATCTCAATTTCTCCCACAGAACCAGCCAACGGAATCGGGGTAACCTGTGTAAAACCATCAGCAGTGATTTGTTCTTCATTTCCGGGCTGGCAGAAGACAGGAATTTGTTTGTCCAACCAGCGTACTGCTGCCGGGTCCCAATGATCGGGATGTAAATGTGTGACGATGACAACGTCAGGCTGTCCGAGTGCCTGCCATTGTGGCGGCAAGGGAACCAGCGGATTACGGCGGGCATTTTCCGTATTGGGGACCGGCGGATTTGCGCCAGCATCGCTCAACATCGGATCGATCAGAAATTTTATTCCAGCGTATTCCAGCCATAAGGTTGCGTTACGGATTAGTGTGATTTTCATATATGAAAGCTCCTTTGTGATGAATGTTATTTTTGACCAAGTGTATTTTCGGTAGTTCATTGTTTCTGTTACAATCATATCTGACGCAAGGAGCTACAGGCTACGGTTTGCTGAAAGGAAAATCAGCATTATCGTTTCATCATGAAAGGAAAAATAACTATGGAACTATTCGCACCTGATGACACCGATCTGCGCATTCTTCATCATTTAATTGAAGACAGCTCTTTATCGCACAAGGAGATCGGCCAGCTTGTTCATTTGACAGGCCAAGCCGTAGGGGCGCGTGTTCGAAGAATGCAGGATGCGGGCATTATCGAAGGCTATACGCTGCGCTGGAACCCTGAAAAAATTGGACAGACGATTCATGCCTTTATTACGGTTTTTTTGAATTCAGGAACGACTCACAGTGCTTTCCAGGCTTTTGCACGGGAGCATCCCTATATTGTTGAAATCCACCGGGTGAGTGGGGAGGGCTGTTATTGGATGCGGGTGCGCATGTCCTCACAGACAGAGTTAAATACCATGCTGGATGAGCTTACGAAGTTTGGTAATTACAAATTGAGTTTTTCAATTGGTGAGATTTAACGATAAAAGCTTTCGGCGTTGGTGCCGAAAGCTTTTCTATTTGGGCGAGGGCTATCGAGGTCAACTTATAGTGTGTGTTCAAAAAAACGGCTTTTCAGGACCGAGAAGGTTGGATGAAGCTAGGGACAGAGTAGCGGAGCGTAGACAGATCTACGTGAGCAACGGAAGGCCCGGCTGAATTCAAGATTCGACGTCGAATCCGCTTCTTGAATAGCTTCGTTATGGAAAGACGACTTTTTGAACAACCTCTTATAGGCTCATTTTAAAAATATGCTGCAAGCCGTGTTGACCCATTTTAGTGTCACCTTCATCTATAAAGCCGCATTTGCGATACAGACTTTGGGCAGACAGATTATGGGCATTGACGCCCAGTACAATCTCGCGAATATGTGGGAAGTGTCTGGCGATGAACTGTGGTAGTAGAAGCAGCCCTTTTTTGGCGAATCCTTGTCCCTGATCTGCGTAATGAATAGAGAACGCGCGTAGCAGCAGTGCCTCAGAAGTATTCGTATAGTCCGCTAATTCATCCCCATTGTATAAAATGAAAAATCCAACGGGTCTTCTAGTAGCCGTAATCACGACAGGATGGCGGTGCGGATCTTCCTTGGCCAGTATGAGCATTTCATCCGGCATTCCAGTAAACTGCTTCTGCTCCTCAGGTAAGTAGAAGGTATGTAAAATGGCATCATGCCCACAATGGTAAGGGACAAGCTCTACATTATTCATCATTACACTCCGATCTGTATGGATTTTTAACTTTCTTTATCATCTAGTTTGCTAAAAAAAGAAACCTGAACTCGCCTTGCTTACGTATTACCCATACATAAACTAGCATAGTCAAAAGGAGACGTCTACGCTTATGAAGCAGCTTACAGAATATCGGGAAAGCCAGGACGTATTGCGTCATGAGTTGAAGAATATTGAAAAATGGGAGAAGGAACAGAAGGACATTTTTTTCTGGGAAAAAATCGGCAGATGGCCTTTTATGTTGCTGGATCGGCTGACGCCCAAAATCATTAAAGACAAGCTGGAGCAACTCCTTAACGAGTTGGGTAGCTTCATTCAGAACGGCGGCAAATATTTGGTGAAGGAAGAAACGGTTCTGAACAGGCTGAAAAAGACGGCCCATGAACATGTCATTCAGCAAAATGGTGCAGATTCCGCTTCGGATACGCAGGACCTGCCTCGTGCCGGGGAAAACGTTGATTCAGAACATAGTGTCGAACCTATGTGGGAGTTGAAGCAGGCGGCTGAGCTCCCGCTAACCATCATGGATCGGACTGCCGACGATATGACATCGGCTCGCATTACCTTTGCCACCGCTCAGGGAGCAACAACGGGGATTGGTGGTGTGTTTACGATTGCGGCGGATATTCCTCTTTTGCTCGGCTTGTCGCTCAAAGTGCTTCAGGAAATAGCCTTGTGCTATGGCTTTAATCCCCATGATAAGCAGGAACGCATTTTTATTATTAAATGTATGCAATTTGCTTCATCCGATATTGTGGGGAAGAAGGCCGTATTAGAGGAGCTGGCTTTGTTCGATGATCCTTCACGTCAGGCACAGGTTTTTTCCCAGATGCAGGGATGGAGAGAGGTCATTAACACCTATCGTGATCAGTTTGGATGGAAAAAGCTGCTTCAAATGGTCCCGATTGCGGGCATTTTGTTCGGGTCTATCGCGAATCGAAGTGCTATTAGTGATGTAGCTGAAGCAGGGAAAATGCTGTATCGGAAGCGTCGGATTGTGATGCGTTTGGCAGAAGTAGAGAACTGATTGCAACTTAGGTATAAACGGGGGAATTTTTTTCGTGAGGAAACACGTGAGTTGGCTATAAAGGTGTGCAGCGGCCAGGATGGCCGCCACACGTTTGTCTGTTACACTTCGGCTCCATTTTCTTCCGCCCAGCGGTTCAGAGTTTTATCTGTAGGAAGCAGGAAGGTTAAGATGCCGAGCAGTGGCAAAAAGCCGCACAGGAACATGATGTGGGTGATGCCTACTTTGTCGATCCAGTTGCCGAGTACGAGTGCGCCTACACCGCCAAGGCCAAAAGCCAGACCTGTAATGAGACCGGACACGGTCCCGATTTTACCAGGCACGAGCATCTGCGCATATACGACTGTGACCGAAAAGCTAGATAGCATAATAAATCCGATAATCGCCAGCAGGATTGCCGTCCAGAATTGGTTAGCATAAGGTAGTGCCAGCGCGAGTGGTGCAGCTAATACCATGGACAGAAAAATCATATTGCGTTTACCAAAACGGTCCGCGAGCGGACCGCCAAAGAAGGTGCCCAGCGCTCCAGCTCCGAGGAACAGGAAAATGTAAAGCTGTGCATCAGCCAATGGCATTTTAAATACTTCCATCAGGTAAAACGAATAGTAGCTTCCGACCGAGGTCGAGTACCACGAACGGACGAATACCAGTAGAATGAGGACAATCATGGCAAACATAACGCGGTTACGCACTTCGGGCTTCATGCGGCGTGCCACCGCTTTTTTGCGTGCAATGCCTTCTGTACGTAGGACGTTACCGTACCAGCGTGCGATGAACGATTGCACCACAATTCCCGCTGCCGCAATACCTGTGAACCAGATCGCACCAAATTGTCCCAACGGGATAAAAATCCAGCTCGTGAGCATCGGCGCCAGCGATTGGCCCGCATTACCGCCAACTTGAAAAATGGATTGTGCCAATCCCCGACGCGGCCCGGCCGCCATATGGGAAACGCGCGAGCCTTCAGGGTGAAAGGCAGCCGAGCCCAGACCCACAAAGATGACTGCGATCAGCACCGCTTTATAATCGGCAGCATAGGCGAGCAACAGCATGCCAGTCAGCGTAAAGCCCATGCCGATGGGAAGGATAGCGGGCGTAGGCCGTTTGTCTGAAAACAAGCCAATCACAGGCTGCATGATCGAAGCTGTAAAATTGATCGCGAATGAAATCCAGCCGATCTGCGTGTAGTTCAGGCTCATAGATTCCTTTAAGATCGGAAAGATCGCTGGAATGACCGATTGAATCGAGTCATTGAACAGATGGACGAAACTGATCGCAATCAGAATCGCAAAAACGGTGCCTTTCACTTGCGGCCCTGGGAGGGGGAGCGATTGGCCCGTTTCATTTTTTGTAGCAGATTTACTAGTCATGGCAACCTCCGAATATGTATGTATATTTTAAGATATAGGAAGCGATCCGTTTGCAGCAAATGGCTGAAAGTGGGATGAAGGCCACCTTTACTCATTACTGCTTGCCCATCCTGCTGGATACTCTTCATTGCTCCATTTAGTTAGAATTTCTAAAATGGCATATCGAAATTCAAACATTTACCATCCCCAAAACCGATATATATGTGAGTATTTTGTATCAATCCCAAAAAGGCTTTCAAATCAGTAATATAGAGATCGAAGCGATCTAGTTCGTTTATATATTGTATTTTTGAGCGTTGGGAATGGAATTATGCAAGTTACTGATATGGAAATAGAGATAGAAAAGGGGAATCACGATGAGAAAAGCAGGGATGATTTTGCTGGCAGTATCCGTGGTATGTGGAGCGGTGGTGGGAACTACGTTAAACACTGGAGAAACAGCAGTAGCGGCAAATGTAACGACGAACAACACTTGGAAAAATGCTAAAATTATAGACGTGATCGACCGGAATAACTACATACTGGATGATGGTTCTTTATGGAGAAAGAGTATAGATGGCCCGGCTATTGAGAAATTGAATTTGAAGGGCATTACAGGCAGCAAAGACAAGAGTCAAGGTTATTATGGCTGGACTGAGGACGGGAAGGTAGCCATCTGGGATGATAACTCCGACCCAAAAGTGACGGCCCAATCTTCAGGAGTAAAGGAGATTACCGGAGAGGGTCTGGCTATTAAAACCGATGGGACGATCTCCTGGGGAAGAGAACAGGTCGAGGGAATATCGGATGCTATAGACGGTGATAAGGTAAGTACCTACTTTACGGTTCTTACTCGATCCGGTGATGTATGGTATTCCACAGGGTACGCAGAATCTAAGCCCCGCAAGATAGGTCATGTAGATGGTGCGCTTGATATCAAAATGAGTACGGCGTATGCTGCAATACTTAAGGAAGATGGTCATGTCACGATGCTGGATATGCTGACCAATGAACCGCCACGTGAAGTGGGAAGTGATATTACTTCGATATTGTGGAAAAAAGGTACACATGTCTTGATTACTGTACATCGCGACGGGACGGTATGGAGCTATGATCGGCTGAAAAAATATCCTGCGGTGCAACTTAGCGGGTTATCTAATGTTGCAAGGTTGGTTGATTCGCCTGACGAACTTTTTGCACAATTAAAGGATGGCTCTTGGGTCGGCTATAAGGACGGAACCACGACTGCGCTAAGTTTGCCTACATTAACGGGTATGTCCTTGTTGACGACCTCCAAAGAGGCTGCCATCGGCGATACGATTCAATTAAATGTACAAGAGACGTATTCGAACGGTTATCGACTAACACGTCATCCCGAAGCTAGTGAGATTGAAGTGGAGAAACCACAGGTTGCCGAGCTACAGCAGAATGGTTCCGGTACACTCAAAGTAAGGGGCATTGGCAGCACAGCCGTATCTCTGCGGAACGAAGGTATACCCTCTTCTTTTACACTAAAGGTATCGTCTGGCCAAACCTTGACCGGGGCGGCTATACTAAACGGCAGTGTGTATTTGCCTGTGCAGTCTGTGTTCAAGACGCTGGGTGGATCTGTTACCGTGGCAAACCAGGCATTTACGATCAAGCTGGGTAAAAACAATATCGTACTCCAAAAAGGGAGTTCCACCGCGATAGTGAATGGTAAACCTGTTGCACTGAAGGGCAAGGTTCAAACGGTTAACGGACAGGTTGTATTCCCGGGAACATTACTGACCGATCTGAAGTTGGGCGGATTCAAATGGAATCGTGACCGTCAGCAAGGCGAATTATCTGTGGGCGCTACCAAGCTGGTCATTGAGACGCCGGAAACGGCTAAAATTATCAAAGCCATTGATCTGGGTAGTCTGTCCAAATTAATTGGCAAAACCTATTGGGTCAATAACTTCTATAACGCTGGAGAGCGATTTGGCAAGGTAACAGTTAAAGACATCGAAGTCAGCACAGACCCGAACGGTGTTAAATCTTACGAAGTTATTTTCCAGGGGGCTAATGGCGAAACTTATGACACGTTTTCCATTATCGGAGCTTCACGCATTCCACAAATGCTGTCTGATTCCGATCAATTTCTAACTTACGATCCGTACAACAAATACCAATGGTCGCAAGCCATCTGGAACAAGATTAAAAATAACGAGGTAAGCTTGGGCATGAATACGACGCAGGTGCAGTTCGCATGGGGAAGCCCAACAGTCAGAGAAAAGGGGGCTGCTTCAAACGGAACTCAAATCGAAGCCTGGGTATACGGCAATCGTAGTCTTTATTTCAAGGCAGTAGCTTTCGTAAATGGCAAAGTCATAGAAGTATGGCTGTAGGGTAGCTGATTTTCTATAACGGTTTGAAAGAGGTATCTCCAGATTCGTATATACGAATCTTGGGATACCTTTTTTTCATTTAACAAAACTAAGCTCTTAATTTAACAAACTTAAGATATGATTCTTTATGTCATACATCTTGTTATATAGATAATAGCTCCGTAGAGAAAGTATGAAGAGCACAAGAGAAGAGAGGATCTGATTTGAGAATGAAATCGCTAAGGAAACCATTATCAGTTGCATTACTATCTTTACCCTTACTTCTAGGTTCCCTGGGTGGAAGTTATGCGAGTGCAGCAACCCTACCAACAGCGGTAACTCCAACAGAACCGTCGTGGGGATATTTCGTAGATCATTATAAAAATAATAGTTCTGCAAATAAGACGGAAAGCTCTAATCCGACCCTCGGGTTGCTCTCCGAATTTAATAAGCTTTGGACTCCCGGCGCTACCTGGGATACAGGTGCCAAGCTAAACAGCAGCGTGCTGGACGCCAATATTCAAAAAGTGATTGATATCGCTGCCCGTCGCACTTCCAGTGAGGCCGATGCGGCTTATTTGGATGATCGCAGAAACCAGAGCTACAGTGTGATCGACGGGCTGGGTTCGCTCACTGATGTATATCGAAAGAATGCAGGTGCCACGACAACGATCAACGACATTCCGGCAGATGCCCTGACTAAGAAATACGAAGATGAGGGAACGAATGCTGGGAGTACAAGCTCCAATCTCGGCAACATCGTAAATCTGGTAAATACCTTGCGCGGAGAATATTCTACGACGAACCCGGCTAAGTCTTATTTTAGCTATCCTCGCCCGTTTCGCTGGAGCGATAACTCAGTAGTTGTTCCGAGCCTTATTCCCGCTCTCAAAGCTGATGCTACTAGCGATGGCGGCTTTCCTAGCGGTCATACCAATGCTGCGTATCTCAGTTCTATTGCTATGGCCTACGCCGTGCCGGAGCGTTATCAGGAACTGCTGACGCGAGCTTCGGAGCTGGGCAATAACCGTGCTGTTGCTGGTATGCATTCCCCGCTTGATGTTATGGGAGGGCGTGTCATGGCAACAGCGATGGCTGCTGCTATCCTGTCTGATCCAGCCAATAGCAGTTTGAAGAAAGCGGCTTATCAGGATGCTCGTAAACAACTGCTGTCTCAAAAAGGTACAGCTCCAGATCGGTTCAGCAATTATGCCACAAACAAAAAAAATTATAATCAACGATTAACATACGGATTCAGTCAGGTTAATCCAACCGCGACGCCTATGATAGTGCCTAAGGGAGCTGAGGTACTATTGGAGACACGCTTGCCTTACCTGGATAGCACACAACGTCGTTGGGTTTTGGCTACCACGGGAATTCCTTCCGGATATCCTGTACTTGATGATGCTGAGGGATGGGGACGATTGAACTTGTTTTCCGCTGCGGATGGCTACGGTGCTTTCGCCAATAATGTGACGGTGAATATGGACGCTTCCAAAGGTGGTTTCAATGCATTGGATCGCTGGCGCAATAATATATCTGGTGTTGGAAAGCTGACTAAAAAGGGAACAGGTACGTTGAAACTAATGGGCAACAATACGTATTCCGGCGGTACACAGATCGACCAAGGTACTTTGGAGGGAACTTCGGACACGGCTTTCGGAAGTGGCGGAATTACGAATTACGGGGGAACTCTTCTTAAAAATGCTTCTGGGAAGCTGATTATTGGCGGAAATTACAGACAATCTGCCAAGGGAACACTTGAGCTTAACCTACGCACTAAAAATGATGTGCTCAAAATAAAGGGAACAGCCATACTCAACGGAAAATTACGCCTGAACTTTTCTAACAAATATGTGCCGGCTAATGGTGCTACGATCTTAACTTATGCTAAACGAAATGGAGCATTTTCTTCCATTGAAACGGTAGGTTTACCAAGCAATTATAAAGTGAAGGTTATCTATACAGCTGACAGTGCTCAGTTGAAAGTCACTAAGTAAAACGTAAGTAACTCTCTATACAACAATTGAAGTGCACCTTTAAAATACATGGGAATAAACCAGAAGGTTATTCCATTGTGTATTCTAGGGGTGCACTTTATTGTTTCATCAGGCACCAGTTGCTAGTATGCATTTATAATCAAGGATATAAAAAGGTCAAAATTTGACCTTAATGTAGTAAAATAATCCCGCTGTTTGAAAGCGCAGTCATGATATTCTTAAGAAGCATATTTGATCAACGTTTTAATGATTCAGACTAACTAAGAGGAACAGAGGAAAGGAAGAGACTGATGAGTCTTGAAAAAGAATACGTTAAAATAGCCCAAGATGTCATTAAAGGGCTTGGCGGAGAAGACAATATTATTTCCATGGCACATTGTGCCACACGGCTGAGGCTGATTGTAAAAGATAGAGAAATTATTGATGATGAATTTATTGAGAATATTGATAAGGCCAAGGGCGTTTTCTTTACCTCTGGGCAATATCAAATTATTTTTGGAACCGGTACTGTAAATAAAGTATACGATGCCATGGTTGGCCAAAGCATATCTGCTACATCAAAGGCTGATTTGAAAGAGATGGCCTCCACTCAAGGTGATAATCGGTTCAAAAGAATGATCCGTGTTTTTGGGGATGTATTTGTTCCGATTATGCCTGCATTGGTAGCTACAGGATTATTCATGGGAGTTAGAGGCTTAGTAACTCAGCCTGCACTGCTCCAGTTATTTGGACTTACACCTGATCATATTTCTGCGAATTTCATATTGTTTACGCAAATATTGACCGATACGGCTTTTGCATTTTTACCCGTGTTGGTATGTTGGTCGGCCTTCCGGGTGTTTGGTGGATCACCACTATTGGGGATATTGATTGGATTAATGTTAGTAAGTCCTTCGTTGCCTACATCTTGGGATGTCGCTCAAAAAGTTCAGGAACCACTAGTGTTTTTCGGATTCATTAAAATTGCAGGCTATCAGGGCTCGGTTTTGCCTGCCTTCATAATAGGTGTCGTGGGGGCGATGCTAGAGAAAAAAATCAGGAAATCAGTCCCGGATGCATTGGACTTAATTCTAACACCATTTTTGACATTATTAATCACACTGGTACTGGGATTGTTCGTGATCGGTCCCATTTTTCACGAGGTGGAAACTTTAATATTAATGGGTGTTACCGCCATTTTAAAATTACCATACGGCATCGGCGGATTTATTTACGGTGGCATCAATCAGATTATTGTAGTTACCGGACTGCACCATGCCTTAAACCTGATTGAAATACAGATGTTAGTAGGCAATGGTTGGAATATGGTGAACCCGATCAGTTCAGCGTCGATTTGCGCACAAGCGGGTGCTGCATTGGCTGTTGGTCTAAAATCTAAAAATGTAAAAACCAAATCCATTGCGTATCCTTCTACCTTGTCTGCGTTATTGGGTATTACAGAACCCGCTATCTTTGGGGTGAACATTCGATATGGCAAACCGTTCTTGATGGGCTTGATTGGCGGAGCGGTTGGCGGTTTCTTCGCACGTATATTTAATGTTCAAGCAACGGGCATGTCAATCACAGCCCTACCGGGAATGTTATTGTACCTGAACAATCAGATATTCATATATATCTTAGTTTGTGTAATCGGCTTTGCTGTGGCATTTGCACTAACGTGGATCTTTGGGTTTAAAGAAAAAACAGATCACAAATAAAATGATGTGGGGAGAATCATGGACAACAACACACTGCTTAAGAAATTGGACAGCCTTTCAATAGAAGAGAAAATAGGCCAGCTCATCCAACTGACCGGTGATTTTTTTGAAGGGGATATAGACACTGTTGTGACGGGTCCTTTAAAAAAATTAGGGTTAAACGCCGGCTACAATATATATAACACGGGCTCCATATTGAACATCACTAATCCAGAAAAAATTATCCAACTGCAAACGGATTATTTGGAAAAATCGATTCATAAAATTCCGCTGCTGTTCATGGCAGATATTATCTATGGGTATCGAACCATCTTCCCGATTCCGATTGCACAAGCATGTAGTTGGAATTATGAGAGTATAGAACATGCAGGTTCGATTGCTGCCCAGGAATGTTATGACGAAGGTGTGCACGTGACCTTTTCCCCCATGGTAGATATCGTTAGAGATCCTCGTTGGGGGCGGGTGATGGAATCGCCTGGAGAGGATACTTTGCTAGCGAAAAAATATGCTGAAAGCATGGTTCAGGGGATCCAGGGGAGAAACTTGGAAGGAATCATACAAACGAATAAAATTGCCGCTTGCGTCAAACATTTTGCCGCTTATGGGGCACCTGTCGCTGGACGTGAGTATAACGCCGTGGATATGTCGGAGCACACGCTGCGAGAATATTATTTGCCAGGATATCAAGCTGCAATCGAGGCGGGGGCAAAGCTTGTTATGACGGCCTTTAATACCCTGAATGGCGTTCCTGCAACAGGAAACGAGTGGCTTAACCGCGACGTGCTAAGACGAGAGATGAATTTTAATGGTGTGTTGATCTCGGATTACGCCGCTATAGAAGAACTGATCATGCACGGTTATGCCGAAGATGAGGCTTCCGCCGCAAGGCTGGCATTGTTGGCTGGTGTTGATGTGGATATGAAGACAGCAGTATACGCCAATCAATTGGAGAAAGTAGTATCTGATAACGAGCATATGCTGGGGCTGTTGAATGAAGCGGTATACCGTATTTTAAAGCTGAAAAATGATTTGGGGCTGTTTGAGGACCCGTTCCGCGGATTACAGGAAACCGTTCAGCGGTCGAGAAACAGCATTCTGTCAGATGAACATAAAAAAGCCGCGCTGTCCTTGGCTGAAGAATCCGTCGTCTTGCTGAAAAATGAGAATCAACTGCTGCCATTGTCTAAACATACCAAAGTAGCTTTAATCGGTCCTTACGCAGATGAAAACTCCACCCTGGGCATGTGGGCCATTAAGGGGGATGAGGCGGATACCGTCAATTTGAAAATGGGATTATTAAAGCATGTTGATCCCGACAATCTCTCGGTTTGCAAAGGGGCGCACATGCTTCCTGCTAATGCAAGAGAAGCCCTTGGCAAATATGCGGACAAGCTGGCTGCTGAAACAGTCGATGAGGAGGCCCTGCTGCGCGAAGCAATCCGAAATGCTAACGAAGCGGATGTCATTGTCCTCGCCTTGGGAGAAAGTATTTATCAGAGCGGAGAAGGGGGATCGCGAACGAACCCGACGCTTCCTAAGCCGCAAATGAAACTACTCCATGAATTAAGTTTACTGGGCAAAAAGACGGTTCTGATCGTTTATAGTGGAAGACCTTTGATTCTTACCGAAGTAGCCGGAAAAGTGGACGCTATTGTTCAAGCCTGGTATCCAGGAACGATGGGCGGAGAAGCACTGGCCAATATACTGTATGGGGAAGTCAATCCATCGGGGAAATTAGCCATGACCTTTCCACGGAGCGTGGGACAAATTCCGATGTCCTACAATGAGTTGAATACAGGCAGACCGAATTTAAAGGAAAATGGCTCTTATCGGTTTGCATCCCGATATATAGATGAAGTGAATGAACCCTTGTATCCATTTGGCTATGGCAAATCCTATACCTCATTTGAATACAGCCTATTAACAATTAGCCAAAAAGAAATGAAGAAAAATGAGTCAGTTGATATCTGTATTTCTGTCACCAACACTGGAATTTATGATGGAAAGGAAACGATCCAATTATATATTCGCGATAAATTTGCAAGTGTTGCAAGACCAGTGAAAGAATTAAAAGACTTTAAAAAAATGTTTTTGCAAAGTGGCGAGACCCAAAATGTTGAATTTTCAATTCATGAAGAGATGCTTAAATTTTATGATCGTGAAATGCAATACAAAAGTGAACCCGGTGAATTTGATGTTTATATCGGGTCAAGCTCGCAGGAAATTTTGCTGAGTTTTAGTTTTGTTTTTTTACCGGAGGATGAGCATGAATAAAAGCGACGCGTATAACCTGAAATATCATATCACCCCTCCTTACGGTTTGCTCAATGATCCTAATGGACTTGCTTATTTCAATCATCAATATCATGTGTTTTATCAGTGGAATCCAAAAGGAACTGAGCATAAAAATAAATGTTGGGGCCATGTTGTTTCCAGCGATCTGGTGCACTGGCAAAGGAAAAGTGTCGCGCTGGAGCCTTCGGAATGGTATGACAAGGATGGCATTTATTCGGGCGGGGGCATTGTTCATAATGAAAAGCTGTATCTGTTTTATACAGGAAATGTAATCCGAGATGATGGAGTAAAAGAAAGCTATCAATGCGCCGCGATTTCGGAGGATGGAGAGTATTTTCAAAAAATCGGCCCTTTGTTTGAGCATCCCCAAGGTTACACTAGGCATGTTCGAGATCCGAAAGTATGGAGAGACCAACACGGGAACTGGTGGTTGATTGTTGGTGCTCAGAGAGAAGATTTGACTGGAGATACGCTTATCTACAAATCTGAAAATTTGTCCGATTGGGAATGCCAAGGATCATTTGTTGATCATGATCATCAATTTGGATATATGTGGGAATGTCCGGATGTACTTCAATTTGCCGAAAACGATGTTTTTGTTTTCTCTCCTCAGGGTTTACCGGAGAGAGGCGAATATTATAAAAATCCTAATCAATCGGGATATATGGTTGGCAAATTATCGAATACAGGCAAATTCAACGGGGACCTTTCCGATTTTAAAGAGCTTGATCGAGGATTTGATTTTTACGCTCCACAATCATTCAAAGTTAATGACAGAACCATTATGTTCGGATGGATGAGCGCCATGAATGAGGAAGCGGAGAGGGCTGTCCCGACCATTCAAGAGGGCTGGATTCATGCATTAACACTTCCTAGAGAAGTTGTGCTGATGAACGGTGTGTTGTACCAGAAACCATTGCCGGAATTACAATTGTTAAGACTGGATGGCATGCATTACAAAGGGGAAATTCAAAGTAGTAGTGAGTGGGTGCTGCCTTCTACACAAGCGGAGCTAATTGTTGATTTTTCCTTACTGACAGAAAATTTTAAAATGATCATAAGGGATGCTGTGCAAATTGACTATGATCAGGAACAAAACAGTCTGACCGTTTGGAGAACAAACTGGTTGACTGGCGAGAGAGAGTACAGAAGAGCAACATTAAATAATAAGCTTGCAGAAATGCAAATATTCATTGAAAGCTCAAGCCTGGAGATCTTTGTGAATGAGGGTGAAGAAGTGTTTTCCCTGCGTTATTTCATAGAAGGTGCAGACCAAAGCAATGTATTACTTGAGGCAGGACACAATGTAGGAGAAGTTAGAATGTATCAGTTGCAGGAATGTGTAGGGTAACATTTTTTTGCTTGCCGGGTTGCAAGCAGGTTAAGGAAGGCTGTTCATTATCCCGTTTGCGGGAAGAACTGCCTTCTTTTTTATTTTTGGTCCGTTGAATAGATTCTGCTTGTCCGGGCATTTTACTATCGGTATAGTATGAGTATTAGTATAAGAGTTTATGCCTTAATATAGAATACAGATGAATTACTCATGGCTGGCTGATGAGGTGTGGTGATGAAAAAGATATATGAACATATCGAAATAGACAGAAAAAAAATGATTAACCTTTTTATGTTCCAATCCAGAGATACAGAAAGAGTCATTCCTATGCATTTTCACAGCAATATGGAGTTGATCTACTGTACAAGTGGAAGTCTAAAGGTGTGGCATGAAGGAAAAATAACTATTTTGATGGAAAAGGATGCGCTATTCATTAACAGCAATGTTCCGCATTCCACGCAGAGCATTACGGAGAACCAGGTCATTGTGCTGCAATTTCCAGACACTTTCTTTGCCAATGAACAAGTAATCATCCAATTAAATACGCAAGAGAAACAAGTTGAAGAACCCATAATCTCTAAATTAAGAGGATTGTTTATGGATATATATGATCTACATATTTCCAAAGGCAAATACGACTACATTTTAGAGCAAAGCCGAATTATTGAACTGAAATATTTGCTTGTCAATCATTTTAGTCAGGCAACAGACATTCCACCGGAAGTATTTAGTGAAAAGCAACGAAAGATAAAGACAATCATGGACTTTATTAAAGAGCATTATACTGAAAATATTAGCTTGGCCAAAACAGCCCGTATCTGCGGTTATTCGGAGGCTTATTTGTCGCGAATGTTTCATAAATATACAGGCCAGACGTTTACCGAATACAAGCAAATTCTTTGTTTGGAGAAGGCGATTGATTTACTGGATTCAACCAATAAGTCACTTACAGAAATTTCTTATGAGGTCGGGTTTCCAAACGAGAAATCTTTCAGAAAAGCTTTTAGAGAAGTTATGGGTAAAACACCTTATGAATATAAAAAATCAAGATTTGATCTGGATGTGTAATGCCACAAGCGTGCACAGTCTCCTTTCAATAAAACGAAGGGGTTGTCCCTGAGTCATTTGATGACTTTAGGACAACCCCTTGATATTCACGCTATGTCAGAAGAGTTATTAGCTTAACGGTTATCAACCTTTTCTGGGTACATATCATGATTCATCATGCGGTGCTCCGCTATCTGTTCATACTTTGTTCCTGGCTTGCCGTAGTTGGTATACGGGTCGATAGAGATGCCGCCGCGTGGCGTGAATTTGCCCCATACTTCAATGTAGCGAGGGTCCATCAGCTTAATTAAGTCATTCATGATGATGTTGACGCAGTCTTCATGGAAATCGCCGTGGTTACGGAAGCTGAACAGGTACAGCTTAAGGGATTTGCTTTCTACCATTTTAATATCGGGAATGTAGCTGATGTAGATGGTTGCAAAATCAGGTTGTCCTGTAATCGGACACAGGCTGGTGAACTCCGGGCAATTGAACTTTACAAAATAATCCCGATAGGGATGTTTATTATCAAAGCTTTCGAGAATGGCGGGATCATAGGCAAAAGTGTATTGTGTGCCTTGATTGCCAAGCAGGGTAACATCGGTCATTTCTTCGGGTGTTCTTCCGGTCATATGGATAAGGCTCCTTAAAGTAAGTTTGGTTTAATGGTAAAAGGAATAGGGAGTTATGGTGTGGGGGTTAGGTGGCGCTCTGCGAATGATTTGAGCTTCTGATCGCTGTTGAAATGGGATTCTTTCTGATAAGACGAAAGATATAGGTTAGAATCCCATTTCAAAGGCGAACGCTAACGCTTCTCCAGCTTCAAATCCTCCGCTCCGCTGCCGACCGCCGTCACCATCCTAAAATCCCTACCCGTTTACATATTGGTTGGGGCAGAAGTGAGTAATGCTCTCCTTTGTGTATCACATACAGCGCATACGGAATATATTACATATAAGTGTTATACGCCGCGTTTGTTGCCCCATACGAGGGTGTGAAGCTGCGGGAGTACTCTTACATCGTTTAGTAGGGAATCGTCCATGACACGGTCGATAAGCCATTCATAACGATGTAGTAGAGACTCCGCTATCTGTCCGGTATTCTCCGTGTTTACATCTGGATTACCCGTCTGAAGGAACAGCGGTACGTGTGGATAGCGCTCGTGAACAGTGCGGGCATAGGCAAGATCGGTGTCATCGAAGATGACGACCTTCAAGCTGCAAGCTCCGGTATAGAGCCGCGCAGATTCATTAGCGGGTTCCTTCAAGTCTGTTGCGATTGCGACGTGGGACGTCGCTCGGGACTCATAAGCCATTTTCCGGTTCGACAGACGGTCGATAATATCATCCAGCACGTCCCAGTTGGTCGTCATACCAGAGCTGGGCGGTTTCGGGGATAGGGTTACCTCATCGATATCGTACAGCCATTCCTGCCAACGGGAGCCTTGTGTTTCGACAGCGGTGGCAATGCCTTGACTGCGCAGCAGGGTGATTAGCTCCCCAAGCTGCGGTAGCAGGGCAGGATTGCCTCCAGAAAGGGTCACATGCGAAAAGCGTTCGCCGCCGATGGCCTTCAGCTCCTGCCAAATGTCCGTGGCACTCAGACGACGGATCTGATCCTTGGCGCTGCCGTCCCAGGTAAAGGCGGAGTCGCACCACGAGCAATGGTAATCGCAGCCTGCGGTACGAACAAACATCGTTTTACGACCAATGACCATACCTTCGCCCTGAACGGTGGGACCAAACACCTCCAGTACGGGAATAGGGGCTATTTGGGTGCCGTGGGAGGCTGTCATGGGTTGGTGAGAAGTCACAGTATTACTCATCGAGCATCCACTCCCGTCGGAACTCGGCGTAGCTGGTAGGTGTCTCGAACAACCGTACAAACTCGGTACGTCCACCTTCGACACGGTTGCAGTATGCATCCGAGGTCAAGGCTGTCTCCATTTGTTCAAAGATCCAGACGACCATATTTTCCGCCGTTGTATTCATTGGAGGAAGCGTCTCATTCAAGTAACGGTGGTCCAGAAAAGGCTCAATCCGCTCTTTCCAGATCGTTTTGATGTCACCAAAATCTAGCGTTAGACCCGTTTCGCCCGGTATGCCGCTTATGCCAAATACGACGATATAGGTATGTCCGTGCAGATTTTTGCATTTGCCTTCGTAGCAGTGCAAATGATGTGCTGCATCGAATGTAAATTGTTTGCTGACGAGTACACGTTTGCGGTGATAACGCAGCTGAGAGCGCTCAATGTCTGTCCCGAACTCTTGGAGCTTATCGACAATGCGAAAGGTACCTGGCTCACGCATGACCTTCAACTCCTTGGGATGAAGCTCCGCGCACCGCGAGATATTGCTCCAGTCCAGCACGGCGAAGTTTGCAAGCAGGGCATTCGCCACAGCCATCGCCAATGACGCCGTTATAGCACGTTAGTGTACGTGTTCTTACAAATTCAAAAGCTTTCAGCTCATCGGCCATGTGCCAAGTTTCGGCCTTGTTCAACCACATAAGCGGGGTATGAATCACAAAGGGATAGTCCATCGAAAGATTCAGTGTGACGTTCAGCGATTTGATAAAGGAGTCCCGGCAATCGGGATAGCCGCTGAAATCCGTCTCACATACGCCTGTAATGATGTGGCGCGCTCCTTTTTGCTTGGCGAGAACTCCCGCGAAGCTCAGGAACAGTAGGTTGCGACCGTCTACAAAGGTGCTAGGCAGTTCGCCTTCCTGTTGAGTAATGTCAATGTCTGTGCGTGTGAGGGCATTAGGGGCTAGTTGATTAAGCAGGCTCATATCCAGTACCGTTTGTGGAACACCCAGTTCGCGGGCGATTCCAGCGGCTACTTCGATTTCCTGCTTGTGGCGTTGACCGTAATCGAACGTCACAGTTTCTACTTCAGCAAAATGTTTTTTTGCCCAAAATAAACAGGTTGTGCTGTCTTGGCCGCCGCTGAATACGACGACTGCTTTTTCGTTTGCAAACATAAAAAAACCTCTCGATCTTCTTGGAATGGTGCAAGACACAAGTCTTGTCACTTGGAAGAAGGAGAGTTCTTGAACCGACTTCAACAAAAAACAGGCCTTGCCCCGAGAAATCATTTTTCTTGCGGAGGACAAAGCATCGTTAGTTTTTTATAGAGGGAGTTCGCGAACCTCTCCCATGCATGACGCATGGATTTTCTTCATTAGCATCTGCCACGAGGACAGACGGCTTTAGCATTGTCATTATAGCATGGCAGGGCTATTTGATAAACACTCCACCAAATGGAATGACTTCCCTTAAAAATCGCTTGATCACGCCATCGTCGTTCATATCCTGTTGGAGCCGCCGATGATGCTCCCCGGCATGGAATAGTACGGTACCCTGTCCGGTCATTTTAAAATGATAGTTCATATGCTGGCTGGCCAGATGGTTGCCGTACACGGTCAACTCCAGATGGGCGTTTTCGGGGTAGGCAATGACGCTGCTCGCATCCACATATATCGGTTCTGTCGGATGAAGCTGTTCCTGACACACCAATCCCTGCGTCAAAAGACCGATTTGACCCACACCATCAAATTTCATTTTTATAACATCACGGCTAAACAACATGTTTTTCATGCTTAGCAGCTTAGTACGCATTTGGATACCGGAGCTGTACCAGAACAGGTTGCGAAAATCGTATAACAGATCATCGCTTCCTTCAAGCTTAATCATTTTTAGACTAAAGCCAGGTGGAAGTGCAGCAATTAGGCGACAAGCTCCTGTGAAATCGGCCTGAATCAGTTTGTGTTTGCGATACATGCCCTTAATATTCATCAGTTTATCACTGCGGCCTGAGCTGGGTCCGCGGTATGCGATGATTTGCTGCGGATGCAGAACGTGCAGCTTTTCTCCTTCTGCCAGATCGAGCGTTACGACCGAACCGACGCTTTCATCATGGTGTTGTCCTGCTTGTATGTCCATTCAGACCTTTCATCCTTTCAGACAGTTAGTATCTTCCCGAACGTCGACGCATCCCGTAACGCAACAGTCGGATACCCATAAAATAACCGGCCAGCAGAATTATAGCTGTGATAATGAGCATTTTATTTCGATGTGAAGCCTGATCGCGCTGGGTTTGAAGATTTTTTAATTCTGTGACTGTGTCAGTCAGCTTGCGGTTTTGCTCCAGCAATTGGGCGTTTTGCTCTTGATAGGCTTCTAAGCTGTTACGGGCCTTTTCCAGATCCTCCTGTGTTTGTCGATAGCTTTCCTTGAGCTGATATACATCACCAGGTAACCGCGAAAATTGCTCGAAGCCCTGATATACATCATCCCAATAAGCAGCATGTACTTCGGGTACACGAGTTATCCCAAAAATAAACAAAAGTGCTATAGCAGCGCAGACAATGCGGCGATACAAAGCAAAGCGACAAGTTGGTCGTGCCAAGAGATGTTCCCCCTTTTGATAAACCAAGATGTTAGATGATATAGATCATTACCCATATGACATGGTTACGTATAATATAACGATACGGATGCAGATTTTTGAAGAAACGGACGATAAATACGGAGAAAATGATCTCAAAAAAAGTCGATATATGAGTTTAAGTGTACCAAAAAACGGGTATATCAAGGAAGCGGCAACATTCCGGCATTTTTTCTAGCATACGAGTAAAGAACGATCCGCACCTGATCAGGTCTTAAATATGAATATATAAACTGAAATATATTAAAAATTAATATAGAAGGAGATTTTGCAAGATGAATGAGAAAGAACAAAACTATAAAACTTTAAAAATCACTGTAAATGGAAAGCCGTTATCAAAGGATCTCGTCGTAGATAGTACTACTTTTGCCCCTATATCTGATATTTGCACAAAAACGAATGTTTCTTTAACAGAAACTACAATCTCATAAGTTTAAGTATAGAAGTAGACTATAAAATAGCCCGGCATACGCCGGGCTATTTTTGCGCGTTCATGTAATTCAAATGGTTTAAAATGTTATTTACCAAACTAGGTCCCCCTTCATAAAGATTCCCATGTATAATTTTCACAATCAAACATACGTTCCCTGACAATATAGTGTCAGATAACACTGTTAATTTAGAGTTACATGTTCTTTTAGGGGGAATTTACCAGTGGTGAAGTCAATGCTCAATGTAACGTACACATGGGACAAAGAGTCTATATCTGCGAATGGGTCCAAACAAGTAAATCTACTGATAGAATGGGGCTATGGAGCTAAACGTAAAAGAAAAGGAAATCTAATACCGAAAGCAGCGGGATGTGACCTTCAACTCCAGTTCATTCCAGAAAACGGGGTAAGTCTATTAAAAGCTGAAGGGGTAAGGCTCGGTTTTAAACGCTCGGAAAACGGAGATAGCATGTTTGTTCACTGTGGTGATGTACGGCGGGGAAAATATAGACAGGCTATTTTGACGTTTTCTATACCGGCTCACTCGTCCGGAAGACATACGATTGGAATGATGGAGTGGAGCTGGCGCAAGCCATCGCAGGAAAAGCGAACGATGATCCGGACAGACCAGCTCTACATCCATTTTACGCATCATCTTGGTCTGCTGAGCATTCCATCCAACCCGAAGGTGGAAAAATACATAAAGCTGAATGAGACGTCCCCTATTGTAAAAAAGGCATTGCGTATGTACGAGAAAGGGGAATATGAGCAAGGGGCGTTCATCCTTACCAGACAAGCAGATGAATTACTTATACGTGCAGCAAGAAGCGATGATATGGACTACCTGCAGGAAGCCGAGTTGCTTCTGGCTATACGTAATAAATGGAGTGGTACTTTTGTATCATTTACAGCGTATAGTTCTAAAGTCTTTTTCAATAAGGCAATATCGCTAGAAGATGTTCATTTTACTGAAAATGATACTTTGAGATAGGCAATTATGCTAGTTTATTTGTGTAATATAGTGAGTCTAATTTACTATCTTTTTGTAAAGGAGAGACTTCCTTGACTGATCGGTTGATACGTTTAATGCGGATTATTACTATTGTTCAGGCAAATCCAGGGATATTGGCAAGAGAGCTTGCCGAACGTTGTGAAACATCAGAACGTACCATATACCGAGATATGGAGGCGCTAAGCGCTATGCATATACCGATTGCGAATATGGGGCATGGCAAGGGGTACATTTTTATTAGCAATTTCGCTTTGTATCCTCTGAATTGGACGGAAGAAGAGGCAGAGGCTTTTACTAAGCTGGGAGAGATTATGGAAACGGTAAAGCCTCTTTTACCGCCAGCTTTTGAAAGTGCTTATGAGAAAGTGATGGCCTCTAGTCAGAAAAAAAAGATGGAACAGACGAGCTTCGCGCAGGAAATGAAAAATATTGTCCGGCTCGGCTCGACACTTGATCGGGAAAACCAGCCCTATCTGCTCAGGCTGATTGTTTTAGCGAGTCTTACGCAGCAGACCATTGAAGCGGAATACAGTTCGCCTCAAAATGAAGATGTTTCACTCGTTCAGGTGGATCCTTATTGTTTGGTTCCGCAGGATCGGCGATTCTATATGCTTGGTTTTTGTCACAAGCAATCCGCGATGAGAACCTTTCGGATCAGCCGATTTCGGAACATGAGAATTTTGCCGTATACGTTTCAAAAAAATACAACTGAAATGGAAATGTTTTTTAAAGGGACCTGGTCGGTGACCAAAGGAAATCAGAATATCCGGTTTGTGGTACGTTTTTCTGCCGAGTCTGTATATCGGGTCAAAGAAGAGGAACTGTTCATCAAGCCTTTTCTTAAGGATTTGCCGGATGGAAGTTTGTTGTTTGAGGTGACGGTCAATCATGACCGTGAATTTTTGGATTGGCTCACTTCCTATGGAGCTGAGGCCGAGATCCTGGAGCCTTTACGGTACCGCAAACGAATGCAAGAAATGCTGCGGACCTGGGGGGCATTCTATTTCGATAAAAAGGCAGGAAATTAAGAATAACAGGGGGAGATCCCCCGGAACGGGCCGGGGAGCTATCCGCTTAACGGTCCTTAAACAGGTTGGCGAGATTGCCAAAAGGACTGTACTGTTCCTGCTCTTCTTCAGGTGAGGAGTAGACGAGCTTCGATCCACGGCTTTCCTCATCGTCAGCAGCATTATGAACTAATGTAATACGATCAAAATGGTACATGAAAACCTGAGCGGTGTTCACGGCATCATCCAGTGCCCGGTGTTGTTGACCGTCAAAGTCAATGTTGCACAATTCCAGCGCCTGAGACAGGCTCAACTGACGGTACTTTCCATTGGAACCAAGCAGACGGGAAATCTGCTTCTGTATATCATTTGTATTATGAATCCATCCGAGATCTACATGATGGGTACGACAATGGGATACCAGCTTCTGACGGTCATCCGGGCCCCATGCGCATAAATAATAAGGGGAATCCGTACCGAGCCAGGCTATGAACTCCTTCACAGCTTCAGGAAATAGTGGAGCGGCATCAATGTCTCGTTGAGTAATACCCGTGAACTGAACGGTATCAGTAGAGAGTACAGGTCGATTCGAGGGTCTTACAAAACTGTGAAACGTATCCGCAACGTATAGGCCATCGTCTCCCTGAACAACTTTGACGGCACCGATATCAATGATTTCGGAGGAATATCTGGCGTTACGACTAACGGTAAATTCAAGATCGTAAATAATGTATTGCATTTCTGGACTCCTTCCACACATATAACTGATCCCGATGGGGATCGGGACGAATGTTCTTGCCCGAGTGACTCTTCTCCATCATACCTCTCGGTTCACAACTTGTCAGCGGTTAAAAGGTTTGCTTTTTAAAAAAATATGCGATGTCCAAATGAGCTTGGACTATCGCATATCTATAAACGCCTGACCTACGGCAGCATCCGGAACCACTAGGATGCTGCCTTTGCTAGCTATCGAATTAGGCCGGGAGATCTAACTTTTGTCCGGGATAAATACGGTGAGGATTCTTCAACTTATTCAACTGTTGAAGCTGTTGCCAGGTGGTACCATGTTTGCGGGAAATGTCATACAGCGTATCCCCGGATTTCACAACATATACATGGCTATTTGTAACTTGTGCAGAATCGGATGTCTGCTGTGGCTTGGCTGTTTGAGACTTTGCCGGTGCAGGTTTTGCGGGCGCTGGTTTCGCAGCCGGTGTAGAGACGGATTGCGGCTTTTCCTGCACAGGTGCGGGTGTTGCGGTTGAAGCAGATGGCGCAGCTTGTGTGGCAGGGACAGACATTTTACCGTCAGCCTTGGCTTCTTGAATGCGACCGTCTGCTTGTACTTGCAGGCTAGCGGAGCCCACCTTTTGCATGTAGCGGATTAACGCCTCATCAAGCGAGCCGAACATACCTGCCTGTGGATATTTAGCGAACATCGTATATTGGTCACCACCTACGGCAGTAAAATCATTGGTGGCCAGTGTATATGTTGCCTCAGGATCAAGTGTCTTTCCGCCGATCAGAATGGAATGAACACGGCTGCCTTTGGCTGCTGATGTGTCTATTTTGAACGAGATACCTGATACCTGCGGGAAACCTCCGCTTGGCTCTGGATAGGAGGCTGTACCATTTTCCAGTGCGGCCTGAATGTCAGAGCCTTTCACCTTCAAGGTAACGATCTGGTTGCCGAAAGGTAGCACAGTGATGACGTCTCCCTTGGTTACTGTCCCTGTCTTGATGGAAGCCCGGATGCCGCCACCGTTCGTTAAAGCCACATCTGCTCCCGAAACGTCACGCATAGCATCGGTGAGTAGGTCACCGAGATTGGTTTCACTTGCACGTACCTTTTCGCGTGCTCCTTCCAGATCCACACTTGTTTGCGTTACAACCTCTTTTAGAATAGGTTCCTGGTCCTTTTGAATGGAGGCGATCAATGCAGCAATTTCAGCGTTGGGCTGAACGTCCACTGCTTGAGTCGAATCAATCAGCTTGGCTTGCTTTTGCGTAACCTTACCGCCGTCGACCCATAAGTCCACAACACCCAGATACTTGGTGTATTCACCTGCGCTAGCGATCAATGTACCATTGTCACTAACCAAGCCTTTTTCCAGTACAGTATGGCTGTGTCCATCGATGAAAATATCAATGCCAGGCACTTCCTTAACAACTTTGAGGCTGGTGTCCTTACTAGACACATCCTGCCCCAGGTGACCAAGAACAACAACGACATCTACTTTGCTGCGGATTTCATCAACAGCCGCTTTGGCCTCAGCCGCAGGATCGGTGAATTGAATACCCTCAACATTTTTAGGATTCGTCTTATATGCTGTTTCTGGCGTAGTCAGACCGATAATACCGATTTTAACGCCGTCCACTTCTTTAATAACATAGGGTTTGAACAAACGTGTTCCGTCTGTTTGTTTAATATTGGCGCTGAGCACAGGGAACTGAATTTCCTTACTTAGCTCGACAAGATGCTTCCAACCATAATTAAACTCGTGGTTACCCGGAACCATAGCATCATAGCGCAGCTTGTTAATCACTTTCACAATGCTCTCACCTTTAACCAAAGTAGCGAAGGTCGTTCCATGAACGGTATCCCCGTCATCTAGCAGCAGTGTATTGGGATTAGAAGCCCGGTACTGATCAATGATACCCGCCAGCTTGGCGAATCCCATTTCCTTGTCATTCGCGACCACGTGGGCATGGGTATCGTTCGTATGTAGGATGGTGATGTGTTTACCGCTGACTGGAGTCGTTGCCGTTCCCGCTGTTCCCACATGGGTTGCTGGGTCTGCTGCTGCTGTACCGAGACACCCAAGTAAAAGCGCGGCAGTCGTCAGGATCGACGAGAGTTTTTTCCATGAGTTCATGTTGTTCCTTCAACCTCCCATAAAATGAATGAATTAGAGAAACCGCTTACGACCACATTTTATCAGATGATTGTAAAAATAACTTCTATTTTATATCAAAGCACTAAAATTTTTTGATATATCGGTTGTTAAACCCATCGTCTAGTTACCTATATTATAGAGGAAGTAATAAACAGTAACCTACGGGTGGGGAACTAGCGTTCTGTTTTGTGATCAAAAAAAAGGGCAGTCTCTTTGGGCAGCCCGATCCGGGGTAAATAGTGATCCAACGTTTCGTCAGCTAGTGGCGGTTTTCCTTCACTCAACAAAAGCACGGCAAACCGATTGGCCTGCTGTTCAAATTTTCCTGGGGAAAAGTAGGAGTGCTCCTCCATAAAAAAGCGGCTAATGCCTTTATGCAGTCGGTCATGTCCCAATTCATGCGCACAGACGAACCGTTCCCATTCGGGTGTGAGGCCATTGTGGATAACGATAAATCTTCTACGCAACTTGTGGTAATACAGCCCTTTGGTTGTGGGGCCTAGATCGCAGTATCGGATATGGATACCCAGAGCTTTCGCAATATCAAAGGGACAGTTGGTACGGTATTTTCGGACAAGTTTGTGAATAAGCTCGTTCATACGATCACCTGCTATCCCTGATCTTTGCCCGTTCGGGGCTCTTTGGGCTTTTTATGTTTGTTCATCTGCTTGGCTTCCCAGAACAGACCTGTCAGCACGTCCTTGATCCGTTGACGATCTTTTTCATCCAGCGGAATACCATCGAACATTAATTCGTCGTCTTCCTCCAGCATTTTTTTAAAATCCCGGCGGTCTTTGGAGGTTGCCCATTCTGGCACAGTAGAACGATAAAGTTCATGTTGATTTTGCTCCATTGAATCATCGTCTCCCCAATATCCGGCGGCCTTCATCATTTCGGTATAGGATACGCTAAGCGCATCCGCTATTTTGCGGAGAGTGGAAGGTTTGGGGATTCCGCGCAGTCCATTTTCAATGCGGGAAATTTGTGAATTGCTAATACCTGCGGCGTCTGCCAATTGGTTGATGCTCAAGTGTTTGTGCTCGCGCTGCTGTTTTAAGTAAGTTCCGAATGCTGGCTGTTCCACAATGGGGGCTCCTTTCTGCAAGAGAATCATAGATATTGCTTTTATTATACCATTAGGTAAATAGTAAAAGCACGTAATATGCCAAAAGGCATAGGAAAATAAAGCGAATATCCTGTTTTTGGAGCTATACTGCTTTTTTTGAGGATGGATACCTATCCTAAATAATGTTATGTTATACTCAAGATACGAACAAAAGGGGAACACAATGTAAACATGAGCGTTTTCTATTTGAGGATTTTGCAAAATCTTCATTTAAAAATACATCATTGTCAAAAGGCATATAAGGAGTGTTGCTTTACATGAGAAATAACTTACCCGAATTGGACCGTCGCAAAACGCAGAATGCATTGGAGGGTGTGTTTGAGAAATACCGAATTTATAAAACGATTACCTTTATGGATCGGGAGAGCTTTATTACGGCTGGCTATACGGATCGCCCGAGCGGCCCAACAAATGTGACAAGCGATCCAACGGCCCGGACAGCCGTATATAATGTAGATGCTCCTGCCGCCCGCTTGGCCTACTGCGAAATGGTGGATGCCGTAGTGAGCCGCTTGAATGAA
This sequence comes from Paenibacillus sp. CMM36, assembly GCF_053570945.1. Classification (NCBI taxonomy): domain Bacteria; kingdom Bacillati; phylum Bacillota; class Bacilli; order Caryophanales; family Paenibacillaceae; genus Paenibacillus; species Paenibacillus sp. CMM36. The sequence goes on from NZ_JBSEDY010000001.1 coordinate 58,457, forward strand.
CGCGAACAGCTGCTTATCCGTGAACGTTATTTAAAGGATGACGATGTGTTCGATTACAAGGTTTACAATTATGTGTTAGACCCGCCAGTCAGCAAGGATACGTATACGAAGCTTCGCACGCGTGCTTTTTACAAAATGGCGCTTGCACTGGCGGACCAAGGCGTTTTAAATTTGGCAGGCTTGCAGAAGGGCGCGGATCGAAAATTGGGTTGATGTAATAATTATCCACTTGTTCTCATTTCTATTTTAAAATGGTTTCCTAAAAGGCTTTGATTTCCTGTAATAACAGGGTCAAGGTCTTTTTTTGCGATACGAACATGTGTTCTCAAAAAACCTCCCAACATCATCCCTATCCTCTGCTTTTATCGTCCATTTCCCCGGCAACGCATTCGTTATTAGGGTGTAAGATTATATCATCGGGAATCAAGACAAGAGGACATACCGAAGACACACACAGTCAAACGTTAGCCGGCCATTAGGGCCGGTTTTTTCATGCGGTGATCGTCTCTGTCGGTTCCCGGGAATTCGTTGAATAGAAAGGAGGAGTCGTGTTGCCTAAGCAAGGGATGCTGCAATGCATGAGTATGGGGCTGCGCCGGATGAGAACACGGAAGTGGAAAAAAGCCTGGCTGAATAGCCACAACATGCGAACGCAGGGTACGCAAAGGTGGCATGCCGCAGAATGAGACAAGCCTTTAAGCAAAAGCTCATTGAAATTATTCCAGCTCTGCAAGGGCGTGTATACGATGTTCAGCCACCGTCGCAGACGGCAGAGGAGCCGTATGCTGTTATGGCGCTGGGTGAGGAAATCTGGAAGTCTTCCTGGGCCGGCTATCGGCAGGTTGTCCGCATCATGCTGTACGCAGGACAAGCCGGGCTGGCGCAGGCTGACGTATGGGCGAATGCCCTGATTGCCGGGCTGCACCGGGAACCCGTGACAGGTGCAGGTGAGGATACATCGACTTTTACCGCGCACTATTTGGGCGTGCGGGATGCAGAAAAGCTGGACACCGTTACGGGCAAGGCCTATAGAACGCTTCGTTTTGGCGTGTATGTGCCTGAGACGGAAGGTGGTTTGGCTGTTCCAGCAAGCGGTGCTACACAGCCGGAAGAGTGGCTGGCCGCGCTGGTCCGCTGGACGCAGAAGCAACTGGGCGAAACGTGGTCGGTATACGCCGACGCATGGCCCGCACAGCCGGGGCGGCAAGCGGTACTATGGCGGATGAGCGGCTGCGAAACTAGGATGGCGGGAGCCTCCATGTATGAGCTGCGCAAACGGTTCATCGGGCATATTACCGCCCCGGACACCACCGAGGAAAACCGCGCAGCTTCCGCACTGATCGAGGGCTTTGCCGCTCAAATCCAGCTTCCTCTGGATCAGGACAAGGGCCGTTATATGTCTACAGCTGAAGCCTCAGCCGATTTGCAGGCAGATGCCATTTTAGATGGTCAGCTTCGGCTGATGTTAGTACAGCGGCGTATGCGTCCGGCTGAGGAAGCGGCGTTGATTCGCAGAGTGGAAATTCATCCTATTTTGAAATGAGGTGGTCCGAGTGACCTTGGAAAACCATGAGAAGACCCTGGTATATGCCGAGCAGAAAGCAAGTGGCCCCCGCTATACGCTGGAGGAGCTAAAGGAGCACGCAGAACCATTGTTTTCCGTGAAAGAAGAAGTGCTGGCAGGCGCCTTTTTTGGCACACAGGACAAGCTGTTTACGGTAGCAGAAGCACACACTAAAATCGAACAATTTATGAAAGCGAAGGTGGACTAATTATGGCAGGCGGAACATGGGAAAACACGAATAAACCGGTATTGCCGGGTTTGTATATGAATTTTCAGGCAGCAGCAGCTTCAGCGATTCAAGGTGGGTCGCGTGGTACGGTCGTTGTGCCCGTTAAGGCGAATTGGGGCCCTGTATGTGAGTTTGTAGAGATCGGCAGTGAAACGGCAATCAGCCAAATCTTTTCGGGTGACAGTCTGGACGGTGCGACCGCGTATTCGACGCTGTATCTGGCTTTGCTGGGCGGTCCGAAAAAGCTCTTAGCCTACCGTTTGGCAGATGATACAGCTGCTGAAGCATCTGTGACGCTGAAAAGCGGCGGTGCGACCCCGGCGGATGTGCTGCGTCTGAAGGCTTTGTACACAGGTAGCCGCGGTAATGGTTTTGCTGTAACTGTACAGCCAACTTTGGGTGATGAGCAAGCTCGTGAGGTGCGCCTCTATGAAGGAACCAAGCTGCTCGGCACGTACAAAGGCAGTGACGGTACGGCTGCCTCTATCGCCAAGGCGATGAACGAGAACAGCGAAAACGTATGGGTGAAGGCCGAAGTTGTCGGCGACGGCGGCATTCCGGTGGATGTCAGCGGCGTACACCTCACTGGCGGCAACAGCGGCAATAGCAAGCTGGTTAATGCCGATTACATCGCGATGCAGGAGGCACTTGAAGGGCAGGAATTTAATGTCTTGGCTCTGGATTATGCAGCTGATCTGGCATTGCTGCAAAGCTTCGCTGCCTGGATCAAGCGTGTCCGGGGCGAAGGTAAAGGCGTAATCGCTGTATTCGGCGGTTCTGCGGCAGATGATGTGTCCAAAACGGCTGTTAGCTTGGCCTCTGCACGTTCCCTGGCGCTGAACCATGAAGGCATCGTGAACGTCGGTACAGGCGTACGTCTGGCAGGTACGGACTACAGTTCTGCCCAAACGGCTGCTTATGTAGCCGGACTGATTGCAGGCCAACGTTTGAATCAATCGGCGACTTATGCGGTTACGCCTTTTGAGGATGTAACCCGCCGCTGGACACGCTCTGAGCAGGAGCAGGCTGTTCGTAATGGTGTCTTCCTGCTGTTCTTCGACGGCCGTCAGGTCAAAGCGCTGCGCGGGATCAACAGCTTGGTGAATCCATCTGCCGGGCAAAACAACGCATGGAAGAAAATTCGTTCCATCCGTGTCATGGACGCTATTAACGCTGACTTGCAGCGTGCAGCTGAAGAGACTTACATTGGCAAAATCAACAATACGGTGGAAGGCCGTCTGGCACTTATCGGTGCAATCAAAGAATACCTGGCACAGCTGTCGCTGAGCAATGTCATCGAAGCAGATGGCTACGATGTCATTCTCGACCCGGCTTACTACGGCGATGCGCCAGTCATCAAACCGGAGCCGGATCAAGTGTTCCTGCAATGGAACGTGAAGCTCACCGACGTGATGGAGCAGTTGTTCGGCACATTTTACGTGCAATAAATAAGCATTTTACGTGTATAAGCATTTCGCAGGCAATCGGCTGAAATGAAGTAGCTTGTTAACAACGAGGATTTTGTGAAATCCCGAACTATATTAAGGATTATTTTGAGGAGGAAAAAGAAATGTTGGATGCTTCAAGAGTTATTTTAGGTACGTTTGGTCAGGCGCATGTGGACGGGGTGTGGCAGACGAATATCAATAAGCTGGAAGCCAGCGTGGAGATGGAAAAACGCGAGCTGAATCTCGTGGGCAACGAATGGAAGGTGCACAAGCGCGGTATCAAAAAAGGAACGGGAACGATGAGTGGCTACAAGGTCACATCCGATATGATTCGTCGCGGTTTTAACCGTTTTGAGATTATTACTAAATTGGATGATCCAGAAGCCTTCGGACATGAAAGTATTCGTCTTATTCGTTGCACTCCTGACAAAATCCAACTGGCCAACTGGACAGCAGGTGAAGAGGTACAGGAAGAAACGACCTTTACCTTTGAAGGCTATGAGCTGCTGGACCCGATTGTAGCGAACTAAATTGAAAAACGGGGGATGGAATGCTGTCAGGCGTTCCGTTCCCTAAATACAAATAAACAATAAGGGAGAATGACTTATGAGCTTGAATGAGAATATGACAGAAGAACAAATTTTGGACAGCCTGTTTGAAGCCGCTGAAAAACTACCGGAAGAAACGGTTCGTATCAAGCGCCTCGATATGAAAATTGTGCTGCATGGCCTGACCTCCAGTAAAGTGGACAGCATTCGTGAACGTTGCACGATTCGCCGAACCGTGAAGGGGGCTGTAGATGAAAAAGTAGATACTGAAACGTTCAACGCCTTGTTGATCTCAGAAGCTACCGGAAAGCTGGAAGTGAAGGGCTTGTCCCTTAACGGTTGGGGCGATCCTCGGATTACAAGCCGCTTGAAGCTGTCCGGTGGCGAACAGTCCGTCCGCCGTATGCTGCTGGCGGGTGAATTGGATGCAGTAGGAGATAAGGTGCTGGAGCTGTCCGGTTTTGGCGTTGAGATTGCCGACTTAAAAAACTAATCGGCTCCGGGGGAATGACGACGATGCTGTACCACTTGTGGGTCCGGCACCACCTCCGCCCCGGAGACTTTTGGCGGCTTCCCCGCGGTGAGCGTATGCTGCTGCTGGCGTTTGCCGAACAGGAAATGGATAGCATAGCAGCTTCAAAAGCATAAACAAGGAGGTGAACATGATAGATGGCAGAAGCATTAAATTACCGCATGAACCTTGTGATTGATCCTAAAAACGTCATTAAGGCGAACAGAGAATTGCGCGCAATGGAACGTTATTTTGAGCGGATTCAAGGACGTGTGTTGAAAATCGGCCGCACTCGCATGGCCCCGGAAATTGTGCTGAACGATATGGCTTCCAAAGGCTTGGATAATCTGTTAAACAAGATTAACCGGGTTAAATCCCAGATTATTAATGCCTCGGGCAGTGTGAATTTGAAGGTAAGCAGTAGCAGTAGTGTGTCCATCGACGGCATTAGTGGTCTTATAACAGCGTTGGAGACCAACACGAAGGCAGTTAGAGGCAACACTGGTTCAAACATACTAAATAGTACAAAACCTAAAGCAGAAGAGGAAAGTAAACTTCCTGCTTGGGCTGAGGCACTGCAAAAGTATAATGAACCTGCTAAGGTTGTCCAGGAAGTGTACAAAGGGGTTACAGGTGAAGATTTAAGTCTTCAAACGTTTAAAAAGATGCCCGCCGCTTTTATGGAAACCAGACAAACGTGGAAGGAAGGCGGAGCAAAAGGAGTACTTAAAAAATTCTTTTTTCCAGATAAGAAAGAAGATGCTGCAGAAGGAAATGCTGAAGGCGCTTCAGGCAATAAAGACCTTTCGGAGATTAAAGAATTAATTCAGAAATTAATTCAAGTTACCTCAGATAAATCTACTGGCGGGTTTGGCGGTGGCGGCGCAAGTAGCCCGGGAAGAAGGAACAAACGTTCAGGGGGTAGAAGATCTGGTAATAGAGGCGGTAGTCGTCGGTCTTCGAGTAGTCAAAGAGATTTTAATTCAAGAGCCGGAGAGATAGCAAGAATTAATATTAGAGATCGGAACTCGATACAAGGAAACAGAAGCGGACGACAAAACGCTGGAGGTTCAGCAGAATCCAATCCTCGGATTAACCCTGCCCGAAGGGTTCCAAGCCCAAGAAATCATCCGAGAAATCCTGGTAATCGCCGCTCTTCCAAGTCGGGTGGTATTCTTAGCTTTGCAGGCGACTTGCTAACGGGTGGAACAGATATAGATGCTTCTTCTGTCCTAGATATGGTGAGCGATAGCGGATTAGTTGAAAAAGTGAGTAAGGGCCTGGGCGTAAGCAAAAAGTTCATTAGTGGGCCTTTGGGGGTTCTGGCAGATGCAGCAAGCATAGCTACAGCAGCTCCGGGCAAGGAACGCGCACAAGCGATTGGTTCCACCGTAGGTGGGGCGGTTGGGAGTACGGTAGGCGGAGCAATTGGAACATTTTTGCTTCCAGGTGTCGGCACTGCTGTTGGCTCATATGTGGGCGGTTTAGCAGGTGACTTTTTAGGGGGCAAAGTGGGCGGTTGGATTTCAGACCATGGCTCTGAAATAAAGGAAAAGGCATCCAAAGTAACCGGATGGCTTTCTGAGAAGAGCGAAGCCTTTGGTGATAGCATCTCTAACTTCTTCTCTTTTGGTAAAAAAGATGAACCTAAGAAAGCCCCAGCGAAGCCGCCTGAAGTACCTAAACCTGCTATACCACCTCAACCTGCTGTAGCTGTGGCTACCAAACCGTTAACACCTATGCCACCATTTCCGGGGTTACCACCCGGCTCTCAAGTGATGTATGGACCTCAGCAACCAGGTGCAAAAGGTGTCCCTAATCCTTATGGACCGATGGCTATAGCTAACCAGGGAGTCAATCCCAACCCACTACTGAATACTGCGGCTCATGCGAATAATGGAGCCAAAGCTAAAGGCAAAGGTAATGGTAATGGTAATCCGACACCTCAAGTAGTACAGATCAGTCCTGAACAAATGGGAACACTGTCTGGCTTTTTGAAGGATTTTAAAACGGAAACCACCAACCAATTCAATCTTCCTGCGGGGGCTGTACAGGTCACTGTACATGAGAACAAGCTGGATGTGGATGGGCTTATTATGCAAATTGGCTACCGTCTCAAAGCTGAAATTCTGCGTGCAACGCAGAACACCAAGCCTGTAGGCGCTGTAGCTAAGTAATACGGTAGATGGGAGTAATGGGGAGGGAGGAAAGAGATGGAATTTAGTTTGACGGATGGTAAAGGAAAAAAGTTTCAGTTTCCGGTAAATCCTGAGGAAGTGACGATCTCACGGCAAAAAGGGTTTGATACAACGACGATTTTATCCTATGGGGAGTTTGACTTCCCGCAAGGGGAGAAGGTGAAGGAAATTTCCTTCTCTTCTTTTTTTCCGAAAGAATACAATCCAGCGTATTGCACATACAAAGATATTCCTGATCCGCAGGAGGCCATGAACACGTTGAATGGCTTTTTGTTATCTAAGAACCCGCTACGTTTTATTATTACGGAGACAGCCGTGAATGTGCCAGTAATTGTGGCATCTCATAATTCGATCTTTCGCGGCGGCGAGTATGGAGATGTGAATTTTGATCTGTCACTGCGGACCTGGAGTGATATGAAAGTTGCCAAAAAAGCTGGTGGCACAGGAAGTAAGGCGGCTACGGTTAACAAAAAGCCCCGCACAGATATGAAAGAAAAGAAAAAAATATATACGGTTAAGTCCGGGGATTCCTTGTCCAAAATTGCCAAGCTCGAATTGGGGGATAGCTCGCAATGGAGTCGTATTTATCAGCTTAACAAAAAGGTTATTGGGCAAAATCCGAATGCAATTAAACCGGGGCAAAAGCTGGTGTTGTCATGAGCTATAAAGTCATTTTACAGGATAAATATGATTTGTCGCCGCTTGTGGAGAACATTAATTTGAGGGACTCGCTGGAACAAATCGCCTATCAGGGAACCGTCAATCTAGTCGTTACGTCGGATATGCCCGCTATTTCCCCTGGGATGTCCATTCGGGTTAGCGGGATTCCTTATGGTAAAAAAGATTATGTTCCCTTGTTGTCCCCTGCCGTGATTTGGGAAGTGGAAACCTCTAACAACGGGCTCAAACGTATGACGCTGACGTTGTATGACCGTACAGTGTATTTGGACAAGTCAGAGGATGAATATTTACTCCCTGCCAAGCAGACGGCTACTCAGCGTTTTCAGAAGTATGCTAGGGACTGGAAGTTGAAAATCGCTTCATTGCCAGATACGAAAAAAACGCTGGGACGCGCCGTATACCGCACACAGTCCATCTATTCTATGATGCTGGGAGATCTGCGCGAAACGGCAAAGGCGGGGGGAAAGCTGTATCATCCGCGGATGATTTCTTCCGGGTTGGAGCTGTACGAGCTAGGAACGAACAAAGACGTGTATGTTTTGGAGAGAGTGACTGATACGACACAGTCCCGCACGCTGGAAGGTGCAGCTACGAGGGTGAAAGTGCTGGCTACGGCGGCTAGTGAAACAGGTAATGAGGTTCCTTCCAAGGTGATGGCGCTTGAGGAAAAGGACATTGCCAAATATGGGACACTTCAGGTGATCGTGCAGGATGACGAGGTCAAGTCCGGTGCAGCAGCCCGTGAGCTGGCTAAAAGTAAGCTGAGAGGCATACAGCAAACGATATCGGTAAATGCACCAGATATGAACACGATTCGAGCAGGAGACGCAGTGATGCTAGGTTCCATAAAGCTACTGGTCATTTCAGTGAGCAGGGAATTGGGCAACCCCGGCAGTATGTCGCTGGAGCTCGGAACGTATGACGATGTAAAAAGGAGGTTTTACCTTGAATAAGGACCCCTACGGGCATTTGGCTACTGCGCTGCAATCTTCATTTCATAAGCACACCAAGCAAGCGCTGAGTGGAGTGGGCGCGGTACTAGGCACGATCACCTCCACGGGACTCAAGCTGGACGATTTTAAACATGAGCTTCAGGATTATCTGGTCGCCGAGCTACCGGGGCAGCTATCTATACCACGTCATATGTATAAAGGCACCTCAACCGCAGTGGAACCGGAAAATTGGGAAGGCAAAGAGCTGAAAACTTCCTTTTATATCGGGGAAGACGAGCTGGAGGATGTGAATCTCAGTTTGAACGAAGGACTCAAGCCCGGAGATCGTGTACTTGCGGTTCGGGTGAATAGCGGCAATGATGTGGTGGTCGTGTGCAAGGTGGTGAGTGGACGTGGCTAATTTATTTCCTGAAACAGATGATGTGATCTGGACAGACACGGATATGACCGACCCGGATGTACTGGAGGATAACCGCGCAGTATTTGGGCGAAGCTGGCGGTTTGATTTTGAAGCCGGTGAGTTTGTTATGAGCCCTAGTCGTAAAATCGTGACTACAGGGGAGAAGGAAGCGTGGGTACAGTGGTGTGAAAAAGCGATTCGCACTCCTCGCTACCGGCATGTGATCTATTCACCTGACTATGGGAGTGAGCTGGAGGAGCTCATTGGCAGCAGCTATGGGCACGGTGTGCAGGAAAGTGAAATTAAACGCATGGTCACAGAGGTGCTACTAGCAGATGCACGTACGGCTAGTGTGGATCAGTTCACGTTTCGCTGGGAAGGCGAGGCGTGCCATTTTAGCTGCCAGATTACGAACGTGCGGGATGAAACGGAAATTGTGGAAAGTGTGGTGATCTAATGGCAGACTTGCCGGAATATTTGGTAGACCAGACGGAAGAGGAAATTTTAAATCGAATGCTGGAAAAAGTGCCTTCGGATATTGATAAGTCCGAGGGCTCTTTTATTTGGGATGCGCAGGCGCCGGTGGCATTCATGCTCTCGGAAGCGGCGATCTGGGCGCAGGAGCTGCTGCGTCGGGGCTTTGCCAGCACAGCAGCCAGCGACAACCCGGATTTTCGTTCGCCGGAGCTGGATTTGCGGACAGCAGAGCATGGGGTGACACGGCGAGAAGCGGTTGCGGCCTCAGGTATGGTTACGTTCACGGGCACAGCGGGAACGACTGTCCCGGCGGGGACCTTGGTGGCGACCCCGGCAGATGATGTATCCGGGGAAGCTTCTATTGAGTATGCGACCACGGCTTCGGTCACGCTGGATGAACAAGGTGCCGGGGAAGCGGCTATTCGGGCGGTCAACCCCGGGCGCAGCGGTAATGTACCTGCGGGCGTCATCCAGGTGATGGCCACTCCGATTAGCGGGGTTGCCTCTGTGATCAATACGGAGCAAACCAAAAGCGGTACAGACGTTGAGAGCGACCAGCTGTTGCTGGAGCGTTTTTATGCCAAGGTGCGGAACCAGGGCACAAGCGGCAACAAGGCGCAGTATACTCAGTGGGCGAATGAGATTGCTGGAGTGGGTGGCGTGGAAGTAGTTCCGCTCTGGAAAGGACCGGGAACAGTAGGGTTATATGTGCTGGATACGGATAAACGCGCAGCCAGCCCAGATATCGTCGCTGCGGTGCAGAAGTACATCGATCCGACGCAGGATGGACAAGGAGAAGGACTGGCGCCAGCGGGCCCTGTGGTGACGATCATGCCAGCAGCAGAAGTGGAGATTAACATCTCAGTCAAGGTACAGCGTACCAAAGAGAAGCCGTCCACACTGGATGAAATCAAAAAGCTCATCGAGAGCGGTGTGCGGACGTATTTGAAGCAGCTTGCCTTTTACAAGGAAGACCCGTTGGTACGGTATACCCGGATTTCTGCTGTTTTGCTCGATATTCCGATTATTATTGATTTCTCTGAACTGAAAATCAATGGACAGAGCAATCAGAATATTGAGATTGGCTCAGGCCAGGTAGCCGTGCTGGGGACGGTGAGCGTCAGTGAGTAACAATGGAACGAACAGTTTTGGCGATTTATTGAATAACCCAGACCAGGGAAAACATGCAAACCGTAGTGGCACTTTGGTTAATCGAGTAACGATAGCGGAAGATACAGTGGGCCAAATGAGCAGCGAGCGAGGACGTGAGCTGCTTTCCTATTTGCCTTCCTATTACGAAACCTCACGCGTGATGCGTTCCGATATGGATGCTAAAGGAAGCGAATTGGACGCCTTGTATCTTGCAATGGATGCAACGGTGGGACAGTTTTTTGTACGTACCGCCACATGGGGGTTGGAACGCTGGGAAATGGAGTTGGGGATTGAAACCGATCTGGCGAAGCCATTGGACCAACGGCGTGCGGTGGTGGAGTCGAAGCTGCGAGGGGCAGGAACTTTTTCCGGTCGGCTTGTCAAAAATGTAGCAGAGGCGTATGACGGAGGTACGGTAGATGTTATTTTTCACCCTGCCGAATGGGGATTTACGGTCAAATTTATAGATACCATCGGGATTCCGCCCAACGTGGAGGACCTGAAAGCAACCATTGAGGAGATCAAGCCCGCCCACATGGCAGTGGAGTATAAATTACGCTACCTGACCATTGCCGAAGTGGAGTCTATGACCCTCTATGAAAATGAACATACAACACAGGATAGATATTTAGGAGGTGGCGCATAACATGGCAAGTGAAAAAACACCGAATCTTGGTTTAAATCAAATTGACCGCACATCGCCCAAAACAACGTATTTTGATCTGGAGAAGTATTTGGATGAAAACTGGCGCTCTGTAGATGAATTTGCGGGTGACGTGAATGACGGTGTAAATGAGATCAAGAAGCGTTTGGATACGACAGAGCGTAAGACGGTAACTCTCGAACCCGGGGTGCAGATGGTTCATGCGGAAAAGGCTGCGCCATTTTCGCTGACGGGGCTGAGCGGGCGTACGTTGGTGAATTTGTTGGGACGGATGGGTAGCTGCGAGACAGTGAGCGAATGGTCCTCAAACGTAGCTATTGCAATAGACTCTAACAGCAAAACCAACGGCAGCAGTTCATTTAAAATTACGCTGGGTAGTGCGTCTGCAACTGCGTCTGCAAGTTTTTTGACCACACCTGGACGAAAATATATCGCAATAGCGGACGTGAAAAGTGGTAATACCAGCAAGGTGGCTATATCTATAAATGGTATTGCTGGTGCTGTGGGTAACGAGGTAACTTCTGGCTCTGTTTTTGCGCCGTCTGTTGTACGGTTCACGGCGAAGGACTATTTTCACGTTGTTACCATCACAGGCACAGGCGCGGTTGGTAATATATTCAATATGGATAGTGTGCGTGTGTACGAGATCAGCGATGCAGATTATACAGCAGCCGCAAGCCTTACGCCAGTACAGGCCACAGCTAAATATCCGTATGTCGATAGTGTAATGCCTGTACGTAATCCATATGCGATACGGTACGGAGAGAACTTGATTCCACCGTTTTACGAGTGGACGCTAGGCGAAAGAGCTAAAGTGATGAACCCGTATAAGTTGGAAACGGCGGCTACCGTGTCTGTTGATCAATCAAATACGTACGTGGCTGTTAGTCCAGGAGTGACCTACACCTTTAGTGTTAAAGTTAACGGGCGCGTAACTGTGGTTGAGGTAGATGATTTGGGTACTGAATCTAATGTGTACAGCACGACAAACAATGAAAATAGGGATGTCACAGTTACGTTTACGACCAAGACGACGACTAAGAGGGTGCGTATTTACGCCACGAACACAGGGGCTGGTACGTACACGCTCGAAAACCCTATGCTCAACATCGGCAGCACAGCCAAACCATTCAAACCGCGCGAAGACTCAATGTTAGCGTTGCAAACAGACCTATACGCCGATCCGGTTACAGGGGCTAATGCTGATACAGTCTATGAACGTGATGGGCAATACTTCAAGTCCAAAAAGTGGCAAGGGCTTACGCTAGACGGTAGTTTAGCATGGACGTACTTTGATAAGGGCACAGATTATAAGGTTGTGAGGCTACCTGTCGCAAATGGATTAACTGATACAGAACGAATCACCAAGTTTGATGGGAAACTGGTACAGCATGTTTTTCCTACTTCTGCCGCGGATCAATCTCATTTAAGTGCGTCCGCTGGTGTTGTGGGTCTGTCTATATCGGTTGCGGACAGCGGATGGGGAGATGGGTACCAGCCAGACCAAAATGACATCAAAGCCTACTTTTTCGGATACAAGGTGTATGATGCTGGCACGTTCACGCCAACACAAGCCCAAGCCGCTACAACGGCGACATGGAACGGAACTGGTGCTAAGTATTACGTTCCGCGTGTTGGGCCTGCAAACCCTGTAGCGTCGGCACCACAACAGTCATATGCAGGGTACACACCGTACCAACTCGTATACCAACTTGCAACGCCTACCGTGGAGCCTATCGTTTCAGAGGGGAAACTTTCCTTTACCGAGGGTGATAATCAGGTTGAAGTAGGCACGGGGATCGTGTTACGCGAAGCAACTAAGCCCACAAGTTCTCTGGTTGGGGATGCATACTTACAAATTAACCGTATCGACTACGGTACCGCCGTTAAATATCGGGTGAGCAAATTCTTAGCGGTGTATGTGGGAAATCGCAAGGATAGCGGATGGGAAGCTTTAAATCCGCCAGATAATCAAAGCTATGGGCTTGAGAGACTGCGTAAGTCAAGTAGCCAGATAACAACAGAGCCGTACAGTGTTACGTACCTTATGCTTGATCCTTCGCCAGTCGTACCATTCACAGGTAGCTACGCAGCCAACGAAAAAACGCTACTTGCGGACTTGGTGGATAGTGTACAACAGAATACGGCGCGTGTGTCGGTGCTGGAGAACAAGAAGGCTGACAAAGACAATCCCGCAGTTCTTACGCCTACTCTGCTTAATGGTGTAACTTTGGAGTACCCAACTTCACCTGTAGAGTATCGTAAATCATCGGATGGTCTTGTAACAATTCAAGGTTCAGTTAAGCCATCTTCCACTGGGGATATTGTAGCTTTTATGCTACCTGCTGGATATAGACCTAAACAAACTGTAGCCGTTGCACTCGCAGGGAATACAGGGACATCCGACATTATGGTAAGGGGAGTAGTGTTGTCTGGCGGACAGGTGCAAATAGGAAATTCAGTGCCTCTCATATGGGTGAGATTAGATGGCATTCAGTTCATAGCAGAAAGGTAGGAGTTGACACATGAAAGTAGTACCTAAAGTAAATACAAAGGGCCTCTATCTGGAGGACGAGTTGGTGGACGATGCCTTTTCGGGTGTCGTCCCTTTTTATACAGCATCTTCACTCACGCTATCTGATACAAGCCAGCACCTAGACACCCATCGGCTTGCTGACAGTAGCTCTAATACCACAGATGCAACCAATTCAGAAAGAATCCTTACTGGTTATACAGTAGGGATTCCAGTACCAGCTGGTCTATACCATCCTCGTTTTGATATCAAAGGCTGGCTGGCCTACGAAGCGGAATATAATCAAAAGCTGATAGAAGCGCAAAAAGCCTACGAGGAGTTGAACAACGAATCCCAAGCTTTATTTCAGAAGCTGCATGATGAATGGCAAAACAAACCTGAAAACGAACGTGGAGACGAATCTGTATATTCTGCTCAGACATTCACGGCTCCAGAACGAAGAGACCCAATGACGTTCTGGAGTGAAGGATTGAGTGAGGAAGCAATTAAGGAACTGACACAAAAAGCAGAGCAACAGCCGAGTGAGACAGATCAATTGAAGCAGCGTATTGCAGATCTCGAAGAGACGTTGACCCAGCTCATGCTTGGTAACACAGGAAAATAACGTGTACTGAGGATTATATGTAACAGCATCTTTATAAAAAGAGGTGAAGTCATAACTATGACCGCTTTAACAGAGGCTCAAATGCGTATTTGTGCTCATGCTTGCATCACTCGCTATGAGCGGGGTGAGGGCGATATAGCAACGATCATGGGAAGCTACGCTTTAAATGAAGAACAGCGTGAACAAGTAATGAAGATTATTTTATCCAAGAGTTCTGATCTGGTAACGGGCAACGTAGATAATTCATCATTAACCGCTGCTCTGAATGGACAGGAAGAAACGGTTAAATGGTATAACTCTATTTTCCGTAAGAAAACAGTATAGAGAACAAAACAAAAAAATTGTTTAAATGCCCTTGGATCAGTCCAAGGGCATTCACTTTACACCTTGGTTCAAAAGGGGGAACAAATATGCATGAAAAGATCGATCAGATTTGGCTGGGGCTTTCCACGGGGACCTTGATCGGTTATTTTTTCGGGGGGTGGACCACTATGTTGACGTTGCTGTGGTGGATGGTCGTGATCGACTTTTTCACCGGATGGGCAGCGGCCTGGATTAATGGGGAGCTAAAAAGCCGCCAGGGGTATTACGGTATTTTTCGCAAGGTTACCGTGTTTTTGCTCATTACGGTAGCTCACCTAATCGACGGTATTCTCGGGGATGCACATTACTTCCGGGATGCCGTCGTTTTCTTTTATTTAGCGAACGAGCTGTTGTCCATTATTGAAAATGTGGGCAGAATGGGAGTGCCGATGCCGGATATTTTACGGAATGCGGTAGCTATTTTTGAGTCCAAGTCAAGTGGAGAAAAAATAAAGTCAACCGACCCTTCCGACAAAGAGAATAAAGTTTCATAAAGTGCCACCAGTGACCACCACCCAAATAGGCTGACTACCTTTTTGCCCTTTTTTCGGTGTAAAAGTGGAAAAGCCCAGACCGTATGGATGGTCCAAGCATATATAACAGAGACAGAGTGCTACAACATTATAATGACAGGGAGGGAGCGCCTTATGCAAAGTCGTAGCCCTAATGCTACCGAAGGCATTGACGTGTCCCGATATCAGGGAACGATTGATTGGAAGCGTGTACGAGCCGATGGTAAATCGTTTGCCTTTATTAAAGCGAGTCAAGGACAGCGTTACGTCGATCCGACATTTATCACGAATGCAAAAGGGATCAAGGCAGCCGGGCTCTTACTGGGAGCGTACCATTTTGTAGATGCGACCGATGTAAATGCAGCAAAAGCAGAAGCCAGGCATTTCGCCGAGGTGTTGGAGCAGGTGGGTGGGGCGAAAGCGCTGGACTTGCCAGCGGTGATGGATTACGAAAATAATCCGGGAGGGCTTAGCTCGGCCACGATTCATGAGGTTGCGTTGGCATTTGTAACGGAATTTGAACGGGTAAGCGGCTGTAAGCCGATGGTATACACAGGGAATGCTTTTGCTGCCCATTTCAAAGCGCCATTGGGCAGTTATAAGCTGTGGATTGCACGTTATAGTACACGGGTGCCCGGCGACACCACAGCATGGAAGAACTGGGACTTTTGGCAATACAGCGATAGTGGACGGGTTGATGGAATTCAAGGGCCGGTTGACCTGAATGTATACGCCGGAACAGAGGCCGAGCTACGCCAAGCATTTGCAGGAGAAGAGGGGGATGAGTCAATGACAGCAGAGGAAAAAGCGGCATTTAAGGCCCTGCAGCAGCAGGTCGCCGCTCTTGAAAACAGCAAAGATGTGCTCAAGCAGACGTTGAATGAACAAAGCGCTTATATTAAAAAAGTGGATCAGCGGGTAGCTGAGCTGGAGGCGCGTCAGACTATGCCTGTACCGACCTGGGCGAAGGAAGCAATGGCTGCCGCTGTTGCATTTCATCCAGCAAGCCCGATTGTGGATGCGAAACTGCCAAGCAGTTACGATTTTTATCGCTTACTGGTCGTACTGAACCGTCTGGGTGTGTTTAAAACGACCAAATGATCTTTTATGAATTTTATGCGAAAAAGGGATTATTTTCATGCGAACTAAGCCATACGCCTGAAACGTAAATAGACAGGCGGTTCAAAGGCAACCGCCTGCACTTATTGTAAAGTGATGTTCTTCATGATTTCTACATAAGCTGAACTAGAACGTCTTAAAAGTGTGAATCATTGGGTGAAAATGCAGCATGTCTACCAGCCAAATCAAGCGGTAAAAGCTCTTGTACGTTTGTTTATTTCAGAACATACCTGGGAATTAGGATATAAAGGATGTAGGTTTGGTGCTGAATACATTTTTGAGGTAAGATCATGCTCCTGCTTGGAGGTTGAAGACCCCAAGCAGGAGTATTTATTTGATATGATTGTGTTAATTGGTTTGTAATATTAATTGACATGATGTATAAAAGCATATCGTAATGTATGAAAAACCCCCTTGTCGGCTTCCAGATTTTATAGTAAAGTATCCAATAATCAACTTTGTTTGAGCATAATATTCACTGTTTGTGAGTATATGTCACACTTTCACCACGACCTTACATACTCCTCTTTCTCTTTATCACATCACATTTATTCATTACCCTACAGCATCTCTTACACCACTAGATTATGAACACTTCTGTCCTACTACACCTATTTGATGAACTCGGAACCTAGGATTACAGCTTGAGGACAAGCTTGTCATGTCAATTCAAGAATTGGCATTCATCTGGTATCAACGAATTAACAATATATAAGGTGTGAAAGGGGTTTGCTGCATGAGCAAAAAGTATGCAAAACACAAAATCTGGACCGTTCTGCTGGTGCTTGCGCTAGGAGCTGTTTTGGCGCTTTCCGGTTGTGGGGGATCAGGTGAAGGAGCAAAGCCAGAGGCAGGGAAAACACCAAGCGGAGCAGGAGAGGGCGTGCAGGACACGCTTATTTATGGACGCGGCGGAGATTCCGTGGCGCTAGATCCTGCCATTGTGACTGAAAGCGAGTCGCTAAAAATCGGAATGCAAGTGTTCGACACACTGCTGGAATATAAGGAAAACACAACGGAGATCCAACCGGGGCTTGCAGAGAGCTGGGAAGTATCACCGGATGGACTGGTCTATACGTTCAAGCTGCGCCAGGGTGTAAAATTCCATGATGGAAGTGACTTTAACGCTGAAGCGGTTGTGTTTAACTTTGACCGCTGGGCTGATCCAAAAAGTCCATACAAATTTGAAGGTGACTCGTTTGACTATTATGATTCTATGTTCGGTCCTGAAGGAAGTAGGGTGATTAAGGAGGTTAAAGCGGTAGATGCGAACAGTGTCCAGTTTACACTAAACAAGCCGCAGGCGCCGTTTTTACAAAATATCGCTATGCCATCCTTTAGTATTGCAAGTCCCAAGGCAATTCAGGAGAAAAAGGCTGATTTCAAGAGTAATCCGGTCGGCACGGGGCCTTTTGTATTTAAGGAATGGAAACGGAACGATACCATCACGCTGGAGAAGAATCCAAACTATTGGAAAGAGGGCCAGCCGAAGTTGGCAAAGATCATTGTTCGTTCCATACCCGACAATACCGCGCGATTTAATGCTCTGCAAAATGGAGAAATTGACCTGATGGAGGATTTGAATCCGGATGATGCAAAGCAGCTAGACGGTAATAGCGAATTGGTGAAAATTGAACGTCCCTCCTTTAATGTGGCGTACATTGGATTTAATTTAAAGAAAAAAACATTCAATAATCCCAAGGTGCGCCAGGCGCTGAATCACGCAGTGAACAAACAGGCCATTATTGATGCATTGTTTGCAGGGCAGGCTAAGCCTGCGGTCAATCCGATGCCACCTACGTTATGGGGGTACAACGATAGTATTCAGGACTACGCCTATGATCTGGATAAGGCTAAATCTTTACTGGCGGAAGCAGGCTTTCCTAACGGGCTTCCCGAGCCGTTAACCTTCTATGCAATGCCCGTATCTCGTCCTTACATGCCTGACGGCAAAAAGGTGGCCGAGGCCATTCAAGCCGATTTTGAAAAAATAGGCGTCAAAGTCAACATCCAATCTCCAGAATGGGCTACGTATCTGGATGATCTTAAAGCAGGAGAGAAGGATGATCTGTACATGCTGGGATGGAATGGGGACAATGGTGACCCGGATAATTTCCTTTATACATTGCTGGACAAGGATACGATTCCAGGCAATAACCGTAGTTTTTATGTGAATGAGGAACTCCATAAAGTATTGGTGAAGGCGCAGGTTGAGGTCGATCAGGACAAGCGTGGGGAACTGTATAAACAAGCACAAGTGATTATTAAACAGGATGCACCGTGGATTCCCTTGGTTCACAGCACACCGTTGATGGCAGGTAAAGCGAACCTCAAGGGTTTTGTACCTTCTCCGGCAGGTATGGAAGCGTACGGAAATATTTATTTTGAATAGCCCAAACGCAAGCAGGCGGTGAATAGGATATGAACTCATATATTGTAAAAAGACTGGCCATATTGATTCCTGTATTACTAGGCATGACGCTTATCGTATTTTCGATTATTCATGCTATTCCGGGTGATCCGGCGGAAACCATACTAGGAGATAAAGCTACGGAACAGTCCAAGCAGGCGCTACGTGAGCAATTGGGACTGGATAAGCCGTGGTTTCAGCAATATGGAACCTATTTGAGTGAACTGGCACATGGAGACTTGGGTGATTCCATTCGCACCAGACAGCCGATTGCCCGGGAAATGCTTCCTTATCTGGCGGCTACGCTGGAGTTGACAGTAGCGAGCATGTTTTTTGCCATAGTAGTTGGAATGAACGCTGGCATCGTGAGTGCCTGGAAGCGAAATTCCTGGTTTGACTATGTCAGCATGGTCATTGCCCTGGTCGGAGTATCGATGCCCATTTTTTGGCTGGGCTTGATGGAGCAGTGGATTTTTGCAAATAAGCTGCATTGGCTCCCTTCCATCGGACGCATGAATTCCCGTGATCCTGTGGAAGCTGTGACACATTTAGCTGTTATTGATGCGCTCATAGGTGGACGTATGGATCAGGTGTGGACCGTTATCAAGCATTTGATCCTACCCAGTATCGCACTGGGAACGATTCCAATGGCGGTCATTGCGCGCATTACCCGTTCCAGTATGCTGGAGGTTATGGATGCGGACTATATCCGTACGGCTCGGGCGAAGGGGCTGGCATCTTTTCAAGTCGTGTACAAACATGCGCTTAAAAATGCTGCGATCCCTGTGCTTACTGTCATCGGTCTTCAGACGGGATCACTACTGGGAGGCGCGGTACTGACAGAAACCATTTTTGCCTGGCCCGGCATCGGGCGGTACATTTTTGAAGCGATCAGTTCGCGTGACTATCCGGTTATTCAAAGCGGAATTCTGATCATAGCGTTTCTGTTCGTCATCATTAATCTGATTGTCGATTTGTTGTACGCGGTTCTCGACCGGCGTATCCGTTATCAGTAATCAAGTCGTCAATTGTTCAAGGGGGAGCTTGTCCGATGTCACAATTTTCAATGGAACCCAACAACATACCGACGACACGCAGTACATTGGCGCATTTGCCTGTTGTGACTGGCCCTTGGAGGGACGCGTGGAGGGCATTCCGTCACAATAAAATGGCGTTCGTCGGCCTGAGCATTATTATCTTCTTTGTCATCATTGCTTTGATCGCGCCGTGGATTGCTCCTTTTGACTATAAAGAGCAAAATTTGGTGAGCCGTTTGCAGCCTCCTTCTGCGGAGCATTGGTTCGGTACGGATGATCTCGGTCGAGATTTACTGACTCGCACGCTGTATGGAGCCAGAATCTCGTTGTGGGTCGGTTTCTTGTCTGTTATTGGTTCAATGATTGTAGGAACCGCCTTAGGTTTAATCGCAGGATTTTACGGAAAATGGGCAGATATGGCCATCTCGCGGCTATTCGACATTTTACTGGCATTTCCGGGGATTTTGCTGGCCATTGCTATTGTGGCCATTCTAGGGCCTTCATTGGAAAATGCGTTGTACGCCATTGCCATTGTCAATGTGCCAACGTATGGAAGGTTAGTTCGCTCTAAGGTGCTGAGTGTCAAAACAGAGGAGTATATCACTTCTGCTAGAGCGCTTGGAGCCAATAATACACGAATCATCCTCCGTTATATTTTGCCTAACAGCCTGACACCAATCATCGTACAGGGAACGTTGGGGATCGGAACGGCTATCATTGAAGCGGCAGCGCTTGGATTTCTAGGCTTGGGTGCACAACCTCCTGAGCCAGAGTGGGGTAAAATGTTGTCCGATTCGCGGCAATATATCCAGAACGCGCCGTGGACAGTTATTTTTCCGGGGATATCTATCATGCTGACCGTATTAGGCTTTAATCTGATGGGTGATGGGCTGCGGGATGTATTGGACCCGAGGGCAAAGCGTTAGAGCAAAAGTGGTGAGGGATATAAAGTTGAGTAAAAGGTGTTCTCTGGCCTGTAGCAAATGGCTGGGGGACACCTTTTTACATGAGCATTTTGCATAATTTCGTTTTTGAAAATTAGGCATCAGTATCTTAAGCCTGAGCGAACAGCATGGGAAAACCGTTCAGTCTACGCTATTGCCACGGGCAAGGACTTACCTAAAAGCCCACCATCGCTTACTCAATCCGCCTGCAGAATCGCTGGTAGAGGAGAGCCGTACCCGACTGGAGACGCTACTAACCTTCTCCCCGCTGCTTCGCAGCGTATGTGAATGGAAGGAAGCAATGACTGCTCGCCTAACTTTAGTGCTGCCAAACTGGGATTGAGCGTTGGTGTGAGCAAGGCGAAAAGATGGACCACCCTGCTGTTGGTAGCACCTTAAAAACGATGCGCAATTGGAACATAGAAATCGTAAACTACCATCAATGTCGGTGGACAAACGCAACGGTAGAAGGTCGTCACAATCGCATTAAGGACTTTCAGCGTCGCCATGTTGTCATTTAGAGGCTGATTGAATATGTAAAATTGTTAATATTTAGGAAGTGGAATTTTGTTCTGTCCCACTTCCATTTCATTAGTTATTTTAGTGTCTTTACTTTCAAAGAGAACACGAAAGTAACTTACTAGAAACCTTTTTGCATCCTATAGTCTAATCTTCAGTCAAACGACCATTATGCCAAAGTTGTTGATAATACGGATGTGTTTTTTGTAATGCTTCATGTGTGCCTTGACCTGACAGGCGTCCTTCTTCAAAGACAAGGATTTGGTCTGCACTTGTAATCGTGGATAATCGATGGGCGATGATGATCGTCATCCGGTTTTTCGTTAACGCTTGAAGGGCAAGCTGCACTTCACGCTTTGATTCGTTATCTAAGTTCGATGTCGCCTCATCAAGTAATAAGATTCTCGGACTTCGTAAAATCGCACGAGCAATCGCAATACGCTGTTTTTGACCACCTGAAAGCTTAATACCTCCTTCACCAACCTCTGTATCGAGGCGTTTGTCCAGCTGCATGACAAAATCATAGGCATAGGCTGCTTTTAATGCGGCAAGTACCTCTTGTTCGCTTGCTCCATTCGTCCCGTACATGACGTTGTCACGAATCGTTCCATTTAATAACGGTGCATTTTGACTTACATAGCCAAACAGCCCACGCCACTCTGTTAAGTTAAATTGCTCAATGTTTTCGTTACCATACAGTATCGCACCTGATGTCACGTCATAAAATCGTTCAATAAGGGAGAACATCGTCGTTTTCCCACCACCACTTCGGCTGACAAAGGCGGTCGTTTCATTCGGTTCTAACGTAAATGTCATGTCATTTAATACATACTTTTCATTATATTTAAACGATACGTTTTGGAAGTGGATAGGTAGTGGTGTAGCAGATACTGGTTTCCCGTCTTGTACTTCACGCTTCACATTGAGTGCTTCAACAATACGCTCTGTCGCACCAAGTGTTTTTTGTAAATTGGTAAAGAACGTCGCCATTTGTGTAAATGGCATAATAATTTGCACTAAATAAATCATAATGGCAACAAGCTCGCCTGAAGTGATTGCTCCTGTTGCTACCTGTGAGCCGCCATAGCCGAAAATCGCAATCAATACGACCATCATGAGTAGCGTCATCAGTGGTGAAAGAATCGCAACAATCTTCGCTTCCTTTAAACCGTACTTGTACAGCTGCTGAATTTGCTTTTTACCGCCTGCTAGCTCCTGCTGCTCCGTTTGCGACGCTTTCACAAGACGAATATTCGATAAAATACGTCCTAATCGTCCGCCAAAGCCTGCTAGCTCATCCTGATTTTCTACTGAGATGGCATACATTTTTTCGCCTAATGGATACGTCACAAAAATTGTCAGTGGCACAGCAATCAGGAGTAGCAATGTCATTTTCCAGTCAATCCATAGTAAAACAACAACGGCACCGAGGATCGCAAATAGTCCTGACACAAAGGACACGAGCTGCTCGGTCACAAACTCCTTCACGACATTTGTATCCTGCGTAATGCGGCTCATCGTTTCGCCTGATTCATGCGCATCATAATACGATAAACGTAAATGTAGCATATGTTCCCATACTTCTGTCCTTAAATTCGCGACAACCTTTTCACCTAAACGGCGCATCAGATAAAACGCAATGGCACTTAACATCGCTTGCACAATTAAAATCGCAATGACTGGCAAGAGTGATGTTACGGCAAAACCCGCATCTGAAATTTGATTAATGAGCTTCATCGTTAACAGGGGGACAGCAAGCCCAGCTGCAACCTCCACTAAACTAATGAAAAATAAAAAGACTAATTGCCCCTTCGCCATTTGACTGCGATTCATCAATGCCCAAAGCTGTGAGACCTTTCCTTGCATTACGCTTCACTGCTTTCTTTTGTCATGACCTTTTCAAAACGGAAAAACTCATAATCTGCATCAGATTCAGGCTCTTCTCCTTCAATACTCGGTCCTGGATTGCCTCGGTGATAAAACTCCACAATTTTAAAGCCACATTTATTCACATAAAAATGGATGTTCCGCTTTTCAAAATACGGTGTATGTAGCTCCCAAACCTTCGTCTTTGGGAAAGCTGCTTCTATCGCTTCCCATGCCTTTGTACCAAGACCTTTGCCGTGTGCATTAGCCTTTGTATACAAGAAGTCCACTTCGTTTCGCTGTGTGTCGGGATTAATTTTTAATACGATGCCACCGATTCTTTCGCCATTTAGTACAATTTGACGCACAACCGAATCTTTTGCAGTAAGTGAATGCTCGAAATCCTCATCGGATGGGATTGGTCCCATTTCTGTTGGATCCTCTGCTTCTTGAAAACTATCTTGTAACCCTTTCATAAATGCCTCTTGTAATTCTTCCTTAAATATTGCTAGCTCTTCCTGCGGTACAGGGGCTATCGTAATTTGTTCATTTTGTTTTGTCATCTCTAAAACACCTTTCTCTTAAACTGAGTAAAATATTCGTCCGATTGTTAAAAATAGTAGACTCCAAAGTAAAGCACTCACCCCAGCATATAGCATGTACGATTTTAGAGGCATATGTAAAATGCCACAAAAGTACCCCGTAACATGGTGCATGCCAGGAACAAAATAGCTGACGATAATGGCCGGGGATCCGTATTTTTGAATCCAGCGTTCTGCCTTATTACGCCATTTCAGTGAGAAACCAAACCATTACCAGGCCAAATTAGTAGTGGACTACCGATTCTTTTGCCTATTTCATAACTAACAAGCATGCCTATCAGTGACCCACTAAAAACAGCTAAGAAAGAAAAACTATAATGTAACAGCCCGATTTTCGTGAAATAGCCAACAAATAGTACCATCACTTCATCGGGAATCGGAAGGCTAAATAACCCGAGGGCAAGCACAATAAAAACCGCTGCGTACCCGTAGTTTTCAATTAATTGATCAATATACCCCATGGCACTCTTCCTCATCAACCTAAGTACGTTCAACACCTTAGTAATTGCTTGTCTCATTTATGTTTTCGTGTTATGTTCGCAAGGAATAGTGTAAGGTATGGAGTAACTCCAGAGTAAAGAAAGAAGTGAAAAGAGATGAAAAATACATTCGAAAAAACATATTTGACAGGCGAATTTGCCAAGTTACTTGAAATCAATAAAGATACATTGCTTTATTATGATAAAATCGATTTATTTAAGCCTGCAGGCACCTTTGATAATGGCTATCGCTACTACACATTTGAGCAGTTCGATCAATTTGTAGCGATTCAATCGCTTCGTGCAGTTGAGGTACCGATTAAAGAACTCAAAACGTATTTTGACGCGCCTAACGTACAAGCGTTACAACAATTAGCAATGGAACAGCAAGAAAAAGCGGCAATGGAAATTCAAAAGTTACAAGATATTCAGTTTTTCCTAGAACGAACGGTTGCCCTGACAAAAGAGATGGAAGAAGTATCATTTGGAGAAGTATTGATGAAGCAATTACCAGCCGAACCTGTTGTGTATAGCGACGAGAAAATAGATTGGTCGTCGTTATCAATGGGGGAACTTTACGAGCAAACTACGCCATTTTTAAAAAAGCTTGGGATTAAAAGTACAGCCGCATACGGTACTGTGTATACAAAAGAAGATTTTTTAAATAAGAAGTTTGAAGGCGTAAGCTACCTATTTTGTCGCCTAGATGACCCGTCAGCAAGAATGAAACCAGCTGGACACTACGCGGTCATTTATCATCAAGGACCTTATGATGAAATCTCACAGACTGAGACTTATAATACGCTACTCGCTTATTTAGAACAGGAGCAGTTAGCGTTAGATGGTGATATTTATGAGGAATATTTACTGCACTCGATTGCAGCAAAAGAGGAAAAAGATTATATTACAAAAATTAGTGTGAAAGTAAAAACGCGTGAGGCGAGTTATCAGCCTCTTTAAAGCTTGTTATACTTTACGTCTATCTTGCTAGATAGGCGTTTTTAATTTTTCAAAATCTCTCTCAACAACAAGCCTGATAATTAGGTGCATAATTAAAATGATAGCATTAGGGGACAATTCAACAGGTCTTAGTTAATAAATAATCTTCAACAATCGGGCGCGTTTATGAAGTAACGCTGTAGAAAATAATCAAACTCAAAACCATTAAATATAAAGTCTAGTTTTATTTTATTATACTATTTACCCTATATTAAGTTTTTTTGGACTTGTTTTTTTTATTACTCATCGTCTGACCACTGGCTTGGCTTGATAGGCGATAATGCGCTAGGTGAGATAGTTTGATGCTTACATATATAACTGAAAGTCATGTGAGCTTTCATGAAGCGCGAAAAAAATGTATAATCACTCCAATTGAGTACGTAGGGAGTGGGATTTATGACATGGCAGGACAAGAGAGAGCATCGGCAATTTGCGGAACAGACACGAAGCGACGCTTCACGGGCCGCATATGAACGGGATTACTCCCGTTTGATTCATTCACCGACTTTCCGTCGGTTGCAGGGTAAATCACAGGTATTTGGTGCAGGCACGGGCGATTATTATCGCACACGACTGACGCATTCTTTGGAGGTAGCGCAAATTGCGCGTGAAGCATCCCGAAGCTTGCTGCGCCGCCATCCTGAAGTAGAGCTGGAACAGGCAGATAACGCAGGACTGATCATTGACCCTGAGGTGGTAGAATGTGCTTCCATCGCACATGACTTTGGGCATCCCCCGTTCGGGCACAAGGGAGAAGAAGTACTGGACGGGATTTTGGATCAACTGATTGAAACAAAGGTAGAAAAGATATCCTCTGCCGGAGGCTTCACACTGGAGTCCAAGCGTGGACAGGAGGCCTATGCGCGTGAGCGACGAATTTATGAGCATTTTGAAGGGAATGCGCACAATTTCCGGCTGATTATGTTTTTGGAGAAGCGTGAGAACGTGGATGGTTTGAATTTGTCGGACGCTGTGTTACTGGGGATCAACAAATACCCGTACCCAGGGATTCTGAACAAAAAAGGGTTGTATCTGCATGAGTGGGAATATATACGTTCCATCCGCGAGGATTGGGGTATCCCTGATGGTAAAAAAACGCTGGAAGCCCAGCTTATGGACCTGTGCGACGATATCGCTTATTCTGCGCATGATTTGGAGGATGGGATTAAGGCTGGAAAAATCGAGGTACACGAGCACTTCTTGTATGATCCGTATTTAATTCGTCTGATTACGGAGAAAATCACCACGTTGGAGGATAGCTTCTGGCAAGGCTGGCAACTGGCTCAGATTGAGCAGAAGGTAGCGGCTGTACTGAGTGAATTTTTGAAGGTGTGGAATGGCAAGATGCCGATGTGTGAACACGATTATTCCCGGACCCGCCGTGAAGTGAAGGCATACTGGGTCAGTCTGTTTGTCAGCAGCTTGGGTGTCATTGATGATGGAAATTGGAAAAAAGTGACCTTTGTACGGGATGGAAACGAAGATTTGGATATGCTGCGCACGGTGAGTGTATTGAAAAGCTTTGCTTGGGTTACGATGATCCGCGATCTGCGCGTACAGCGACTGCAAAAACGGAGTGAGTGGATGCTCAAACGACTTTGGTTGGCTTTTCTGGACCCGGAAACATCCAAATCTATTATTCCAAGCGACTGGCTCCAGCGCTATGAGCGCGACCAAGCCAAGACGAAGCCGATCTGGACATGGGAGCATATGGTTATAGACTATATTGCAGGCATGACCGATGCTTTTGCTGAAAAAATATATAATGAGTTATACGGCCTGAAGGTGGGTTCCATTTATGATCTGGATTAACCTTTAAATTCCCCCTATATAGTAGAAGAAACTGGTTTGTAGCTGATAGTAGGAGGGAGGATTGTGTCTATGCCATCTCGGTCTTTATCTATAAAAAGGTTGAATCTCGGTGTGCTCGATATGGTGCCGTTGCTGCCCGGTAACCGTCCGGAGCAGGCGGTTCAACGAGCTGGCGAACTAGCGAGACAGGCAGAAGCGTGGGGATATACACGCTACTGGACCTCGGAGCACCATGATATGGAGGGGCTGGCTTCCTCCAGCCCGGAAGTGCTGCTATCTCATATCGGGGCGGTGACGAAGACAATCAAATTGGGTGCAGGTGCTATTTTGCTCCCGCATTATAGTCCAGTCAAGGTCGCGGAATGGTTTCATCTGCTGGCCGTTCTATATCCTGGCAGAGTTGAATTGGGTCTAGGGAGAGCACCTGGTGGGGGACCTCATGCTTCGATGGCACTGAGCGGCAATTTTCTTCAACATGTGACGGAGCTGCCACAGACGATGGAAGCTCTATTGGCTTTGCTGGAAGGTACTTACGAATATGAGCAGGTGCCTGTGTTTGCTCGGCCGATGCCTGAACAGCCGCCAGCAGTGTGGATGCTGGGCACAAACCGAAAAAGTGCCGAATATGCCGCCCAGTATTCAACAGGCTATGTATTCGGTCAGTTTATGAGTGAACAGCAAACGGAAGAAATGCTCAGCATTTACCGCTCCAGCTTTCAGCCATCCAACCGGATAGACAAGCCACGTACCATGGTTGCTGTAGGCGCAGTATGTGCCTTGACGGATGAGCTGGCGCAGCAATGGACTGCTCAGATTTCATTGGGCGACCCGGCAATGCGAGCCAGTTGGCTGGTGGGAACGCCGTCGGTTATTGCCGAACGGTTACGTGGCTTGCAGATTAAATATGATAACGATGAGTTTCTGTTGGTCACACCGATTCCCGATTATGAGCAGCGGCTTCACTCCTACCGTCTAATAGCGGAGGCCGTAAATTCTAGCCTTGATTCCTAATGAAAAGATGAAAAGAGATCTGACATGAATAAACAGAAAACGAATATCGATGAAATGAAACCAAGCTACGTGTATACCTATGCGTGTCATGAAACAGAGCGTGAGTTATGTCTTTTGGAATTAAAATGTTTGTTCGGTCAGCCGCCCGTGCAGGATTCCATCCTGTTGTCCCATCGACGGCTGGAACCGGGGACCAGCCCGTTTATTCATCTTCGGCTGGATGTAGTGACAGATGCGGGAACACTGGAAGAGCTATGCGAAGCAGCCTCTATGTTACAGCTTGAGGAAGGAAAGACTTTCAAGGTGTTGTGCCTTAAAGAAGGTGACCATGAGGCCGACTATGACGAGCGGCGCGGGATCGAACGCCGGATTGGCGCGCGTATTCATGGGCAGGCGCAAATGAAGACACCGGATATCACCCTTGGTGTTATTCGGATAGGACAACGGTGGCTACTGGGCAGGTGTCAGTATAGCGACAGATCGTGGCAGGAGCGTCGTCAGAAGCCGCAAAATTATTCTACTGGACTACCCGTTCTGGTAGCTAGGGCACTTGTGAATTTGGCAGCAACTGATCTAATAGCAACAAAGGGAGAACCAGGCTCATTGAAACTGCTAGACCCGTGTTGTGGTATGGGCAATGTAATGATTGAGGCATTGAGTATGGGAAAGGATATTCGCGGTTGTGATATCAATCCGTTGGCGGTGCGTGGGGCACGAGTGAATTTGCGTCATTTTGGATATGAAGAAGATCTAGTGAAACTCGGGGATATGAATAAGCTCGAAGGCACATACGATGCGGCCATATTGGATATGCCCTATAACCTGTGCTCCGTGCTCCCGGCTGATGAACAAAAGAAGATGCTGCGCAGTCTGAGACGCTTGGCCGCGCGGGCGGTGGTCGTGAGCACGGAGCCGATGGAAACATTGTTATCCGAGTCAGGTTGGACCCTTACGGAGCAATGTCGCATACATAAGACAGGTATGAGTCGGGAAATCTGGATCTGTAAGTAGTGTGTTAATACTGAGTTTTATAGTTAACCAAATTCAACGGCAGTTCCTGATCAGCGGCATAGGCATTCAAATTAGTAAGAAAAATATCTACCGCTCGTTCGGCGTATCGGTCCGTATCGCCTGCAATATGCGGTGTGATCAAAACATGGTCCAGACTCCATAGTGGATGTGACGCAGGTAGTGGTTCTTCCTCGAATACATCCAGTCCGGCAAAGGCAATATGCTTTTGCTCCAAAGAGCGTACAAGCGCATCCGTATGAACGGTTCCACCGCGACCTACATTAATGAAGAAGGCTCCCTTACGCATAGCTGCAAATGCTTTTTCGTCAAAGAAGTGGTGGGTCTCCTTGGTGAATGGCAATATATTTACCACGATATCCGCTGCTCCCAATGCATCGTGTAGTCGTTCGTTAGTATACATATGCTCTACATGCGGAGCTTCCTTACCAGAACGCCGGACTCCGATTACCCGCATGCCAAAGGATTCTGCAATCCGCGCTGTTTCACGGCCAATTTCGCCAACGCCTGTAATCAACAGCGTTTTGCCACGTAATTCCGTCAGTTGGCCTTTCGGTGGTTGCCATGTTTTCTGACGCTGCAAGAGAGCTGCTTGCTGTAAATAACGTGTATGCGATAGCAGCATTCCAAAGATCTGCTCTGTAATTGGAATGGCATGCACACCACTCGTATTCGTGAGTAAAATGTTACGCTTCTCCAATTCGGTAAGCGGTAGCTTATCAATCCCAGCCGACCAGGTTTGTATCCACTTCAGCTTGCTGTCTGGATGTAATGCATCTTCGGCAATATGCTTGGACCAGCCCAGAATAATCTCGGCTTCCCGGATTTGTTTAGATTCTAATTCCTGAGCTTTGCCAATAATCAACTCGTAGCCCGAAGCCGCTGCACGAACTTGTTTTTTTTTGCTCTTCCGTCAGTTGATGTAAGCTTAAAATGTTTCCCATAGTTCATAGCCTCCTCGATTTTTAATTCCTTGGAGTTTCCAATATATTCTGGCGAACCATCTTTTCAAGAATAACAGATTGCTGAAAAAATTGCATAAGAAGGATAAAAACGAGCTCGCGGTGTCACTATATATAACAACAAATGGCTTTACCCTGATTAGGGACAATCCAAACAGCTGCTTTTGAGATATCCACAAATATCTATAGCAAAGGAGGTAAAGGTTGATGAAAGATGAATCGCAAAGACTTTTTACAGCTATTGCTCTCCCAAATGAGCACAAGAAGAACTTACATCATTGGGTGGAGCAGGATTTGAATGATCTTTCTTTTCGCAAATGGGTTGATTTCAGAGATTACCACGTGACACTTCAGTTTTTGGGTGATGTGGAGACCTCGGTTATCCCGAAACTTGAGCAGGTTTTAGTTCAAGCGGCAGCTGAGCATCACCCGTTCACACTTGGCATTGGAGAAGCAGGTTTTTTTGGCCGTGAAGAATTTCCACGTGTACTCTGGAAAGGAGTGACTGGACAGCGAGAGTCGCTAGAGCAGCTATATCAGTCTATACTTCGTGCTACCAAACCCCTTGGTTTTAAACCTGAGGACAGACCTTATCGGCCTCATATCACCGTAGCACGTTCGTACACAGGGGGACAGCCCGTTCCAGCTTCTGTGTGGCAGCCAAATGACCGAAGCGGCGGGCCTTGGGAAGTGGGAGAATTTGTTTTATATGCAACACGATTGGGTCAAAAACCAATGTACCAAATAATTCAAACATTCCCATTAATGAGGCGAAACCCTTGATCTATCAGCGAATTTAGTGATATAGTGTTTCAGCGTTATTCAAAAAGCGCATTTTGGGTTACATATCTGAGGAATGTGCTTAAGTTAACGGGAGGAACATTATGGAAATTATTAAAGAACATCGTTGGTTTGCACCTCTTTTGAGTGTGCTGCTTGTTTGTATATTGGGGATAGGCCTCTACGCTGAGGTTCAGCAAACACAGAATAATCATAAAAATGCATCCATGCATTCTCTGAGCTGGTCAGGGAACTCTGCAGCTCCTACATATGGCGACAGGATGGGGACCCATAAAGGGTCTAACAGGACAAGCCCCATCTTTGTTGCTGCTCATGGGCAGCCAAGCTGGAAAGAAATCATGCCGACTCCGTTACCCGCTTCCCAGATGAAGCAGGCGGAACAAGCTCGGAATAACGTTGCTACAGGCAAGAAAAAGCCTGAGGTCCAGCATAGCAAGTCCGCAATCCTAACCCCTCCTACAACCATCTACTTTACGAAGACAAAAATGCTCACGCAGGATGACAAGGCGTTGTCTACCTGGAGCTATACTGTCTCCGCTAAAGAACTGCTCCTGCTGCAAAAAATAGTGATGGCAGAAGCAGAAGGCGAACCGTACGAAGGCAAAGTGGCAGTTGCCAACGTTGTCTTAAACCGGCTGCGGTCAGCCCCATTTCCCGATACGATTCAGGCAGTGATTTATCAAAAAGCGCAATTTAGTCCGGTCGCGAACGGGCGTCTTCGTCGTGTTCAGCCCAACCAGGACAGCATTCGTGCGGTTACTGCTGCTTTGAACGGCCATAAAGCCGTGCCTGATAACACCTGTTTTTTCCTGTCGCTTACGTTGGCCCAGGACCTTACGGTTCATCATTCCCGTACCAAGGTGAAAACGATCGGTCATCATACCTTTTATAAATAAAGGCACCCTTCTACAAATAACAGCCCTTTCTAAACAATAGGGTTCAGCTTTGTGAACGGATTTTGTGGTACAGGTGAAGCCAGAATGCAAAAGAGGTATAATAGGTAAAGGAAAGTAACCCAAATAATGAAAGTGACAAAGGAGGCGTAGATGAAATGAAAATCACATATTATGGACATTCAGTTGTACTGGTAGAGGCAGAGGGGAAACGGATTATTATTGATCCTTTTTTGACGGGAAATCCTAAAGCAACCGTACAGGCCGAGGATATTCAGGTGGATGCCGTGTTGTTGACACACGGTCATGCCGATCATTTTGGTGATGCTGTTGAAATTGCCAAGCGCAATGATTGTCCAGTAATCGCGGTCGCGGAACTGGCCGAATATTGTTCATCCTTGGGGGCCAAAGCTCACGGTATGAATCTGGGTGGGGGTCACCACTTTGACGGTTTCCATGTGAAATTCACACTTGCGTTTCACAGCTCATCTTTGACGGTGGACGGACAAACCATTTACATGGGAGAGCCTGCGGGGATTTTATTGACCATGGGAGGCCAAACCTTTTTCCATGCAGGGGATACTGGTCTGTTTGGCGACATGCGTCTCATTGGGGAGACTAACTCCATCGATGCTGCGGTATTGCCGATCGGAGATGGTTATACGATGGGACCGGAGGATGCACTGCTGGCAGCAAAATGGCTGCGTGCAAGTCGCGTAATACCAGTGCATTACAATACGTTCCCGGGTATTGAGCAGGACGGAGATGGCTTCTGTGATCGTTTGCACAAAGAAGGCATTGAAGGGAAAGCGTTGAAGCCCGGCGAAAGTCTCGAATTTTAATACGGATATCTGATTTGCGTGAATACACTAGATGGTCTATTAACTTATCGTATCTCCTTTGTCAGCCTTTTCTGTTCCTTAGAGGAATAGGAAAGGTTGTTTTTTAAAAGTGAATATTTATACATAAAAATGAGATAAATTTGCATTGATACGTTGAAGCTGTAATGTAAAAGATTTATTATCACAATCATAAAAACTTTGAATTGCTAACATGATAGGTCAATGATAAAATGATAGAACTAATTAGATTCATCAGTGGAATCGACGTATTTTTCAAGTCAAGCCATTGCATAATTATTGAAAAACATACGCATTCGGTGGACCGTACCGCCTTGAATACGTCACATGTTTTGTCCCCCATTCCTCGTAGTTGTTCTTTGAGTTACCTCTTGTTGCCACTGTCTTCTATTCGGCCGCCTGTATTTCAGGCCAGCATGACTTTATAACAGAAAGGTTGCGTTCCATGAGACAGACAGGTTTACCACCCAAACAGGGACTATATGATCCCCAATTCGAAAAAGACGCCTGCGGCATGGGCTTTGTTGCCCACATCAAGGGAAAACCATCGCACGATATTGTAAGTCAGGCTTTGACCATGCTCGTGAATATGGAGCATCGGGGCGGTCAGGGAAGTGAACCTAACTCCGGTGACGGAGCAGGGATTATGATTCAGGTCCCTCATCTGTTTTTTCAAGAGGAAGCGGAGCGATTGGGCTTCAAATTGCCAAAGGCCGGACATTATGGCGTGGGTATGCTTTTTGTATCCAATGATCCAAAAGTTCGTGAGGTGCATGAGCAGAAGCTAAGAGATATCATCGTGGACGAAGGTCAAAATTGTTTGGGTTTTCGCGATGTTCCAACTTATGACGAAATGCTGGGTAAATCGGCAAAAGCAGCTAAACCGGGTGTGCGTCAGGTATTCATCGGTCGCAGTAGCGATTTGAAGGAAGAGTTGGACTTCGAACGGAAACTGTATGTCATTCGCAAACGTGCAGAGCTTGCTATTCGCTATAACCAAGAGGATGAGAACGGTGAGTCGTTCTATATTCCAAGTTTGTCCTGTCGCAAGGTTGTATACAAAGGAATGCTGACAACCGAGCAGGTAGGTAAATTTTATCTGGATTTGCAGGATGAGCGGGTGACATCAGCGATCGCGCTGGTCCATTCCCGTTTTAGTACGAATACGTTCCCGAGCTGGGATCGTGCGCATCCTTATCGTTTTATGATTCACAACGGTGAAATTAATACGATGCGCGGCAATGTGAACTGGATGCATGCGCGTCAGGCGCAGTTTGAAAGCGAAGCGTTTGGCGGAGACATTAAGAAGGTAAAACCCGTCATTAACCCAGATGGCTCGGATACAGCCATGTTTGATAATACGCTGGAGTTTCTGTATCTGAGCGGACGATCCCTTCCTCATGTAGCCATGATGATGGTGCCGGAGCCTTGGAACAAGCATGAAACCATGGACCCGAAGAAGCGGGCATTTTATGAATATCACAGCACTATGATGGAGCCGTGGGACGGACCTGCTGCAATGGCGTTTACAGACGGTATCCAAATCGGGGCGATTCTCGACCGCAACGGTCTGCGTCCTGCACGTTACTATGTGACCAAGGACGATCTGATCGCACTGTCTTCAGAGGCGGGTGTATTGGATATTGATCCTGAAAATGTGCTCTATAAGGATCGTCTCCGTCCGGGTCGTATGCTGTTGGTTGATACCCAAGAAGGCCGTATCGTTTCTGACGAAGAGTTAAAGGAACGTATTGCTTCCGAGGAACCTTATCAGCAATGGCTGGATGAGCACTTGGTTGATTTGGATGAGCTGCCGGAAGCACTAGAACAGCCGGAGCCTAAACATGAAAATGTAAATCAGCTTCAGCTCGCTTTTGGATATACGTTTGAAGAACTGCGCAAAATTCTGGAGCCGATGGCACTTACAGGTGCAGAACCGATTGGCTCAATGGGATACGACGCACCATTGGCGGTGCTGTCTGATCGTCCGCAACGTTTGTACAATTACTTTAAACAAATGTTCGCCCAAGTCACAAACCCGCCGATTGACGCCATTCGTGAAGAGATTGTAACGTCAACCGCAACTACGATTGGACCAGAGCGCAATTTACTGCATCCAGAACCGGAAAGCTGTCGCCAGATTCGTTTGGATTCGCCGGTGCTATCGAATGAGGAGTTTGCCAAAATTCGCCACGTGCACCGTCCAGGCTTCAAATCGATGACGATCCCGATCTTCTTTGAAGCGAAGGAAGGTGCTGAGGGCTTACGCAAGGCGCTGGAAGGATTGTTTGAGGCGGCTGACCGTGTCATTGACAAAGGTCATAACATCCTGATTTTGTCCGACCGTGGAGTGGATGCGGAGAATGCAGCCATTCCGGCGTTGCTAGCTGTTTCCAGCCTGCATCACCATTTGATTAAACAGGGTACCCGCACACGTGTAAGTATTTTGCTGGAGTCCGGCGAGCCAAGGGATGTTCACCATTATGCGGTGCTGCTTGGCTACGGTGTGAGTGCGGTTAATCCGTATCTGGCTTTTGAAACGCTGGATGTCATGATTCAGCAGGGTTTGCTGCGCGGCATCTCGCACGAAAAGGCAGTTAAAAATTATATTAAAGCGGCAACGAAGGGTGTCGTTAAAATATTGTCCAAAATGGGTATTTCCACGATTCAGTCGTACCGTGGGGCGCAAATTTTTGAGGCCGTAGGTTTAAAACAGGATTTTGTTGACCGTTATTTCACCTGGACACCTTCCCGCATTGGCGGTATTGGTCTGGAGGAAGTGACTATCGAAGCGCTGGTTCATCATAATCGTGCTTTCACCGACAAGGACGGCAACGACAAAGTGCTGGATTCGGGCGGCGAATATCAATGGCGTAACGATGGGGAAGAGCATTTGTTTAACCCGCAAACGGTGCATTTGCTCCAGCAGTCGGTTCGCTCGGGAGACTACAAGCTTTACAAGAAATACGCCAAGCTGGTACAGGGTGAATCTGAACAGTATTTGACGATTCGCTCCATGCTTCAATTGAAGCCTGCTGGTGAGCCTGTGCCGCTGGATGAAGTGGAATCCGCTGCATCCATTATGCGTCGCTTCAAGACAGGAGCCATGTCCTTTGGCTCGATCAGTCAGGAAGCGCATGAAGATATGGCGATTGCGATGAATCGGATCGGTGGCAAGAGCAATACGGGTGAAGGTGGGGAGAACCCTGCACGTTTCATACCGGATGCCAATGGTGATTCTCGTCGCAGTTCGATTAAGCAGGTAGCATCGGGCCGATTCGGTGTAACATCGAATTACTTGGTGAATGCCGACGAAATTCAGATCAAAATGGCGCAAGGCGCGAAGCCGGGCGAAGGTGGACAACTGCCAGGACGTAAGGTGTACCCTTGGGTCGCTGAGGTCCGTGGCTCTACGCCAGGAGTAGGTTTGATTTCACCACCGCCGCATCACGATATTTATTCTATCGAGGATTTGGCAGAGCTCATCTATGATCTCAAAAACGCCAATCCGCGTGCTGACATTAACGTGAAACTGGTGTCAGAGGTAGGCGTAGGTACGATTGCTACAGGGGTAGCTAAAGGCCGTGCTGACATTATTCTAGTCAGCGGTTACGACGGTGGTACAGGCGCTTCTCCGCAAGGCTCCATTCGTCATGCGGGTATGCCTTGGGAGCTGGGTCTGGCGGAGACGCATCAGACGCTGATGCTAAACAACCTGCGCGACCGCGTAGTATTGGAGACAGACGGCAAGATGCTGTCTGGCCGCGATTTGGTAGTAGCTGCCCTGTTGGGCGCGGAAGAATACGGCTTCTCTACAGCGCCGCTCGTGGCGTTGGGCTGTATTATGATGCGGGTATGCCAAATGGATACATGTCCGGTTGGTGTGGCTACGCAGAATCCGGAGCTGCGCAAAAATTATATGGGCGATCCTGCCCATGTGGTGAATTTTATGCGTTTTATTGCAGAAGATGTCCGTGAAATTATGGCGGAATTGGGCTTCCGTACGATTCAGGAAATGATTGGACGTACGGATTGCCTGGATACCGTGAACGCCGATTCGCACTGGAAGAAGAAGGGCGTAGACCTGAGCTTGCTGTTGCATGTTCCTGAGTTGGAAGAAGGTAGTGTACGTTACCGTGTACAACGCCAAAACCACGGTCTGGAAGAAACACTCGACATGCAGCAGCTCGTACCGATGGCTGCGAAAGCGTTGGAGAACGGAACGCCTGTTGAGGGTACCTTACCTATTACAAACGTGAATCGGGCGGTAGGGACGATTCTGGGCAGCGAGGTCACCCGTAAGTATGGAGCGGCGGGTCTGCCTGAGGATACGATTCGCTTTAACTTTATTGGATCGGCAGGTCAGAGCTTCGGAGCATTTATTCCGAAAGGCATCACGTTGAGCGTGGAAGGCGATAGCAATGACTATGTCGGTAAAGGGCTATCTGGCGGTAAGGTTATTGTGAAAAAGTCTCACAAAGCGACCTTTAAGGCAGAAGAGAACATTATTATCGGAAATACAGCCTTGTATGGAGCGACCAGCGGTGAAGCTTACATTAGCGGAATCGCAGGCGAGCGCTTTGCCGTTCGGAACTCCGGCGCACGTATTGTTGTTGAGGGCGTTGGAGATCATGGTTGCGAATATATGACAGGCGGACGTGTAGCTGTATTGGGTGGAACCGGACGGAATTTTGGAGCTGGAATGTCCGGAGGTATTGCATATGTCTATGACCCTGAGGGGACGTTCCTGAGCCGTTGTAATCTGGAAATGGTGTTGCTGGAAGGTGTGGAAGAACCTACAGAAGCAGCGGAGTTGCGCGGCTTGATTCAACGCCATGTCACTTACACGGGTAGTGAAGCGGGACAACGTATTTTGGATGATTGGCAGACTGCGATTCAGCAGTTTGTACGAGTGATTCCAAAGGATTACAAGCGTATGGTTGAACAGATCCAAAAAGAAGAGGCAACTGGTTTGAGCGGAGATGAAGCTCTATTGGCAGCATTTGAAGCCAATATGCGTGAATTAGCACGTGCCGGGGGCTAAAATGTAGACTACCAGGTTCACTAAAAAAGGACTCGCTGAATACCGCTGTTGTAATCACAGTGGTACCAGCAAGTCTTTTTTAGGTCGCAAAAATGTGATTTATTTCCTTGACAAACGTCATAAATTCTGACATTACCCCCAAAATGTTTTCCTGAAACGGTAAATATGTTATAAAAAGTACCAAATTTTTTGGAATGTAACCGTTTACGTAAGAGTTTATGTCTTGTTATTTATTTTTGGATTGGTTATGATTTTTTAGAGTACACAAACCTAATATGCCCATCGTCCCTTCAAAACACAGAATAGGGTGACAGGATGAAGTTGAGGAAGTCAGCAGAAGACAAAATGATTTTTCTATACCGTTATGTATCACTATCTTTAACGTCACTTGTTTTTCTGTTCGAATCATCTAGATTAATCGTGTGGCAGAAGCTGTTACTGATTGGGTTTCTATTTTTATCCGTTACAGCATTTACTTGGATTTACCGTAAATACAGACTTCATGATATGGTATTGAAATGTAGCATTGCACTAGAAACAGCAGGGATCATTTTGTTGTTATTTCCGACCGGAGGGATAAATAGCCCGTTCAAATGGTATGTGATTACTCCCATGCTGGTAGCTTGTGCTCATCTATCTATGAGGTACAGCTGGACGCTCCTACTTTCTTATATCGGTTTGGTGCTTACATTTTGTTATATCTTTTTTACACCAGGTCAATATTTTTTGTGGGATCTTATATTGCAGAACATTAATTTGTTTCTGGTATTGATCGTAACCACGATGGCAATGCAGGTTATCGGCGTCATGAAGGACGAACTGAAGGTGGCTAAAGAACAAGCCAATGAGACGATGGATCATATCAAGTCGATTTACCACATCATGGAGACGACCAGCCATAATGAGGCATTAAATCTGGGTCAGGTCATCTCGGATTACACTGTCAAGCTTACCAAGCAGAGCCGTGCATTTTTCTGGCTGGATAGTCAGGAGGAGGATGCACCGGCAAGCAGCCAGACAGGCTGGACGGTGGAGGAGGAAGAGCAGCTATTCGAGGAACTGGAGAATTACCGGGAGGAGTTCAGGGAAGAACGCGAACCATTTTTCAGACATCTGCCAGAATGGGGCGACTTTCTCATGATCACCGTACCGATGACGACCCGCTTTGTAGCGACGATTGGCCTCAAGCTGGGACCGGATCAAAGTCTGACAGGAAGACGCTGGCTCGTGCAACAACTGATATTCTTGGCTGAGCTGAGTGCTGTGTTTTTGGAGCGCTATGAGCTGGAGCGTATTGAGAATCAATTGATTGTGACGAATGAGCAGAACCGGATTGCAAATGAAATGCATGACAATGTTTCTCAAAGTCTTTTTGGTATTGTGTACGCAACGCATTCTCTCCGGCAAACCTGGTGTCATCAGCCAAAGGAGCAGGTGGAGGAGCAAATTGATCTAATTCAGCAATCTGCCAACCAAGCGGTTAGAGAGCTGAAAGGGGCGATTCATAGTCTAAGCTCGAAAAAAAGCGGAGGCTCAACTTGGTTAGGGACGGTGAAAAGTCATCTGCATACACTCTCCAAGCTGAATCATGTACAAATTGATTTTGACATTCATGGTGATCATTATTCACTTCCGTATTTGTACCAAAAGGCTTTGTTCCGCATCATTTCCGAAGCGGCGGGGAACGCAATCCGTCATGGATTGGCCAAGCGAATTGATGTGAAGTTAAAATTGACGCCCCAAGTGATTAGACTGTCTATTCATGACGACGGAGTAGGGTTTGAGACGGCGAGAATGGTAGCAGGAGGTGAGGCGGTCAGTGCAGGCGGGGGCCTGGGCATGATGAATATGGAATATTTAGCTCAATCGATGGGAGGCGAATTTGATATTTCAAGTCGAATCGGAGAGGGAACACAGATTCGATTGTCCATTCCGGTAAATGCTTATGAATGAGGATTTTGCAAAATTCTCGAATAAAATGTGTGAACATTCTGCAATACAAAATCTGCGGTAACAATCGGATACATAGGGATTATGCAAATCCTGAACTGTAGACAGGAGGCCGAATCATGAAAATTGTCATTGTCGATGATCATCCTTTAGTACGGAAAGGACTCGCTGCGGTTATATCCATGCAGCCCGATGTTCAGTTTGCGGGAGAGGCCCAGAATCAACAGGAAGCACTTGTGGTGATTGAGGAAACGGATCCGGATCTGGTGCTGCTGGATTTGAAACTAGCTGATG
The DNA here is from genome assembly GCF_053570945.1 of Paenibacillus sp. CMM36. Lineage (NCBI taxonomy): Bacteria > Bacillati > Bacillota > Bacilli > Caryophanales > Paenibacillaceae > Paenibacillus > Paenibacillus sp. CMM36. The sequence continues at coordinate 97,925 of NZ_JBSEDY010000001.1, forward strand.
AATCAGGGCTGGATATTATCAAGATAGCGCGCGGACGTGGTTTCAGAAGTAAATTTATTTTGCTGACCTCTTCCGCAACACGTGAAGATTTTCTGAAAGCAGAGGAAGCTTCCGTGGACGGTTATGTGCTTAAGGAAGCGTTGCCTGAGGAACTAATTTACGCGATTCATCTTGTCAACAAAGGACGCAAATATTATGATCCGGCTATTCTCGAAAACAAGCTGCGTGAAGATGCGGGCAATCTGACGGACGACCTGACGCCAAAGGAAAAGGAAGTGCTGGTCGAGTTAGGACAAGGAGCTTGCAATCGTGAAATTGCATCCCGATTATTTATCAGTGAGTTTACAGTCAAAAAGCATGTCAGTCAGATCCTGGCCAAGCTGCGGCTGGCGGATCGCACGCAGGCAGCATTGTATGCCAATGCCATTGGTCTGGCGAAGTACGAGCCAACAAACATTGTATGATGCGTTGGCTCTATAAGCTACGTTGCACTTTCATATGCGAGTGGAATGAAAAGCCTCAAAATCACCAATTTTTGTGATTTTGAGGCTTTTTCCGATTTCTTTTTCCATAATCGACAATGTATGGTACAAAAGTATACCATGCCGTATCCGAAAGTATACATTTCCCTCCCCCTGTAGTGAGGGAGAAAGTGCCATTCGGTTCCATGTCGTTCACAGAGCCAATTGTTACAATAAAGTCATACTTAAATATGAAGAGAAATTGTATAGGAGGGAGGATTTTTGTGGAGAAAACCATTTTGGATTATCTAGTCCTGATTAAAAGAAGATTGTGGCTGATTGCGATTTTTGTCATTCTCTCATGTGTAACAACATACTTTGTGAGCGACAATGTCGTGAAGCCAGTCTACTCCGCTTCAAGCCAACTGCTGGTTAATCATATTTCCGCCAAGCAGGGGAGCAACAATCTGAACGACGTCAACACAAGTCTTAATTTGGTGGAAAGCTACAAGCAAATTCTCACTTCACCTAAAATTATGGACGCTGTTGTAGCGACTCATCCCGAGTTCGGTTTGACACAGCAGAAGTTGGCAGAAAAGCTGCAGATTAAATCCTCGGATAAAAGTCAGGTTATCGGTTTGACGTTTGAGGCAGGGAGCTATCCACAGGCCGCAGCGGTTGTAAACGCGGTTACCCAGAAATTCGTGCAGACGGTTCCGGGATTGATGGAATTGAATAATGTAAAAATTTTAAATGAAGCGGATCCTCAGGCCAATCCTGACCCGATTAATGGGAACCCGCTCATGAATATTGCGATTAGTTTTCTCGTATCGCTGATGATTGCATTGGGCACGATTGTGTTCCTGGAAAGCATTAACGGCACGCTGCGCTCGGAAAAAGAGGCAGACGCAGACATCGGTATTCCGGTAATTGCATCGATTCCAGTCATTCGCAAGAAGGACATCGATGGAGCAGCCGGAAATTCCAAAGAACGGGTAGGGGAGCGTAAATATGCTGCGATTGAATGACATGTTGATTACAGAAAGTAATCCATCATCGTATATCTCGGAATCATTTCGATCCCTCCGTACATACATTCGGCAGCAAGTGATTGGACAAAAGGACCGTGGGACGGTTCTATTGTTGACCTCGCCGGAAAGCGGAGCGGGTAAAACAACACTGCTCGCCAACATCGGAGTTTCTTTTGCACAAGAAGGCAAGAAGGTGGCTCTGGTGGATTGCAATCTGCATAAGCCAGCGCTGCACGAGATATTCGGAATGGAGAATACCGGAGGTCTATCGGCTTATTTGCGCGGTGGGGCTTCTTCCAAGTCTATCGTTAGGCATGGTGGCCTGGAGCTATCGGTTGTTCCCGGTGGAGACACCCTGTACAACGCAGCGGATCTGCTCGGTAGCGAACGTATGGCTGAGCTGCTGGAAGAGCTCAAACGTGAATATGACATCATCTTACTCGATTCAGCTCCGGCGCTGAATTATACGGATGCCCGCCTGATTGCAGGCTTGACAGATGGTGTGATTCTCGTTGCTAAACATGGTCGTACCAAACGGGAAGATCTGCGCAAAACAAAGCAACTCATGGAGCAGGCCAGTGCGACGCTGGTTGGAATTGTGATGAATCAGGTGAAGTAAGCAACACCAAAATTCGATGAAGCAAGGAGAATGAGTGCGATGACGAAAAGAGTGAAAAAGGCCATTATTCCAGCAGCAGGGTTAGGTACGCGCTTCCTCCCTGCCACCAAAGCGATGCCTAAGGAAATGCTTCCAATTATCAACAAGCCTACGATTCAATATATCGTGGAAGAAGCAATTGCTTCTGGTATTGAGGACATTATTATCGTTACGGGTAAAGGCAAACGTGCCATTGAGGATCACTTTGACAACGCATTTGAGCTGGAGTCCAAACTGCTCGAGGACGGTAAGCTGAAGCTTCTGGAGGAAGTACAGCGTTCTTCGGGAGTGGAAATTCACTACATTCGCCAAAAAGAACCCAAAGGTCTTGGACATGCGGTATGGTGCGCAAGACGCTTTATCGGGGACGAGCCGTTTGGTGTGCTGTTAGGCGATGATATCGTAACAGGTCAGAAGCCTTGCCTGCGCCAGCTGATGGATCAGTATGAGGAAACACAAAATTCGGTTATCGGTGTGCAGCGGGTACCGCAGGAATTTACGAACCGGTACGGCATCATTGAACCGGATCAGCAGGACGGACGCTTGTACCGAGTGAATAATTTTATAGAAAAACCAGCTCCAGGCACAGCGCCATCCGATTTGGCTATTATGGGTCGCTACGTATTCTCACCGAAAATTTTCAAATATCTTGATCTTCAGGAAAAAGGAGCTGGCGGCGAAATTCAGTTGACGGATGCGATCCAAAAGCTGAATCAGAGTGAGCGTGTGTACGCCTATGATTTTGAAGGCACACGCTATGACGTAGGTGAGCGTCTTGGATATATTTTAACCACACTTGAATTTGCACTTGCCAGCGATGATTTGAAGTATCCGGTTATGGAGGCTATGAATGAATGGTTGAAAAAGACCGAGAAAGCAACCACGGCAGGTTGAGAGGAGGTACGTCAGCATGAGCATGGAAAATTTACCGGAGGACGGCGAGGCTGTCATGTCAGGTAAAGCGTTTTACATGCCATACGGAAATACACAAATTCAGGATAAAACGTCCTACCTGGTCACAAAACGCCTCCTTGATATGCTGCTGTCGTTCGTGGGCTTGATCGTCTTGCTTCCGCTTTTTGTAGTGGTAGGCGTATTGATTAAGCTCGAAGACCCAAAGGGAAGCGTGTTTTTCAAGCAAACTCGGGTGGGCAAGAATGAGAAGTTATTCGATATGTATAAATTCCGTTCAATGGTGTCCAATGCTGAGGAATTGAAAAAGGACTTGATGGAGCTGAATGAAGTGAGCGGCGCCATGTTCAAAATTAAAAACGATCCTCGGATCACGAAAATTGGTAGTTTTCTGCGCAAGACGAGTATTGATGAGATTCCGCAGCTGTGGAACGTGTTGGTCGGCGACATGACTTTAGTCGGTCCGCGTCCGCCGTTGCCCAGCGAGGTCGAGCAATATTCCGATTATGATAAGCAACGCCTGATTGTAACACCGGGATGTACGGGTTACTGGCAGGTGAGCGCACGTAACAGTGTAGGCTTCGAAGAAATGGTGCAAATGGATTTGAAGTATATTCATGTACGCAATACGTGGCTCGATTTGAAAATCATCATGAAAACAGGCGTTAAAATGCTGTTCTCCAAGGATGCTTATTGATGGATGCATTCAAGCGATGTCCCGCAGTATCCGTCGTTATTTGCACCTATAACCGGGCGGATCTGCTGGAAAAAACGTTAATGTCCCTGCTGGAGCTGGAAGACCTTGCACTGGCTGAGATCATTGTGGTCGATAATCGGTCCACCGATCATACAGCGGCGACGATCAAAAGGTTCACTGTCGCACATGGTCAGAATATCCATCTCCGATATCATTATGAGCGAGAGCAAGGACTGTCTGCAGCTCGTAATGCAGGTATTACGTTATCAAGAGCGGAAGTCATTGCTTTTCTCGATGATGATGCAATTCCGTGTGTTACATGGTTGCAAACGATTATGTCGGCATTCGGGAACAATCCTGAGCTGACGGCTATGGGTGGGAAAATTGACCCTATGTTTGAGACGGAACGACCGGGTTGGCTGACAGGCCCGCTTGAACTGCCTTACACGATTATTGATCTGGGCAAAGCCATTCGTGAATATCCGTCGGGACTGAATCCATTTGGAGCGAATATGGCGATGCGTAAAACGGCTTTTGCCGCTGTTATGTTCCCGCTTCATCTAGGCAGAAAGGGAGATATCCTTCTATCTGGTGAAGAATCGTGGGTATTCGAGCAAATCCGTAAAAATGGTGGAACGATTATGTATCATCCACACATGTCTGTGGAACATTTTGTGCCGGCTTCACGGTTAACAAAAGAATGGATCATGAACCGCTACTATTGTCAGGGCATGTCTAACGCTGCTCAGGCCGTAGGTCTGCGCGGCAACGCGATGCTGATGGCGAAGACGGCAGCCAAAGTGTTATACATCACTTTGGATTCCCTGCTGGCGCGTAGTGAGGGCAGGAAGCTGTTGAACCGGTGCAGGCTTGAAAGTATCCGTGGGACGCTGGATACACTGCGCAACCGGAAAAGCGAGTCAGCTGCGGGGTGAAAGATGGAACATGAGTAACTATCCTTGGACTACTAGAATAAACACCATACAGCATGTTTTTATTTTTCTACTGGGCGCTCTTGCTGTAGGAATTGCGGCTACCTATCAGCCGGTGGTCAGTATTGCGGCGGTATGTTTACTGCTCTTGCTGGCTGTTTCTATCCATCATCCGGAGCGCATCAGCTATGCTGTTTTGCTAAGTACAGCAGTCTCAGTCGATTCTTTGTATCAGGGCGGCGTGTTCGGTATTGAGATTTTGTCATTGTACAAATTGGGCATTTTGGCTCTGCTGGTGCCGTGCATGCTCGTGTATGGCATACGTCTCAAGTTCAGCTATCCGGTCTGGGCATTGGTGATCATGCTGGGGATCACATTTGGATTTTCAGCATGGATGCCTTTGTTAACGACCTCGATTGCCGTCAAGGCGTTCGTCGGTTTATCACTCCCTTTCTTTTTTTTACTGATCCAGTGGAAAAAGGATGTGGCAGAAAAGCATATCCGACTGATCAGTCTGTTGCCAATTATTAGTGTGGTCATTGGGCTGGGTTTGCAGGTTCTAGGGCTGCATTCGTTTACGGATGTGGAATTTACGGGCGCAGTCAGAGTACAAGGAGCGAATATACCGCCGCATCTGGCAATGCTCTCCTTTCTCGGAATTGCCGTCTCTCTAATTGAGGTCAAGCGCAAACCCAAGCAAGCCGCTTTTTATTACACAGTGTTGGCACTGAACTTTTTGATTCTGATCGCCACCGGTACACGTGGACCGATTCTGGCATTGTTATTAATGTTTGCTGTGTATCTGTTTGATATTGCCCGTCAGTACCTCAAGGGGAAAGTCAATTATTTGCTACCGCTGGCCGGATCGTTTTTGGTTGCTCTGGGGGCGGTGGCCCTGCAATGGAACAATTTAAAAAAACGCTCCTTCGAACGGGAGACCGATACAGGCATTGACCTGTCGGGACGCTCGGAGGCATGGGAATATTTTTTGAACAGAGTACATGATTACCCTTGGTCAGGTAGAGGTCTTGGCGCGGTAACGGTTGCGAACGACGGGACGTTATTCAATGGTTTCGTTGTACCGCATAATGAGTATATTCGCTTTTATTTTGACACGGGATATATCGGTTGCGGGCTATTAATGCTTTCATTGCTGATCGTGTTCGCTCTCATTTACCGGTCGCTTGCCAAGTCTATCAAACCTTATTTTGCAAGCTTAATTGCAGGCTTTCTGATCTACTCGTTTTCAGATAATACGTTGTCGACGGTTCAGATGATTATTCCATTTTGCTGGTATTTAAACGCGTTATACCAGACATCTACTCAAACCGATTTTCGCAAAGAGAAGTGATACGATGAGCAGAGTGAACATGTTCGATGTCAACTTTGATAATTACGATTTTAATGATCTACTCGAATTTATAGATACTTCTATTGAACATCAGCGTCATTCCTACATTTTGACCTGTAATGTCGATCATGTGATCAAGCTTCGCAAGGATGATGAATTCCGCAAGGTGTATTCAGATGCCGGAGCTGTAGTGGCCGATGGGATGCCTATCATATGGGCGTCCAAGTTACTGAAAAAGCCCCTCAAACAAAAAGTGTCCGGGTCAGATTTGTTCACTCGGTTGGGGGAGGCTTTTGAGGATCGAGGCTATCGTTTATTTTTTCTGGGTGCAGCTGACGGTATTCCTGAGAAGGCTATGCTCAATCTCCAGGAATCTTATCCGAACATGAACGTGGTGGGCTGTTACTCTCCTTCTTATGGATTTGAGAAAAACGAAGAGGAGAACAGACACATTGTCCAATTGCTGCAAGAGGCTCGCCCGGACATCGTTTTTGTTGGTGTAGGCGCACCTAAACAGGAAAAATGGATTTACAGATATTATGAGACTTACCGCGCTCCGATTTCGATTGGGGTGGGAGCGACCTTTGATTTCCTGTCGGGAAATGTGAAAAGAGCACCGGAGCTGATGCAGAAGACGGGATTTGAATGGTTCTGGAGATTGTCTCAGGAGCCTAAACGATTGTGGAAAAGATATTTGATTGAGGATTCCCAATTTCTCGTTCTGCTGTTTAAGGAGATGTTCAAGCGGAAGCGGATGAAGGGAGGTCAGGGGTGAGAAACATGAGTCGGTTGGCAGATCAGCAGATTTCCGTTTGGCTAGGAAATCGGCGTGGAATCGGCATGATCGGCATGGGGTTGCTGGCTTGTATGCTGCCACTCGCCATCGGATTTGCCAGCGCCAAGATGAATCCCACCATGAGCCAGCAGGGAGCCATATTGCTGGCGCTCGTTTTTCCGGCCTTCCTGCTGGCGATCTTGCAATCCCGGCTACTGATTCCTTACACGCTGGTAGTGTGGGCAGTAGGCCCGGAAATCCGCCGTATTGCGGATTGGTTGGAGGGAACCTACCACTCGGTTTCCTTGTTGAGTGTGGCACCGCTGCTGGTAAGCAGCATGTTGATTATTCCTGTGCTGCGGGGTATTCATCTGGCGGAAAAGCCATTAACCCGAATTGCTGTATTTTTCGGCATGGAATTGGCCTACGGAAGTGTCGTCGGGTTATTCAAAAATGGTATTGTTTTTGCTTATGATTTAGCCAATTATGTGGTTCCTTTGATCCTGTTGCCTTATCTTGCGATTAAGCCCATGAAGGCGAAGGAGCTGGACCGACTGCTGTATTCATATGCCAACATTGCTGTTCTTGTGGCAATTTACGGCATTATCCAGTACTTGACGGTGCCTCCGTGGGATGCATTTTGGATGAATCATGTAGAAATGAATTCCATTGGTGTTCCAGAACCACTTCAAATCAGAGTATTTTCTTCCATGAACTCGCCCGGTCCGTGCGCTATTTTCCTGGCAATGGCACTTGTACCCATGCTAATGGAAAAACGTTGGCGTGGCACTTTGGGATGGATCGGAATCCTGCTGACGGTCGTTTGTCTCTTAATCACGCTGGTACGTTCAGCCTGGCTAATTGCATTCGTCATGTTGCTGGCTTATATTCTCAGTTCATCTTCCAAGGGGAAGTGGAAGACCTTGGTTCAACTAGCTGTCGTCGGTCTTCTTCTCTACATTATTGTTCCAAAACTTCCAGGGGCAGAGGGTTTGGTGGCTCGTATGCAGACGTTGACGGATATTCAACAGGATCATTCGTACAACGAGCGTTTGGATTTACTGCATACGATGCTTCCGGCGATTACTAGCAATCCAGTCGGGCAGGGGATCGGGAGTGTAGGAATCGGAACCAAGCTTGATAACGGCGGCGATCTCGGTGAACTTGGGATTATGGATAATGGGTATATTGCCATTTTCCTCACCTTCGGTATTTTCGGAGCATTCTTTTTCTTCGGTGGTCTGTTCGTTATCATCAAGCGCCTTCTCGTCCGTATTGCCGAACGAGATTCCAGTCAGCCTTATATCAGACTGGCGTTGGCTACGTGGGCTGGAGCTGTAGCCAGTCTCATATCGGATAATGGTTTCCCGGGTATGCGCGGCTATCTGATCTGGATGATGATCGGAATAGGACTATGGGCAAAAGATGTCATCGCGGAAAGAAGGTAAAGGCTGTGCAAAACTTACAAGCATTATCCGCACCTGTCCGGACACTATGGTCCACAGTGATTCGGTTTGCCAAAAGCAAGGATAACAGCTCTGCAGCAGTAAAAACGATGATATTCAGTATGCTGATTCTCGTCGTGAACATGCTGACTGGTGTGCTAACGGCACGATTCCTGGGTCCTACTGGACGCGGGGAACAGACAGCGATGGTGAACTGGTCTCAATTTCTCGCCTTCTGCATGAGCTTCGGTGTCCCTTCTGCATTGATTTACAATGCGAAAAGGAAACCGGAGGAAACGGGCAAGCTGTATGGTTTGGCCTTGTTGCTGGCTACCATGTTCGGGGGCTTGGCGACACTCGTCGGAGTATTTCTAATTCCTTATTGGCTGCGCTCTTTTTCTTCATCGGTCATCCTTTTCGCGCAGTGTTCCATGATGATGTGTCCGCTCATAGCGATTTCACAGATCAATAATGCATTGCTTCAAGTTCGCTCGGAATATAAGCAGTACAATTTATTCCGGTATCTGGTACCGCTAAGTACGTTGCTGGGTCTGGCGATTCTGATCCTAACCGGAAATATGAATCCGTACACCTCGGCATTGGCTTATTTACTACCAGGCTTGCCGATTTATATCGGTGTCACGATACGAATGATTCGGCTGTACAAACCCAAGGTAAAGAACAGCTGGACGCAATTTAAAAATCTCTTTACCTACGGTATGGGTTCATACGGAAATGATCTCATGGGGCAGGTTTCCACTTATATTGATCAGATTTTGATTGCGGGTCTGCTCAGACCCGCTGATCTCGGTTTATATGCAGTAGCGGTCAGCTTGGCCAGGATGGTGAATGTATTTTCTACCTCGATCATTGTCGTGCTGTTTCCCAAAGCCTCTGGTCTGAATAAGGAAGAGGCGGTGGACATAACATTTCGGGCATTTCGAGTGACATCAACAGCAACCTTTCTGGCTGCGATGATGCTGATGCTGATTGCTCCGTTCGTATTTACATTGTTATATGGTCAAGAGTTTAAACAAGCGCTTACGGTATTCCGGTTCCTTGTGCTTGAGGTTGCTATCAGTGGAGGGACCATGGTGCTGGCACAACAATTTATGGCGTTGGGTAAGCCCAAACTGGTTACCATTCTACAGGGTGTCGGATTGGCGCTCGTCATTCCATTGCTGTCCATACTCGTGCCGAGATATGGATTGACGGGTGCAGGGATAGCAATGCTGTCTTCGGGGATTCTACGGTTCATTTTCATTTTATGTAATGTTAAATTCGTTCTAAAAATGAAGATTCCAAGACTGCTTATTTCCAAACAAGATTTTCAATGGCTCCGATCAACGATGTCACACTACATCCGGAAAAAGCCAGTTAACGGTTAGATAAAGAAGGAGGCACCCGCTAATGAACCACATGTCTAGCGTTCCCGCGGACAACCGGATATCCGTAGTTATTATCGCTCAGGATGATGGCACTCGAATCACAGCCGCCATTAAATCCTGCAAGCCCTTTGCGGACGATATCGTCGTCATTGACGGAGGGAGCAAGGACAATACGATTCAGGTAGCTGAATCCTTGGGCTGTCGGGTGTTTTCTAACCCGTGGCCCGGTTATGCCAAGCAGCGCATGTTTGGTGTTGAAAAAGCGGAATTTGATTGGATATTCCTGATTGATACGGACGAAGTAGTGGATGCAGAGTTGCTTGGAGATTTGTTGAAAGTAAAAGAAACGCTCCACGATCCGGCCAAAGCATATTCCGTATTTCGGATTGGTGATTTTCTCGGCAAATGGATGAATAAAGGCGAATATCTGGTTCGTTTGTACAATCGTCGTATTTATGGCATTACGAATAGTCTTGTTCATGAAATGCCGGATGTAGCCTCTTCCCAGATTGTCAATCTGGAGGGTGTGTTATGGCACTACGGCTTCCGCAGCATCAGTGATCATATGACCCGTTTTAATAAATATACAGATCTGGAAGCAGAGACGGCGTTTAACAAAGGAAGATCCTTTCGGATGACCAGACTGTTGTGGCGGCCTCCTGCCCGCTTTGTGCAGAAGTATTTTGTCCAAGGCTTATACCGCAAGGGATTGGCGGGTTTTGCCGTAGCCGTTTTCTGGGTGATGTATGAGTTTCTCGTCTGCTTCAAGCATTATGAGCTAACCAAGCGGCGAAAAAAGATAGAAATCGTGGATGACGGACATACCGAGCAGAAAGGAGAAACCAGCTATGTCGTACAATAACGGATTTCGTATTGCGGCAACGGGGTTGAGCTGGCCGTCTTTGCAGCCAGGAGGCCTCAACACATATTTCCAATCGATCTGTGAGCAGCTTACGTTAGAGCGCAATACGTTGGATGCTCTAATCTGTAGTGACGAGCAGCCGCAAGCACCCGACCGTATTCGGATTCATACGATTGGCAGCAAGCAGCAATCCATCTGGAAGCGCCGGGAGCTAATGCAAAAATATGCAGCAGAGTTGTTCGACAAGCAACCGATGGATATATTGTATTCCCATTTTGCTCCCTATAGTGTCGGGCCAGCGCTGGAGGCGAAAAAAAGAGGAATCCCGGTAGTTACCACCTTTCACGGACCGTGGACGGAGGAAATGAAGATTGAAGGACAGGGTATCAAGCATTTTCTAAAAACGACGTTGGCTAAATCCATTGAAATGAAGGCCTACGGTCTGTCGGATAAATTTATAGTGCTAAGCGAGACTTTTCGGGATATTTTGCATGAGCACTATAAGGTTCCACTCAGCAAAATTCACATTATTCCCGGAGCGGCGAATGTAGAAAGGTTCCACCCAGCAGAGGATCGGGGAGCAGTACGAGAGCGTCTGAATTTGCCGCAAAACGCGACGATTGTGCTAACCGTTCGTCGTCTTGTTAATCGAATGGGACTGCTACAGCTACTCGAAGCATGGCGACGAGTAACCGAGCGTCATCCTGATCATCTGCTGCTGATTGGAGGGAAGGGCCCCTTGATGGAGGAATTGGCTTCCAAGGTAGCGGAATACAATCTTCATAACCATGTAAGGCTGCTCGGTTATGTGTCGGATGAGGAGCTTCCACTGTACCACCAAGCATCGAATTTGTTCGTCGTACCTACACAGGCGCTGGAAGGTTTCGGTCTGATCACGGTGGAGGCAATGGCTTCGGGACTGCCAGTGCTGGCCACTCCTGTGGGCGGTAGCAAGGAAATTTTAAGGGGATTCCGTCCCGAGCTATTGTTCCAGGGAACGGACAGTGAAGCCATTGCTGAAGGGTTGCTGCGTGTGCTGGATCATCGTGAACTTCTACCGAATGCAAGGGAATGCCGGGACCATGTCCTGAGCAGATATACATGGGGACATGTAGCGGAGCAGGTGGAAGAGGTGTTCCGACAGGTCCTTGACAGAAAGGCGGCGGCGAAATGATGAGAGTAGCTTATATTGACCATACGGCAAGATGGAGCGGCGGCGAAGTCGCTTTGTATAACATACTGACGAATATCGGGGAACATATCGACCCGCTCGTTATTTTGGCAGAGGAGGGCGATTTGGCAGATCGGCTTCGGCAGCGTGATATTGATGTGCGCATCGTTCCATTGGACGATTCGATTCGCAATCGGGGACGGAACGCCGTGAATCTAGGTGCGCCTGCAGCAGCTTTTCGTTTGCTGGCATACGGTAGAAAACTTGCGCCCTTGCTGCGTGAGGAAAAGGTCGTGTGCGTTCACACGAACTCGCTCAAGTCTGCACTGTATGGTACAGTAGCTGCCAAATCGGCGAAGCTGCCCTTGATCTGGCATATCCGTGATCACATCGGTCCGCCGTATCTGAAGCCGATTGTAGCCAAAGGGATTCGGCTGATGTCCCGCTTTTTGCCCAACGGAGTGATTGCCAATTCCAAGTCCACGCTGAGTGCATTGGAGTTACCCCCGGACAAAAAGACGCTCGTCGTTTATTCCGCTTTTGCCAAAGCAATTACAGCACGTGACACGGCTGCGCATTCACGTGGTGATGACTCGTTTAACGTCGTATTGGTCGGCAGATTGGCGGAATGGAAGGGACAACATATTTTACTGGAAGCGGCACGTTCCTTTTTACCAGATCAGCGCGTGAAATTCTGGCTGGCTGGAGATGCATTGTTCGGAGAAGAGGAATACAAGCAACGATTAGAGTCCACGATGCGCGAATACGGGTTGGCTAATGTCAATCTGCTGGGGCACGTCGATGACATTCAAGGCCTGATGCAGCGTTGTGATTTACTGATTCATACCTCTATTACACCAGAACCATTCGGTCAGGTCATTATTGAAGGCATGGCTGCTGGTCTCCCAGTGATTGCTTCCAATGAGGGTGGACCCAAGGAAACGGTGGTACCCCATGAAACCGGGCTACTTATTGAACCGGGTGACCCGGCTAAGCTGGAAGAAGCCATCCGCTGGATGTTGGAGCATCCACAGGAACGTCAGCAGATGGGTGAGAGAGGGATGGAACGGGTCAAGAAGCATTTTGTCATCGAGAACACAGTTAAGGATATAGTTCATTACTATAAGGGTTTGTTGGCAGGAGTCTGACCGACATTCGCGTTAAAGGATGATTTAGATGAAAATAGCGATAGCACACGATTACTTAATCCAAATGGGCGGAGCGGAAAGGGTAGTAGAGGTATTCCACGATATGTATCCGGAGGCTCCTATCTTCACAACGGTGTTCAGCGACGACCGCCTGTCGCGTAACTTGAAAGATGCGGATATTAGAGCCACTTGGCTACAAAAAGTCCCAGGAGTGAAGGCCAACTTCAAAGGAGTGCTGCCGCTATATCCCATCGCTATCCGTGATTTTGATTTTAGGGATTTCGATATTGTTTTAAGCTCCAGCAGTGCATTTATGAAAAGCATCCAGGTACCCAAACATACGTTTCACATTTGTTATTGTCACACACCGATGCGGTTTGCCTGGGATTACGATACATATATGGCCCGGCAGTCCAAATCCAACCTGCTCAAAAACATGCTAAAGCTGTACATGAACCGGTTGAAAACATGGGATGCCAAAACTTCGCGCAACGTAGACCAGTTTGTCGCCAACTCTTCGGTTGTTAAAAGAAGAATTTTGCACTATTACCAAAGGGATTCGGATGTCATTTTCCCACCTATTAATACATCCCGTTTTAAACGCGCTACAAACATCGGTGACTATTACCTGATCGTATCCCGATTGGTGTCCTACAAGCGCATCGATCTCGCGATCGAAGCATTCAAACGTAACGGTCTCAAGCTGCGCATTGTGGGTGAAGGACCAGATCGTAAACGACTCGAAGGTATGGCTGCCCCGAACATTGAGTTCCTCGGCAGGCTTGAGGACGAAGAGGTTAACAAGCTGATGGCAGAATGCCGAGCGCTCGTTTTTCCGGGCGAAGAGGACTTCGGTATTACGCCTTTGGAGGCGAATGCGGCCGGACGGCCTGTCATCGCTTTTCAGGGTGGGGGAGCGCTGGATACGATTGTTCCTCATGTGAACGGCGTATTTTTCCGCAAGCATCAAGTAGAGGATGTGCTAGAGGCCGTCGCAAAGGTCGAGCAGCATGCATGGAATGTGGACGATATCATTACCCATGCCCGCAAATTTGATGAAGATAACTTCAAGGATCAACTGAAAAAGTATGTAGAACAAGCCTATGTGAACTTTCTAAAAGGAGGATGAACGGAATGAAGCTGGCTGTAATTGGTACTGGATACGTTGGGCTCGTCTCGGGTGTATGTTTTGCGCAAAAAGGTAATGAGGTGATTTGTGTCGATCTGGAGCAGTACAAAATCGACATGTTGAACCGGGCAGAATCTCCGATTTATGAACCGGGTATTGAGGAATTGATCGCGCTGAATCTGGAAGCAGGTCGATTGGAGTTTACTTCGGATTTGGCTGATGCGGTACGCCGCTCGGATATCGTCATTTTGGCGGTAGGTACGCCTTCTCTGGCTAACGGCGAGGCGAACTTGTCCTACATTGAACAGGCGGCTGCTGATGTTGGGAAAGCCATGAACGGGTATAAGATTATTATGACCAAGAGTACTGTACCTGTCGGAACGAACGAAAAGATTAAGGACGTATTGGCTCGTCACACGAGTTTGTCTTTCGATATCGTATCTGCGCCGGAGTTTCTGAGAGAAGGCTCAGCCATCAATGATACGCTTCATCCGGATCGCATCATTATTGGTTTGGACAATACTGGATTGCGTGAAACAATGGTCACTCTGCATCAGGTGTTCACGGATAAAATCTATGTGACGGATATCCGTAGTGCTGAAATGATCAAATACGCGTCAAATGCGTTCCTGGCAACTAAAATTTCGTTCATTAACGAAATCGCTAATATTTGCGAAAAGGTTGGCGCCGATGTAACCTGTGTGGCTGATGGCATGGGTATGGACAAACGGATCGGCTCCTCTTTCCTACAAGCAGGGATCGGGTATGGTGGCTCTTGCTTTCCAAAAGACACAAATGCGCTTATCCAAATTGCGGGTAATGTAGACTATGAATTTAAGTTGTTGAAATCGGTGGTCGAGGTGAATACCGACCAGCGCTTTATGATTGTATCCAAGCTGCGTGAATCGCTGGGTCAACTGAACGGTGTGTCGATTGGCATTTGGGGCCTCGCCTTCAAGCCAAATACAGACGACATCCGCGAAGCTCCAGCACTGGAAATCGTAGAAACACTCATTCAGGCAGGCGCAATTGTCAAACTGTATGATCCCATTGCGATGGATAAATTCAAGGAGCACGTGGATCACCCGAATATTGTGTGGTGCTCATCCCCACAGCAAGCCGCCGAAGGTAGCGACGCTGTGTGCCTGTTGACCGATTGGGAAGAGTTCAAAAAGGTCGATCTCGTACAACTGGCCTCCCTTCTGCGCAAACCGGTTCTAATTGACGGTCGTAACGTATTCGCCGAGGAACAGATTCAAGGCTCCGGGCTGGAATACTATTCCGTGGGGCGTCCGCGGATGAGTGGGTGGAACAGAGATAAAGTGGAAGTTTAAAAAGTGACTGTGGTGGTGGGGGAGGCGCTGCGCGTGCAGATTGTTCTTCCGATTGCTGTTACCCCCGGATTTTCTTGATTGTGTAAAACATTCAAAGGTTAAAATCCGGGGGTAAAGGCAAACGCTGACGCTTCTTCAGAACAATTCTGCCCGCTCCGTTGCTTTCCGCCGTGGAGTCACAGTTTTAAACTCCCACCTTATGGGATGGGAGTAGGAAGGGCGTATCGGAAGGAGCGGCGCGGTTGATGCCGCTCCTTCCGATCAAAGCGCCTCGCGGCTGGGCCGAGCGCGTGAGCGCTAACAGGCTGACCGGACTTAATCATGTCCGGTCGCGCCTTTTGCAATAAACGGTATGATCGGCATGATGCATTTTTGAGTAGCGCAGGGGTGGATTTGAATCTGGAGAAGCGATAGCGTTCGCCTTTGGACCGGGATTCAAACCTATATACGATTTTATATAATCGAATGAATCCCGGTCCAACAGCGATCGTAAGATCAAATCCAGCCCGTAGCGGACTACTCAACCCTGCCCCATCCGATCACCCATACATTATAGAGAGGAAGTGGAGAGTTATGAAGCTCGTACTTTTGTCTGGTGGTTCCGGTAAAAGATTATGGCCTTTGTCCAACGATTCCCGTTCCAAACAATTTTTGAAGGTACTGGAGAGCCCGGAGGGGACTTCGGAATCCATGGTACAGCGGGTATGGAGACAATTGGGAGACAACGGATTATCAGAATCCTCGTTTATTGCGACAGGGAGAGCACAGGTCGAAATGATCCAGAGTCAGGTTGGGCCGAATACGCGTATCATTGTTGAGCCAGAACGCAGAGACACCTTTCCTGCGATTGCGCTGACAGCGACTTATTTATATTCCATTGCAGGTGTTTCACCTGATGAAATTGTAGCTATATTGCCTGTAGATCCTTATGTTGAGGATGCTTTCTTCGCCTCCGTAGCCCAACTGGAACATACGCTTCAGGAGAGTGAAGGCAAGCTTGCATTAATCGGGGTTGTCCCTTCCTATCCTTCAGAGAAATATGGTTACATTATTCCGAAAAACGATGCCACCCAAGGTAGCACTGGCTACCGCGAAGTGAGCCATTTTCAAGAGAAACCCGACCGGGAGCAGGCGGAGCGTCTGATTGAACGCAATGCTCTATGGAACTGCGGGGTTTTTGCGTTCAAATTAAGTTATTTGCTGGATATCTTGGCATCCAAGGGATTGCCGCTGAATTATGAAGAAATGCAAAAGCAATACGCATCTCTGGAAAAAATCAGTTTTGACTATGAAGTAGTCGAGAAGGAAAAGGACATTGTAGTTCTTCCGTATGATGGTTTTTGGAAGGATTTAGGTACTTGGAATACGCTCACAGAAGAAATGTCTAATCAACAAGTGGGCAGAGGTGTAGTAACGGAGGATTGCGTCAATACGAGTCTTATTAACGAGTTGGACATTCCTGTGGCGATCATTGGAACGAATGATCTGATTGTAGCCGCTAGCCCGGATGGCATTCTTGTGACCAATAAGGCAGAAAGTCCTCGTATTAAAGAAGTGCTCAAGGCTCATGATCAGCGTCCAATGTATGAAGAACGTCGTTGGGGGCAGTATCGGGTTGTGGATTATGTCAAATATGACGAGGGTAACGAGGTATTGACCAAACGAATCCGCGTACGAAAAGGCAAAAATATCAGCTACCAGCTTCATTTCAAACGGAGTGAAATCTGGACCATTATTAGCGGTGAAGCGGAAATTATTTTGAATGAGAAGCTACACAAAGTAAAGGCTGGTGATGTAGTCCGCATTCCTGAAGGGACGAAGCATAGCATTTTGGCTGTGACCGATGTGGATTTTATTGAGGTGCAGACTGGCTCTGAATTGGTTGAAGAGGATATTGTCCGCTTTTGTATGGATTGGAATGAAATTTCCCGTCACCAATTTATCTCATAATTATTTTCGTGAAAACGAAAAAAAGACAAATTCATGAAAATTCATGGCCCAAACTGTCGAATTTGGGCGAAAACCTGTAAATTCATGAACATGACCTATTAAATTTTGGTAAAATAAAGTCGATACTTAGGGTAAGAAGGAATCCAAACTCCTTCCAACGATAAACGCAGCCCTGTCGAAAGGCAGGTACGCAAAGCTAAAGGGCCTTCCACAAGGATGGCAGCCTGGCTACCGAAAGGAAGAGCGAAAGTGAGATTCAATTTTATTCCTCTGTATCGACTGATACGTCATGTACTCCCCGTTGTTATACTTTTTTCATTGTTGCCCGTCGGTTTTGGTGATTCTCTGTCTGTGGCGAATGCCGCTTCATTACAACCTGTTAATTCGGACGCTTCTATTCAGGCCCGTGAACTATACAATTATTTACTCAACATCTCAGGGAAAAAAATAGTCACCGGTCAGCATGATTATTTGGAAAGTCCGGATGAATTAAGTAACAAGGTCCAAAAAATCAGTCAGGCATATGTAGGTGTACACGGCTATGAGATGGGAGCTATCTCTGGTCAATCTGACGCTACAGAAGCAGCGCAACGTAAAAATGTCGTCGATAGTGCTATCCGTTGGGACAGATCCGGTGGTATTGTGACGATGACTTTTCATGAAGCGCTACCAGGTAGGCCACTGACTTGGGCCAATGTACAGGCGAAAGTAAGTCAGACAGAGTTCAACAAATACGTGACCCCAGGTACTACGCAGTATAACCTCCTCATTGCCGATCTGGATAAGGTCGCTGTATCGTTAAAGCAGCTTCGTGATGCAGGGGTTCCGGTTTTGTGGAGACCTTACCACGAGATGAATGGCGACTGGTTCTGGTGGGGAAACAAAAATAATTTCAATCAGCTATGGAATATCATGTACGACCGTTTTACCAACACACATCAATTGAACAATCTGCTGTGGGTATGGAGTCCGAATGCGCCCAATTCGTATACTGTCCCGTACACCCCGAAATACCCGGGGGATGACAGAGTGGACATCTTGGCAGTAGATATTTACAACAATGATTTTAAGCAAAGTCATTACGAAGGTCTGCTTGGGCTGGCACGGAATAAGCCGATTGCCATTGGGGAGCACGGTGAGATGCCTAGTTCTGAGGTGTTGCAGGCTCAACCTAAATGGGTATATTCCATGACTTGGGGCAAGATGCTGACTGAGAATAACACAACAAATCAAATTCAGGATTATATGAATGATTCGAGGAGTTTGACGCGGGATGATGTGAAGAATGGATTGGAAACGATTCAACCACCTGGGACAGATATACCGACCTTACCGGACGAGGGACAAAGTGAGCCTATCCCGGCTCCGCCAGTAGTGATCGTTCCCCCAGCTCCGACTCCTCCTTCTGTTCCTGATGTGGTATATGTGAACGGGTTGCGTGGCGAATATTTTAACAATATGAATTTGAATGGAAGTCCTGTTTTGATCCGTACAGATAGCAAGCTGGACTACAACTGGCGTGCCAATGCAGCTGACCCTAAGGTGAATGCCGATCAGTTCTCGGTTCGCTGGACGGGTAAAATCAAACCGCAATATAGCGAGACCTATACGTTCACCACGATATCCGATGATGGTATCCGTGTATGGGTAGACGGCAAGTTGGTGATTGACAGCTGGTTCAAACAAAGCTGGACAGAGCGTAAAGGCAGTATGACTTTGGAAGCAGGCAAAATGGTAGATTTAAAAGTAGAATACTATGATGAAAAAGGCGACGCGATGGCACGTCTAATGTGGGAAAGTCAGCATGAAGCGAAAGCGGTGATTCCCGGAAACGCTTTGTTTCTTCCTTGATTAATACTCTTTCCCGGTCCAAAAATTTGAGGAGAGAGGGTCGATCATATGATAAAAAAATGGTTATCCCATAGGTATACAGTAGTTTTATCTGGACTACTAGCGATCGTAGCTATAGCGATGATCGCTTGGTTTATATACACGCCTTCAAGAAGCGCAGAATTGCAGACGGATAAAGTAGCAGCTGCCAGTCCAGTATGGAAGCTGGGGCAGAGGGATGACTCTTCAGTGGAATTCAAAGGTGTGGTCGGCAGGGATAATATCGACATTTCTACAGCAGCTGCCTCTACCGAATCATCTGCTAAAGGAGCAATGTCAGCGTTGTCGGTAGCAGAAGAGAGTACAACAGTTCCGGTATTGCTCAGCAGTGGAGATATTCCTCCCGGTTTGAATGCGTCCACGAACCCTGAACTGACACTCCAGTATAAGCTGAATCAGATTCCTCCCAATGGTATGATATTCCGTGTTCGGATTTTAGATGCGGGCAAAGCAGTCCCACAAATGGCTGTATTTTCAAATCAACAGCTGTCCGGTATTATTCAGATTGCCGGAGTATCCGGTACTGGGAGTGCTTATAATTTCAAAAACAACTACGAGCTGTATATACCCAAAGAGCAATTGCAAAGCGGTGTTAACGTACTCAAGCTAAAGACAGCGCGCTGCCTATACTGCTCCTCTGCAGAAGATAAAAATGTGTGGTGGACTTGGGATGACTTGAGCTTGGAGACGTTAGCTTCACCTGCGACCGAACCGGTACACGGTAAATATATACTGACCGGAACAAATGTGAACAATAAAGAATTTTATTATGATCAGGGTGCAGTTAAGCATTTACCATACGTTCTCAAATGGCTGGGAATTGCTTATAGTGGCAATGTCATGAGGGTCACCTGTGCCAGCAATGTGGGCAAGGCATGTACAGACGTGGATGATTACTATCAAACGTTAAAGCAGTATAATATGCAATCGTCTGCTTTGTATTTATATACAGGTGATATCAAGCTGCAAAAAGATGGTTCTCTGCCAGAGACGGCCAAGCAAAAGTTGCGCGATTATGTAAAAAAATACGGTTCTTATCTTCAATATTATGAAGTAGATAACGAACCTGGATTATTTAATCGCTCCAAGGCGGTAAATCTGGCTGTAGCTAAGTGGTTGAATACGGAAGGGAAGCAATTGGCACCGCATCTCAAAACGGTAGCGCCGGGTTGGGCCTACTGGCCGACGTACTCTACCAAGGCGTGCAAAAATCAAACCGGAGGTACGAAAAAATGCGGTGATCCGGATGGATGGGAGCGAGACCCGGCGCAGCGTAAACAGCTGGAGGAAGTCACCGACCTGACCAACGGACACGCCTACGGTGAATCGTATAATGAAGAGGGCGGGGGCAGCTTCATTCAAAATTTGAAAACCTTCGGCGGTTCGAGCGACGGACTGGCGAAGAAGATGCTGAACACGGAGTTCGGTACCAATGATACGCATCGAGATAATCCAGATTACGGGGCTAGTCAGCCACAAGCAGCCGCATTCGACCGGATTATGCGTTCACAAATTGGGTTTGCCGATATGTTTATCCAGCACGCTGCTTTTTATAAAGATTATACGCTGTTTAAAACAGGCTTCGATCTGCAAAGTCATAACCCGGCCAACACAGAAATTTATCCGTTCGGGCAGGGACAGGACACTCGTGTTAAGATCATGAGACGCTTGAGTCTAGCCTATGCCACCCATGGGAAACCTCTGACTTATACAGTGCTGAATCCAGAGGATACCAAGGATAAAATGGTGTATGTGCGTGCGGTGGATACGTCCAAGCTTAAACCGCTGGCAGGTAGCGGCGCTACTTCAAACAAATTGCTGGTAAATCTAGTGAATTTCGAATCCACCACGCAGACCGTTCGTGTACGGGTGACAATGCCGAATGCCGGTTTGTACACGGGTGAACGTTTTGGAGCGGGTTCCACTTACAGTCAGGCACAGCGTTCCATATCAGGGCTCAAGGCTTCTCCTGCCCTTGATTTTGAAGAAAAGCTGGGCCCTGGCGAAGCGGTACAATATATTTTGGAATTAAAAAGTACAGATCAGACCGCAGCTTCAGCTCCAACAGGGGTGAAGGCTGCCTCTGTTCAGGATGGGGCGGTAGAGATTAATTGGCTTCAGGCAGAAGGCGTATCTTCCTATGATGTGCTGCGTGCTGACGGAACCGACGGGGCCTATCAGGTGATTGCCTCGCAAGTAGCGGGAAGCACGTATACAGACCGCACGGTAAAAGCCGGAAGCCACTATGTCTACAAAGTCCGAGCGACCGGAGGTACTCAGGTTTCCCAGGCAGCCGAGGCCGCTTAATCAGATCGGAATGCATATAGGACCTTAGAGTTCGAATACCTAACATCATTTCGAAATAAAACAAAAAAGAACCTATCAGGAGAAAATAGGACCTGACAGGTTCTTTTTTGTTGGAAAATCGTTCTGATTTGCCAATACTTTACGTATAATGAAGAAAAAAATAAGAAAATCCTTTTTTATTCTCGTCATAAGACGACAACATTGCAGGTGTGTATTCATATATAATAGTTTTGTTCACGACTATACATACAAGGTTTGTGGGAAATTTCTTTCCGGTGACCAAGAATAATAAAGTGAGGTTAGTGCTGAATGAACAAGGAGACAGAATTAGGGGGGAACAACCCTCTTTTTCAAAACAACGTACAGAAAGCAGGCAAAGCTGCCATCCACTTGGACATCCGGGACATTTTGCTCCAATGTGGGTTCACGATGCCAGAATGGCTAGAAAGCGACGCGGATGGAACCACATACCGGAAGGACAAGCGCGTGTAAATTCCAACGGCTGGTCTTACTTGAGCGAGACGTGAAGCAGTCGGCCGCTTTCTTTATTCCATCATTCGTTCCATTCGGACAAATGCAATAAAACGTTTGGCTTCTTCCTCAGACAAGGTGCGTCCATCAATGGTCAGGTTGAAACGTTGCAGAATATCCTCATCGGACAGTTCAAGCTGGTCCACAAATTCCCTCACATCTGAATCCAATATTGCCGCCGGATGGCTCGTACGTCCCACCAAGTAGTCAATCGTTACCCCGAAAATATCAGCGAGCTTGGTCAGGATCTCGAAATCTGGCTTGCGCCTATTTTTTTCATAGTGAGAAAGAGCTGCCCGCGTAATTCCGAGGGATTGTGCTAGTTCCTCTTGTTTTAATCCCTTATGTTCTCGTAATTCAGCGATGCGGGTGCCATAATTCATCCGTTTTTCCTCCTGAAGGCAAGGTTAAGAAAGGTAAAAAAGCAAGTTTACGCTTGACAAGATACGTTTTGTATCATAAATTAGTTATGTAAGTTACATAACGTATCTTTATTTAATAGTTTTCACTGATGTCTTCGTTTATATACCCTAAGAGGCCACCGATGATGAGCATTTTGTGCTTATTCGCTGGCTAGACCTTCTATGCGCTATTATACAACATTTTACTATAGATTAGAGGGTCATGCACCGTTCTTTTCCCCGTTATGCAGAGGATCAGTACAAGCGTTATTGCATCGAAAACAAGTCAATCAGGGAGGACTGGTCTTGTGCAGTTGAAAGAGTACATCCGTTTGATCCGTAAAAGAATGTGGTTGATTGGTAGCATCGTACTGCTAGTATGTACTGTAGTGGGCATAAAAAATATGTATTTTACCCCGCAGATTTATGAAGCTACCGCAAAGCTCATTATCAACCAGACGCCACGACCGGATCGTGCAGGTGTCGTCGATTACAGTGTAGTTCAAACGAATATAGCCTTAACGAACTCCTATAAGCAAATTATGATCTCCTCGGCGATTATGGATCAGGTGGTCGCCAGCTTCCCCGATCTTAAGGTCACTCCGTCAGCATTGGCGCAAAAATTAAGAGTGAACACCGCAGGTGATTCACAGGTCATGGATGTAACAATCCGCGATTTATCGTATACGAAGGCTGTGAAAACCGTCAATGCGGTAGCCAAAGTATTCAAACGGCAAATCCCCTCTATCATGAAAATGGACAATGTCACCATCCTAAGCGAAGCCAGTCTGAATGATCCAGCAGTTCCCGTGAACAGTAATGCCACTATACAGATATTTATTGCTTTTGCCACCTCTTTATTGTTGGGAATAGGCTTGGCGTTTCTGCTGGAGGTACTGGATGATACATTTAAGAATGAAGAGGATATTGAAATAGAACTCGGTCTGCCTACCCTAGCCCTGATTACGAAAATGAAAAAAGAAGATAAACGCTCTGACAGCTCCACTACAACTCCTAAACAGGTAGGTGAAGGGCAATATGCCGCGATTAATCAATAATCAGCTCGTTACATCCCTACATGCTCAGTCTTCCGTTTCGGAGGAGTACCGCATGCTTCGCACTAACATCCAGTTTTCTTCTATAGACGAGCCGATTGAGGTTATGATGGTGGCGTCCGCTCAGGCGGGTGAAGGCAGAACGGTCACAATTAGCAATTTGGCTGTAACCTATGCGCAAGAGGGGAAAAAGGTGCTGATTATGGATATGGATCTGCGCCGTTCCTCCTTGCACCATATGTTTGGTTTGCGTAATCATACAGGGCTGACACGGGTGCTTGCCAATCAACAGGCATGGCAGGATGTGGTTCAAGAAACCGGGATTGACCATCTGCATGCAATTACAGCCGGACCGAACCCGCCCAATCCGTCCGAGATGCTCAGTTCCCGCAGAATGAATGCTCTGCTGGTTGAGCTGAAAGAACATTATGACGTGATCCTAATGGATACACCGCCGTTGCTGTCCTTTCCGGATGGCTTCATTATAAGCGCCATGTGTGACGGAGTCATTCTGGTGGTGCAGGCAGGGAAGGTCAAAAAGGATGTCGTCAAGAAAGCAAAAGCGAATTTGGAAAGAGTAAAGGCGCGCATTCTGGGCGTAGTACTTAATAATGTGAAGCGTTCGAATACCCGTGTCGAGCGGGGGATGGAGGAACGCAATCTGACATGAATAAAAAGGAGGAAAATGAGAGTATATAAAATTCTTTTAACAATGTATAAATAATACTTATTAATAAGGAGCGAGGTGATGAGACGTGTCTTCTTCCCGCTCGAATGAGGTCGAAGTGCGGGGTGCGTCAGTGGATGTTTATTCGGTCGCTCATGGGCTTGAACGGCGGCAAGGATGGAACGTATACCCGTTCGTGAAGCGAAGCATGGACATTATATTGTCTTTCATTGGAATCATCGTGCTATGCCCGGTATTTCTGCTTGTCATTTTGCTGATTAAGCTGGAGGACCCCAAAGGAAGTGCAATATTTTATCAAGTACGTATTGGAAAAAATGAGCGGCCGTTTCGCATGATCAAATTTCGTTCCATGGTGTCTGATGCCGAAGCCAGATTATCTGCACTGCTGGTGGAAAATGAAATTGAGGGTGCGATGTTCAAAATGCGGGACGATCCCCGAATTACCCGTGTGGGTCGCTTTCTTCGCAGAACGAGCATCGACGAGTTGCCACAACTGTTCAATGTACTGCGTGGGCAGATGAGTCTGGTAGGACCCAGACCCCCGTTGCCAAGAGAGGTCCATGATTACACAGTGAGGGATAAGCTGCGTCTGACGGTTACACCAGGCTGCACCGGTCTATGGCAGATCAGCGGTCGTAATCATCTAAGCTTTAACCAGATGGTAGAACTGGATTTGGAGTACATATCCAGACGCAGTTTCCGCACAGATATGATTATTATGCTGAAAACATTTCGTGTGCTGCTAGGCTCCAAGGATGCGTATTAAAGTCTTTCATTTTCACGAAGAAGGTAGGGGATAAGTATGGATCTTCATTCCAACATATATGTAGCAGGGCATCACGGACTGGTGGGTTCCGCTATTGTCCGATCGCTTCAGGAAGCGGGTTACCGTCATATTATTACTCGCACAAGCCGTGAGCTGGATCTACGTAATAAAGAGGCAGTAGATCATTTTTTTGAAACAGAGTCTGTGGATTATGTATTTTTGGCAGCGGCCAAGGTTGGTGGGATTTTGGCGAATAACGAATATCCGGCTGATTTTATCCGTGACAATCTGCTTATACAAACAAATGTGATTGATGCGGCATACCGGGCAAATGTAAGTAAGCTATTATTCCTAGGTTCTACCTGTATCTATCCTAAATTTGCTCCGCAGCCGTTACGGGAAGAATATCTGCTCACGGGTGAACTGGAGCCTACTAATGAGGCCTATGCGATTGCTAAAATTGCCGGGATTAAAATGTGTCAGTCTTACAACCGTCAGTATGGAACCCGGTTTATTTCTGTGATGCCGACGAATTTATACGGTCCGGGCGACAATTTTGATCTCCAGACTTCTCATGTGTTGCCTGCGCTCATCCGCAAGTTTCATGAAGCCAAGCTGAATCAATCTCCGACTGTAGAAGTATGGGGTTCTGGTACGCCGCGGCGAGAATTTCTTCATTCTGATGATTTGGCTGAGGCCTGTCTATTCCTAATGAACAATTATGAGGGAAATGAAATTGTAAATATCGGCGTAGGTGAGGATATCTCCATTCGTGAGCTGGCTGAGCAAGTGAAGAATGTAGTCGGCTATGAGGGAGAAATTACCTTTAACACCTCCGCTCCTGATGGAACGCCGCGTAAGTTGGTAGATGTATCCCGAATTTCCGGGCTGGGCTGGTCGGCGCGTATTTCACTAGAAGAGGGATTAAAGTCTGTGTATCAGGCATTTCAAGGTCTGGATCTGGTTGAACAATAAAAAAACGGTGGGGGAATTGGAATGAAAAAAGCGCTGATCACAGGAATTACCGGGCAAGACGGGTCCTATCTGGCTGAATTGCTGCTATCCAAAGATTATGAGGTGTACGGGATGCGCAGACGAACCAGCACACCGAACTTTGAAAATGTAGCGCATATCCAGAATGACATCCACTGGCTTTCCGGTGATATGACCGATCTGGCTTCATTGATTGAAGCCGTCCGGCAGTCCGACCCGGATGAGGTCTACAACTTGGCTGCTCAATCCTTCGTAGCGGCCTCATGGCCGCAGCCGTTGGCTACAGGGCAGATTACAGCATTATCTGTCACCAATATGCTGGAGGCGGTTCGAATTGCCAAACCGGAAGCGCGCTTTTACCAGGCGTCAAGCAGCGAGATGTTTGGTAAGGTGCTGGAGACACCGCAGACAGAAACGACCCCGTTCTACCCACGTAGTCCCTACGGTGTTGCCAAAGTGTACGGCCATTGGATTACAGTGAACTATCGTGAAAGCTTTGATATGTTTGCTTGCTCTGGCATTCTGTTCAATCACGAATCCCCACGTCGAGGATTGGAATTTGTAACCCGTAAAGTGTCGGATGCGGTAGCTCGTATCAAGCTGGGGTTGCAGCAAGAGCTGCGCATGGGAAATTTGGATTCACTGCGAGACTGGGGTTTTGCAGGGGATTATGTAAAGGCGATGTGGCTGATGCTTCAGCAGGATCAACCGGATGATTACGTCATTTCCACGGGAGAAATGCATTCTGTGCGTGAACTGCTGCAAATTGCCTTTTCCCATGTAGGTTTAAATTATGAGGATTACGTCGTGATCGATCCTCAATTTGTCCGTCCGGCAGAGGTAGATCTATTACTCGGCGATTGTGCCAAGGCGAAAGAAAAGCTGGGCTGGCGATTGGAAGTAGGCTTCGAGCAGCTCATTCGTATGATGGTGGATACAGACTTGGAGCGGGTAAAAAGGCAGGCTGCAGTTGAAGCTTCTGTCGTCGTGTAAGAGATGGAGAGGCCATCCGCCTGGGCGGGGGGTCTCTTCGCTGTACGCAAGGTCATTTTTTCAAGATGGAGTAAAACCTATGACATTAGTCGAAAAACGCGCCAAACCGCGCAGAAGTTTGCTGGTGAATACATCCTGGCTGTTCGGTGACAAAATGATTCGCATGGTGTTCGGCCTGGCAGTCAGCATCATCATGGCGAGAGTGTTGGGACCAGAGGAACTGGGAAAGTGGAATTATGCGGAATCCTTTTTCGGGATGTTTCTGATTTTTACGACCCTTGGCTTTGATTCTATATTAGTACGCGATCTTGTCAAAGACCCCAAGGATGAGCATGAGCTATTGGGTACGGCGGTTCTGTTGAAATTGTTAGGTACTCTGATAGCCATTGTACTGTCCTATTCCTTCATTTCACTACTCAGACCGGAAGACAGTTCGGTGCGGTTGATCAATCTGATCTTGGCTACGGCCTCGGTATTTCAATTGTTTGATATCATCGACTACTGGTTTCGTGCGCAGATGCTGTCCAAATACACGGTCGTTGCCAAGAATACCGCTTTTGTTCTCGGCTCCACTGTCAAAATCATTTTGTTGTTATCGGGTGTTCCGATATGGATGGTGGCGTTGTGTGCTCATGGAGAGTTTCTGTTGGGAAGCCTACTGCTGCTGTATTTCTTCCGTAAGGAAGGACGACGCGTGAACCAATGGACGTTCCGTTTAGCCACAGCTCGGCGAATCATGAATCACAGCTGGCCGCTCATATTGTCATCCTCCGCTGTATATGTACAGGCACGGATTGATCAAGTCATTATCGGTGAACTGCTGGGAAACGCTGCGGTTGGGCAATACTCCGTTGCACTCCGACTCATCGAAGTGTTGGGCTTCATTCCGGTCGTTCTGACAACGGCTTATGCTCCGGTGGTGACACGTTCCAAGCAGAAAGGAAGCGACGAATACAGACAGACATTGTCCAAGGTGTATCGGCTGATGTTTATATGCTTTCTTGTGACCTCGGTACCTTTATTTTTTCTATCCCAATGGGTAGTGGTTGTGCTGTATGGGAGAGAATTTACCGAAGCAGGTTCGCTGTTGTCTCTATTCGCGATTCGTCTGTTTTTCACCAACTTCAGTGTTGCTAAAAGCTTGTTTATTACCAATGAAAATTTGTTCAGATACACGCTGCTGACCTCGGTGGTGGGGGCGGTCACGAATATCGCTTTCAATTACGCGCTAATCCCGTTGCTTGGTGTCCGAGGGTCGTTAGTGGCGACGATTTTGTCCTTTACGATATCTGTATTTCTATTAGATTTGTTGTTTAAGGAAGTTAAATCTAATTTGGGTTGGATGATGAAGTCCATCCTGACCTTCTGGCGTGTTCATATTACAGTACCGAAAGTTGGAGAGAACAATCATGATACCCATTAAACCGTTTGTTCGGCATGAGGAACAGTGCCCGCATTGTGGAGGTAAGGTACGTGGTGGAGAGGTGCTGTGGCAGGGAATCCATGTATGTGTCAGCACTATGTGTGAGGGGTGCGGACGCGAATATCTTGAGGACATGAGGGTCGGCCATGCTACGTATTCACCTTATCGTGTAGAAATGCCTGACTATATTCTGACCGGTGATGCGAAGTCGAGAAAATGGCTCGGAGAACCTTTGCGACAATCGTTGATGAATCCTTCCTATGACTTAGCAGTCGGCATGACCGTGCATAAAATGAAAGCTTCTACACGTGTAATCATCGTCAACACAATGGATTATTTGTATGGTCATGCTTTGCTCAAGCTGCTCAATGTGCAACGCGAATACGAGCAATCGCCGGACCTGGGCATCATCGTCATTGTGCAAAAGTCGCTGGAGTGGATGGTGCCAGCATATGTGTCTGAAATTTGGACGGTTGATGTGCCGTTCAGCAGGGCACGAAACTTTTATCCTGTACTACATCATCGGATGATTGAGGAACTGATGCGTTTTGATGAGGTGTATGTCAGCCCGGCGTATTCACATCCCAATCAGTTTGATATTGAGCAGTTTACAGGTGTCTCCCGTTATAACGAGGATCGTGAGCCGGAGCCGCGCATTACCTTCGTATGGAGGGAAGACCGCTTGTGGAGCGGCAGCCATCATATCGCAAGAGCGGTACAGAAATTTCCGCAGCTCAAACGTGGGCTAAAACCGCTAATTTATCATCAGCGCAGTAAAATCATACGGCTGTTCCGCAGGCTGAGAGAAAGCTTCCCGGATCATCGCTTTACAGTCGCTGGACTTGGGCGTACCGGGAGTTTCCCGGCATGGATTTCTGATGAGCGTGTCACACGCTTCGACCGGGAAAGTGAGCTGCGGGTCTGCAAGGTATATGCAGCCAGCCGATTAGTGATCGGCATCCACGGCTCTAATATGCTGCTGCCCTCTGCGCATGCCGGTATGACCATTGATTTGATGCCCAAGGACCGATGGGGGAATTACGCTCAGGATATTTTATTTCACGAAACCGATCATCGGCTTACAGCTTACAAATACCGCTTTGTGCCGATGGAATCGAGTGTAACTCTAGTGGCAGATATGGCAGCTGCCCAGCTCAAAGGGGCAGATCATTTTAATATGCAGATGACGGAGGAGAGGCAACGGGAACATTCAAGTTGGAGGGGGGAGGCCGCTTCGGGACGGATTTGATCCTGGAGCGACTTTTGTGGATGGAAGTCCGCTGCGGGACGGATTTGATCTTCCGATCGCTGTTGACGAGGGATTCCCTAGATTGAATAGGCCCTGTAAAAGGGCGGAATCCCTCGTCAAAGGCGAACGCTGCCGCTTCTCCAGATTCAAATCCTTACCCTCCGCTACCCACCGCCGCCAAAAAGAATTTCCCCCAGCCTATTGGGTGGGGAAGGTAAAAGCCGCCTGGTGATAGCTTCGCCCTATCGCCTAGAACTTCTATGCCGGGCATGCATCCCGGCGTAATTAATGCTCTGTACAGTTCTCTGTCAGGGTGACAGGGTCCGGTGGATAACAATCTGGACAGGCGACAGTCTAGCCATAGTTAAGGCATCTTGGTCAGCTAGCGGTAGTAGTTCCATGTTGTTTTGTGAGCTTGCCATAACCGTACCAAGCTCACAAGCTGTTCGACGAGGTCAGCGCCCTGCATGTATTTGCTCGCGTATCCACGCAGCGAGGGCACTTCATACCCAGCATTCCCTTTTTTTAAATGGGGTGACTTTATGGACACGGTGGTCAGCAGCGGAGCGGTCCATTTGAATCTGAAGAAGCGCTAGCGTTCGCCTTTGCAGTGGGATTCCTACCTCGGAATGTTTTATATATCCAGGAATCCCACTGCAACAGCGATCGGAAGATCAAATGGAACGCGCAGCGTTCTCTGAACCCTCCGTGCTCCATAACTCACTCAATATGAAATGGCAGGAGCCCTGATGATGATTCAAAAAATATTGTATCTCCGCAATTTTGCCAGCAAAGTGAACGGGGACTCATACAATTTACAGGAAGTCGGCTTGGGCAAAGCACTCGTTCGAAAAGGCTACGATTGCGACATTGTTTACTACAACGATCGTAAGGAAACCCATCTGGAACAAGTCTACCGTCACGAAGGATGCACCTTGCGTATTATCTGGCTCCACGGGTTTAAGTTCTTAAGCAACAGCATCTACAGAGATGTTCTCAAAGATTCTTTTCTGGATGCTTATGGTCTGGTCATTACTACAGAATACAACCAGATCATGACCTATCTGCTTTCCCGTAAATGTCCCGATAAGCTGTCGTTGTATCACGGCCCATACCGGGATAACACGCACGCGCTGATCCGCAAACTGTACGATATTATGCTGCTGCCGAAGGTAACAAAATCTCTACGCCGTACCTATGTCAAATCCGATCTCGCCAAGCGCTATCTGGAGAATAAAGGTTTTGACAACGTGGTTACGATTGGAGTCGGACTAGATCGCAGTAAAGTAGAGAGAGCATTCAACAGTGACATCAGCAACAACAGTGAAGACATAAGCGGAGAACGTGAGGAAAACCGTGAGGTCGCGAATGAGCTGCGTCGAATCGGTGATCGTCCGGTACTACTGTATGTTGGTGTACTGGAGGAACGGAGAAATATACGTTTTATGCTGAGTACGTTCAAAAGGGTGCTCCAAAAGCATCCTAGCTGCCTTTTGTTAATGGTCGGGAATGGACGGAAGACGGACACAGACCGCTACTGGACATATGCTCATGAATTGGGAATAACGGACAGTATTATACATTTTACAAGAGTGGAGCAACGTCATCTGTGGCAGGTTTACGGAGCGGCGGATGTGATGCTGTTTCCGACCCAATACGATATTTTTGGTATGGTACTGCTGGAAAGTATGCTGTTTCGCGTGCCGATTATCTCTTCGGTAAACGGGGGCTCGGTTACCTTGATTGAGGACGGAGTGAGCGGAGTGATGCTGAGAAGCTTTTCAGAAGAGGAATGGTCTGGTCGAATAGGCGCTTTGCTGGATAATGGTGAGCTGAGACGAAGTATGGCGGAGAAGGCCTTTCTTACGGTCGAGCGTATGTCGTGGGATCGCATCGCAGATGAAATAGTAAGCCATCAAGGGGTCAAGCCCAAGAATTCTAACCACGTTATGCAATCAACGCAGGAAAGAGGGGCAGCCACGTGAGCCAACAGGTCAGCAGACAGATGAACCCTCCTGTAAGCAAGGTGCTGATCATCCATAACTTTTATCAGCAAAGCGGGGGAGAAGACAAGGTTGTTGAGCAAGAATCGGCTATGCTGCGTTCCAGAGGAATAGAGATAGAACATTACTATGTGCATAACGACAGCATTCAAAGCAGAGGGCTGGCGAACATGGCAAAGCTGGCAGTAGAGGCGGCCTGGTCCCTGCCGGAATTCAAAAGAATCAAGAAGCTGCTTTTACAGGTGAAGCCGGATGTCGTGCATGTGCATAATTTTTTTCCGGTTATATCCCCTTCGGTCTATCATGCTTGTGAACGACTGGGGATTCCGGTTGTCCAGACACTGCATAATTACAGGCTGATTTGTCCGGCGGCAACCTTTATGCGAGGGAATAAGGTTTGTGAAAAATGCCTGCACGGCACGTTGCTGCACTCCATCCGTCATGGATGCTATCGAGGTTCGCAGCTTCAGACGATTCCAGTAGCAGCGATGATTAAGTTCAACGATCTGATCGGTACATGGCGGCACAAGGTAAGTCGCTATATTGCGCTGACGGAGTTTGCACGGGACAAATTTGCCGAAAGCGGTATTCCACTTGATCGTATCGCGGTAAAGCCGAATTTTATCCATCATAAAACCATGAAAACCCAGTATGACTCGAATGATCGTTATTTGTTGTTTGTGGGGCGGATTTCAGCTGAGAAAGGGGTTCGCAATCTGCTGCAAGCTTGGTCACAGTTGGAAGATCGGGGGGGGATTGAGACTGGTCATCATTGGAGATGGTCCGGAAAAGGCTGAATTGGCCGCTGCTTATCCGCAGGAAGATGTTCGGTTTCTCGGTAAGCAGGATGGAGACACGGTACTGGATTGCATGAGCCGGGCCATGTATGTCATGGTTCCTTCCATTTGGTATGAAGGATTTCCTATGACCATTGTAGAGTCTTTTTCTGTTGGAACTCCGGTATTATGCAGCCGGCTCGGCGCACTGGAGGAAGTCGTGGAGGACGGGGTGACGGGTTTCCATTTTCAACATGATGATTTGGAAAATATAAAGACCGTGATTCACCGCGCAGTAGCCTATGAAAACTATGCAGCTATGAGACGGAAGGTGTCGAAAAACTATGCTGCACGCTATACCGAAGAAGTGAATGCGAAGCAGCTGATGGCGATATATAGCGAGGCGATGGAGGAGCATGATTATGAAACAGCTGCCCCAATATAGAGTCGGAAGGATTGCGGATGCAGATATTGCAGCACTTACGTTTCAGGAAACGGTACACACGCTGGAACAATGGGCAGTCGAACGAAAGGACGGCTATGTATGTATTTGCAACACGCATTCCATTGTCACAGCGGGGAATCATCCCGAGTTCCACGAAGCGCTCACTCAAGCTGATTTGTGTACTCCAGATGGTATGCCGTTGGTATGGGCACTCAAGCTGTACGGATTTGAGCGTCAGGATCGGGTAGATGGTCCCAGCCTGATGCTCAAGTTGTGCGAACGTGCGCCGCAGACGAAGGTGAGTATATATTTTTACGGCAGTACGCCAGATACGCTGGATAGCTTAAAAGAAAGAGTAAGACAGGATTACCCTGGAATCCGCATCGCGGGCAGCTTTTCACCACCATTTCGTGAGCTTCATTCAGATGAGGAGGAGCGGATCATTGATGAAATTAATGCGTCCGGCGCGCATATCATATTCGTCAGCTTAGGCTGCCCGAAGCAGGAAATATGGATGCATCGAAACAAAGACCGCATCCGTGGCGTGATGATTGGAGTAGGGGCGGCCTTTGACTATATCACTGGAAAGGTTCGCAGACCGCCGCTAGCGGTACAAAAGCTGGGGCTGGAGTGGCTGTATCGTCTGATCTGCGAACCGAAGCGATTATGGAAGAGGTATGCCTACAACAATCCGATATATGTATACCGTTTTCTAAAATCTTATCGGCAAAACAAACGGCTTACGCTTTATCAAAATCGGCTTGCAGGAAGAGATATAGAGAAGTGAAGTCGGTAATAGCAGGATGCAATGAGACAGCATGTAAAAGGGGGAGTTGCTTTGAAGCTATGTGTAATAGGTGCGGGGTATGTGGGGCTGGTGTCGGGGGTCTGTTTTGCCGCACTCGGGAATACCGTCGTCTGTGTAGATCAGAATGAGGACAAAATTCTTCAGCTGCGTGCAGGTGGGGTGCCGATTTATGAACCGGGATTAAAGGCTCTAATTAAAGATAATGTAGAACAAGGCCGACTAAGCTTTACAACAGATACGGCAGCTTCGGTAGAGGCGGCTGAAATTGTTATTTTGGCGGTCGGCACGCCTTCACTGCCGGGCGGGGAAGCGAACCTGTCCTATATTGAAGAAGCAGCCTGCGAGGTGGCAGACGCCATGAATGGCTACAAAGTCATTGTCACCAAAAGCACGGTGCCTGTCGGAACGAACGAACGCATTCAAAATTGGATTGCGAGCCGCACAAACTATTCTTTTGGTGTGGCTTCGGTTCCTGAATTTTTGCGCGAAGGTTCAGCAGTCATAGACACCCTACAGCCAGATCGAATCATCATCGGAGCTTCCGATCCGCATGTGTCCGCTGTGCTGACTACACTGCACGAGCCGTTGACGACAAATATCGTAACCACAGATATCCGTTCGGCGGAGATGATCAAGTATGCGTCGAATGCTTTTTTGGCGACCAAAATTTCGTTTATTAATGAGATTGCAAATATTTGCGAAAAGGTGGGCGCAGACGTTACACGTGTGGCACACGGTATGGGGCTGGATCAGCGGATCGGCTCCTCCTTTTTGTCTGCAGGTATCGGCTATGGGGGTTCCTGTTTCCCAAAGGATACACAAGCTCTAATCCAAATTGCAGGCAACGTGGACTATGAATTCAAGCTGCTGAAATCTGTGGTGGAAGTGAATCAGGGTCAACGCTTTAACGTGATTCGTAAGCTGAAAGAGGCGCTGGGTGATCTGGAAGGAGCAACGATTGGTATATGGGGACTGGCCTTTAAACCGAATACAGATGACGTAAGAGATGCCCCGGCGCTGGATATTATGCAGTCGCTGCTGGAGGCAGGGGCGCAAATCCGTGCATATGACCCGATCGCTACCGCTAACTTCCGCAGACTGCTGGACAGCTCGGAAGTAACGTGGGCAGATAGCGCACGGGAAGCAGCAGAGGGATGCGACGCACTGTGTCTATTGACGGAATGGGAGGAGTTTGGTGAAATCGGGCTGGGTGAGCTGAATGAGCTTATGAAGTATCCTATTATGATCGATGGACGCAATGTGTATAGCGAGGAGCAAATCAGACAATCCGTCTTTGCATACTATTCTGTCGGTAGGCCACAGATGAACAATCTGGATGTAGATCGTCATCAGTCTGTAGTAAATCCGTAAAGGGGAGGCTGCATATGAAACGGTGGCTGAAGATAACATTGGGGGCTGCGGCGTTATTGGTCATAGGGGCTACTGCCTACACCGCTTATGTGTATCATTCTTTTAAAACAGCGGCGAATGCGATGTATCATCCGCGCAGCATCGTGCAGCCTGGGGCGGTTTCTACCCTTGCAACGGGCGGAGCAGGGCGATCCGTAGATACAGACTCTGGATCAATTACACCCAATCCGGCAGCCATCTCCCAGTTCAAGCCGTTCACCGTGCTGGTGCTGGGCGTAGATCGGCGGTCTCACGATCCAGGACGATCGGATACGATGATCGTCTTGTCTGTTAACCCTGCCGAAGGCTCTATGTTGATGTTCAACATTCCGCGTGATACGCGAACAGAGTTGATCGGTAGGGGGCGTGAGGACAAAATCAATCACGCTTTTGCTTTTGGGGGCGTGGATATGTCGATCCGTACGGTAGAACATTTTTTGAACTATCCGATAGATTACTATGTACAGATGAACATGGAAGGGTTTGCGAAAATGGTGGACCTTGTGGGGGGAGTCGAGGTTCATAATCCACTTGATTTTCAATATGAGGGTCATCATTTTGCACAGGGTAATTTGAACTTGAGCGGGGCTGAGGCGTTGGCCTACGCCCGTATGCGTTTCGATGATCCACGTGGGGATCTCGGAAGAAATGCTCGCCAGCGGGAGCTACTCAAGCAAATTCTTGCCCAGTCCATCAGCAAGGAAGGGCTGTTGAGGGTAAAACCGATACTGGAGGCAGCGGGGGAGCAGATTCGCACAGACATTACCTTTGACGATATGACCACCTTCCTGACCCGGATTGGTCCGTCCCTCAAGCAGACGGATACCGTTGAACTGAAGGGACATGGGCGTAAAATCAACGGCGTGTATTATTACATAGTGGATGAACAGGAACGCCAGCGTATCCATGGAGTGCTGGAGAAGCATAGGCTTACCACTGCCGTATCGCCTTAGGTAAGCCTTATGTAGGCGGGTGCCCTGTTGGGAGGTCACCCGTTATTTTCTTCTAAAGTCTTCTAAAAAAGGCTTGTCCCACATACATCTGTAGAGAATTCGGTATAGTCCAACAGAGGGAGGGGCAATGTGTGCTGTTTAGAAGGAGAGCGGCTTCGGCGTTCGTTCGTAAGCTATTATATTTTGCCATCATAGGTGGATTGTTATGGCTGCTGTGGCTGGGTCTGCGTGGGGTGATGTCTACAGGCGAGGGCGATCAAGCGGTAGAAGCACTAAACGAGTTCTACACGATGGAGCAATCGGGAAATTTCGGAGGTTCATGGGAGCTTTTTCATTCGCAAATAAAAAAGAAATTCGAGAAATCTACGTATGTACAGCAGCGTGCGCACGTTTTTATGCAGGATATGGGGACGGATACGTTCACGTTTGAACTGGGGGAGCCGCAGACTGAATATGACATTCGTACGGATCAGAATGGAGAAGAGTTAGGGAAAGTTTACCGTATTACGGTCACTCAGCATTACAAGACCCGATTCGGTAATTTTGATATCGTACAGCCTTGTTATGTGACGCAGGAAGATGAGAAATGGCGGGTGCTTTGGATATACAAGGACAAGGAATAGAGGTTGCGAGGTGTTTCTAAAAGGTTAAATATGGTACAATACTTCCAAAACCGGAAATGTACAGTAAATGGATAACAGCTTCACACCGGATGGAAGGAGTTTCATAGCATGCAGCAAGCGACAGGACAGGTTCCCGTCATACGTATGGAGGGTGTGAGTAAAATCATTTCCTCCAAAGCGATCGTGGATGATCTGACGCTGGAGGTTCCGGCGGGGCAGGTATTTGGTTTCCTTGGACCCAATGGTGCGGGAAAAACGACAACCATCCGTATGATGGTTGGCCTGATTTCGATCAGCAAGGGCGATATTCATATTTGTGGAGACAGCATTAATACTGATTTTGAAAAGGCCGTTTCCCATGTCGGCGCGATTGTTGAGAACCCGGAGATGTACAAGTTTTTGACAGGCTATCAAAATTTGCAGCATTTTGCGCGAATGTCTCCTGGGGTGACCCAAGAACGCGTGGATGAAGCGATTCGTTTGGTGGGACTCGGAAACCGGATTCACGATAAAGTAAAAACCTATTCGCTCGGGATGCGACAGCGACTTGGAGTAGCTCAGGCGATTTTGCATCGACCGAAGCTGCTTGTGCTGGACGAGCCGACCAATGGTTTGGACCCGCAGGGTATTCGTGAACTGCGGGATTATTTGCGTCAATTGACCCGTACGGAGGGAATTACCGTATTCGTATCAAGTCATTTGTTGTCCGAGATGGAGCTGATGTGCGACCGTGTAGCCATTATTCAGAGCGGACGGCTGGTTGATATCAAGCAACTGAAGAACACAGGGGAGGAAGTGCAGACGGCGGAAATTGCTTTTGAGGTAAATGATGCCGAACAAGCCTATGCGCTTGCTGGAGCAGGACGCGTTGAAGGTAATAAATTGCTGCTTCACCTGGAGCGGGAACAGATCGCAGAGATGAACAGCCTGCTGGCTGCAAACGGAATTAAAGTATATGCGATTCGCCCGGTTGCCCGTACGCTGGAAGATCAATTTTTGGAAGTGACGGGAGGCGGGTTCATTGGGTGATTTCTTCAAGCTGGTACATAACGAAAATCTGAAAATTTACCTGCGTGTGCGCACATGGATTATGCTGGGGTTGCTGGCGGTCATCACTGCTGCGATTCCGATGCTGATCTCCCTGGTTTCCGATCAGGTCAGTGTGTGGGATGGGATTGCGTTGACGACGTTGTTTACGTTTTTCCTCAATACGACGTTTACGGTCATTGTAGCTGCTGATTCGGTGGCTGGTGAATTTACTTGGGGAACGATTAAGCTGCTGCTCATCCGACCTTGGACTCGCAGCAAAATATTGTTGTCCAAGTATATATCCGTGATTTTGTTCAGTTTGCTCGGAACGATCATTTTGATCTTGATGGTTACGCTGTCCTCATGGCTGATGTTATCCAAGGATGCACCAGCGGGTTCTGTTCCGCTGTTCAGTGATCCGATATCTTACGTAACGTTGAACTTCTTGTATAGCTATATTGCCTTGTTCGTGACGATGGCCTTTGCTTTTATGCTGTCCGCTGTTTTCCGTTCCAGTGCCTTGGCGATTGGGCTGTCGCTGTTCATGATGTTCACCAAAACAATCTATAACTCTATTGGCTTGTTCAGCACAGATCGTTTTGAATGGACCAAATACGTACTATTTACGCATATGGATCTGAAAAAATATCTAGATATGCCGCCGGGTACGGTAAGTTCCAGTCTAACCTTTTCGCTCACCGTGCTGGCCGCTTATTATGTGATTTTTATCGCCATTGCCTGGGTGGTTTTCGTAAAACGGGATGTTTCAACCTAAATCGCAGTGTCTTAGAGTTACACAAAGGACGTTCAAATGCTCAGCATTTGGACGTCCTTTTATTATTTCAGGATTTTGCAAAATCCTCATTTAACACTGTTTTATCCAGTATCTATGTCATTTTTGTTACATATTCTGCGTGCAGGGGTATATTGTAATCTATTTTCAGCAAGAATCAATCAATAGGGTCATTTTGCGTTTAAAGAGGTAGAGAGAAATAGAACAGAGGGGGCCGCATGGTATGCTGCAAAATAATCGTTTTTTTCGTGTAACTACAGGTATCGTCATGCTATTACTCATCATTTACTTGGGCACCAAAGTAAGTTTTATATTTAGTCCTCTCGTATCCTTGGTCAGCTTGCTGGTGGTACCGTTAATGCTATCTTTTTTCCTCTATTATTTATTAAGGCCGATTGTGGATGTAATGGAACGGAGAAAAATCAAACGATCGATCTCCATCTTGCTGATTTATTTGGTCATTGGAGTGTTATTGTTTGTTTTCTCATGGGGTGTGTGGCCTACGCTGCGTGATCAAGTAACCAATTTATTTGAAAATGCGCCGAAGCTCATTAAAAGTCTGGTTGATCAATTGAGCCAATGGCGGCATAATCAATCCTTGAGACAAGTGCTGCCTCCGGGTGAAGACCCGCTGTCACAACTGTCAGATACGTTGAACGAAGCCTTTTCGACGCTATCTGATTATTCGGTAAAGCTGGTATCGTTCGTGTCCTACTT
This sequence comes from Paenibacillus sp. CMM36, assembly GCF_053570945.1. Taxonomy (NCBI): domain Bacteria; kingdom Bacillati; phylum Bacillota; class Bacilli; order Caryophanales; family Paenibacillaceae; genus Paenibacillus; species Paenibacillus sp. CMM36. The sequence goes on from NZ_JBSEDY010000001.1 coordinate 137,022, forward strand.
TTTTATCGTATTGGCTACCTTTCCCATATTGCTCTATTACATGCTGAAGGAAGGGAGCAAGTTTGGCCCTAAAATGCTAAACTTCTTTCCTAAAAAATATCACAAGGACGCATTGGAGGTTATGGAAGATATCGATAGTGCACTCAGCAGCTTTATCGTCAGTCGGGTGCTGATCAATGTCGCGTTGGGTGTGATGATGTTCCTTGGATTTTTGATTATTGGTTTGCCTTATGCCTTGCTGCTCGCCGTTATTTCGATTTTCCTTAATTTTATTCCCTATGTGGGGGCAGTGGCTGCTTCTATACCCGTGGTTATTATTGGATTTCTCGAATCACCTTCGATGGCGCTCTGGTCGCTGGTCGTGGTGATTGCTGCACAGCAAATTCAGGATAATTGGCTGTCACCTATAGTTTTTGGTAAACAGCTGGATATTCATCCGTTGACTGTCGTTATTTTACTGTTAGTTGGTGGCGACCTGCTCGGGATTCTGGGTATCATTTTGGTGATTCCATTGTATATGTGCGGAAAAATCGTCATACGCAAGGTATACCAATTATTTTTGGAACGCAGAGTGGAGGATATTATGGAATGAATGGAGAATGCACTGGATTTAAAGGAGTATATACTGACTTTACCCTGCTTCGGATTGCAGAGCGGCTTGGCTGTCCTCCCTGTCTTTGCTGAAACTAGATTGGGTTTCGTCGTTTGGCTCATCCGTAGAAGTTGACAACTCTACATCCTTTGTTCGGTTCATTTGACTTGTGCCGTCCAGTACACCGCCTTCAGAAATGACCAATGCAGCGGTCGCGGTATTTCCGTACAGCTCACCTGTCGGCGTAATGGTCAGTCGTCCTTCTGTAGTAATGCTGCCGAACACCTTACCGGCAAGAATGACGTCTTGTGCGAAGATGTCCGAACGTACAACAGCAGATTCTCCAATGACGACAGTACGAGTGCTACGGATATCGCCCTGAAAATGACCGTCAATCCGAATATTGGCCTCTGCTTCAACTGTACCTTCAAAGCTGGTGCCATTAGCGAGCAGTGTATCCATAGCTGGGGTGGAGAGCTTTTTTTTGGATTCCTTAAACATGATGGTTTTCCCCCAATCTTTTATTGTGAAAATTTTGCAAAATCCTCATTGTACATACAGTAATGGATCGACAGGTTGGTTATGCTTGACGATCTGAAAATGAAGATGAGGTCCTGTGCTTCTCCCGGTACTTCCCAGCAGACCGATGGTCTGTCCTTTGTGGACACGATCTCCTGGAGCCACCTGCATGCCGCTCAGGTGCATATACCAGCTCTGGAGTCCGTCAGGATGCTGGATGATGATGCACTTGCCGCGGGCTCCACTAGAAGCAGCCTCCAAGACGGTGCCTGCTCCTGCTGCATAGACAGGATCACCGGTTTGTCCGGCAATGTCCACGCCTGAATGAAAGGCAGATCTACCCGTAAAAGGGTCGCTGCGATAGCCGAAGCTGGAGGTCATTCGCCGTGAACCTACAGGCCAAACGGAGGGTTTCCCTTGCACGGCAAGAGCCAGCCTACGAGTCTGGAGTAACTGTGCGGCTTGTTTGCGCTCCAGATTTTGCTGGACGGCATTTGCTTGCTGAATAGAGCGAGGAACCGTACGTTCCACCGTGTCCAACAGAGATTCGATCTCCTGAAAATCATCCATTGCCTGGCGAGTTAGGAAGGCAGTATTTTCATGTACTGCGATCAGCTCACCCCCAATATGGCCGGAAGCATCCCAGGAGAGCGGAGTCATGGTCTTTTTATGGTTACTTGTGGCAGATGAGTTTCCGTGTTTACGAATGAATTGTTGCATTTGCTGTTCCAGCTCTGTTACGCGCTGAAGGCGTTCACGAATATGGGTGGCTTGATTTGTCAGCTCCATGACTTCCTGCCGTAGTCGCCCAATGGCTGCATCCTTGTCCGCTACCGTGACCTCCATCTGCAAACTCTGGACAGCAAGATTCGTTTCCATTTGGGAAATAATATGGGAAGAACGGATTTGCAGCCCGATCACGAGCGTAGAGATAGACGCGATCACAAGAGTCGGGACGAGAATGACAGCGGCTGTAGAGCATTGTAGCTGCTTGGGCGGTTGCTGTGCATCCCGAATAACAAGCAGGGTCATCCGGCGATTTAGGCTTCCTTTTTTCATAATCGCTCCTTTCCGGACATCGCTCCTATAGTGCTTGGTTACTATCTATTCAGCTTAAGAGGCAAACATGTCAAAAAAAATTGGAGCTTAGTATAAAACGTAGATGAGGATTTTGCAAAATCCTGAGATATATAAGGAGGCTTAGACATGCTGTGGTTGCTGTTGGTTTTAATTGTTTTTATTTTTCAGACCGGGACGATTCTGCTCTTTGAATTTCGCAAGCCGTCCAAAGCGGTAGCCTGGCTTTTTATTTTGTTTTGCTTCCCGCTCATTGGCTTTGTCGTGTACTACTTTGTTGCACAGGATTATCAGAAGCGTAAAGTGGTTCGAAAAGGGGGATCGCAGCTGTTTCGTGAATTCCGCGAGCGTCTATGGGCGCAATCCAAGGTCATTGAACATGTGGAGCAAATGCATAATCCTCATTTCAAACATCAGGAGCGCCTGTTTAACCAGTTAATTCGTATGTCGGAAAACCCGTTGACTGGATGTAACCGCACACGTGTGCTGACGAACGGTGAAGAAGCCTTCGAGGCCATGCTGGCAGCGATGGAACATGCGCAACATCATATCCATGTGGAGTTTTACATATTTCGGGCCGACGAAATCGGAAGAAAGTTTCAAGAGGTCATGATCCGCAAGGCACGTGAGGGAGTAAAAGTACGATTCGTTGTAGACGGTGTGGGGAGCTACAATTTACCCTATTCCTTTATTCGCACCTGTAGTGAGGCGGGAGTGGAATTTCATTATTTTCTACCTCCGTTTTTCGCCACACTGGACCGCCGGATTAACTATCGCAATCACAGGAAAATCGTGGTGGTAGATGGCATGGTTGGATTTGTAGGAGGGATTAATGTAGGCGACGATTATCTCGGAAAATACCCCAAAGTAGGATTTTGGAGGGATACGCATTTGCAGATTGAAGGAGATAGCGTCTATTTTCTACAAAATGCGTTTCTTAGTGACTGGAAGCTGGCCTCAGGGGAGAGACTGATGGATGTGAATTTATTTCCTCCACATACCTGTACCGGGGATGAGGAAGTACAGATTTTGAGCAGCGGTCCCGATCAGGTATGGGATACGATTCAGGAAATGTGCTTTGGGGCGCTCACAGTTGCCAAAAAGCGGATTTGGATTACGACGCCGTATTTTATTCCCGATCCGGGCATTTATGAGGCGCTCAAGCTGGCGGCAGTCAGTGGCGTAGATGTGAAAATTATTATTCCCTATCAGTCCGATTCGAAGTTAGTTCATTTGGCGTCTCTGTCCTATGTACAGGAACTGCTGGAGGCAGGGGTGGAGTTCTACCAATATCGAAAAGGATTTATTCATGCCAAAGTGGTGATTGTCGATGATTTACTCGGCTCGGTCGGGACCGCCAATATGGACATGCGCAGCTTTTTCTATAATTTTGAGTTGACCGCTGTAGTTTTTGCTAATTCAGCGCTGGAACGGCTTTCGGCAGATTTTGTAGAGGACATTTCCAACTCCTCACGCATAGATTTAAACGTGTTCCGCAGACGGCCTAGATCTCAGAAAACAGCTGAAATTCTAACTCGCATGCTCTCTCCACTCCTATAAAGGCGATTTTCGCCGTTTTTATCGCTATAATCCCGCTTTATTGTGATTTATGTGCTCTTTGCTAACTTTTTTGCGCGAAATCACAGTTTTGTGATATACTATTTATATAAATAGCGCGGTAAAGAATAGGGGACTGCGGATAGCAGCCCCTTTTTTGTCCAATATATCATACTGTAACGGGGGGATTTATATATGAGTGTAGTGAGCAAGGAAGTCCAAAGTTTATCTGAGATTACAGATGTGACCGGAGAGTTGACCAAGATCAGCAAAATTCCAGCTAATCCGAAGAACAAAGTAAAACGCCTGTTTCAGCGTGCAGCCATGATTGTAGTTGGTGCAGCTCTGATGGCAGTGGGATTGGAAATATTTCTGGTTCCTAACGGCGTTATTGACGGAGGCGTTACAGGTATTTCCATTATGGCCTCCAAGATTACTGGCTATCCGCTCGGTATTTTCCTGACCCTGTTGAACCTTCCATTTTTACTTATCGGCTACAAACAAATTGGTAAAACCTTCGCTTTATCCACATTATTCGGTATCGTCGTTATGTCCATTGGAACCGCGTTACTTCACAATGTAAGTGCGTTGACTCCTGGTGAACCGCTGCTCGGCGCTATTTTTGGGGGCGTCATTCTCGGTGTTGGGGTGGGTCTTGTGATTCGGTCCGGCGGTTCGCTGGATGGAACAGAGATCGTAGCTATTCTCGTCAGTGAAAAGACTCCTTTTTCGGTCGGTGAGATCGTACTGTTCGTTAACATATTCATTCTGGGAAGTGCAGGTTTTGTGTTCGGTTGGCCAAATGCCCTGTATTCCATGATTGCTTATTATATCGCCATGAAAATGATTGATATTACGATTGAAGGTCTGGATCAGTCCAAATCGGTCTGGATTATTAGTGACAAATACCGTGATATCGGGGATGCCCTGACGGATCGTCTTGGACGGGGCGTAACTTATCTGGAAGGTGAAGGTGGCTTTACAGGCGAAAGCAAGAAAGTGATTTTCGTCGTCATCACCCGACTGGAGGAAGCGAAGCTGAAGAGCATCGTTGAAGATTGGGACCCGCACGCTTTCGTTGCGATCGGTAACATTCACGATGTGAAGGGCGGACGCTTTAAGAAAAAAGGAATACACTAGCGCAAGGGGACAATTTCTCAGCCTAATGGCTGTGGGGTTCGTCCCCTTTTTTATTCTTCCAAGCATGGATCAGGTTCGGTGTGCCTTGGTGCGCATATGCTTGAGGACGTCTTCTACAGGTTGGGGAGGAACCTTGTCGATCAAGTCGCCTACCCGATTTAGTCGTTCCTCAATATTCAGCAAATGGTAGTCAAGTGGTGATACATCTTGCCGTACCTCTTCCCATGTTAGCGGAGTGGAGACCGTAGCGCCGGGGCGTGCCCGCGGGGTATAAGGAGCGGCCAGAGTTTTCCCCTGATAATGCTGCAAATAATCAAAATAGATGGCTGTTCCACGATCCTTCTTTAACCTTTCGAGTGTGAACAGATGCGGGTGCTTTTCTGTCACAAACTGTCCGACTAATAGCCCGATGCTGCGAAGTTCGTCGAAGGTTATGCCTGTACGGATCGGAACGATAATTTGTACACCTGTGGCCCCGGATGTTTTGGGGACGGAGTCCAAACCAAGCGAAGCCAGTACTTCACCGACAATAGAGGCTGCCTCCATAATACGTGGCTCCACCTCTCTGGATGGATCAAGGTCAATCATCCATTCACAGGGCAGCTTGTTTCCCGCTTCGTGCAGAGAGGGGTGGAATTCCAACGCAGCTTGATTACCAAGCCAGAGGAGTTGTGGCAATTTGCCGAGCACGATATATTCAATGCCATCATGCAGGGCGGTTTCAATATAGTCCGGCCGAGGACGTGGGGCATTTTTCTGATAAAAAAAATCACCGTGAATCCCATGTGGCCAGCGGATGACGGTCAGCAGACGATGATGACAATATTTGAGCAGGAAGGGAGCCAGTACCGCGAGCTTGCGAAGATACAGCGCCTTAGTCACGCCTGCTTCAGGCCACAGCGGTTTATCCGGGTTGGTGATAGGAATTTCCTGACCTTCAATGGTAATAGTACCTTTAACAGCTTGTCCCATTGTGCTATCCTCCTTTGGCTAATATGCAGCAAAATCTTTATTTACAGGCTGATTGTTAAGCTTTTAGATCTACATAGGGTTTAACATGAACGTGAAGTGCTGAATTTATCCATCAAAAGGATTGACAAGATACATTATGTATCATAAATTTATAATAAAAATACGATATGTATCTATTAAAGTGTCTTGAGCAGAGGTAGAGGAGGAGTTTGCTTGATTGAAAAGCAAGGCGGAGGGCTGGTATTCCTGTTAAGTGTCCCTCGGAGTGGAAGCTCGTTGCTTACCGCCATTTTGCAAAACCATTCCCGCCTGTTTGCCACGCAGGAAATGTGGTTTCTGCTCAGTTTATATGATCTTCCGCAGTCACATGCACGCCCATATGGAGGAACAGGGATACTCCGGCAATTTTTTAAAGGTATGGTCCCCTCCGACGTATTGGAGCAGGCCTCCCGTTCGTATGCACTTGAAATATATAATGGTTTGCTTCAAGGAACAACAGCAGATATGCTTATCGACAAATCCCCGCGTTACTATACGGTGCTGGAATTTATAGACCGTTTATTCCCTGCTGCCCGCAGGTTGTGGCTTATCCGAAATCCTTTGGCCATTGTGGCCTCATTCAAAAAGGTCAATCAGCTACGGAACGGACGTTTTCAACTACTGGAGGAACTGGGGAGTCCGCATTTTAATATGAAAATGACGGATATTACGGTTGGTTTGTTCCGTTACGCTCATTATTTTGCTGCACCTCATTCACTTGCATACCCGCTTAGGTACGAACAGCTCGTATCCAATCCAACGACGGAGATTGAGAAGCTGTGCGGTTTTCTAGGAATCCATTATGAAGCGGGAATGGAAAAGTACGGAGACTTCGCGGATACGCCCAAATCCAGTCTTTTTTATAGTATGGGAGCGGGCGATCCATTCGTAGGAGAGCATGAACAGGCGCATCAGGATTCGGTACATAGCTGGCAACATGTGTTGAGTAAAAGGGAAATTGAGCTGTATTGCAGAAGCATTGGGTCCCGCATGTTTAAGCAACTTGGTTACGCGGAAGCGCTGGAGCAGGCTGAACAGATGACTGGAGTTCGCTTTGAAGATGAGCCAGATATGGAGCTGCTGAGTCGACGTACACAACAATTCCTCCAGCAAAGCGGCTTTGAATGGAAGGCAGCTTATCGGATGCTGGAAGAACAGGATACAGATAACAGAGAACTCATGACAAATGCAATCCATCATACTCCACCCCAAGATCCGACATGGATGCATGTGGACCAGAGCGTGAACGATCGACGGATCCAATCACTGGAAAACAGGTTGGCACATAGCTATGAGGAGCGGAACCGTCTTATCGCTCAGCTTCAAAGCTATCAACGCCCACATCAAGGTCTCCGATCTCGCAGCCTCTTGGCCCGTAAACTCAGGTACTTGGCGTCTGTAGCATTATCAAGTATAGGAAAAGAAAAAGGGGGAAGAACGTGAGTGCGATTGCCGGAATCTATAGCTTTGGGCATGAGTCTGTATGCACCGAAGAAGGCGGGAAAATGATGCAGGCCCTGCGGAAATATCCCGCTGACCGCGTATGCGCTTGGTGTGAAGGCTCTATTTTTTTGGGTTGTCATGCCCAGTATGTGACCCCGGAATCTGTTCATGAGCGTCTTCCCTTTTATGATGAGCTAAGAGATTTGGCAATCACGGCGGATGCGATTATTGACAATCGTTCCGAGCTGTTTGAACGGCTGGGAGTTGAGCAGGAACGGCGGCAAGATATCACGGACAGCGAGCTGATTTTGCTGGCATATGACAAATGGGGAGTGGAGGCAGCCAGTTATCTGATAGGTGATTTTGCCTTTGTCATTTGGGATGCCAAGGAATATCGATTATATGGTGCTCGAGATATGACAGGCCATCGTACGCTGTACATCTACCAACATGACCGAGGATTCGCGTTTAGCACGGTAGTCGCTCCGCTTTTGGCCCTGTCCTCTCTGCGAAAAGAACTGCATGAACCGTGGCTGGCCGAATTTTTGTCCATCCGCACCATGCAGGAATCCGTCGATATCGGGACGACCGCCTACAAGCATATCAACCAGCTTCCTCCTGCACATTGGTTCACTATGGAGGAGGGGAAGCGAACCCTTCATAAATATGCATGCCTGGATGAGGTAGAGCCACTGCGGCTCAAAACAGGAGGTGAGTACATAGAAGCTTTCCACGAGGTGTTCACACAGGCGGTCACTGCCCGATTACGGACGCATCGCGCTGTAGGGGCTGCCTTGAGCGGAGGGCTGGATTCCGGAGCGGTTGCCAGCTTTGCCGCGCCAGCGCTGCACTTGCAACAAAAGCCGCTACATGCCTACAGCTATGTGCCTGTTCAAGATTTTACAGACTGGACACCGCCTACATTGCTGGCGAACGAACGAAGCTACATTCATTCTACGGCTCGCTATGTGGGCAACATTCACGAGAACTATATGGATTTTGAGGGAAAAAGTCCGTTTTCAGAAATTGATATTTGGCTGGATTTGATGGAGGCTCCCTACAAATATTTTGAAAACTCCTTCTGGATCAGAGGTTTTTATGAAAAAGCGCAGGAACACAATGTCGGTGTACTGTTGACCGGGGCACGAGGCAATTTTTCCGTATCGTGGGGCCCTGCACTGGACTATTATGCCCGTCAGTTTCGTCATTTGCACTGGTTGCAATCCTTTCAGGGATTGAGGCGGTACAGCAAGCTTACGGGCAGGCGTATGTCTCATCTACTCCCCGTGATGTTGAAGAAAGCGACTTCACTTGAACCTCGTTTATGGCTGCGGCGTGGCCATCGCAGTCCCGTTCCTTCACTGATTCACCCAGAGTTTGCCCAACGGATGAATGTAGAAGATATTCCTGTATTGAGCGGAACAGGTTGGATGAAAAATGCCGATCAGACGAGAAAAGAGAAGTTCTCAAATTTGGCGATTGCCAACAAAAATGGTGTGGTCGCGACCAAACTTTCACTACGTTACGGCCTATGGGAACGTGATCCGACCGGGGACAGCCGGGTAATTCGCTTTTGCTTATCGGTGCCTTTTGAGCAGTATGTACAAAACGGTCGGGACCGTGCCCTCATTCGTACGGCCATGCGTGATCATCTACCTGATGATGTTCGGTTGAACCAGCGGGTACGCGGCGTGCAGCCTGCAGATTGGCTACATCGTATGCTTCCTTGTTGGGATACGTTTATGGGGGAGCTTCAACTGATGTGTCATGATTTACGAGCCGCCGAATATCTCAATATTGAGTTTATTAAGACGGCTATGGCAAAACTTCACCACCCCGGCCCTGAGCAGGCGTCTGATCCGAATATAAGACTACTCATGCATAGCCTGATTGTGTACCGTTTTCTCTGTAGATTCAACTGATCGAATCTGTTCGGTCAGACAGTTCGCCATTCGTTGGAGGGGAGGTGATGAAATGAGTAAAAAAGAATGGCAGGAACCGACGATAGAGGTGCTGGATATTAGCCAGACCATGGCGGGTAAAGGCTGGAGACAGATTGATTGGGTGTCCGACCACGATGCCGATATCTATAATCCAAGCTAATAGATGGTTATACATGTTATACATGCAGCCAATGTTGGACTGGAAGCCAGACAACTGGGCCGATAACGATTGAATGAACGAAAATAGCATGATCCATTGGACTCGTATTCAATATACAGCCGTCTTTATTTCTTTCGGGTTAGAGGTGTTGCCCAAGAAATAAAGACGGGATTTTTAAAGACAGAGGAGTGAGTCCTACGTGCATGACAGGAGTGCAAATGTCAGTTGGGCGAAATATACGGCCTTTGGACTCAGGATTGCGAGTGAGCTGAATCTGCCTGAGCTGATGCTGGCAGCACCAGGAGTGGTAGAGGATGTAGTCATTCGACAGGCTGATTTGACTGCATGGAGTGGTCAGCTGGAGCAGGCCAATTTTGTGATGCTGGATGAGCGATTTATGTTCCGAATACCGGGCACGGCCATTTATGCCGTCAGGGAAGGCAAGGAGATCGAGGTAAGTATATTCTCTGGGGCTGATCCTGACACCGTGCGGCTGTTTGTGCTGGGTACATGCATGGGTGTTCTGCTGATGCAAAGACGAATATTACCTATTCACGGAAGTGCGGTCGTCATCGGGGGGAGGGCCTACGCATTTGTGGGTGAATCGGGTACGGGGAAATCGACATTGGCTGCTGTTTTTAGGCAGGCAGGTTATCAGATGGTTAGTGATGACGTGATTGCTGTAAAAGCTACGGGTTCCTCTGCCATTGTGTATCCAGCTTATCCGCAGCAAAAGCTGGGGCTTGAAAGCTTGCTCCAACTGGAGGCTTTACGGGAGAACAAGCATGTACGCAAAAGAAAGCACATACAGTCCCTAACTGACGACAATTCTGTAATGCCACAATACACAGATCTGCGTACGCTTGCAGGTGAGCTGAATAAATATGCCGTACCCGCTGTAGATGATTTTTATAACGATCCGCTGCCCTTAGGGGGCGTATTCGAGCTGGTGGCAGATTCTCCAACCCGTGCGTTGATGCGCGAAGGGGAGCTAGTGTCGGTTACGGAACAGCCCTTGAACGTTCTGGAGTGCTTGCATACATTACTACAACATACATATCGCAGGGTGATTATTCCGCGAATGGGTTTGAGTGAATGGTCGTTTGATACAGCGGCTAGGATGGCTCGGAAAGTGGAGGGCTGGCGCTTGCTGAGGGATAGTTCCGTCTTTACTGCGTCCGAGGTTGTACAACGGGTACTTGAACTCATTCGTAAGGAGGAAAAGAGTTATGGCAGCCACTAATCCAGCTAAGGATCATTATCGCGTCATTTACAATGAAGAGGTCTACGTCAGTGATATGGACGGAGAAAAAGTGATGATGAGCATTAACACTGGTAAATATTACAATTTAGGCTACACAGGAGGACGAATCTGGGAACTGGCAGAATCCGGTCCTTCACTTGGCGATATCGTAACTGTCCTGACGAACGAATATGAGGTGGACGAGGAACAGTGCAGACAGCAGGTACATACCTTTGTGGCTGAGTTGGAGCGGGAAGGACTGTTAAAGCTTCTACGGGAGCCGGTATAACATGCGGATACAACGGCTTCTTCTCCTGTCTCCAGAAGTCAGAAGATTGTTGCCGGAAGCCTGGCTGGAGCTGGGATGGGCGAGGCTGCGCCAGCGTCGTTCTTTTTGGGATTACTCAAGGGCTTGGGGCATACGTATGGAAGAAACCCCATGGCAGTGTGACGTTGGGCAAGAGAAGTCCATTCAGCAGATTTCACACGCTGTAGAGCTGGCAAGCAGTTATACTCCTTGGCGTAGTAGTTGTCTTGTACAAGCCGCTGCGGCGATGACGTTGCTGGGGCGCAGGAAACTGGACTGCACGCTGTATCTGGGTACAGCCAAAAATGCCGCTGGACGCTTGGCTGCACATGCATGGGTACGTAGCGGACCGATTTATGTTACGGGGAAACGGGAGATGGAAGCATTTACGGTGGTGGGGATATTCGGAAGACGTGCTGTGATGGATACAAATAAGAATATGGAAGATAAAAGTAGTTCTTTACTTTAATGCGATGAGACACGAAGGAGAAGAATGCATGCCCACCAAGTCTGTTTTGGAACTTGCGAATTGGAATGAGGATCAAGAATTAACGTTGTTACTCTCTCTATTGGGGAAGGACGTTATTCATTGGCAGGATACGACTGCTGCTACCCAGCTGCGTGAGATGGATTGGGTCCGCTTTTTACGTCTGACCGAGCACCATCGAGTGGTACCTACGGTGTATCTCCAGCTAAAAACATTGAATCATCCATTCATTCCCGCAGAATTGTTGCGAAACCTTCAGGCGCAATATCATCGAAACACGCTTCGCATGCTCCATCTTCAAGCAGAAGCCGAGCGTCTGACCAGGCTGCTCATAGCTCATGGAATTCGTGTGCTTATGTTGAAGGGGCCTGCTCTGGCGCAGCAATTATACGGGGATGTTTCTCTGCGTACTTCCAAGGACATAGACTTACTCATTGCCCCTGACGATATGGATGAGGCTGAGCATTGGATGCAGGAAGCTGGATATTCGTCCAAGAGCGGAGAAGTGCGTGTCCTTGGCAGTTGGAAATGGAAGGACCATCATGCATCCTATTTACATCCGCAAAAACGGGTAGAGATAGAGTTGCATTGGCGGCTTCACCCGGATGGGGGTGGGGAACCCTCTTTTAACGAGCTGTGGAACTGCCGGAAAAAGGGCAAAGCTGCAGGAGCCATTCGGCAGGTACCGTTGGGATCTGCCGACAACAGGACTGTGATGACGTCCTGTATGTATACGCTTGGCAGCGAGCATCAATTTCTGTACTTGAGTGCGCATGGTGCGCGTCACGGTTGGTTCAGGCTGCGCTGGCTGGTTGACATCGACAGGCTTGCGATATGTGCTGTCGATTGGGAGGCGCTACTGCCGATGATGCGCCGCTACGGGGGCCTGCCTGCTGGCGGGCAGGCTTGGGCACTCGCCGCTGCGCTGTTGGGTACGCCGATACCGGAGCCGATGCGTCCGGTATCGGCTACCCGGCAGGCGCATAGGCTCGCGCTGAGCGCGCTGGCCTTCATGCAGGCCAGCGTACCCGCACTGTACCCGATCACCCACGGGTCGGGTACAGGTAGGCTTGCTCCATCAGAGCTGCTGCACAGCAGAGCCTTGGCGGAGCAAGCGGAGGCCGCCCCTCCAGGTGGCGGTCCTTCAGTATGCAGTACCTCTGGCGAAGCAGCCATGCTTGCCACCCGTGGCGTTACTAGCATCACGGAAGATGCCAGTAACGACAATCATAATCCGATGAGCACCGCTGCCAGTTGTGCCCCGATGACTCCAGCTGCTGCCTCCAGCCAAGTCATGACCAAAAACAGGGCTGTCTATCAGCCGGTCAGCCGCACTTACTTGCTTTCCTTAAAAGAGCCAAGACACAGACTATGGTATCTCATCAGCCGTTTGTTTCCTTCTACGGGCGATTCGAGCGTTTTTCCATTGCCTCGCCAGCTGCATTTTTTGTATATCCCTTTACGTCCATTTCTCTGGCTGAAGCGGCGATTTTCAAAGCACTGACTCGATAGAGGATTTTGTGAAAATCCAATAAGCGGCTTTCAATGAACAATATATAGATCGAAATGGTCTAGTTCGTCTATATAATGCACTTTGGAGCGATTGGGATCGAATTTTGCAAAGTCCTGAATAAGGAGTGTGCATTATGGTTCACCTGCGATTATATATGACAAAGCTGTATAGCGTGAACGGCGGTGCGTTATTTCTCAATATTGGGTGTATGATCATTGTCAGTCTACTGGAGGGCTTTGGCATTTATATGCTTGTTCCTATGCTGGCGGCCATCGGCGTATTTGTCGGTCATTCAGGGATGCCATTTCTGTCTGATGGATTGGATCATTTTTTGCCGTTCGTTCCTAAAAGCTGGCTATTGCCGGGGATGTTGATGGTTTTTGTAGTGCTGCTTACAGGGCAGGCTTTGCTTCAGCGTTACCAATCCATCCTGAATTCGCGGATTCAGCAGCGTTTTATGCGTTCTCTTCGAATAGACGTGTACACTTCCTTTATGAAGGCGCAGTGGGCCTTTTATTTGCGTCAGCGTAAATCTGATTTTAGCCATGTGATGACGACCGAGCTGGCGCGTGTCAGTCAGGGGACGAATTTGCTTCTTCAACTGACTACAGCCGTCATGTTTACGCTGATCCAGATTGCGCTGGCTTTTTGGTTATCCCCCTCTTTAACCGGACTGGTATTTCTGAGTGGATTGGGGCTGTTTGTCGTGTTCCGCCGCTCCATTCGAAATGCCAAACAATTAGGTGATCGTACGACTGAACTGTCACAGGTTTATTTTGCTGGAATTACGGATCACATGAACGGTATGAAAGATATAAAAAGCAATCTGTTGGAAGCGGCGAATATCCATTGGTTTCGCTCCCTGACGCAACGCATGGAGGATAATACGACTCAATTTGTCCGGAAAAATGCGACCACACAGTTTTTTCATCGTGCAGTGGCAGCTGTTTTTGTCGCTTGTGTCATATTTATATCGCTGCAGTGGCTGCATGTTACACCTGAAAAACTGATTGTGCTGATTCTTATATTTTCCCGCTTATGGCCTCGATTTGCTCTTATTCAAGCGAGTCTGGAATACATCATGTCTATGATCTCCGCTTTTGAAAGTGTCACCAAGGTGCAACAGGAGTGCGAAGCTTTCACAGATCCGTCATTGATTGCACTTGCATCCTCTGAGACTCGCGTTCCATCCGATCCATCGGTAGTCAATCTATCATCTGCATCTGAACGGCAACCCCTGTCCCTTCGTCAGGGGATTGAATGCAGCCATCTGGATTATCGCTACGAGGGTGCAGCAGAGCCTGCACTGCGTCATATTAATTTGTTCATACCCGCCCGGGAAATGACAGCCATTGTAGGGAAATCAGGAGCAGGCAAAAGTACAATGGTCGATGTCCTGATGGGTTTTTTACGTCCAACAGGGGGGCAGATTACAATAGACGGGCTTGTTCTGGGCGACGAATTATTGCCCCAGTGGCGGCAGTCGTTTGGCTACGTGTCACAAGACCCATTTTTATTTCATGCGACTGTCCGCGAAAATTTGATGCTGGCGGATAAGGATGCTAGTGAGCAGCAGCTATGGGAGGCGTTACATTTTGCAGCAGCAGACAACTTTGTATCCAGACTGCCCGAAGGGCTGGACACGATCATTGGAGATCGCGGGATTCGTCTGTCTGGAGGAGAACGTCAACGGCTAGTATTAGCACGGGCTATCTTGCATCATCCTCCGATACTTATATTAGATGAAGCGACAAGTGCGCTGGATGGTGAACATGAAGCCGCAATTCAGGCAGCACTGGAACGGATGAAAGGTCAAATGACGCTGATTGTCATCGCTCACCGCCTGTCAACCATCAGACATGCGGATCAAATTGTCGTACTGGATCAAGGCGAGGTCATACAGCAGGGGAACTACCGCCAACTGGAACAAGAGGAGCGGGGGGCGTTTAGTCAGCTACTATCGTATCAAAGCAGTGTCACCGCCACCCCTTAACCAGACTTTTCTGTAACTCAGCTTAAGTTTCTTTACGTTTGGCAGTGCTTCTTTTCTTTTTGACTGGAGTCGGAGAGAGGTTGTCGCCTGCCACCGCCTGCTGTGCTGTTGGGGCTGCTGGTTTACGCGCAGGGCGTTTTTTCGCAGCAGGACCGGGATCGGTAACGACAGGTTGCACTGCCTCGATGCTGGCCTGAAGGGCGGCCATTAAATCTACTACATTGGTCTGAGGCTGGGTTGGGGCGATTCGCACCTCTTCACCAGCCACTTTATGCTGAATGAGGTCCAGCAGACGCTCGCGGTACTGATCCGTATACTTGGCTGCATCAAAAGGTGTAGATAGCTGCTCAATCAGCATTTTGGCCATGGTCAGCTCCTTCTCTTTAACCTCTTCCCGCCCCGGTAAGTTAGGAACTTGAGCAATGGGACGAATTTCATCGGGGTAAAACATCGTCTCCACCGCCAAACATTCATCCAACACCCGAATCGCCGCCAAGCTGCTTTTAGAGCGGATGGAGATTTGGGCAATCCCGATTTTCCCGGTATCCTTCATTGCATTCATGAGCAGCTTATACGCATTGGAGCCGGCCTGATCCGGGGATAAATAATACGTTTTCTGAAAGTAAATCGGATCAATTTCCTGCAAATCAACAAAATCCAAAATCACGATATTTTTATCCGCTTGTCCGCTAACTTGCTCCAGTTCCTCCTTGTCGAACATGACAAATTTTCCTTTTTCATATTCGTAGCCTTTTCCAATTTCCTCCCATTCGACCTCCTTGTCACAAACGGGACACTTTCGTACATAGCTAAGTGGGCTTCCACACTCCTTGTGAATGTAACGCATGGAAATGTCCTTATCCTCCGTAGCTGAAAACATTTTAACGGGCACATGAACCAGCCCGAAGCTGATCGCGCCTTTCCAGACCGTATGCATACCGCCAGTCCTCCTTCTCTTTAATCCGCATTTTGCATCCTTCGATTCCGGGCACCCCGGGATATGAGCATATGATTTTCACTTAGTATGCTTCGTATAAGTGATTGTATGAGGTGTAGATGAAGACTGCGAATTGCTGCCGCTTGCGCATGGTTACAGCAATTTTGGTACATAGTAAGGCATATCCGATTCAAAGGGGGTACGCAATTTATGTCCGGAAAATCCTATCCTCGGCAGATCAGTCATCATGTGGGTCAAAGCCATATCGCCTTTCGGGGTCCCGCCGCAGGCGAACAAGATGCATTGCCGCCCGAGTTTGCCCTTTCACATGGAACTCAGCCGCCTTTTCCCGTTGCTGTGGCTCATGTGGATTTGGAGGCTGTAGTTTCAACCTCGCCTTCCCATAGCTTTCCTTCATTGGACGTTGAACGACTTATAGATGAAGACTAGGTGACCTACATTTCTAAATTAATGCACCAACAATCAGCAGGAGGAGAACAGCATGAACGTGGAACGAGCAAAAGCCATTTATGATTCATCTGAAAATATTGCCGTACAATTGGATGGCAAACCGATTTGGATTGAGCATGTGGATGAAGCAAACGGTATGGCTACCGTACAGGTGGGCAGCAACCCCGGCAATACTCAAACCGTCCGTGTGGATCGTCTGGAAGAGCGGTAGGAGATGGGAACCAAACATCTGGTCATTATCCATGGCCGTGACAAAAAGCCCAGATGTGACGAAATGCTTCGTCTTATTAAAAAAGCACTGATCGCAGGATTGCGTCGAGTGAACGAGGAAGCGGCACAAAAACTGGAGCAAGAGCAGATTTTACTGACATTTAACGGTTGAAGATGATTTCCATCTGATGCTGAATCGAAATTTAATAGAAAGTATTGATGATCAGCCGCTTATTCAGACATTCTGGAAAGATAGTCACACTGGGCGTGCCAATCCCCACAACTTCTTTGCTTATCTTAACCATACGAAGGTGGCTGAGCATGTAGCGGATTGGATTTTACGCTCAAAAAGGCTCGCAATTGCTCAATGAGCAATTAGCGAACCTTTTTTTGTAATAACAAGTGCAGTCGTAGGGACGAGTTAAATGCCAGACAAGTTAATTTGAAGATGCAGTTGGTTCCTTTCTATGACCTTCACACTGCAATGGCCCTCAAATGTGGTGAAACTATCAGTTTAGCCTCTGTTGCTAATTGAACGTCTTCCACCGTCAAACCCGGAGCAATTTCTTTTAGCATCAGCCCTTTACCCGGAATAACATCAATGACAGCCTTTTCGGTTACTATGGTCTTTACAACATTTACAGCAGTCAAGGGCAGCTTGCATTGTTCCAGTATTTTCGGCGCGCCATTTTTGTTCACATGCTCCATGGCTACAATCACTCTCTTGGCTCCAACTACCAAATCCATGGCTCCCCCCATACCCGGCACCTTTTTCCCAGGGATCATCCAGCTTGCAAGGTTGCCTTTCTCGTCGACCTCCAGGGCGCCCAGCACGGTGATATCCACATGCCCTCCGCGGATGATGGAAAATGAAAGTGCACTGTCAAAAAAGCATGCTCCTTCCATGGTTGTAACGTAGTTTCCGCCTGAATCGATACAATCGAGCCTTTCTTTTCCCTGAGCCGCTTTGGGGCCTACACCGAGGATTCCGTTCTCAGCCTGCAGCATAATATGAATGTCCTCGGGGATATAGTCCACTACCATTGTAGGCAATCCGACACCAAGGTTGACAACTTCACCACTTTTGAATTCCTGGGCTATTCTTCGAGCAATGAATTCTCTGTTATTCATGCGTTTTCACCCACCTTTACAATTGCGTCGACAAATATTCCGGGAACGTTGACATGATTGGGGTCAATTTCACCCGTCTTTACGTATTCGTCTACCTGAGCAACTACATACTCTGCCGCTGTAGCCATAACCATATTGAAGTTACGTGAAGAGCCGTTGATGACAAGATTCCCCGCTTCATCAGCCTTATGGGCTCTGATTAACGCTACATCCGCTTTGAGCGGGAGTTCGAGCAAATATTCCCTTTCATCAATTTTGATTTTCTTTTTTCCTTCCTCTACAACGGTGCCTACACCTACAGGTGTTAAAACCCCGCCCAAACCGGCTCCTCCCGCGCGTATTTTTTCAGCGAGCGTGCCTTGCGGGAAGAGTTGGACCTCAGCTTCTTTCGTCATCAGGAGCCTTCCCGTTTCCGGATTGGAGCCGATATAGGATGCAAAAATTCGCTTTACTCTGCCGCTTTTTACAAGCTTATAGATAGATAATTCTGGTGTGCCTGTGTCGTTGGAAACAATCGCAAGATTGCTGGCGGGATTGGTGTCGACAAGCGCACGAACCAGCTCCTCCGGAAAGCCTCCTGCCAGAAAACCTCCGACCATCACCGTGTCTCCGTCTTTGACCTTCTTAACTGCTTCTTCAGCGGAGATTACTTTGTTATTCATGGTTCCTTCTCCTTATATATATATTTTTAGGAAAGCAAACTTTATTGAAGATAATCGTAGAGGACTCTTCCATATGGAAGCGTTAAATCAGCAATAAAATGTTTCCCGCCAATATAAGATTTAACCGGCAAATCTGCCACAGGAGCGTTGACATGGGGGATCAGGCTTAATCTGGCAGGCCCTGACCAGGCTCCTTTTACAGTAATGTTCTCAAGATTATACGCTACTAACTGAGCGATTTTGGGGGTACCGTCAACATCAGGAATTAACTTTAAATTAACTTGTGTTTTTGCGATGGCTTTTGCCGTTTCCTTTTCATCAAGAATGTTATATTTGAAAGGCATAGTTCCCGTGGCCACCAGGACGTTGTTATAATGCAATGTACCCGTCAGCGTCTCCGTCTCCTCAACGATCAAGCGAGGCTTTGCCCATTTTTTCGGAAATCCCCAGACTTCGCGTCCCCCCAGAATAGCAGGTGCGTTATCCAAATACATTTGGGCGACAAAATTGCAGGGTTCTCCTTGAAAAGTACACGGAATGACAATACCGCTTTCCTCATAACTTCCTAACCCGGATGAATCGGGCATCTTGATCCATTCATAGGAAACCGTATTGCTTCCATCCGGCTGAAGAGGTTCCGGGACCGCCTGTCTAATCGCAGCGGGATCGGTCTCATAGGTAATGATAAAAAATTCCCGGTTGATGAAGCGGTATGGCGGGCGCCCGTAGCTGCCGCTAGCCGCAGGCATGGATTGGAGTGAAAGTACATCTTTTTGATTCATAACGGTCTCCCTTCCTTTTAAGAGATATTCTAAAATTCATCTTGAATACGCACTTTAAATGAGCGCATTTTCAACCAGCATCGCTATGCCCATTCCTGTTCCGATGCATAACGAGGCGATGCCGTAACGTGAAGATCTTCGCACCATTTCATGAACCAACGTAGCCAATATCCTAGCACCGCTGGCCCCGACAGGATGCCCGATCGCGATCGCGCCGCCATTGACATTCACTTTGTCCAGACTGACCCCTAGCTCTTTCACTACCGCTAATGCTTGTGAGGCAAACGCTTCATTAATTTCAAAAAGATCAATGGCATCGATGGATACACCTTGCTGCTTCAGAAGTGTCGAAATGGCTTTCACTGGCCCCATTCCCATATATGCAGGGTCAACGCCAACAAGGGAATAACCCTTGATATATGCCAATGGCTTTAATGCATGTTCTTTGCATTTGTCTTCCGACACCACAAGTACGGCCGCCGCGCCATCATTGATTCCCGAAGCATTCCCGGCGGTAACCGTTCCGTTCTCCTTAAACGCAGGTTTTAATTGAGAAAGTTTTTCTTTCGTTGTATTTCCTCTTATGTGTTCATCCTCTGTGAAAGAAATAGTTTCTTTTTTGTTTTTGATCATGACTGGAACAATCTGCTCTTCAAAAAGCTTCTTGTTTTTTGCTTCTACGGCCTTTATCTGGCTTTGATAGGCAAATTCGTCCTGCTCCATTCTTGAAATTCCATATTTATCGGCAACATTTTCTGCGGTAATTCCCATATGGTAATGGTTGATCGGGCATGTAAGGCCGTCGGCCACCAGGGAGTCTACCAACTCACCGTTACCAAGTTTGTAGCCGTTTCTTGCATTTCTTAGCAGGTAAGGGGCATTCGACATGCTCTCCATGCCTCCGGCCAAGACGATGTTGCCTTGTTCAGCCAATATTGAATTGTAAGCTAAAGCAACGGCATGAAGTCCTGAACCGCAAACCGTGTTTATCGTTGTTTCGGGTACATCAATAGGGATACCGGCTTTTAATGCCGCCTGTCTGGCAGGATTTTGTCCATTGCCCGCCTGAAGAACATTTCCCAAATAAATCTGATCAATCAAAGAAGGCTCTAATTTACTTTGCTGAAGGCATGCTGTCATCACGGTTGCTCCCAGTTCGGAAGCGCTTAGAGGCGCAAGGGTTTTGTTAAAAGAGCCGACCGCTGTTCTTAACGGGCTTACTAAAGCTACTTTTTTCATTAAAACTCACATTCCTTTCGCTGTGTTAAAACACAATACATCCATGATTGCACTTCAATTAGTAATTTCCGCTCTTAACCTACGAGACGCAGCGATTGCAAGATATATTTGCATGCGGGCATATCATGGTGCCTAAGACAGTAAGTGTGACGGTTCGATCGCCTTCTCCCATTGGAAATTAAAACCAGTTTCATCATAGTTCTAATGCAGATTTTGCTCAATGTCCAAATATTTACACATATCTATGTACAGATGTTTATAGGGTCATATAGGCCACAATAATTAGGCCATTCTAACGTTTTCTGTTATTTTCTTGTTTTTTCTGAAAATCATGATCATAAATTGAATTTTATGTTAAAAATGAAAGTTACAATCCATACGTAAAAAAGTTTTCCTCGCAAATATCATCTAACTCAGCTGGAAAATAAAAAAAGCCTCCAGAATTTTCTGAAGGCGGCTTTGTTTCTGACCAATCTGGTCTTGAAAAAGCTAGGCAGGTTGCCAATCCAATTGAATACATTTGGAATTCCAATAAAAATGATGACGTCTTTGCGAGATAGTGAAAACTCGTGAATTGGATCAATAACTCACGAAAAATGTACATCTGCTGTCGCGAGTAAACGCACAAAACGATTGCCAAGCATCTCATTATGATGAGCTACAATTTGTTCACTGCTCAGCACCTTGCTATCAAATGTACTATGTGCATCCAATACGAGCACGTTGTTCTGGTATCCCAGACTATAGGCGCTTCGGCAAGTCGTGTCGAGGCAAAACTCGGTCTGCATCCCCGCGATTACGAGCTGATCGGCCCCCAGTTTCTTCAGCACATGGCCCAATTCGGTTTGGTAGAAGCTGTCCCAGGATGATTTGCGGACAATTCGTTCATGAGGAAGAGGGCGCACCACATCAGCGATGGCCCAGCCTACACTGTTTTCCCGGAAATCCTCATCCGCTTCATCGGTATGCTGTACAAAAATCACCGGTGTACCTGTAGCTCTGGCTTTGTCCAAAAGCTGCTGCAAATGCGATACAACTTCCTGCTCGCGATACAGCTTCCCATCATACATGAACATCGCCTGCTGAACATCAATCAAGAGTAAAACGGTTTGTCCCATCGTTTCGATCCCTCCCTGTGTGTATCATCTAACTTACAATAGCATGTCTTCATGCCTTGCGGCGACATAAGGTGAACTATATAATAAAGAACAAGTTGGAACGGTCCGATTCGGACGAAAGGTGATTAAAATATATGACAATTTCGCAGGAACAGTTTACGTTCCGTTCTGTCTCAGAGGCACAGACCGGGGCATTGGCAGGTTTTTTGGCAGCCAAAGCGGTTCCCGGAACAGTGATTGTGCTGGATGGAGATCTGGGGGCGGGCAAAACTGCTTTTTCCAAGGCTTTTGCCAGCCATTTAGGTGTGCCGGGTATCGTAAATAGTCCAACCTTTACCCTCATTAAGGAGTACGAGGGCCGATTGCCTTTGTATCATATGGATGTGTACCGGATTTCCCAGGATGAGGCGGAGGATCTCGGGCTGGACGAATATTTTTACGGGACAGGAGTATGTCTGGTGGAATGGGGTAGTATTATACCGGATATATTGCCGGAGCAGCGGCTTCATATGTATATAGAAACAACGGATGTGGGGGAGCGCCTGATCCACCTGACCGGGTACGGCGAGCCTTATGAACAATGGTGCCGCAGTTTGCGGGAGAATGGAGTTTGAACCATGCAAAGAGAGCATACAGATGTAAATGTAAAGCCGCGTGAGCGGTTTTTGACGTTAGATACAGCGACGACCGTGATGGCGGCCGCTCTGATGAACGGAAGAGAATTGCTGGGAGAAAGCAACGTCTATGGCGAACGTAATCACTCCGTGCATGTGATTACCGAGCTGGAACGACTGCTGAATGAAGAAAGGCTGACACGAGATGATGTAGATGGTATTGCAGTTGGTGTTGGACCGGGGTCTTATACCGGTATCCGGATTGCGGTGACTGCAGCCAAAACACTCGCTTGGGCCTGGGGTATCCCGGTGACGTCCATATCGACTTTGCACGCTTTGGCGTGGGGTGGTTGGAATCGCGGCATCGAGATGAAGGGACAAGAAGATAAAAATGAGTCTGTGAATAACGGTTCGTCCGGAGCGCAGGCAGCAGACTGGATTGTGCCTGTGCTGGATGCGCGCCGTGGTCAGGTTTACACGGGGCTGTTCGCCGTGAATACAGTTGACGACGTCGAGAGTCCGCAACGGCTGGAGCCAGATGCAATTCGCTTAATGACTGCTTGGACCGATGACCTGCTGCAACGGCTGGAGGCTTTGCCCTCTGAAGAGCGTCCTCCAGTCATTTGGCTAGTCGGTGAAACGACGGTTCACGCCGAAACAGCTGAGCGTCTGCGTGCTTGGAGCGAGCTTCGTATTGTACCTTATGAGCTGGAAGGAAGATGGGTTGGCCGCCTTGGGGCGGATAAGCTGCTTCGTCAGGAACATGACGAGCTACATACGCTGGTTCCTAATTATACCCAGCTGGCGGAGGCGGAAGCCAATCTGCTTCGTCAGCGCTGAAGAGAGCGGTGAACAACATGGCAAAGAACATACAGCGGGAAGAGAAACTTGAGTTTCGCTTGATGCAACTGGATGATATTCCCGATGTGCTGGAGATTGAGCATGAAGCGTTCACGCTACCGTGGACGGAGGAAGCATTCCGCAATGAGCTGACGATGAATCATTTCGCTAAATATATGATTATGGAACTAGACGGACAAGCCATTGGTTACGCAGGCATGTGGACGATTATGGATGAGGCCCATATTACGAATATTGCGATTCGTGAGGCTTATCGCGGACGCAAGCTTGGAGACAAGCTGTTGAATGAGCTGATGCAGACCGCATCTTATTTAGGGATGGAACGTATGACGCTAGAGGTGCGGGTAACGAACCGGATCGCTCAGGGCTTGTATGAGAAAAAAGGCTTTAAGCCCGCGGGTGTGCGCAAAGGCTATTATTCGGATAATAACGAGGATGCCGTGATCATGTGGGCGGATCTTCCCGCGCATGGGGCATCCGGTGAACAGGAAGGAAGCGTGCAGAAGCAATGACGCAAGAGGAAAAAGCAGGTACAGGCTCCGCCTCCAGCGAGCCTTGCTATATACTGGCAGTGGAAACGAGTTGTGATGAAACGGCTGTTTCTGTCGTGAAAAATGGCACAGAAGTGCTCTCGAATCTGATTTCCAGTCAGATTGAAACACACAAAGCCTTTGGTGGTGTCGTACCAGAGGTGGCTTCACGCAAACATGTAGAGAGCATCACCTATATGCTGGACGAGGCCATGCAAACATCGGGAATTACCCCTCGTGAGATTTCGGCGGTTGCCGTGACACAAGGACCAGGACTGGTTGGCGCATTGCTGGTTGGTATTGTCGCCGCTAAGAGTGCTGCTTTGGCATTCGGCAAGCCGTTAATCGGGACGCATCATATCGCGGGACATATTTATGCCAATCAGTTGGAAAATGATATCGTATATCCGTGCATTGCTCTCGTTGTGTCAGGAGGACATACAGAGCTGGTGCTGATGGAGTCCGAAGGTCATTTTCAACTCATTGGTCGTACAAGGGATGATGCGGTTGGGGAAGCCTACGACAAAGTAGCGAGAGCCATTGGGTTTCCGTATCCCGGTGGCCCGCATGTGGATCGTGTGGCTCATGAATCGGAGGAAGTGGTTACTTTGCCGCGTGCATGGCTGGAGCCGGATTCTTATGATTTTAGCTTTAGTGGTTTGAAATCGGCGGTGCTGAATGTAATTAACCAGACGAAAATGCGCGGAGAAACCGTTCATGTCGGAGCGATCGCAAGAGGCTTTCAAGAGTCGGTCGTCGAGGTGCTGGTAGAAAAGGCGATTCGTGCCATGCGTGAATACGGTGCGAAGCAGCTCCTGCTTTGTGGCGGTGTGGCTGCTAATCGCGGACTGCGTACAGCATTGCGTGAGCGCTGTGAGCGCGAAGGAATCGAGTTGCTTGTACCATCGATGAAATATTGCACAGATAATGCAGCGATGATCGGCGCTGCGGCCTACGCCAAATGGAAGCGCGGGGAATTTACCTCATTGGATATGAAGGCTGATCCAGGGCTGTCTCTGGAAGAATGGTCTGTCCAAACTTAATTGAAGAAGAATGAGCAAGACATGGCACAGTTGAGCCGTGTCTTTTTTGTTCCGCACCATAACTATCATAAAAATATAAATTCAAGAGGATAAAATACAGGAGTTTGAGCAAAAGAATGGCAGCATCTCATTCCCTCGCATGATTCGTCACAATGGTTCACGATTTTTCATAATCCATCAAAAAAATCTGGAATTTTGATATTGCCCGAATAATGATGTGATTTGTCAAGTTGTGAACAAAGTTATCCACATATACCGTTTCGAATGTGGATAACCCAGCCCGAAGCAAGCAGGCTAAGACTTTTTGGAGATAGCAAGTTGGGGGATATGTAACACCTTTAGTTCTTGTAAAATCTGTGGATAATGTGGATAAAAGGGTGGATAAATTTGGTTTTCATTTGAAAATGGCTCTTTATCAATAAAAAAATGGCCTAAAAGGCCATTTTTCAATCTCATTCATACACATAAGCTGTGGATAATCTTGTGTACAAAAATATAGAAGAGGAAAATGTGAAATTTTTAAGGCTAAGATTTTATGCAGTAGTGTTTATTCTTCTAACAGCTCTTCCCAAGAGGTATAGGTTTCAGTCAATTCCTGTTTACGGGTGTCGAGCTGTGCCTGAATATTCTGAAGCGCTGTGTAATCCTGATAAATCTCAGGTAGGGTCATTTGTTCCTCCAGCCCTAAAATTTGTTTTTCCAGCGTTTTGATCTGGTTTTCCAATGCCTCCAGCTTGCGTTGACGGCTACGTTCCTCGCTTTTGGCTTGTTTGTCTGCAGCATAGGTGGCGGCGCGTGATTTGGATGTGGTCTCGTCTGTGACGGATGCAGAGGTAGCCGATGTTTTGCCGCGTGCGGCCTGATTTGCCTCCAAAGCTTCCTGCGCAATTTCCTCCAATTCCTGCTTTTTAGCTACATAGTCATCATAATTCCCCAGGAAATGTTCTATCCCTCCAGGATGAAGCTCGATGACACGTTCCGCCATTTTGTTCAGGAAATAACGGTCATGGGAAATGAACAACAGTGTACCGTCATAGTCCATCAAAGCCGCTTCCAGCACTTCCTTGCTAAACAGATCCAGATGGTTGGTAGGCTCATCTAGAATTAACACGTTGGCTTCGCGCAGCATGAGCTTGGCCAGAGAAACGCGGGCTTTTTCCCCTCCGCTTAATGCAGCTACTTTTTTTAGTACATCGTCACCGCTAAACAGGAAATTACCCAGCACTGTACGAATACGTGCTTCTTCCATATGAGGATACTCGCTCCACAACTCCTCCAGTACGGTGTTGGCAGGGTTCAGGTTCGTCTGCTCCTGGTCATACAGACCGATTTTGATTTTCGTGCCCCAGTGGATGGAGCCCGCAGCAGGTTTAAGTGATCCGGTCAGACATTTGAGCAACGTCGATTTTCCGATCCCGTTCGGACCAATCAGTGCCACGGTATCTCCACGTTTTAAGTCGAACGATGCGTGCTGGAATAAAGGCTTTTTCCCTTCATATCCCACAGAGAGGTCACGGACCTCCAGTACTTCCTTACCTGACATATGGGCTGTTTCAAAGGAAAAATGAGCCTTTTTCAAGTCTCCCATCGGTCGATCCATACGCTCCATTTTATCTAACTGCTTGCGCCGACTTTGAGCGCGTTTGGTCGTAGAAGCCCGCACAATATTACGTTGTACGAATGCTTCTAAACGGGCAATTTCTCCTTGCTGCTTTTCGTAATGCTTCAGATTCGTTTCGTACTCGGCAGCTTTCAACTCCATGTAGCGGCTGTAGTTGCCTGTATATCGGGTAGAACGATGGCGTTCGATTTCAATAATCGTCGTTACCAGTCGGTCCAGAAAATAACGGTCATGTGATACAACCAGCAGAGAACCGGAGTAGCCGCGCAAATAGTCCTCCAACCAGGTTAGTGTTTGAATATCCAGATAGTTGGTAGGCTCATCAAGCATGAGGACATCTGGGGCGAGCAGTAGGATGCGCGCTAGCGCAAGCCGAGTTTTCTGTCCTCCGCTCAAGGTAGCTACAGGCGTTTCAGGTGCAAATGAGCCAAAGCCCATGCCGTGCAGCACGCTGCGAATACGGGTCTCCATTTCATAACCACCGTGATCCTTGAACCAGTCTGAACGACGTGCATAGCGTTCCAGCAGATCTGCGTAGCGTTTTTCGTTTTGAGCATTGGCCAGGTCAGCGATGTCCTGTTCCATTTGCCGCAGTTCCCGTTCCGCTTCAATCAGGGGAGTGAACACCAGCATCATTTCCCCCCAGATAGAACGGTCAGAATTCAAGCCGCTGTTTTGCGCCAGATAACCGATGCTGGTCTCCTTTGCCTTGAAAATTTGTCCACTGTCATAGGATATTTCACCAGCAATGATTTTGAGCAGGGTCGATTTGCCTGCACCGTTCACACCTACGAGTCCAATACGTTCACGTTCCAATATTTGAAGGTTAATCCCGTCCAGAACGGGCTCAATTCCATAAGATTTAGTAATTCCGGTTACTTGCAATAGCATAGCGTATCGTTCCTCCATTACATTTTGCACAGTTCTACCTGCTTTTTTCGCAGGTACCTTCCTTCCAGTTTACATGAAATTACCCACTATTGCACTGCTTTCACCCTGTAAACCCTTGAGCCGCGTGTAGTCAATTTGTATAAACAATGATAAACTTAAGCGAGAAGTGAAAAAGAATGAAAAAAACTTGCAACGTACAGCACTTACTGACAAATGGGACAATAGCAACGTATTAAAGATTATCGACGATTGTGCGGGAGGGCGGATGTGATGGATGTCTGTAATGTGAAGAACGCGCTGCGTTTGCAGCAACGGGAGGCGCGTGACTCCATGGACCCGCTGACAAGGCAGAAGGCATCGGCTGTGGCCTGTCGGCATGCAATCGAGGCATGGGAGCAGCTTAGAATAGACAGAAACGGAGATAAGCTAACCTTATTTAGTTATCTCTCTTTTGGCAGCGAGATTTCGACGACTCCCCTCATTGAGCATTGCTGGTCACAGGGAGATCGTGTCCTGGCTCCAAGAGTGGATTCGGTAACTCGGACGATGGAGCTGAGGGAGATGGATCAGAACGGAGATATTGTACCCGGCGTCTGGAACATCCCTGAGCCTGCTTTGACATGCAAGGAATGGTCGCCTGAAATGTGGACGGGAATTGACTGGGTTGTTGTGCCCGGCTTGGCCTTTGATCGTCGAGGGGGCAGGATTGGCTACGGCGGAGGCTATTATGACCGCTTTACCGTACAGGTAGAGGCAGAGAAGCGTAACAACAGCCACGTAGGTCCGCTGTATGTCTCGCTGCTACTGCCGGGACAATTGCTCACACAGGTGCCTATGGAGCCAAGGGATTTGCGAGTGGACGTGCTGTTTACTCTGGATGGACGCTTAGATTGTGATTATGCAAAATTGACAAATGATGAATGAAGTAAAGTTGGGTATGTGAAAGGAGCTGTGAGGGAGTCGTGGATTCCTTTACTCATTTTAACGAACAGGGACGTGCTCGTATGGTAGATATTTCGGGTAAGACGTCTACGGTTCGTACAGCAGTTGCCGTGACTCAGATTACGATGAATCCGGCTACATTGACGGCTGTAAAAGAAGGAAGAATCGGCAAGGGTGATGTTCTTGCTGTGGCCCAGGTCGCAGGGATTCAAGGCGCGAAAAAAACGTCAGACTGGATACCGATGTGTCATCCACTGGCTCTGACAGGCGTGAACATTACTTTTTCCGATAATGGACATGATGTGCTTCATATTGAAGTTGAAGTGAAGACCGAAGGTAAGACAGGTGTAGAAATGGAAGCTTTGACAGCGGCTTCAGCCGCAGCGTTAACCGTGTATGATATGTGCAAGGCGCTGCAAAAAGATATGATCATCGGCCCTACCATGCTGCAATCCAAAACAGGTGGCAAGCATGGGGATTTTCAACGGGAGGACCACCGGGAACCTTGACATAGATAAACATTGTCGCCGAGAGGGTACTGTGATGTGATGCAGGATGCAGCGTGGCTGTTTCTGATTTTCAGAAGAGAAAGTATTCTTTCATGATAGGAGAAGGGTGATCTTATGGTGTGGAAAACGGCGATCCTAACAGCCAGTGATAAAGGGGCAAGGGGAGAGCGTGAGGATACAAGCGCACAGGTCATCCGGGAACTCATCGAAGAAGAACTGGGCGGAGAGATTGTGGAATACCGGATCGTTCCCGATGAACCGGATGAAATTATTGCAGCTTTAATCGAAATGACCGATTATTTTCATGCAGACCTGGTACTAACTACGGGCGGGACTGAGCTGGCCATTCGTGATGTGACACCCGAGGCGACTCGGCGGGTTGTGGAACGGGAAGTGCCGGGTATGGCAGAGGCCATGAGAATGATCGTGATGCAGAAAAATCCAGCGGCTATGCTATTCCGTGGAATCGTGGGAATACGCGGACGTACACTGATCGTCAATTTGCCAGGAACGCCCAAAGGCGTGCATGAAAATTTGGCAGCGATAATGGACCAGCTTCCAGAAGCGTTGCTTATGGTGACAGGTCAGTTCCGGTAGAAGGCAGCACATCGTGTGTGGTATGATACCTATAAGAATTTATAAGGCCGTATACGGACAAAGATTCTTATTTTGTTCGTCAACATAAGGAGGATTACTACACATGCCCAATATTGGAGCACCGGGTTATATTTTGTTAATTATTCTGGCGCTGCTGCTATTTGGTCCGAACAAGCTGCCTGAGCTGGGTCGAGCTGTAGGGCGTACATTCCGTGAGTTTAAAAACGGGGCACGCGATATTTTATCAGAAGATGAACGGACTGAGCGTAAAGACAGCAAAGATAGTGTGGTCAAAGCATCACAAACGACGTCTTCAGAAGTTCAACCTCAGCCTGAGGATAAACGCTTGTCATAGATTTAGTGATCGATTCTTGATCTTGTACAATAAACAAAAGCCTCTTCTTCAGTGAAGGGCTTTATTTTTTAGGAGGCGCTGCTGCGTTCCGTTCAGAAAGGAGGAGTGGACTTGACCCCATCAGAGCATGAAATGCCGCTAATGGAACATCTGGGAGAGCTTCGCCGCAGAATGATCTATGTGTTAATTGTATTTGTATTGGCACTGGCTGGTGGTCTGTTCGCGGCGGGTACTGTATATGACTGGCTTATTCGCTCCGGTTCGGCGCGAGCTTTTCAGTTAAACGCGTTTTCCTTTTGGGACGGGATTGGTATCTACATGAAGATCGCCATGATCATCGGGATTGCGGTGGCGCTACCGTTTGCATGCTACCAACTGTGGAAATTTGTCAGCCCGGGATTAAGGCCGCAAGAACGAAGTGCGACTTTGCGGTATGTGCCTTATGTGCTGCTTTTATTCATCATTGGGACAGCTTTTGCTTATTTCATTATTTTCCCGATGGCGATTCAGTTTACATCGTCTGTCACCAAAAGTATGGGATTACAGGAAACGTACGGGATCGCACAATATTTCACCTTTATGTTTAATATTGTACTGCCTGTAGCGCTACTGTTTGAGCTCCCCCTGCTTATCATGTTTCTGACGGGGATTCATGTTTTAACACCAATGCGGCTTCGCAAATGGCGGAAGATTTCTTATTTTCTGCTGGTGTTTGTCGCGGTTGTCATTACCCCGCCGGATTTTATTTCCGATTTTTTGGTGGCGATTCCGTTGCTGGTGTTATATGAAGTGAGCGTGTACTTGTCTTCGGTCGTGTACCGCAAGCAACTGCGTGCACAGGAGGAACGTGAGGCTCAATTGCGTGTAGCTTCAGAATAATAAGGCAGGACTTGAATGGCTCAGTAAATAATTTATTCGGGTCGCGCTTCATGGCAACTTGCAGATGATGAATAGCATTTGTATATCATGACTATGTACAGAGCATGAACAGTAGCGGCTTAGTCCCCTGAAAAATAACCATTAGCCTTGAGTTAACGGTTATTTTTCAGATAGATGGATATAATCGGGAAGGGCTGTCCATAAAAATTCCCATAAAAAATACATTAGGGACTTGAAATTCAATCCCAAGTTGAGTATCATAAAGTTGGTTGTTAGCACTGACGACTGTCGAGTGCTAATACATACAACATAACAACCAAATTACAGGATAAAACACTTAATAAGGAGGCTATTTTTTCATGATCAAACCTTTGGGTGAACGCGTATTGGTGGAAGCAATTGAGCAAGAGACAACGACTTCCTTCGGGATCGTACTTCCTGACTCTGCCAAGGAAAAGCCGCAAGAAGGCAAAATCATCGCGGTTGGCGCAGGCGCATTGAAAGACGGTGCCCGTATTCCTCTGGAAGTAAAAGAAGGCGACCGTGTCATTTTCTCTAAATACGCTGGAACGGAAATCAAATATGAAGGTAAAGAATATTTGATTATGAAAGAAAGCGATATTCACGCGATCATCGGTTAACCGGAACCCGGACAAGACCTGAATATAGGAATTGAAACAAATCATTCATAATCCATAGGGAGGTTTATCACAAATGGCTAAAGATATTAAATTCAGTGAAGACGCTCGTCGCTCTATGCTGCGCGGGGTTGACGCATTGGCTAACGCTGTTAAAGTAACACTCGGACCGAAAGGCCGTAACGTTGTACTGGAGAAAAAATTCGGTAGCCCGCTCATCACTAATGACGGTGTAACGATTGCAAAAGAAATCGAGCTGGAAGACGCGTTCGAAAACATGGGCGCTCAACTGGTTAAAGAAGTAGCGACCAAAACGAACGATGTAGCTGGTGATGGTACGACTACTGCTACTGTTTTGGCTCAAGCCCTCATCACAGAAGGCCTGAAAAACGTAACTGCTGGCGCAAGCCCAATCGGTATCCGTAAAGGGATCGACAAAGCGGTTAAAGCGGCTGTTGCTGAACTGCAAGCCATCTCCAAACCAATCGAAAGCAAACAATCCATTGCTCAAGTAGCTGGTATTTCCGCTGCTGATGACGAAGTAGGCGAACTGATCGCTGAAGCTATGGAAAAAGTGGGCAAAGACGGTGTAATCACGGTTGAAGAATCCCGCGGGTTTGCAACAGAGCTGGAAGTGGTTGAAGGTATGCAATTTGACCGTGGCTACATTTCCCCGTACATGATTACAGATACGGACAAAATGGAAGCTGTACTGGACAATCCGTATATCCTGATCACAGACAAAAAAATCACAAACACACAAGAAATCCTGCCATTGCTTGAAAAAATCGTACAACAAGGCAAGCCACTCGTTCTGATCGCTGAAGACATCGAAGGCGAAGCGCTGGCTATGCTCGTTGTTAACAAACTGCGTGGTACATTCAACGCTGTAGCTGTTAAAGCTCCAGGCTTTGGTGACCGTCGTAAAGCAATGTTGCAAGATATCGCTGCCCTGACAGGCGGTCAAGTGATCACGGAGGAACTGGGTCTGGACCTGAAAACAGCTTCCGTAGACCAACTGGGTACAGCACGTCAAGTGCGTATCACAAAAGAAAATACGATTGTGGTTGACGGTGCTGGAAACAAAGCCGACATCGACGCTCGTGTTAGCCAAATCCGTACGCAACTGGAAGAAACCACTTCCGAGTTCGACAAAGAGAAACTGCAAGAGCGTCTGGCTAAATTGTCCGGCGGCGTAGCAGTCATCAAAGTCGGTGCGGCTACTGAAACAGAATTGAAAGAACGCAAACTGCGCATCGAAGATGCTCTGAACGCAACCCGTGCTGCGGTTGAAGAAGGTATCGTATCCGGTGGTGGTGTAGCGCTCCTGAACGTATACAAAGCAGTTGCAGCTGTTGAACTGCAAGGCGACGAGCAAACAGGCGTGAACATCGTGTTGCGCGCTCTGGAAGCTCCAATCCGCACCATTGCTGCTAACGCAGGTGAAGAAGGCTCTGTAATCGTTGAGCGTCTGAAACGCGAAGAAGTTGGCGTAGGCTTTAACGCAGCTACTGGCGACTGGGTAAACATGATCGACGCTGGTATCGTTGACCCTGCGAAAGTAACTCGTTATGCATTGCAAAACGCTGCTTCCGTAGCGGCAATGTTCCTGACTACTGAAGCGGTTATCGCTGACAAGCCAGAACCAGAAAAGGCTGCAATGCCTGACATGGGCGGCATGGGTGGAATGGGCGGCATGATGTAAAAACGACCTAGAAACCTTATTATATAAGGGTTCTGAGGTTCGTAATCATCATTAGGGTAACAAAAGGGTAACATCGGTACTAAATTAGAGGCCTTTCATGAGTTCTGCGAACTTTTGAGGGGCTTCTTTTTTCTTTGGTTTGGTAACGTGCCAATACACATGTTCAGTAGTATCATCGTCTTTATGTCCCAACCTGTCCATTATCTCTTTGAGACCCACTCCAGCCTCTGCAAGTAGAGATACATGCGTGTGTCGAAGTGAGTGAGGGGTAAGAGACTCATTTAGTTCTGCGAGCTTTAGGAGCCGCTCCATGCGGTTCTCAATAGTCTTTATATATTCTGGGTATCCTGGTGATTTCTTTGTCTTAGCTATTACAAAGTCATGGTCATAGTAAGTATTACGAAATCTCATACGTACTTCGTTCTGGAAAGCACGGTGTTGTTCTAGATCTTTAATCAATCCTTCATCAACGTCTATCTTGCGCTTGGATGTTTTCGTTTTTGGAGTAAGCAAGATATATTTCATTACATTATTTTTAGGATTGTAGTAAGTACGAGATATGTTAATAGTGCATTCTTCGAAATCAATGTCTTTCCATTTTAGTGCGCACAGCTCACCAGCACGCATGCCTGTATAAGATAGCAACTTGAATATGATGTAATCGCGTTCTAACCCTTTGGTTTTGGCTGTCTGTAGAAACAAAGCTAGTTCCTCTTTTTCGAGATACTTTTCAAGTGTTTCTTCTTCTTCTAATTCTTCTACTGTTTTCTGGACTTTTGGAACATGTGCATACTGAGTAGGATCTTTCTTGATATATCCTAATTCCATTGCTTTTTCAAAAATCATACTTCCAGTGCTGTGGATTCCATCAAGGGTACTTTCTGCAAGACCTACTTCATTTTTGAGGTCATTCAAAGCATCTTGATATTTTTTTAGAGTTATACTTTTTAGCTTTAAATGTTCGAAATATCCATTAAGTCTGCCTGATTCGTGTTCTCTCACACGTACAGTGCTTACTTTTACTTTCCCCGTACTAGCGTACATCTTTAGCCACATATTACGAAATTCCCCGAAAGTTATGTTACTTTCTTCAACATGCGTGCCTTGAGATACTTCTACTTGCACTAACGCTGCCGCTGCCTCGGCTTCTTTTAATGTTTTAAATCCACCTTTTTTCTTTTGTTTTCTCTTACCAGTCACTGGGTTTATGCCAACATCAATGATATATGACCAAGTAGCATTACACTTACATTTTTTATCCTTTGGACATTTACAACGAGGTTTATAAAAATGGCCCTTCATGGCATGCCTCCTGAGATGTTATTTAATAGAATTGTAAGGTGTATTAAGCAAAATAAAAAGCCCTCTTAATAGAGGACTGATGTGGTATAATCTGGATTGTACAACACACCTTGAGTGGACGCACCCTCTGAAAGGAGGTGATGCGATGCACATTTCGTTCGGTGAAGTGCTTACTTTCGGGATCTTCCTGATTGCTTTGCTTACTTACATTGATAAACGAAAGTGACCCACTCACAGGTTCGCGCCAGTGTGGGTCACTCATTCTGACTAAGCATTACTCAGGAGGGTTTCCCCACTCAAGTTGTTTGTACTAGGGACGGTTGGTGCACCGTCCTTATTTCTATTCTTATGTTATCACAATATGTTTATTCATGGCAATTGAATTACTTGTCTTTATTACTATCTAAACAAATAAATAGCCTCTAGAATAAGTTGCGTGGTATAATCTGGATAACATACGTGCAAATTGAGGGGCGTCTATTTTTGAAAAAAGAAAAGGAAACGTATTGGAACATAATGAAAGGGCTTGCGATTATTGCAGTCGTAGTTGGACATGCTAATTCTCCAGTAGTTGGGTACGTGTATATGTACCATTTAGCACTATTTTTCTTTATTTCGGGTTACTGGTACAATGACAAACACTCATCATCTCCCACCGCCTTTATTGGTAAGAGGATTAAAACTCTGTATTTACCTTACATTTTGTATAATCTCTTATTTCTCACTCTTCACAACATATTTTTCGAAATCGGTTTTTTTACAGATGTGAACACAAATATCACAGGTATATATCCAACTAGGTTATATGATCAGGAAACAGTAGTGCCCATTATTAACGATATCATATCTTTAAAGACACTTGATCAGTTGGGTGCGGCGACTTGGTTCTATATTGCATTACTTATAGTGTCGATCCTTTTCTGTATCACGCGTTATGTATCTCTTCGGTGGTTTAAGAAAAATTCTACTATTGCCACTGTGATAATTACACTATCACTTTATTATCTTGGGTTTGTTCTGAATAACGAACAGATTAAACTAGCTTTCTTTTTAGATATTTCGCTTATTGTTACAATTGTTTTTTTGATTGGTTTTTTGATTCGTTATTACAATGTGAAAATAAATTATAATTGGTGGATTTCATTGATTTGTTTATCCATTTTATATTTTTCGCTTCAAAAGTTCGGTCATGTAGAAATGAGCCAAAGGCAATTTTTAAACCCAATCATGTTCCTTATCTGTTCTTTCTCTGGCATATACATAAACATGTTTATTGGGAAATTGATTGTAAGAACAAGGATTCTTGCTAAGATTATTTCGTATTTAGGTGAACATAGCGCATCCATAATGGTATTTCACCTTCTGGTTTTCAAAATAATTAATGTGATTTATGTAAAATATCACTCACTGCCGATATATTATGTAGCTAAATTCCCATTAGTTTCCGGCGAGAATGGCTGGTGGGTTATTTATTCCTTTTTTGGGGTTGTATCACCTGTAGTTGTTATCTATTTGTTTAATTTTATATACACAAAGATAAAAAAAGCTTCTATTGCCAAACCAGTTTTAGATCAATAGGCGTCCTTAAAAGGACGTCTTTTTTATTGGAATCATTTACCCCATGACCTAGTAGTCAGATATGCATTATGATGTATTGTGAAAAATCCCATACATCAGGAGTTGGCAGCGTAGATGATTCAAATTGGAGTAAAGTTGTTAGATAGAAAAGGGGACGTAACGGATTTTGTTGAATTTGACTTATCCGAAGTCAATTTTATAGACCTTTGGTCGGCTACTAATAGTTCTGCAAAGGTTCCTTGTCATCACACTACGCATGGTTCTTATTTATCGTTACAGACACTTAAGGACGTATCTCAGGCGTATGAACACTATGGATTTAAAGCATACGATCAGTCAAATGTAATTAATGAAAATAGAATCGCTGAAATTATACCTATGGAAAAAGGATCAAAAGTAATGTTTAAAGATGGTAAACACACATTGATAAAAAAGAAGTTTTAGCATTTGTCAATCCCCTCTAACCCTATTCGCGGCAGGTGTTGCGGCGTGATTCGACAGCATATGACAATTATTATCTGCTATAGTGTTAATAAAGGTGAGCAGGGAATGGCTGCGGTTGCAGTTAATTTTTTTATAACGCGAGTACCATTTAAACGGTACTTTTCCCCGAGAGTAGCTTTAGCTACTCTGCTACCGCAATTCCCAAACAAAAAGATCGTCGATTTTACAATTAAGATGATAAGCTAGTAAAGCAGCTCGTTTGATTTGGATATTGTCAGTTCTCAGGTTAACAATGTCCGAAATTCGTTGCTTGGGTAAACCAGTCTTATCAGCTAGCCATTGTTGATTCTTATTGATCCTTTTGAGTAACTCGGGAATACGACAGCGGACGGGTACTAACTCCATCTCACTGCCACCTTGTTCTCTTTTTTTAACCAAAAACAGAACATACGTTCCTGAATACTATGATTATGTGGTATTATGTTAAAAACGGCTGAAATAGACACAAAGGAGCTGCTAACATGGATGAACAGTTGTTGATGTCGGCAAGTGTAATAATTTCTAGGACTTGTATTAACGAAACAAACAAATCGCTAATTAATCATTTTTCTGAGTTGATTGCTTCATCTTTGCAAGATTGTTTATCAAATCACGAACTGCCGACTCTACAACAGGATCATCCCTCAGGCTAACTCCATAATGTGCCTCAGCTTCCTTAATGACTTTGGATATAACTTCCTCCGGGAGCGTGTACTCGCTCTCTTTTTCGTCTCTACCATAAATCCAGTTAATAGATACTTCATAAAGGTCAGCAAGTTTCTTTAATGTTTCGGAATCGGGATCTCTATAATTTCTTTCATATCCCGATATTGCTCCGTTAGTGACATCAAGTTTCTTAGCTACGTCTTGCTGAGTAAAACCTTTCTTTTCTCGGGCCTTCTTTAATCTAGATCCCAAACTATCCACAGATCTCAAAACCTCCTTCCTAATATACAAATATAACAATATTAAGCGAACCGCATAACAAATTAAGCGAAACGCTTTAAAAACTTCTTGACTAAGCGAAATGCTTAGTATATATTTAAATCACAAGGTAAGCGAAACGCTTAGTAAAGGAGGTGAAAAACGTGAATTATGTAGTCAAAAACATGGAAGCCATTCGAACAAACAAAAGGATGACAAAAACACATGTAGCAAAGCATTGCGGTAAAACAATAACTTGGTATAAAGATATCGCAAAGGGCCGACGTGGTGTTTACCTTGATGATGTACTGTTAATTGCAGAAGCTTTGGAAGAGGAACCGATGGTTCTTTTTAACCCAAAACTAAGCGAAACGTTTAATTTTAAAAAACCAGCTTGAAGGGGAGAAGAAAATGAACCAAATAAAAGTAATTGAACAAAACAATCAACGTGTACTGACAAGCGCTCAACTCGCTGAATCTTATGGAACGGACGCTAAGTCAATTAGTCACAATTTTTCAAGAAACAAAAAACGGTATACAGAAGGCAAACATTATTTTGTTCTCGCTGGAAAAGAACTTCGTAACTTTAAAACTGATCATCAAATTGGCGACCAGTCAAAACACTCTCCTCTTATGTACCTCTGGACCGTTAAGGGTGCACTACTTCATGCAAAGTCACTTGGAACGGACAAGGCTTGGGAGGCATACGAAAGTTTGGTAGACGATTACTTCAATAAAGTAGAACGTCTTAAAAATCTTCATGTACCGACAACAGTTCCAACAACAATCGAAGGCATTCTTGAGCTAGCGGTACTCAATATGAAAGATCTTAGAACTGAATTAAATGAAGTTAAGCAAGATAATCATCGTTTGCAGCTTGTAGTAGACAATGAAATCTGGTTGACCGAGAACCAAAAAGCAGATGTCCAAGATGCGGTAAACGCACGTGTTGGTTTCCTTATGAAGAAAGGATATGACGCACACTTCCAAAGCATCTACCGGGCATTGAAATCTCATTTCAATGTAGCTAAATACGATAAGATCAAACGTTCCGATTTTGAACTTGCATTAGACCTGATTCACGGTTGGTATCCCAAAAGGAAAGAGGAAGCCAACTAATGATATACCTCAAAACTGAAGTTGATGGAAAAGTCAGAGAAATTGAGATATACGGTACCGAGATTTTCACAACTTGCTTCAAGTGCGGTAAAGAGTTTCGAGTCGATGAAGATTTACAAAGAGAAATCCTAAAAGATGAAGGTTCCTTTAGCGGAGTAAGCCTCAGCTGTGGATGCAACACCGAGAAACCAAACTTAATAAGGATTAAATAACAACATCTTGACTCATATGTAAGAACAACCACAACCCATTGTACATCTAGGAGGCTGCGGAATGAAAGTTAATAATACCCATAAGAAAATAGCGTTAGAAACCTTACCTCATGTACTAACGGCGCAGAATATATCTGATTTCCTGATGATATCTCGCCGAGTGGTATATGAGCTCATGCAAATACCTCCATCTAAAGGTGGGATACGAAATTTTAGTATAGGGGCTTCTCGCCGAGTCATACGAGAAGATTTCATTGATTGGGTAGAGGCTAAAAGAACAGAGCATGAATTAATGGAAGGAAGTGTGAAGCATGGCTAAACATCAAAGAGAGATTGAAAATCGCGTAGTTACCCCGTTCCCGTTTAAACGTCCAGATACTGAACCTACTGTGAATGTAGGCAAATGTGGATGTGGAGCTGATCCAGATTATGAAGTATACGGTCAACCTCACTGCAAGTCATGCATGTTAGAAGCAATCGACAATAAGACGTTTGTGATGGTGAAACGTTGGAATGGAGGTTTTGATGATGCCAGCTAAAGGATTAAGAAGCAGTGTGGACGTTATGACGGAATACCATGTGTTAACTGAATGCGGCCGCAATCTTGCTGAATACGATTTTGATATCGAAAGCCTGCGGCGACGGCTGAAAGAGCGTAATTACAAGCCAGAATTAATAGAAACAATAGAGGAATACGAAGCGAATTTGGCTGCATATGCCAAGCGCGCAGTTGAATTGGACAAGATGTTTCATCCAGAAGATCGGGAGGGCAAACGGACAGCATGAGTTTTGGGAGTGTAGACGATATTTTAAAGCATTACGGTCGGGAAGGTGAGGTGAAATACTCGGAGGTGAAGAAGGATGAATCTGACGGATCGCAGGGTGTTCCTGGAGTTGGCAAAGATAGCGAAGGAAAAGGGCGTGCTGACACCCACACTGCTGAGGGTATACCTAAAAAACATGGTAATAGCCTATAAAAGAGAAAAAGCCGCCGAGGCAACGGCAGCTCTACTTATAAAAACAATTACGGAAATTATAGCATTAGAATGGAGGGTTAGCAATGGTAACTATATACCGTTATGTACCGAAACACAAAGATGGACATTTCATCAACATATACTCGGAACCCGTCTCAGACTTTATGAAAGCAGCAAAGTTTCATGATGATGATGAACTGGCATTCTTCCTCACTGGCAGATATGGTCCAGATGATCCGCAAAACTTCCGAGCCTTTCCTATCCAAATAACCTATGAACCGGGGGTGGGACCAGATGGACCCGAAGGAGATAATGAAGTCTTTACAAGCTCCATTTCTACCAGACGAGATCGAATGGCGCGTCGGTTCAACGAATGGTGATAAATCCAAAGGTATTGCCTTAGCTTATGTAACTAATCGCGCTATACAAAATAGGCTTGATGATGTTTTTGGGGTATTTGGTTGGAAAAATGAATACCGCGAATGGAAAGGCAGCAGTCAATTATGTGGAATCAGCGTGAAGATTGATGGCGAATGGATCACTAAATGGGATGGAGCCGATGACAGCAATATGGAGGCTGTCAAAGGTGGTTTATCTGACGCCATGAAACGGGCTGCATATCAATGGGGGATTGGCAGATACCTTTATAAGTTGGAAAACGTCTGGGTTAAGATCAATCCTGCTGGTAAATCGTACAAGCTTGCAGAGGAACCGCAATTACCTGACTGGGCACTACCAGAAGGATTTTCATACAGAACTAAATCCGTTAACAAGAATACAAAGCCACCAGAGGAACCACAGGAAACTAAACCTGAAACTAATACTTCATCACCTAACAACGAAAATAAAACACCTACAAGCATGCTTATTAGTGAAGCTCAAGTTAAATACAGTCACCGTATTAAAAATGAAAAAAATATATCAGAGGAAGATTTCAGGCTGATGATCAGACAGGTGAGCTCAGGCAAAGAGAGCATCAAAGAGCTAACCAAAAAAGAAGCCAGTACCTTGATTAATCAACTTAACGACTATCCAGCAGGAGCGTGATGATATGAACAAATATGACCGTGATAAAGATCCGTTTTACGACGATGGCGGCCCATTACCCGATCCTATTGACGGACCATTTTAGGAGGTAGTTATGGCACTCGCGAAACGCAAGAAACCCGTCCAAGAGTGGCGCCAGAGTATTCTGGCCCACCATAACCGCCGGGAGCAGCCTAAAAAGAAACGTGCTCCTGTTGATTCAGAAGTAATGAGTAAAGAGAGGATACGTGCTGCTGTGTCTGAGCGTGATGCAACCGTAGGAGCTCATAATTGTTGCCTGTTGAGTGGTACGCCGGGACCAGGATTACACTTACACCGCATTGTTTACGGCTCGCAGGGAGGCAAATATGAGGTAGATAACTGCGTGCTGCTCTCATATGACATGCATGCATTGGTGCACAGCAATAAGCGAGTATGGCAACCCATATTACTAGACCATATCAAGGCAATGAAATATGAACCTGATATGTCTCCAATATATCAAGCAAGAAATATATAGCCCCCAAGGGCAGAGAGGACAAACACAAATGGGAAATGTACCAAAGGACGTACAGCGAGCTTGGAATGTGGTAGCCAATTATTTAAATAAGCAGGATGGAATTTCTTTTCACATAGACCCTTGGAACAAGTTGGAAAACGGCAAGGAAGAACGGAAATACACACTAAACAATGTTGCGGGCACTGTGAAAATTGTGGCATCAAGCTCTTGGGACAAATCAAAAAAGTAGCCCATAGGGGATAAGAAGGAGGGAACAGCAACAGAGTGATTACAGCGAAGAGTTACTTTAGCGGAGCTGGAGGTCTGGACCTTGGAATGATAGAGGCCGGGATAGATGTCATAGAGTCCTATGAGATAGACAAAATTGCTTGCGAGACATTGAGACAGAACTTTGAGCACCAAGTAAATGAGGCGGACATAACCAAAATTACTGTACTGGACCAGCAAGATGCAGATGTATACATTGGCACATTCCCATGTACCAGATACAGCACAATCGCGGATATTCACGGCACAAGGACCGGAGACGACCTATTCCTTCACTTCTTCCGGCACGTAGCACTGGCGCAACCAGAGGCATATGTCGTTGAGAATGTACCAGGCATGAAGAAGTTCCAAGTTGTCATGGAATGCTTGACCAGACTGCCAAACTATTATGTCAGGGTTGAATGTCCGGTGAATGCAAACATGTGGCTACCGCAGGAGCGGAAACGGTTGATTGTAATAGGCACTAAGAAACCTCTTAGCCACTTGCCTTATCCAGACGAGAACCCAATAGCCATGAAAGACATCATAGATGTCGGGGCTGAGGTATACACGCCTGAGTACGTGCAGAAGCGTTTAAACGGCGGATACAGGGATCTGCCCATTGTCACCGACTTGGAAGGCAGAGCGCCTACATGTGTTGCTCATTATGCCAAGGATAGATCAACACGACTGGTGAATGATGGAGTATCAATACGGCCCTATACTGTTCGCGAATATGCGAGATTACAAGGCTTCCCCGATTGGTTCCAGTTCGCCGGGACAGACAATGATGCTTACCGTCAGATAGGCAACGCCGTTGCTGTACCAATGGGCAGATGGGTTGGCGAGGCAATTAAAAAGTATTTTCAAACGGCTTAATTTAGGAGGCTTAGCCCTCCATAAGGGGGATACACCATGCAAGGAGTACGAAGCCCATTAATCTGGTTTGGCGGTAAAGGTCGGGTAGCGCAGCACATTATAAGCAAAATGCCACCGCATACGTGTTATGTGGAGCCATTCGGTGGAGCTGCCCATGTAATCGCCCAAAAGCCTCCAGTGTACAGCGAGGTATATAACGATATCGACGGTGAAGTGGTCAATTTTCTGCTGGTGGCCATAAATGAACCTCTTCGGCTCCAGCAAGCTTGCGATGCCCTGCCATACAGCCGCCAGCTATATGAAGAATGGAAACGTAGCAAACCACCCGACGACGATTTCACTCGAGCTGTCCGCTTCTTTTATGTGAACCGCAGCGGCATAGCCAAAGGCAATTCGGATTCGGCGTTCAGCACGGATACAGGATGGCGGCACAGCAAGGAGCATAATACAGCCCGGACGTACCGATCAGCCACAGACATTATCCCGGCATTCGCCAAGCGTATGAGCAGTGTCATGATTGACAATCGGGACTTTAGGGACATAATCCGGGTCTACGACGGTCCAGACACACTGTTTTATGTGGACCCGCCGTACATTGGGCGCGAGAAATACTACGCTGGAGGATTTGCCGAACAGGACCATCGTGATCTGGCCAAGATGCTAAAGGGTATCAAGGGCAAAGCAATATTGAGTTATTATGCCGATCCGCTGTTGGACGAGTTGTACCCCGGATGGCATCGTGAGACATTCCAGGCGGCACGTCAGGTTGTTAACGGGAACAACAACATGGCGCAGGAACTACTATTGATGAATTTTGACAATCGTCAATTAACCCTATTTTAAGGGGGATACACCCCCTACTACCTATAAAGGAGAGATGACCTGTGAGTAAATACAAAGTGTATGGAACAGTAGCAGTGAGACAGTTGGTATATTTAGGAGAATACGAAGGAGATAGCGCACATGATATTGGAGCACAGATTCGGTCTGAAAAATCCAAAATGAGCCTAAGCCCAAAAGAAATAGAGGAATTAGGTGGATTAGAGCTGATTGATATAGATATTAGACAAATCAAAGAGGATTGAAATAGGCATAACAGCCTCTTACCCTATACCCCTATATATAAGGAGCGATGAACATGGGAGCAAGCATACATGAGTCATTTGGCGATCATGGCATATGTGCGGTATGCAGACGCAATCCGGTCAGCCGCTGGTGTGATTATGTGGTTGACTATGTAAACCCAAGTACGTTTCTGCGTAACTACAAGGATTTCGTCGCTGTCAACAGTGGCAACGATTATACAACGTGTGACTTGCCCTTGTGTGACAAGTGCGCGACCGGCGTTGGTAGGGACAGAGACTTGTGTCCGCACCACATGAAGCTTCATCTCGAAGTAAAGTTGCCTGATGAGTACCAGCGACGGCGGCAGATACAAGCGAGATCAGATATGTACAGAGAGGAGCGATAAGCATGAGAGATATTAAATTCCGTGGTAAACGGCTTGATAACGGAGAATGGGTATTCGGAGATATCTGGCAGCATAACGGCAGAGTGGACATTGTAGATCATAGAGCGCAATCACATCCGGTAGATCCTGAAACAGTAGGTCAATACACAGGCACGGGGGATCGGCACGATAAAGATATTTATGAGGGTGATGTATTAAGGCATGTAAACCCTCATTGGGGACATAAAGAAGTGCAATTGAGGGTGGTTGAGTGGGAAAACAAAACGGCTGATAATGGTCAACTTATGAATTGTGGTTTTGCATTCAAACAAATCGGACGCGGATTTTTCACATACTATTCTCCCGAAAAAGATTTAGAAGTCATAGGAAACATACACGATAACCCGGAGCTGCTACAGCCCCAAGGAGAGAA
This sequence comes from Paenibacillus sp. CMM36, assembly GCF_053570945.1. NCBI lineage: Bacteria > Bacillati > Bacillota > Bacilli > Caryophanales > Paenibacillaceae > Paenibacillus > Paenibacillus sp. CMM36. The sequence goes on from NZ_JBSEDY010000001.1 coordinate 180,891, forward strand.
TAAGTTGGGATAATACACCTCAAACGCCGCATAGAGCGGTTCTATACGGATGAAGATGGACAACTGGTATTTGCCCTATACGAAGACATAGATGGATACGTGCATTACAGATACTGCGGCTATGATACGGATAAATATACGATGCTGTCAGTATTGTTCTACAAAAATTTCGATGGAGGCGGTAAAGGTGAGTGAACGGACAATTAATTTACCGGATGGTCTGGAGCCTATGTCAGAAGAAGATTTGCGAACTATTTGGAATAAAGCCGATGATGCTCGGGGTGACCAAGCTTATCTAAGCGGTGATGTGTTTGATTTGGTCAACGCTCTTGATGCCGCCTATGCACAAATAGACTCACTCCAGCAGCAGATGGCAGAGAGGGACCGGACAATAGCCCTGCTCACAGAAGAACAGAAACCAAAAAAGTGGGAAGTCGTTAATACCGTTTATTTTAATGATGACTCAAATCAAATATACGGTTATAAAGTCAAAAATGAAGATAACACGATGCGTAGAATAATATCATCAAAAACAGCAAACGAACTGACGCTAAAAGGAAAATTAATATTTTCCCCACGTCAGGAACTATCATTTGTTTCTGTTGACAGGGACTATATAGAGAAGGAATTAAGTGAGTAACCACCAATACAATACGCTCCTGTTTGAGCGTTGGAAGGATGATAGATATGTTGGATATGATCGACGAGAAATTAGATTTTGCCCTTGCTGGTTTGTTGGGCTGGGTAAATTGGTGGGATGGTGAGAGGCTTACATGGGTTGATGGAGCCACAAAAGAGTTCCGACGCAAGGTTACGGATTGGCAACCATCATCCGATCCTACCGCTTCTCTGGAGGTACAGGTAGCCGCGATAAGAGTGAATGCCAAGAAGTATTTTAATCACTTAGAAAGATGTATACATCCAGGATTGGCAGAATTGCCTGATCAAGAAAATTGGCTTGCATTTGAAGTCGCGGAAATTGTGAGAGCCAGCCCGCGCCAGAGGGCAGAGGCTGCTTATATGACATTATCCAGTCACCCACTAAGGGAGGATATATAGATGTTCGAATATTTGAAGAAGAACCCATCTCCATTATGGGAGCTTGAACAAAAGGAAAAATTTGAACAAGCGCTTAAAGAAGACAAATGGGACATGAGCAATCCACCAATAACCACTTACTTCAGGTTGGCGCAAGAGAAAGCAGAAATGGAAAAGTTGCAAAAGGAAATAGAGATAAGTCGTAGCCCAAGACCGATTGAAGAATGGCATGAGGATTATGGAGCTGTGCTATGGTGGAAATTCCCGATTGATGAACCGCCATATTGCGGTACACCGTTGGATGCAGGTTGGCCTTTTTACCACACGCATTGGACTCCAATAACCATACCTGTTTTAAGGGAGGAACAACAATGACAGATAAACCACGTAACTGGCAAGAGGATATGAATCTGTGCATGAAAGTGGATGAAGCATGGTCAAGGGAATTACTTATCGCAGAACAACCCGACATTACTACCTACTGGCTCCAGCAGGCGAAACGTGAGAAAGAACGTGCAGACGATTGGGAAGCAGCTGCCCATCATACTCAAAATGCTTTAAACCAAGCAGCGAGCGAGATAACTCGGCTAAGAGGTCTCCTGCAGAATGAAGGAGACACCCCATGATAAGAGCCTATACCTCTATATTATGCGCATTACTGTTATATGTGGGTGTAGTCAGTATAGATAGGTATATGTTGATTGAGCAGATCGAGCCGAACACTTTGAGCATAGGGAGAGTTGCCCATGAGTGACGCCATACGCCCGTCTCACTACTCTTTCGGTGGCATTGAACCAATTGACTTCATGCATGCGAAAATGTCTCCTGTGGCTTATAGAGGCTTTCTAGCAGGCAACGTAATTAAATATATTTCTCGCTATGAGCGTAAGAATGGATTGGAAGATTTAAAGAAGGCGAGATATTACCTTGATCGTCTCATAAAAGACTCGGAGGAAAGTAAAGATGGCAGCAAACAACGATTACACACTACTGAAGATTGACCTCGCCTATGCTGTAGAGAAGCGAGACGAGGCCGACAGATACGGTAATTATGCGGATGTCATGCACTACGAATGGCAGATAGACCGCATTAAGCAAAAGATGGATCGGTTAGAGCAGAGAGGGGCTTAGTCCTCGTCCGGCACGTACTCCAGTAGATCTGCAACTGTGCAATTAAAGTAGGCACAAAGCTTATTGAGAGTCACATAGTCAATTCCCTTATTCTTTTCATCATAAATGTTGGTAAGGGTACGGCGGTCTAAATCAGTCTCCCTTGCCAATTCTGATATGTTTCTAATTTTCTTTTCAGACATTAGAATATTCAACTTATTTTGAATCATCATAACACCAACTTTTTAGATAATAACTAATTCTTATCATAGTCATATTGAGTGATAAGTAAACTATTACGCCTAAAATGTACATTATGATGTACAAATTGTACGTATTATAGTAAAATAGAGACAAAGAGGTGATAACAATGTTAGTAGACGTAAAAGAACTGCAAAAAAGGTATATGATCAGCCGACCAACCGTCTACGAACTGGTCAAAGAGGGTATGCCTCACATTCGTATTTCAGAACGGATACTACGCTTTGATCCAGACGAGGTCAGACGTTGGTTTGAAGAACGTCAGAGCAAGGCGGTGTAACTATGGCAGGATCGTTTCAAACCAGCCGGGACATGTTTGCAAACCCGATATGGAAAAACATTGTTGAGTTTCGTCTATTCTTCCTTATATATGGTAAAGCCGTGTTCTCCGATGAAGGTGTAAGGCTGGCGGACGACCTGATTTTGAAGCGCGGTGAATGGTGCAGATCAACAAGGAAATTACAAGAGGATTTGCAGTACATCGAAAATCGACAAGTTAAAACATACTCTACTTCTGTGATAAACCGTTGCATTAAGAAGTTAGAGAAGTCGCAAAGGATATGCACGAGAATACATGAACTTGGAACAGTGTTCACTGTAGTTAATTACGAGCAATACCAAGGGTTTGGAGGATTCAAAAAAGGTAACTTGGAACACAACTTGGAACAGTCGGGGAACAGTGTTGGAACAGTCGGGGAACAGTCGGGGAACAATAATAAGAATGTAAAGAATGATATGAATGTAAAGAATGAAATAAAAGATATATATGAATTTTGGAATTCTCTCGAAATTATCAAACATCGGGAACTGACTCAGAAAATGAAATCTAGTATAAATGCCCGACTAGAGAACATGACCATTGATGAAATGAGAGAGGCTATTGGTAATTACAACACTATTATTACAAGCGAACTTTATTGGTATACCTACAAATTCACTTTGGACAAGTTTATGAATCCCAAAAACATAGATCAGTTTCTATCTGAGAATAAACCATTTGAAACATTCAGAAAGCAAAAAGGAGGCGGTAACGGTGGAAAGAGTGGGCGATATGATGCAAGACATGCAGAAGCGAGTAGAAAAGATGCGAGCAAAAATGAAGAACTCTTCATCGGAAAATTCGGACACAACACAATTGAAAACCCGGAAGAGTTCGACAGAATGCTCAGAAACTTCGAATAAGGATGGCTGCGCTAAGTGCGATTACACCGGGACCATCAATACATTCCGCTGGGTGGAGGATGATAGCTATACAGATAAGCATGGAAAGCCCATACCCAGAGAGATTGCCGCCGTAGAGCTCTGTAGCTGCTTCTATGAGCGTCAATTTAACAACTACAACCCAACGGATGGTTTCTCGCCTAAAGAGCGCACATACCTCTTTATGACCGCGACAATGGATGATTATAACCGGACACAATTTTCTAAAGCTATCGAGTTTGTAAAGAACATAAAAGATCACATGCAAACGGGCACATGGCTATACATTTTTGGTGACGATGAACGGGCATCAGAGGTCCAGAAGAAAGCTGCTTATGAAGTATCTGCTTTTGGAACTGGGAAAACGTACATGATGCAGTGTATAGCTAATGCGCTGGCCCATCGCAAGATACCGGGTCTGTATGTAACCGAAGAAAAGTTGTTCAGTGACATTAAATCAACCTACAACCGTTCCAGTGATGAATCAGAGGAAGAAGTACTCCAACGGTATTACCGTGTGCCAATCCTGATGATAGACGACATATTCACTGCGCCTTACAAGGACTGGGCAGAGGGAAAGCTTTTCAGCATATTGGACGAACGCCAGAAACATAGCAAGGTAACCATTATGACCAGCAACTACGCAACAGGTCGTATCCGGCAAAGGTTGCCTCTTAACGGGCCGAAGATAGCCAGTCGCATAACCGGACAAGCTGAGTTGATTGAAATGATTGGTCCAGATCGTAGACCACAAAGAAAAATAGAGTCTGCTTAGACTCCAATAAGAAGGGAAGAAGATAGGATGCGAAATGTAATTTTTGATGTAAGCAAGGAAAGTGTAGGAATTTTGATAGATCAAATCAAAGGGCAAAATGAGGATAGTTTGATTGTACTGGCCCCACTATCTAACGGCGTCACTGTCCATGCACCAAATAAAAAAGGGAAATACAAGGGGTACCATCGGCTGGAACTGCAAGTGATGATACCGGAAGATGCCATTCAGGGTGAGGGTGCTTTAACAGATTTCGGCGCATTCGTGATGCTCAGACTACCAAGAAAAAGGGTGCAAGATCATCTTAAACACCCGTCGTACGTAACCCAAGGAGAGGGGATAGAGGAATGACAGAAGTTGAAATGAAACTTGAAGAATATATAAACCGACAAATCGAGGATGGATACATTGCTGAGAATGGATACCCTTTAAAATGCCATCATTGTGATTCCAAAAAAATAAATATTGAAGATTTCTACGATGAACATATCGTGGTTGAAAAGGAAGCTACTTGCAGAGATTGCGGCGGTCGTGTGGGTTATTGGTCATATGGAACGTGGGAGGCCTAAACCATGGATAAAGAAACTGCTTTGGGGTATGCCGTAATCGCCATAAGAAGGGCACATTTTGGAATAAATCAGGAGGAAAAGGTGGTAAAAGAATTGATACGAGCATTCGAAATCACATTACCAGAAGATGCGAAACGCGTGTATCGGGAGGGGTATACAGAGGATTAAACGGCCGCAGGCCATCGAAGCGACCGAATCACCTAGCGAAGCGGCAGCCGAATAAAATCACAGCCCCTAAAGGGCAAGGAGAGGAATAAGACATGACTGCAAACATCACGAAACATATGAACGTTACCACACTTGAGATCAAAACAGGGTTGAAAGGTTTCGTGTACATCCATAATTACGGTAGGCACTCAATACAGGGATCAGGTTGGGGGTTTTTAGCTGGTGGTAATCCTTACGCACTTAATCTTGTCATGGTAATCAACAACAACGATGACGTGCATAAGTGTATCGCAAAAATTAACGAAATTGACTGGATCGATTTGTATGACAAAGCGGAATGCACAGACTTTTTGCGCCGGATGATTAGAGATTAGGGATTACTAGCATATCAAAGGAGAGGAATAAGAAATGATTAGAATATCGGGAACAGCAACTGTGCGTGTGGATTATGAAGTGGAACTCGAACTGACGGAAGATCAATTTTATGAACTAACCGAGAAGAAACAAACCGAACTAATTGAATCCGCAATTGACTGGCGGGATGCTTTGCGGAATGGACAAACAGACGAAATTGAAGTCGATGACATTGAGGAGGTCTAAACCATGAATAAGAAGATACAAGAGATACGTACAGCACTGGAAGCAGCCGATATACACGCACCGGGACGATGGGTCGATCCTGAAAAAGGTAGGCTATTGAACTACATTGAGTTTTTGCTTCAACTGACAGATGAGAAAGACAAGGCAATCGAGGAAGAACGTACTGAAACCCAAAGGATGTTCAGAATGCTCAAAACGGAAAGCGGACTTGCCCGAAGCGCACATAAGAAAATTGAATCTCTAGAAAAGAAAATAGAGTCCTTGCTAAAAGGAGAGGATACCCCATGAATCCAATAGACCCCTATGACCTAATGGACAAAGACTGGGACGAATTCATACGTAAAGGATTAGCAGAGTTAGAGTGGGAGAAAGCACAGGAGGATGAGGCAGCATGATGAAAAAGCATTATCGTACAGGTGGATCTATACGGGAGCAGGCACAGCCAGTTAAAAGCCAGAAGCTACCACAGACCGCAGATAAGCTCATAGCAAGCCTGTATGAACCACTTTCACCTGAGATAAGCAAATATATTAGCCAGCAAGCAAAGGCAGGCGTACGGCGCTCAGAGATCGCTAAAAATATTGGTATATCAAAAGCGAGAGTGGCACATGAGTTAGACAGGCTAAACAGAGGAAACCAGGGAGGCGTAGCATGATAACGTTTGAGGTAGATATTACGCCAATGGGTGCAGTTCGTATGACGCAACGGAGCAAGTGGAAAAACCCGTCAGCACAAAATTACCTCACCTACAAAACTAAGATTGGTTACTTGGCGAGAAAGAAGTTTGATAAGCCATTATCAGGACCTGTAGGGACGGAGATCGGATTCTATTATCCGGTACCGCAAAGCTGGAGCAAGAAGAAAAGAGATGAGGCGCTGAAAGGAAAAATATTCCCTATAGTCAAGCCTGATATTGATAATTGTGTCAAAGGAATTTTTGACGCTCTAAATAAAATAGCCTGGCAAGATGATAATCGAGTTGTTGCCCTTATCACACGTAAATATTATTCCGAACGACCACGAATCGTTATCAAAGTATGGGAGGTAGAGGCGGCATGATAGCATGTTGGATCAACCACAAAGACGGATATACCCTTATGGACGATTCTGGGACTCGTATAGGCGTGTTACTGGTGATGGATGACCGAATACTAGGTAGGAAGTTAAAAGGTCTCTACGAGCCTGCTACGTGGTTTAAAATGGATGGTCATAGTTTCTTAGGTAAACCACCGGATAAACAAATAGGAGCTTAACATGGACTTAATAGCAGCGTTATTGATCTATGCAATCGTAATGGTTGCCATACGCAAATATTTGAGATAGTCAAGTATTACATGTATACGAAATGTTGTGTAATAGTGCGAAAAATGTACTATAACGGCACTACATGTGGTATAATCTTAGTATAGAGATGAAAATAATCGGATAACGAGGTGTGTATAGGTGGACAAACAACAACAGCTAGAAAATTTGCGGTATGAATTACGGACGGAACAGCAAAAACTTGCAGCAGCAGACCAAAATAAGGTGGCAGTGCTTACTCAACATATTACAGATTTGGAACAAGATATTGAGCAGGATGCCCGACTAGCCGAATATAGCCAGCGAGAGGAAGAAGCGCATGCTGAAATTGCTTATATACTGGACGGGCTTGAAGTAGACGGCATGAAAATGCGTCAGCTATGCAGTAACGAAGGAGCCTACCAGGTTCTAAGAATTGCAGTACAAGAAATGATGTCTGATCGTGATACAAAGTATCTTGAAGAACTGAAACGTACACAAGAAGAAGCGGCAGCCATAAAGAAAGAACGCGATGATCTGCAAAAGCAATATGACGATCTGTATGAAAAAACGGACGGACTTAAAAAGGATTTGCAGGCGGCACAAGAAGAAATTACGGATCTTGGACAGAAACGTGATGCGGCGGCTCAAGAAATTGCACGTCTGAACAGTCACATTGATGACCTACGCGCGGAGGCTGCTATTGGTGCATCTGCTGCAACTAAAGTGATCAACAGCAATACATCTGCTGCACTGGCAGAAGCAGTTAAGGCGTATAAAGATGCATTGCCAGCCATTTATGATGTGGAGCAAGTAGACAATAAGGGATCATTGTTTAAAGCTAAGTTGGCAGAAACAGCCGAAGAAATTACTTTTGGTTGGTTAGACAAAGGTAAGTATCGGGAGGTAACGGCCCAAGAGGCCGAGCAGTTTCGAAGAGCAGCCGAAGAACAAAAACGTGCTAATGAGGATCTGGCACAATCTGGCGGTGTGGAAAAGGCAGACATCGTAGAACTGCCGTCACAGTTTCAAACCGAAGAAGACACAACCGACGGAGTGGCTCAAGGGAACACTAGTGAGCAAGTGGCAGGAAAGACAATTGAGGAAAGAGTCTCGGCGTTAGAAGCAATGGTATTCGGTAAAGGAGAGGTGGCCTAACGGCTGCCTTTTCCTCACATGCTTGAGCGAGATAAAAGCGTGATACAGCATTATCGGCTTAATCATCCTGGGATAGATCATCCATACGCGGTGATGATTGACTTAAAAGATGATGAGGTTACAGGTTCATTGCTGGTCTACTTCGATTTTGATAGACGAGGTTGGAGTATCGGACGTTGGACTAAGCCATCATTCCACTTATACGAAGAATACAAACTGCATGATGGGTACAGAGAGGTTGCTTTTGTGCCATTAGTAGAATTGAAGGAGGGATATTGATGGATAAGGAAAAAGTTATTAAATTGCTTATAGACTACAGGTCTTATGAATTCGCTGTGAGAAATATGGATTTAGGTATCGGTTCATCAGGACCATTGATGCCAATAAACATGAAAAATCACAGGCTAATGAGGGCTGGCGATTGGGATTATAGACGATACTCGTTGATTGTTAAAATGATCAAAGGCGCAGTCGATGAAGTATTATCCGATAACGAACGAACTGTAATCACTCGAAAATATCTGGATCAAAACAAGAAGTCTATCAAGCAAATAGCACATGAACTGCATCGGGATCGTGGCACGGTAACCTCTTGGCATACATCAGCATTAAAACATCTGATAAATGCCTTGGGACCGTTGGACGAAGAATTTGAACATATTGAAAACTGCGACCACATGTATGATAGGGACGGACACTTTCGATATCCAGCATAAAACCAGCATAAAACCAGCATATTATTCCCACAAAACCAGCACGGGAACGGGTATAATTGTAGTATAGGAAATATGCGATGGGCAACGGTAGCTAAATGCGCAGTCGCTGTCCACGCTGTTTCTTCACAATATGATGTGGTGGCGGAAGATAGACGCACGGAGAACGAACGGCGGAATACATGAGGACAAAGCGCACGTAAAACGGTCCCGGGCTGGTTTAAGACCGTAAGAACCCGGTTGTGAGAAGCTATGACCAAAGTTCAAAAGTCCGCTTGCAAGGGTGAAAGTCCCTTGTCCACATCAAAAATGATATCTGTACAGAGAGGGTAACGGGTAACCGTTGCTCTTTTTGTTTTGCCGAAGGCCATCGATTCGAACGAATATGCTTAATGAAATGGAGGCCGTATAGAGGGTTTTCCTATAAGGAGGGATATAACAGTTGAACTTTGGAAAAGCGATTGAGGCGATAAAACAGGGAAAGCGAATAAAAAGATCAAACTGGAAAGGCTATTGGGCATTACAAGAGGTTAAAGGTAGCTTCAATGGCATGTTGCCAGAATGGAATGGAGAATTTATTGTCGCTAACGTAGGACATGGATTCGCACCTGCAACAGCATACCAGGAAGACATGCTGGCAGAGGATTGGGAGATTATCGAATAAACATGCATCCCGTAATCTAAACCCGAAACACCGAGAGGTGACGGTAAAGTAAGGTACACGGGAGAGAGGAGGTACACATGGCAGAGGATAAGCATCCAGGAGGCAGGCCACTTAAGTTTGAGTCTGCTGAAGAACTTCAAGCTAAGATAGATAGCTATTTTGAGTCATGTTATGAAGAAGTGTGGACACGTGAGATAGATGAAGAAGGAAAGGAAACATGGACACCGTCATTGGACCGCCATGGAAATGTGGAGAAGCATTTGGTTAAACCATTCACAATATCTGGATTGGCAGTCCACTTAGAAACAGACCGTAAAACGCTGTTGAACTACGAAGATAGGGAAGAGTTTTTCCTCACGGTAAAAAGAGCAAAGGCTCGTATTGAGAATTTCACCGAGGAAACATTGCTTACCACAAAGAATCCAGCAGGCGTTATCTTCAACCTTAAAAACAATTATGGCTGGCAGGATAAACAGGATGTTGGCTTATCTGGTGGACTCAACAACACGAATCAGGACTTAAGCAGCCTGACCGCAGAAGAACGGAGGGCGAGAATTGATGAGCTTAACCGCCGCCGAGGAAATGGAGCTTCTACAACTGCTTGAGGCAGAGGAAAAGGAATCAGCCAAGAGTAACTATTATGACTATGTTAAATACGCACATGGTGGGTTATACAAGGATAGCCGACATGGCGAGTTCATCTGTGAAATCATTCAGGATGCAATAGAGCGTAAGAAAGCTATGGTAGAGGGCAAGATTCCTATGGAGAATCAATACCTTGGCTTCTCTATTCCTCCACGACATGGCAAGTCTATGACGATAACGGAGACATTGCCTAGCTACTACTTGGGACATTTCCCGAATGATCGGATCATCGAGGGATCATACAACACCACGTTCGCGTCTAAATTTGGCAAGAAGAATCTACAGAAGATGAAATTACTTGGTGAAGATATGTTCTCGCTTAAGATCAGCCCGACATCCAAGTCTTCATCCGACTGGGATATAGACGGAACGCGAGGTGGTATGATCTCACGTGGTATTCTCGCTGGTGTAACTGGTGAGGGCGCGGATCTTATGATTATCGACGATCCGATCAAGAACCGTGAAGAAGCAGATTCACAAGTGTACCGGGATAAGATGTGGGACGAATGGGTTGACTCATTCTCTACACGTCTACATCCGGGTGCTATTTGTATTTTCATCATGACTCGTTGGCATGAAGATGATTTGATTGGGAGATTGCAGAATCCCGAATATGGTGAACCGCTACCCATGACTATGATTAACTTGCCACTTGAAGCTGAGGAAGGTGATCTGTTAGGCCGTGATCCTGGAGATCCGTTATGGCCTGAGAGATATAGCTATGATTTTATTGAAACGCGTAAAAAGTACCCATCCTCATTTAATGCGTTGTATCAAGGCAGGCCAACCAGCCAAGAGGGTAATTTGCTTAAGCGTCAATGGTGGCAATATTACGATGCGCTGCCGCCGATGGCTTCCAAGCTGATCAGTATAGATGCAGCGTTCAAGGACAATGACGACAGTGACTATGTGGTTATTCAGGTGTGGGGCAAGAGTAGGGCTAATATGTACTTGATTGATCAGGTACGTGCACGCATGAACTTCATGGCTACGCTCCAGACGATAAGGAACGTCCATCAAAAGCATCCTGATGCTGCTTGGAAACTGATTGAGGACAAGGCCAACGGTTCAGCAATCATATCCACTCTACACAGCGAAATAGGCGGTATCATACCAGTTAATCCAGAGGGTGGTAAGGTAGCCCGGGTTAATGCGGTATCTGCTTATATCGAGAGTGGTAACGTGTTTATCCCACGCGGAGTTGAATGGGTACATGACTTTGTGGAAGAAGCAGCAAGCTTCCCGAATGGTAAGCATGATGATCAGGTAGATGCTATGTCACAGGCACTACACAGGTTTATATACTTTAGCGGAACATTACCAGAAGCGTCAGCACCACCAACGCCATTCCCGTTCCGTAGTGAAGACAATAACGCAGGAGGTGACTACTTAGGATGGTAGAGTGGCCGGAAGAATTTAAAAAGTGGGTTCATGAAAAATATGATAAAGAATTTTTAGCGTGGGCCAGAGTGCAAACGTTGGATGATGTAGAAATTGAAGAATGCAAAGAACTAATTTTTGAGAACGCAAAAGAATCCTTGGGAAAACAAGGTATAGATATATCAAAAATAAAACTAGAGTGGGTGTCTATCCCATCCCCATATAACCTTGCAGACCCGTTAGACCAGAGTTTAATGGTATGCCTAAAGCAGGAGGTGCCATCAAATGGATGAAGCTATCAAACTAGGCGACCTACTCAAGCTACCTGACTTGGAAGAAGAAACAAAGCAGCTCATTAACGCCAAACTGCGCGAGTTGATAGGTGAGGTAAAGCCGCCTGTACCGCTCACAGAAGCACAGCAACAGGGCATGATTAGCCTAATGCAAGAGTACCTACATGGCCCTGCGAAGAAAGAAGGTGAATAAGCATGCAGCAGACAGTTGATAAGCTGGCTGGAGAACTGGAGAAGCAATATAAAGATGGCCTGTCCTATTTCCGTAGGATGGGCTTTCTTGATAAATGGCCTGAGTATGAGCGGTTCAAAGCGTCCGACCAGTGGCCTGCTGCTACACAGAGGACTAAGCATTTGCCACGACCTGTATTCAACGTCATTAAGATGATCGAGACACATAAGGTCGCGAACGTCATGAGTGAGCAGATTAAGATGATATTCTCACTCGAAGAGGTGGATGATCAGCAGACGGAGCAAGAAGATGACCCTGGCGAACTGTTCAGCCGTAACAGCGAGGCTACATGGGAGCGTATCAAGCAGGATGAGCTTAACGAAGAAGCACTGGACACAGCGGCCAACACGGGCACAGCTATATGGCATTATTACTGGGACAACGACGTTAAAGGCGGCAACAAGTACCCATACATTGGAGAGATGGAAGGTGAGGTCCTTGATCCGATTAATGTATTCTTTGGCAACCCGCAACAGCGCAATGTACAGAAGCAGCCATATATCCTTATTAACAGCCGTGAAATGGTTGAAAGTGTCCGTGAGATGGCTAAAGCCAATGGTGTTACTGAACTTATGGCAAAGCAGATCAAACCGGACAAGGAAACTCAGGATCAAGGGTATGACATGGCGAAGGTGGAGCTTAATGATAGCAGTAAAGTGACTGTATTAACTCGTTACTGGCGAGAAAAAGGGCAAGTCATGTTCTGTAAAGTCGCATCAGGCATTACCATCAAGAAGCCGACACCAACCGGGCTATCCCTTTACCCACTTGTGGTCATGCAGTGGGATAGACGTAAGAAGTCCATACACGGCATAGGAGACACTGAAGGCCTTATCCCCAACCAGAAGGCAATCAATACACTGGTAGCTATGCAGATACTGTCTGTGCAACTTACAGGCTGGCCTAAGTTGGTATACAAGTCAGGCGCTATTAACCCGAGCAAGGTGACTAACGCACCGGGTGAGATGATAGAGGACAATTCGCCTCCCGGCAATGGTGGAGTGAGTTACCTTAATCCGGGGCCAATAAGTGCTAATGCAGCTAATCTAGTGGAGTCCATCATGGCCTTTACTCGGCAAATGACTGGAGCAGACGAGGCAGCGACTGGATCAGCACCCAGCGCAGACCTTAATGCTACGGCTATTATGCTGCTTCAAAAGGCTGCTGCAATCCCTATCGAGTCTATCAAGCGCCGCTTTTATAGGGCTATAGAGGACATCGGACGCATTTGGGAGGATTTTTGGAAGGTTAAGTACAACCTTAACCGCCAAGTGATCATGAAGGACGATGACGGTAATGATGAACCGAAGATTTTTAATGGTTCTCAATACCAAGGTGTTGGCTTCAATCTTAAGATCGACGTTGGCCCATCGTCCACTTATTCCGAGTCCCTTGTATTGTCTGGCCTTGACAAGGCGCTTGATAGAGGGGATATCTCCTATGAGCAATACCTGAGACTGGCGCCTAAGAATGTTGTGCCGTATCGGGACCGGTTGCTTAAAGAGATTGACGAGAAAAAAGGTATTATCGGCATGATGGAGCAGATTGTTGAGCAAATGTCGCCAGAGGAAAGAGCACAGTTCGACATACTCACTCCAGAACAACAGGTTATGACGCTGCTCAATGTGGTTGCTCCACAACAGCCAGCACCAGAGATGATGGGGCAAGCACCACAAGCGGTACCAATGCAACAACCAATGCCAATAGGCATGTAATACGGGCTTCTGCTGAGACTGCGGAGGCCCTTTCTATATACAATTTTGCTCCTACCATAGAGCAAGGAGGATTCAACCATGTACGAAGAACCGAACGCCAACCATAGCGAAGAGGAAGTAATTGAAACTGCTGCCGATCAGGTAGTAGAAGAGCAAGTTAACACACAAACAGAAGGGCAAGATTCCACACCACAGGAAGAGCCCAAAGGAATAAAGGTCAAGTACAACAAGGAAGAACGCTTTGTGCCAGAGGATGAGGTGCCGAATTGGGTCCAAAAGGGACTGAATTACGATAAGGTGTCCGAAAAAGCCCAGCAAGCCGAGCGTTATCAGGAAATGCTTGATCGCACAGCTAAGTATTACGGTTTCGATAACCACGATGATTACATGGCAGCGCTGGAACAGGCTGAAATGGACAAACGCATTCAGCAAGAAGCCGAAAAGCTCAATGTGGATGAGGAGATTATCCGCAACCACTTGCAACCTCTTAACCAAAAGGTGAGCGAGTACGAAAGACAATTGAATGAATTGAGGGAAGCCGACGCGTTACGTCAGGTAGAAGCCCAGATTACCAGTATGGAGAAGGATACAGATCAATACCCGGACTTTGTTAAGTACAAGGACGAAGTGATCAATCTTGCTGCTAATAATGGCTACCCGTTGGATGTGGCGTACAAGCTGGCTACCTACGATACACGTGTTACTAACGCTAAAACCCAAGCTGAACAAGAGGCAATACGGAAACTACAACAAAACGCGGACAGCTCTACAGGCTCGCTCGGTGCCGATGCTCCAGATCAAAAGGGTGGATACCTCGGTATGACCCCTGCTGAGCGTAAAGCATTCAGAGATAGCAGGCGTGGACGCGTAATCTAAGGAGATGACCAAACATGGCAACACAAGTACAAGGGTATAACGCAACAACCGGAGTTAACGCATTAACGGCTGAACAAGCGGAGTTTTACCAAGACGAAATGCTGGAGAGATTGATTCCCGAGCTTCAATGGACTAAATTTGCTGAGAAAAATAAGAACATTCCTAAGCGTAAGGGTGCGACAACCAGTTTCCGTCGTCTGAATTCTTTGGCTGTTAACACCACGGCGTTGACTGAAGGTGTTACTCCAGACGGTGTGAACTTGGATATCGTAAAAATCACTGCTACTGTACAGGAGTATGGTGCATGGGCAAAAATATCTGAGTTTATTGACCTGACTGGCCTAGATCCTTTACTGCAAGAAACATCAGGATTGATGGGGGAAAACGCTGGTGAATCAATTGACATCATAAGTCGTGACATTGTGGCTGCTGGTACAAACGTATTTTATGCAAATGGCAAGGCATCACGTAGTACGTTGTTGCCAGCAGATAAAATCACAGCGCTAGATATCTTGAAGGTACGTCGGACGATGAAGCGTAATAAGGTTAAGCCTATCCGCTTGCCTAATGGTGGTACTGGATATGTAGCGCTTGTACATCCGGACGTCGCATTGGACATCATGCAGATGCAAGAATGGAAGGATCAAAATACCTATGTTGACACCAAGAATCGCGAGGAAGGTATGCTGGGCAAGATGTACGGCATTTACTTCATGGAAGTAGACAATGGCGTTAAATTCGCTTCCGGTTCGGCTGGTGCTCCTGCTGCCAATGATGCTTACGCTACTATCTTCCTTGGTCGCGGGGCGTATGGCCTGCCGGACATCGAGGGATCTATGAAACCTGAAATCATTGTTCACCAGGCTGGTTCTGGTGGTGTAGCTGATCCGTTGAACCAATTCAATACAGTCGCCTGGAAATGCGCCTTCGCAGCTGTGCGTTTGCAGGAACTGGCTATCGTTCGTTACGAATCTGGAGCAACAGTATAATACGCGGAGCCTTCGGGCTCCTTTTAATTTGAGGAGGAAACAATATGGCGACGAAAGATAATGAGAAAACACCCGAACAAATGCAAATGGAAGAGAAAGCGTTGGAACGTCAAGCGGCGGCCGATGAAAAAAGCGCAGCTGAACAGTTGAAAGCAATGCCCAAAGTTAAAATTATGATACCTGATGATCCAGCTAACCCGAATGATAAGGTAGTTCCTATCGTCTTTAATGGCGTAGTGAACACGGTGCCTCGTGGTAAACCAGTTGATGTACCGCAAGCCATTGCGGAAATCTATATGTATAGCTATGAAAAGACGCGTGAGGTTAACCAACGCATCGAGAACAGTACCAAAACAGAAATAAAAGGAATGTAATAAGGCCCCGTATGGGGCTCTTTTGTCTATTGAGGGGTGATACAGCGTGACATTACAAGAAATGCTGGACGAAATCGCAGAGAAATACCCGCATGGCCTGTCCAATGACAGTGTAATCCGTAAGATAAACGTGATACAAAACGAACTGTTTCGTACAACATTTCGCATCAATACGATGTGGCAAATGGACATATTGAAGGATGTATTTTCCTATCCTTTACCCTGTGCTAGAACTAATGTTATTGATGTGCTAGTTAATGATATGGAATACATGTATCAGGATGTAAAAAAAGGCGCTAATACACCATTCTATTACTTCACAGACGGTGGAGAGTTAGGCATATATCCTACACCTATTGAGGACATAGATGGTGGACTGACGATATTTTATAACCGGGAACCACAGCAATTAACAGCAGGCAACACATCCGTAGAACCTGAATTGGATAGGGACTTCCATATGCTTCTTGTGTATGGTGCGCTGGTTCAGATTTCCGAAAATTTTAATGATGTGGCGATGGTAAATAACTACACCGCTAAGTACAACGGCCTGATTACCGAGTTTGAAAAGGCTAACGATGAAACCCCGGATTACCCTGTTATTGAAGATGTCATGGGGGTGTGGACATGAGCCAAGCGTCACAATTAATTGCAAGCCAGTACCGAAATGCTGAAATCAATAAGCGTATGTGGGGCGATGCGTTCTACTACGTAAAAGTATTTGGAGCAGTCGGCAACGGCACAACGGATGATACATCCGCTATTCAGCTAGCAATAGACAGTGCTTCTTTGCTGGGTGGAGGAAATGTTTACTTTACACCGGGGGTTTACTTGTGTGGTCCTTTAACATTAAGGGACAACGTCAGGCTCATGGGCAGCGGGAAAATAACAACCACTTTGAAATTTAAAGATGCTGGAAATGATCATATTCTGTCCGGTACATCCATTCAAAACGTTGGTATAACTGACCTGACTATTGACGGGAATAAAAGCAAACAAACCGTTGGTGATAACGGAATCATGTTGCAAAGTGTCACAACAGCGCTTATCCAAGCGGTAACCATAAAAAATGTGATCGGTCACGCTGTTGCTGTTCAAGGTTCAACAAACATTGAGATTGATATGAATGAGTTTGCCAATAACAATGGTAACGGTATTATGTTTTCCGATACCAAAATGCTGGATATAACTTCAAACAGCATACACAATAACAGTCAACGCGGCATTAGTAGTTATGGATCAGTACAGAACGGATCAGAATACATCACTATTACCGAAAATGAAATATACGAGAATACACTGGATGGTATTCGTTTGGAATACGTCTCTACCACAGTTAATGCTTGTCGGTACGTTACTATCGATGGGAATATTGTACGCAATAATGTGTCTCACGGAATTACGGTACGGGCAGAGAGTACCATGATCACTAATAATCAGGTTATAGAGAATGGTACAACATCATCTGAACAGGGAATAGTTGTTCAAGCGCTCAATTCAGTGATTGACGGTAACATGGTTATTGGTAATTCTGGTGTTGGTATAGACATGGGCAACTGCGCGAGATGTGTAGTGACCGATAACCTGGTTACGTTCAGCGGGCTGTTAGGGATTGAAATAAATTCCACCGTCCATACAACTGTTGTAGGTAACACGGTAATGTTGAACAACAAAACCAATTATGGAATGACTGTAACTGCGGGTATTATGGTTCATTTGGGAGATCCATTTGTCACAGCGGATGGATTCTCTGAAAATATAGTAATTGCAAATAACCGTATTGAGAATGGGAACAACCAAAAGTATGGAGTTTATGTATCTGCCGACAGTAAATACGTGAAAATAACCGGTAATGTATGTAAGGGTAGTGGCTCTGTAACAGATATCTATTGCCTATCTAACCTTATAAGTGTTGATGGTAATGTTACAGGGGCTTCGCCGCCAGATGTCATATCGATATCGTCTACTTACGATATGCAAATACCTGTTCACGTTGAAATATTTAAAATAACTGGCAACACGACGGTGAATTCTCTTAAGTTAGACGGAAATATACTACCATTTGGAAAAAGAATTACCATAATATTCACAGGGGCTATGATCGTACAAAATAAGAGTGTCGCAAATGGAAATATATCCTTACAAGGTTCTGTGAATTTGCAGTCTACTACAGACACAGTCCTCGAATTACTATGCACTGGTACTGGATGGGTTGAAACATCCAGAAGCATCAAGTAAGGAGGTTGATTATGCAAGCTTGGCCTAACGTACCTCAAAAGACAAAGCAGGCTGTGGTTAATCTAGCTGGTGGGGTAAACCAAGCCGTTGAGCCTATTGAAATCAATGACTCTCAATGTTTGTCTGTGGTAAATATGGATTCAGCGGTGTACCCCACTGTACAGGTTGTCGATGGGTACACCTCATACCTGCAGCATGAAGGATTAATAAATAAAATTTTCAGGTTTAAGGGAGAATGGTATAGCGGTAACTCGCGCGGGTTGTACAAGCTTTCCCCCTCCTTGGTGTGGACGCCGATCTATTCGTATTCCGACTCTAACGATGACCGTCTGTGGGATGTATCAATGTTTTTTGATGGAAGCAAGCTCTATTTTCTCGACGGTAGTCTTCAGCTTCAACAATATGATGGCACGACATTATCCCCAGTCACTGGCGCTCCGTCTGGAAGTGCATTCATGACCACTCACTCCAATAGGTTCTTTTTAGCCGGGAAGGGTGACAACCTTTTGTCATTTTCAGGGCTACGGGATGCTAACGATTGGAGCAGCACGGATAAGTATGTGGGCACAGGAAAAATCACTGTGGAAACGTCCGACGGTGAAAAGCCAAGCGGCCTGAACGCTTTCTCCAATCACGTAATATTGTTCAAACGCAACACCATGCATAAATTATTTGGCGAGGACTCCACTAATTTCAATATGACGCAACCATACGGCGTGGGATGCGTGTCAGACCGTTCTATTGTGCCTACAAGGGATTCTCTTTACTGGCTTGGTCCTGACGGATTCTACGACTACATGGGAGGCGCTGCGCCTACGAAGATCAGTGACCCGATAAAAAATTATATTGCCCAAATAAATACGACATACGCCCATCGCTGTGTGGCTGGCACAGATGGGCGTTTTGTTTATCTATCACTGGTGACTGGCACGGCAACACAACCTAACGTCACATTGAAATACGACATACAGGGTGGTCGTTGGTGGCCTGTTAGCTTCGTGGCAACGTCTTATTTCCTTGACGGTCAAACGCTGTACTTCGGTACGGCAGACGGCAAGATCATGAAGGTGGGAGGCAATGACTTTGCTGGTTCACCTATAAATTGGTCGATTGAAACTAAGCCGTTTGCAGAAGACGACGAAACAGTCAGAAAGACCATCAACCGCCTGTTTATCGTAGCTGACATAGAGCCCGGCTCTACTCTCAATGTTGCCTATACTGGCGGTACAGAAGGTGGTACGTGGAATCAGGTGTATACGACCAGCAATGGTACAGGTGCAATCCAAAGTATCCGAATCCCTGTTATTGTTCGTACTCCAGAGACTTGGTACCGCCTTAAGTTGTCCGGTACAGGTAAAGCAAAGATACATCGTATTATACGGGAGGTGTCGAAACGTAATGGCTAATGTTATATTACCTACGGTTAACCCAAGTTTAGGTGATATCAGCCAGTCCAATGTAGATCAATTACGTTCACTGGTGAAGCAGCTTCATAATGCCGCTGTTCAGCAGACAGAGGAATTGTTATATTTGCTCAATAATCTTGATACCCGGAATATCAATGAGATTGATGGTGACATCCTTGTTACAGGTACAATTACAGCGGCTAAAATGAACGTTCAAAAGTTGTCTGCTATTGCTGCTGACCTTGGAACAATAACGGCTGGAGTGATTGATTCGGTTGAAATATACGGATCATACATTGCAACCAGCCGTGATCAGTTCCCTAAAGTGGAAATGTCTCCAGAGGGATTTAAAGCGTATGGCCCACAAGGTGGAGAATCCATGTCACTTGGTCAAGCTGATGATGGTGGGGCGCTACTATTTATGGATAATGGTTCTCCACGCGGTTCGATCTATGGCGATGTAGAAGGATTGCACGTAGGTAATATGGCTAGTGTTCATATTAAATCTACTGATGATAAAACTTATCTTGAAGGACCGATAGATTTTACAGGTGCCCTAGAAGTTACTGGCTTAAAGATAGAACATATAAAAGATCTATCGCAACAACTCGCAGAAATTAACGGAAATATTGAGAACAATATGATAACCAATGCCAATTTCGACAATAGTACACGAAATTTGAAACTGTACAGTAAAACAAGAACTGTTGCTACAGTGTTTATTCCTGCAAGTGCACCAGAATAAACTCGTTTACTACCTCTTTGTCGAATGGTAGAATTGGGTCAAATCTACTATTCGGGGGTATCAACGTGAAAAAATTAGCGCATCTATTAAGTGCTTTTATTATTGGTGCAATTGTTGCTACAGCAGGCAGCGCCTTTGCGGATCAGATTAAATCTATGGTCGGGCAGACGGTAGCAGGAGAATATACGGTTAAAGTCAATGGCAGTGCGTTAGCAGAAAATGCAATTGTAGTTGACGGAAAAGCACACGTACCATTACGTGCTGTGTCCGACTCATTGGGGGCAGGTGTAAAAGTGGATGGAAAAACAATTCAAATAGATACCCAAGCTAGTGTAAAACCTTCTGTGGAAACAAAGAAAAATCCTCAACAGGAAAATGAAGCAAAACAGGTTTACACGCAAAATATAGAAGCTATGATAGTTTCTACAAAGAGCAATAAAGCCTTTTGGGAAGGATTGTTACGTGACACTGAGGACAGTCAAGTTAAATACAACAAAAGAATAGACGAATTAACGATTCTTCCAGACAGCAATGATCCGATTACTCAGGAAAATAGAAAAAAATCTTTAACCCATGCGAAAGAAATGATAGAGGAGAATAACAAAAAAATCACTGAGTACAAAGCAAAGATCGCTAAGTACAATGAAGATATTGCCAAGCTAGAAGTAAAGCTTGAAGATTCAAATAAATAATCACTAAGGACTCTCATACGGGGGTCCTTTTATTATGCCCAAAGGGGTGAAGATATGGCGGTCACGAAACAATTACAGATTGGTAATGGTGGAGCAGACTATAACACGGCTGAGGGAGTGTTAAAGAAGAAGATTGCACAGAACCAGTCTAGTATAGCCAATAACTCTGCATACAAGCAGAACGAGACGCAGCGGGCCTTACAGGTCATACAGCAACGTCAGGCTGCTGGTTTGGATACATCGGCACAGCAGAAGTATCTAACCACCAACCTGGGATATAAGGCACCTACTACTACGCAGGCACAGCCAACGGTGGCGCCATTCAAACCGGTTAACACACAGAGCGCCAACACGCAGCAAGGTTCTGAACTCATGGGCCTGATGAAGCAAATAGCTACCAAACAGTCTACACCGTTCAGCTATGACGTTAATAGCGATCCAGAATATCAGGCAGCGCTTAAACGGGCTCAAGCGAACATTAAGACTGGGACGAATCAGAACATGGCGGAAATGAACCGTCGCGGCATCTTGAACAGTACCATTACCACAGACAGAGCGGACGAAATTGCAGCCGATCAGATGGGCCGTGTAGAAACGGAAGTTGTTCCAGCTTTGGTCAGCCAAGCCTACCAACGTTACCAGAACCAGCAAGCACAGGAGCAACAGCAACTGGCTAACATGGGTACACTGGCGCAAATGTACCAAGGCGAGGACCAACGTAGCTTTGGCAATAAAGTCACGGAAGCTGGCTTAACAGGCAATTACATGCCAGAGGGTGCACAGGGGATTGTAGATAATATTTTATCCCTCAAGCAGCAAGCAGAGGCTAAGGGAGTCACCGCGCAGCAACGGGCACAGTACAGCGCACAGGCTGACGGATTACGGGCGCAGCTTCTTTCTATGGGGGTTAATCCAAATGCATACGCAGCCAATGTAAACTCTACCGTCGCACGCGCTGTTAATCCTGGTATCCGCACTCTGCAAGCTCAACAGCAGGATCTGGCAGCACAAGGTCAAGCATTTACGCAGAACCTTCAAACAGCACAGTACAACCAAGGTGTACGTCAATATGATCAAAACTTTGCTTATCAGGTGGCACGTGATGCGATTACAGATAAGCAGTGGCAAGCAGCCTTTGACAGAGATGTTAGCCAGTTCGGCATGAACTATGCTCTGCAGAGTTTGCAAGAGCAAAATAATACAGCCTACCGTCAGGCTACACTTGCGCTTCAATCGGACGATAACGCACGACAATGGGCTGATTTGGACTACCGACAGTCAAATCCAAGCGGCGCGTCTGGCGGCCTGACAGCTAACCAAGTTCTGCAAAGCATGCAAAGCTTATATTCGGTTCCTGTCTATGGAAAAAACGCAGATGGGGATAGCGTCAAAGAAGGA
This sequence comes from Paenibacillus sp. CMM36, assembly GCF_053570945.1. Lineage (NCBI taxonomy): Bacteria > Bacillati > Bacillota > Bacilli > Caryophanales > Paenibacillaceae > Paenibacillus > Paenibacillus sp. CMM36. The sequence goes on from NZ_JBSEDY010000001.1 coordinate 203,408, forward strand.
ACTAAGATAACTACGGATGCAAGCAAACGTCAAGAGATGTTCCAAAATGTTGTTGATGCTGGTCTGTCTGATGCTGAGACACGTCAAATCCTTTCATCACTCGGTATGAATAAGAAGGAAATTGATAAATTCAAGAAACTATACTCGGGAAACTGACTAGCCCCGGTGGCTCCGGGGCCTACAAAAACTATTACAAAGCTACTAAGGATGCTAAGGCTAACCCAAGGAATTATTCTGTTGCATCTAGTGCCATATCTCAGGCGATTTCCGACGGTGGGTATCCAGCCAACTGGCAGCGAGCAGTAGAAGAATTAGTAGCGCGAGAGTCTAGTTTTAATTCAAATGCGAAAAATCCAAAGTCCACAGCTAAGGGGTTATTTCAGTTCTTAGACGGTACTCGTAAAGGGTACGGTCAAGGAATAACAAACTGGAATGATCCTTATCAACAATCAGTTGCAGGATTGAAATACATTAAAGCTAGATACGGAACACCTGAGAAGGCTCTCGCATTTTGGGATAAAAATAAATGGTATTGAGGTGGATTAGATGGCAAGCGAATTTGACGCAGTGCGAAATCGAAAAAAGCAAGGGGCCGATGCCAGAGCTAGGGTATTGGCTCGTGCTAGTAATCCCAATTCTGTTGGCGGTAACACGGAAAGTGAATTCGCGGCTGTGCGAAATCGTACTGCCGATATTTCCCCTCCTACTTTGCTGGACAATGTAAAAAGTACTCTAACAAGCCCGGGCGTCAAAGACTTCGTAAACAAAGGTTTGAACTATGCTGGACAAGAGATGCAACGACAGGCGGCTAATCGAGAAAAGAACCGCCTTAAGTTGCCACCTTCACTTATAATCGGACCTGGTTTTATCGAAAACTCCACCTTTGCTCAAGCTACTCAGGGTAATCGGGATGCTATAGGTACTTACAGAGCGGCGACAGGTGAAACAATCAAGCCATTAAGCGCATATGAACAATGGATGGAAGGCATAGATAAAGATGTAGAAAGGTTCCCTGCAATCGCGCCATTGAAGCCAGTAGCGCAAGGTATCGCCGGGCTTGTTTTGGACAATAAACCCGGACAATTTACTACACGTACGTTTGGACAAATCGGTAGTGCTGTAACAGGTGATAAACCTTACTATGACGTTACAACAGGTAATGCTACAGCGGATAAAGTAGCTGATATCACTGGTGGCATTGGTGGTATTGCTGCATTAGCGATCAATCCTGCTGCTCCTGGTATCCAAGGACAGAACCTAATAACTGCCCCACTGGAAGCTGCTGAAGGCGTACTTGCTACACGCGCTGGTAACGCACTTACAAATACCATTAGTAGACAAGCCGCTAGAATCCCGGGAGTAAGTGCCGGGACAGCGGAACGCTTTACCCGTGGTGCACTCAGTGGGGCCGCTGCTGGTGCTGTCGGAAACACAGCAATTGGTATTAATCAGGATCAAACGTCTGGACAGGAGATGCTACACAATGCAGGTTTAGGGGCGGCTTTTGGAGCTGGTGGTGATTTGCTAATCAGAGGTGTAGGTGCTGGCCTTACAAGAGGAAGAACCAGAGGTGCAACTTTGCCAGAGGAGACACTTGCTTTACCTCTTGGCCGCGGCGATCAACGCATGGCACAGGCCGGACAGCGTTCTAGCTTAGCGCGTGGAGACGATGCGATTGTTAATCCAACGAATTGGAAGCCTGAACCTTTAGGGCTTCCAGCTGGTCGTAACTCCACTTTTGTTGGTGAAGCACCTACTCCTGCACAACGCGTGGGAGCGGCTCCAGGATCAAGCCGCGAACCAGTACAGCGGATAAGCGAATCCTCTATTAACCGTCAACAAAACTTTAATATAAACGATCCTGCTGTACCTGAGTTCATGCGCGTAAGGCAAGCGCGTTTAGATGCTGCTAATGCCAAAGTAGCAAAGATTGAACAACAACGAATTACACCGGAAGTAGAAGCAGAGGAAATCGTCAGGACCATCCAGCAACCGCGTGTCAGAGATCGGGTATACAATTACTTGGACGAAGCCGAAAAAGCAGCCAGAGAGCGAATACAGAAGCGTAAGAACAACCTGAACTCTAACCCTCTGCCAGAGTGGAAAGATTGGTCAATCATTGGTGCTGCTAAGATGGGTAAAGGCACTATTAAATTCGCTGACTGGGCGGAAGAGATGGTCAAAGAAGTAGGAGAAGATTTCCGACCGCATGCAGAAAAAGTTTATCGCGCCTCAAAAGAAGAGCTGAGAAAACAGGAACGCCTAGCCACAAAAGAAGGCGATGATGCCGTAAGGTTCAACTCTCAAGATATTGGAGATGCAGATACATTCGCTGCAAAAATTAGCAATAAGGCTTCTAAACGCAGAACAAACTTTTCTCAGAAGATTGAGAAAATAAGATCTCAGTTTGAGGATGATGTTATATCATTGGCTGGTCTAGAAAAGCGAGTAACAGGTCGTGTAGCAAGTGCAGAAGACAGTCTATATAAGAAGGCGAGATTATATAAAGGAGCGCCGGAAAAGGCCCATCAGATCGTTAAACAGCGTCTTGGTCCTGTAATAACAGCGGCAGAAAAAGCAGGGTACACATCGGATGACCTTGGCAGATATGCTCTTGCTGTACACGCTAAGGATGTTAATGCCGCCGGGTATAAATCAGGGTTTACAAATAAAGAGATTGAAGCAGTTATAAGTAAGTACGAAGGATCTGAAGAAATGGAAACGGCGCGTAAAGCGCTGGTGCAGGTCGGCAAAGACATGATGAAGGAGCTTGTTGATAGTGGTGTAGTCAGTAAGGAATTGGCTAGTGTGCTTGATAATCGTTGGGAAAACTATATTCCATTGTTTCGGGCTTTTGATGATACGCCTGAGGCGTTTGCTGGAGGGCTATCGAAGTCCCTTGCTAATGTCGCTAGTCCAGTCAAGGCGTTAAAAGGTTCTGAAAAGAAAGTAGTAGATCCGCTTGAAAATATGGTCCGAAACATTTTCCAAACGGTGAATGCAGCTGAACGGAATAGGGTTGCTACTGAAATTTCTAAGCTTGCTAAAAAAGATGTGGATGGAAACTTTATTCGAAAATTGAAAAAGAATGAACAGGTTGGACGTAAGAACGTGGTCAATGTCAAAGAGAATGGTGAGAGTGTAAAGTATGAAGTGGAACCAGAAGTTTACCGTGCATTGATGAATTTAGACAAAGAATCTAGCACCATGATGATGAATATTTTGTCTAAGCCTGCATCATTACTACGTGCTGGCGCCACTCTTACTCCTGAATTTTCATTGCGTAACCCAATGCGCGATATTCTACAAGCTTATGTAGTGAGTAAAAGTGGATTCAATCCGATTACTGACTTCGGGGCTGGTTTGATTCAATCTATTTCAAAGGGAAAACTGTACCAAGAATGGATTGAAAACCTTGGAGCATATGGGAATGTTCTTTCTATGGATAGAAACATTCACCGCAAAGCGCTGGAATCGGTGCTAAAGGAGAAGCCCAGCAAAAAGTTTGTGAACGTTGTGACTGGCAAGGCATTTATCAACATGCTTCGTACAATCACGGATGTAACTGAATCCGCAACAAAAGTCGGTGAATACCGAGCTGCATTGCGGAAGGGTGCTACCCCTCAAGAAGCGGCATACCGTGCGCGTGACCTTATGGACTTTGCTCGTGCTGGTTCCGGAATAAGACAAGCCAACCGAATTGTCGCATTCCTCAACGCAAATATTCAGGGGAAATCCAAATTGATCCGGGCCATAAAGGAAAATCCCGTGGGAACTACAGCAAGAATGATATCAGGGGTAACGATCCCGACAGTAGGTTTCTTTATTTCAAATCATTATCTTGCAAATGATACCCAACGCCAAACCATAGATGATGCAGCCGACTGGATGAAGGACACCTTTTGGTTATGGGCTGTTCCTAATACAGATGTAGTTGCGAGAATACCAAAGCCGTTTGATATTGCTCCTATATTTGCAAACCTACCTGAACGAGCGTTGAAGTTTGCTTATGAAAATGATAGAGAAGCTTTTGACGGGTTCGCAAAACGTGCATTGAAGGACGCTGCTGTACCCGCTCAAATAACAGCGATATGGCCATTTATCGAGGGTATGGCGAACTATTCATTTTTCCGCGAAGGCCCAATTATTCCGCAGCGCGAACAGGGATTGAAGTATAAAGATCAGTACGATCCAGTTCGCACGACGGAAACCGCTAAGTTTTTAGCTGGTATCTCAAGCGCAGTTACTGGGGACGAAGGTCCACTAAAAAACTTTTCCTCGCCGCGCATTATGGATAATACAATACAAGGGCTTACAGCAGGACTGGGTAATTACGCGACTTCGGCTATAGATTCAATGCTTAAGGGAGTAGGTCTGGTTGATCGCCCGGACGCACCAGAAAAGCGGCTGGAACAATTGCCGTTTGCCAAAGCCTTTTTGGTTGATCCTCTACAAAGCACAAAATCTTCAGAGAAGCTATATGACTTGAAAGAAAAGTTATCGAGTGAGAAAGCTTCAGCTAAACTAAATAAGGAAGATTTTGCCCGTAAACGGGATCTTAAAACGTTGGAGAAAGCAGCGAAAAAACTCAGCGATATCAACGCCGAGATTCGGGAGATCGAGAAGAATGAGGCAATGAGTGCTCGTGAAAAACGGGTACAAATAGAACCTTTATTATCGGAACGAAACCAGATTGCTAGAGATACAATGAAAGGATTTCCTAAATAACCGTTTCCAATATAGAAACGAGTGGTAATGATTACTAACTACACACCTTATTAAGGACCCCGGGTTATCGGCGGTCCTTTTCTTTATGGAGGTCACTATGGATTACATTGAGCTGGATGATGATAGCCGAGAGTGTGCGGTATCTCCAGAGTTTTTGAATATGGTTTTATGGTTACTAGGCCCGACAGCACGAGACAAGTTTTTATACCCGGCGGTGGACAGCAATGTACGACTTCATAATTTCAGCGGCAGAACAGATCATCAAGAATGGGCTTTCACTGTCGACGGCAGCCGGAATAATATTTTTGATCCTAAAGCAAAAGAAAGTGAAAAGACTACTACGGAAGTGGCTGCCATGGCTGCTGACGGAGGAACAAGATATACGAATGATGCGGATGGAGTCCAAGATAGATTTAATCATGCAGGAGGCCGGGATTGAATGGGATGCGAACACGCCAAACGAAGATTTGCCAAACTTTCTGAGGGGGCCAAGACGGCCCTTTTTATTATTCTGGGCGACGTCTACCTATGCCCAAGATGCCGACAAATCCAACAACTGGAGGGACAACGAGATGGCAAAAAAGACGATCGTAATTGACGCAGGACATGGAGCCAAGGACCCTGGAGCAGTTGGTCCTACCAAAAAAAATGAAAAGGATTTTAACTTGACGATGGCGATTAAAGTAGAGGCTATCTTAAAGGATAATCCTGAACTTAAGGTGATTCTTACACGTCGTACTGATGTATTTCTAGAATTGGAAGAGCGTGTTTCTATAGCTAATAAGGCCAACGCTGATGTTTTCGTATCTATTCATGCTAACAGTAATTCAAATAAAGCGGCGTCAGGTACACAGACGTACTACATGCGTCCGACCAGTAAAAACCTTGCTAACACCATACACAAACAACTTGTAGAGGCTACAGGGTTGCGAGATCGTGGCGTAACGTATGGTAGTTTTTACGTTATTAAACACACTAAAATGGATGCTGTACTTTTGGAAGTCGGATTTATAAGTAATGTTGTTGAGGAAGCGGCTTTATTCGACATAGATTTTCAAAATCGTGTTGCCCTTGCCATCGCAAAAGGCTTGTGCGCTCATGTAGGCGTGCCATTTACGGGACCCGATACAAAGCCTACTCCTACGCCAGTTACTCCTAAACCAGCCGATAAACCTGCATCATACCCGGAAATTGAGGTGATTGTAGGCAAGCAAGATTTTGTTGGCTATAGCATTAACAATGTAACTTTTGTGCCATCCAGACCAATCGGTGAGATGCTTGGCGGTAAGATCGGATATACAGGCGGCAAGGTAACTATCAACGGCGACGCGGTAGAGACGGTTAACATCAACGGTATCGGTCATGTGCCAGCTCGTGCGCTAACCACAGCGCTAGGAGCACGTATCTTTTGGGACAAGAGTAATCCAAAGCGTGTAGATATTTTCCCTAAACTATAAAAAAAGAGGAGTGACATATAATGAAGGAACAATTAATAGAAGCGGCTCAACCGTATGTGTTAACCATCGTAACTGCCTTAATTGGTTTACTGGCTACCATTGCTACAAGCGCATTGAAGCAAGCACAGAAGAAAGCTACAGAATACTATGTATCCAACACATCTGTTAAAGACCGGGAGTTTTTGCACAAAGTTGGTGTTGAGGCGGTCGCTTATGCGGAATCAGTATTTAAGGACTTCGAAGGTGATAAGAAGCTACAGGAGGCCGGAGACTATGTTATTGGCAGGCTACGGGTAATGGGATTGAATGTAACTGAACAGGAGATACGGGCCGTGATCGAAAAGGCTGTACAAGATTATAATGCAAATGCGAAAAAATCTGCTTAAGGGTAACGGGGTAACAAAAATGGTAACACCATCCCGTTACCCTCCATTAATTATCGTTAAACATATTACAATTAAAATGTGGTAGAATGCTTGAAAACACGCGGTGTGGTTGCGTTTGATATCACTAGATTAAACATATTACAATTAACTGAATTAATGGGCGGCATGATGTAATTAGGGCCTCAAAACCCTGTAATACCGCTATTTAAAGGGCTCCCGAGAGGGAGCCCTTTTCTATAAAATCACATAAAAATCACATTCTCTGCAACGAGTCAGATTTGAAGGATGTCTGAGAAGTGATTTTTAATCTTCGCATTGGCATTTTTCTTCATTTTCTCCGTAACGTGTGTATAGACTTTCAATGTCGTTTTTGCGTCATCATGACCAACTCGCTTCATGATTGTTTTGATATCAACTTCAGCTTCAGTCAGCATCGATATGTGAGTGTGCCGAAAAATGTGAGGAGTAGCTTTCTTTTTAATTGAGGTTTTCTTGAGAATACGTTCCATACGGATTAATATATTTTTTTGAATGAGTGCCGTTCTTGTGGGCAAAAACAAAGTTGTTTTCATGATAATCATCAAATAATTTCTTGCATTCAAGTCTGAAAGCTTGTTGTTTAACAATGTGTCTTTGGAGCAAATTCATAACGTTATCAATTATATTAAATTTACCAATAGATCCTGTAGATTTGGGTGGAGTTAGAATGTATTTACGCATATTATCAGGATTGTAAAGTGTCTTGGTTATTCGTAACTCATTTAATTCAAAGTTAAAGTCCATATCTTTTAAAGCACAGAGTTCCACAGATCGTATCCCTGAAAAGGCAAGCAAGTGAAAGATTTCAATGTCATCAGCTTGTTCAAGATGAAGGATGCTATATTCAACGAATATTTCTAAATACTTATTAACTGTAAATTGACGTTTTGCTTCGCTAATAATGCATTGTTATTAATTTGATACGATATGCTGATCATTTTGATGCGCATCTTCATTAAAGTAATGTTCAAACTGTTTTTGCATTTTATCGGCTACCAAGTGAGTGTGGCGTGAATGCACAATTGCTGTAATGACAAAATAAAGGGAAACTATTGTAAGAAAAAAATAAATTATATTCATCGAAAAACTCCTCTCCGGAAGGTAGATGATCGAAGATGGTATGGTTCCATTTGACTTTATGTGAGCCGTATTTTTATTCTATAAAACTTACTGGTCACTTTTTCTTACCATTCAACTTGATCAAAACGCATGTCTTTATAGTAAAACTCTCTATCATGATCCGTAATCTCCCGAAGAACTCTGCATGGATTTCCAACAGCTATTACATTCGCCGGGATATCCTTAGTTACCACACTACCAGCACCAATTACACTTCCTTTGCCAATCGTGACTCCTGGAACAACAATCGCTCCGCTCCCGATCCATGCCCCATCCTCAATGGCCACTGGTAATGCAAACATCCCGCCTTCTTTGCGCTTTTCTGGATGTACAGGATGATTCGTTACAGCAATCGTTACATTCGGGCCAAACATGACATCATTACCAATCGTAACTTTATAGTCGTCAACCACGGTTAGATTGAAATTGATATATACATTATTTCCTACGGTCGTATTTGAACCATAAGACATGCGAATGGGCGGCTCCATCCATACATTTTCTCCAATGCTTCCAAAAAGTTGTTTCATTAACGTTTTGCGCATTTCAACATCATCTGGATGCAAATTATTAATTTCATAGCATATTGCCTTACCACGCTGGCGTGCTTTTGCCAACTCTGCAGCCTCTTTCGGATAATTAGCATCGTGATCTGTAAATAATTGTTTGCTGGTCATTCTTTCTTGGATATTCATGCCACATTCTCCTTTATACATGCTTATATTTATTAGAGTAAATTGCAAAACCTTATTTATGATCAGGTTTATGCAAAGTTTCTAGTGATGTTGTTAAGCCATTTAAACTGTCGATATCGAATAAAAGCAATGGGAAGTTTAATCATCTCGTCTAGGCTGATGACGATATATAAGAAAATGGGGGGGGACTTGCCAAACAAAAGCACATAGGTAACTAAGCGGTAGAATAATAAGCCACATGACGACAGTATCGCACCAAAATCCAAATTTAGAATCCCCACCAGCCGTGAATATACCCGCTATAGTTGTGGAGTTAAACGATTTGGCTATACAATAATACGCACTAATGTAAAGCATCCCATCTAGGTAACTTTGAGCAGTTGGATTCAAATTGACGATAGAGTATACCAATGGTTTAATGAACAGAATCGTGCAGCCTGCAATGACTCCAAATATCAAAGCATAAAAGCACATTTGGTTGCCCGCATGCTTTGCTTTCTCGATTTCACCCTGTCCCAAATACTTCCCAACAAGTACAGAGCCCCCAGTAGCGATGCCTCCACAGAGAACCACTGCTAGATTTTTAACTACAGACGCTATGGAATTTGCGGCTACCAGATCGGAGTTCACATGTCCAATAATTGCAGCAGTAGCGGTAAGAGCTCCTCCCCAAACCATATAATTCCCCTGTACAGGCAGAGTATATTTTAGGAAATCTTTTAATAAATTACGTTGAATGCCGTCACGTACAGGCAAACGAAAACGAATGGATCCCTTGGTTATGGAATGAATCACACAACACGCTAGTTCAACAATCCGTCCTAAAACCGTGGCAAGAGCTACGGCTGAAATGGCCAGTTCGGGCCTTGATGGGAATAAAATAAAAATGCAAATGGCATTGAAGAAAATGTTCAAAATCAAACATAAGGAACTAATCAACGCACTAAGTTTTGCATTTTCCATACTTCTAATCACACTGAGATACATCTGCGATATTCCCATCACAAGATAAGAAAAGGAATTCATTTGTAAAAACCTTGAGCCGAATCGAATCAGTTCTGCATCATTGGTGAATAAACGCATAAGTGTACCCGGAAGAAAGAAGGAAGATAAAAAAAACAAAATGGAGACACAAAAGGAGAACATGCAAGCGATACTAAGAATGCGCTGTATGGTTGAAGTATCCTTTTTCCCCCAGTATTGCGCAGTGAGGATACTTGCCCCCGCTGACATTCCCATATAAAACAATGTTAATGCAAAAGTAATTTGCCCTGCGAGTGATACAGCTGACATTGCGGATTGACTAATCATGCCCAGCATAACTACATCAACGGATATCACAGTTGCTGATATTAAATTTTGTAATGCAATGGGAATGACGAGCGTCATTAACTCCCGATTAAAATCACGATTAGATCCTTTGAGTTGTATGCGGTTTCTCACCTATCTCCTGTCCTCCCCCACTGATCTACACAATATAAGGATAGGATAATATCATTGTTGTTTCCATTAATATTGGCTATAATTTTATAAAAATCGTATATTTACAAAGGGGGGGGCTCTTTGATGACAAATTTAGAGGTGTTTTCTGATTTATCAGAACGTTTGAATTATAATCTTCCTGATTTACCGCTTTATGTCCGAAAGGGAAGCCTTCATCAATTTAACAATTATGCAGCAGTAGCGCATTGGCATTTGGACATAGAGTTTATCTACATATTACAAGGATCGATGGATTTCTCTGTGAATGGAAGTATCACTCGATTGCATCAAGGGGATGGACTTTTTGTGAATAGCCAACGTTTGCATTTCGGCTATTCTCTTGCAGACCATAAAGATTGTTTATTCCTTGTCGTCGTCATTCATCCCTCTATCCTTGGTGAGAAGCCTTCATTTATTCAAACATACTGGGGGGAAAAGTTTAGTTTAATGATGGCTGATTTTGTTGTACTTACAGATCAGGTTGATTGGCAGCAAAGAATATTACTGTCCATTCAAGAAATCTATCAGGAAATGCATAAGGACCATACTCCTCCAAATCCGCTTCGTCTGGCATCACAAGCTTTATCTTTGTGTGCAACAATAGGGGATCATTTGCAACCCATTTCTGGGCAACCTGGAGTATTGACGCATGTTCAAGAAATGACGCGTTTCATTCATCAAAACTATGATCAAAAAATAACTCTTGAGGAGATCGCTTACGCAGGAGCCGTTTGCAGAAGCCGTTGCTGTACATTATTTAACAAGTATGTGGGCCAGACACCCAACAATTATGTCACTCAATATCGTCTTCAAAAAAGTTGCGAAATGTTAAAAGAAACACGAAGATCCATAAGTGAAATTGCACTTGCCTGCGGTTTTCAAAGTGCTAGTTATTTTTCATCCATTTTTCGTAAACAGATGGGTGTAGTTCCGCAAAATTATCGAAAACAAGTTTCGAATAACGATTCAACTTGAATGGAAGTAATACAAACCGATTTGAAATAATCTGGATTACAACAGTCTTCCAATCAAATATTATTTTTTCAAAAGCGTATTATAGAAATTCAAACAATAAGGAGTACGGACTTTACGTAGAGGAACAACCTGTTTTTTTCACGGAGAGCGCTAACATGCCAGCGTCTTTTTAGATATTTTGGGGCAACATATCCCGCAAAAATTTCATTCTTTATTGATACATGTGATGAGTCTGCTCATAAATCATTTCTTTTTCGGTACATAATAACCATTGGAAGTGCCTGTTTCTGCAACTCAAATGATAAAAGAGCGGGGCAATCACACCATTGCCCCGCTCTTTTACATAATGCAATACCAGTTGACAGACAAGGATCACTGCAAATCCAGTATTTTTTGAATCGTGAGAAGAACACCATTTTCTTCGTTTGACTTAGTAATAAAGTTTGCTGCCTTTTTAGTATTTTCACAAGCATTACTCACTGCAAAACTGTATTTCGCGATTGCCATGAGTTCCACATCATTCTCGCCGTCACCAAATGACATTGTTTCCTCGTATGTGACGCCCAACATTTCTTGCAGTTTCTTTACTGTCTCACCTTTATGCGTATGCAATGCCGTGATATCCAGCCATCTAGCTTCTGAATCAACAATATAAATTTGTCCACCCAACGTATTCTCAACATGCGCTCTTAATGCTGTACTTCGTCCCTCCGTGTCGAAGACCGTAATTTTGATAAAACAGCTATCTATGTTTGCAAAGGAGTCTGTTTTTAATACACGTTCATAGGAGCCTTTAACAACGTTATACATATCTTCTGAAATGGAAGAATGAACGTACGCAGCATCACTAGCACATACAATAAGTGTCATATTGTTGTCGAAGTCTTGAATTTGATCAATCGCCTGTAGAGCTAGATCTCGATCAATACTAAACTCTTTAACTACTTGGCCATCTTTTTTAATTCGAGCAGCACTGTCACCCAATATCCAAACTCCCTTGCCATGTTCGTCAAACAATTTTTCAACACGTTCACATTGTTTACCTGTACATGCGACAAATGTGACTTCTTTTTGCTGCATCTCTGCATAAACTTTTTTGAAAAGTTCGACATCGTACAAACTTTTATTGTTCAGAAATGTTCCGTCTAGATCAGTGACTACAAGTTTAATCATACTTATTACCCCCCTGTTTTTTGTTGGTCTTGTTTATCCTTCTGATTGCAATGATCGACGTATTTCACTTGCATGTTCTCCACCAGAATTTGAACTTTTGCGAATATACAATTGCGCTAATGATAAAATACGAACCCATCAAAACGCACGTGGTCAATATATCCACCTAATATTCCCATCAAATTCGCCTCCTGTGAAATTCATAAAACTCTTTTTTTAAATACTTTATAATGGACATTTAAAATGTCTTTAAAAAAATTCAAAACGAGTTGGTCACATGCTTATCTATGATCTCTCGCTACAAAACAAGATTAAAATATGTAACTGGTTTCATGTCAATAAATTAATTTCAGTACATTTTTCCAAGTTGCCAAGCCACAATTATGATATGTGATCGTTAAAATGCCAGCTGTTTAGGAAGAGGTATTTTAGAGAATATAAGAAGGAAATTGTTGATGAGGCCGATATGTGGTGAATATTTCGTTATTTAAATCACAAAAAATCACATAAAAAATCCTGAAAAATTAAATTGAATAAGGTTGTATAGGGATATTCAAAAAGTAATTCAATTGGGTTAGTTAGAAAAGCCTTACAACCTTTTTTCTAACTACACAACTACTACGTGGGTATATACCATTTGTGTATCCTCTTAAAAATCAGCTCGTGGAAGATCCATAGTGTACTTATATTAAGTGAACTAGTGTAAATGAAAACGGAGTACCTTGATAGTAAAAATACCCACTAGGTAGATACTACATAGTGGGTCTATTAAGATTAGACCAAAGACTTCACCTATATGTCTACATGGAAAGGGGAGGGGATAGGAAGCTTAGATTAAACAGTCTCTTTCAATATATTACGAAAAAAATCACTTTTGTATGGCTTTTTCTTCGGTTAGGGTTTTCATGAGTTGTGAAATGCAGCTTTGTGCTACGCCAAGTAATTTTGCATATTCAATTTGAGTTGAATTAGGTAGTTTTTGTATTAATTGTTCTAGCTGATTTGACCGCCGTCGACCGTTCGGCAGGAATGGGGGCAAAGATCATGCTGATGCCTTGTGCGGTGCTTGTGTTAGTCACCATCATTATATGGTTTGGCACCCGTCGCACCGGTCCTGGACTGACACCACAGAACATCGCTTCAGTCAAGACGGACACAATAAAATTAGACGATTGATGAAGCTAATTGAATAAGTCCGTTAACAAAGAGGGTACTGCACTCCAGATTTCCTGGGAACAGTACCTTCTTTGCGGCCTGTATATTATTGAATCCCATTCGATTGTAGCCTGTCTCGCGAAAACGTATAGTAGAAATAACGATTGTGCTAAACAGTGAACATTAGTTGAATGAAACGGTGACAGTCTAGGACTTTATTTTCTGGTCCCTAGCTGTTGCCGTTTCATTTTTAAGATCCAGTCTAAACTATTACTTTACCCAAGCGGGGTTTCGCCATCATCAACGCGCTTCCGATGTTCCTCCCCAGGTTTCACCCCATATGCGCATTTCCCGAAGTACAGGTATGTACGCCCTTCCTTTATCTGTTAGCGAATACTCAACAGTAACAGGTGAGGTAGGGAACACCTGGCGGTTGATGACTTCATGCCGCTCAAAATGACGCAGGACATCCGTTAAAGACTTGATGCTGACATTGTCTAAATATCTTCGCATCTGATTAAATCGCTGCGGACCCAGACTAAGTAAGGTGAGTACCAAAATAGCCCATTTTCCGCGAACAACCTCCAACGCCTCGCGAATGGAGATCAGACATTGTTCGTCCTCTTTGCTTATATCCACAAAATCATTCCTTACTATAGTATAGTTAGTCTAATTTATTGAGCTATATAAAAATAATGTGTCTACTTTAAAGTAGACACTTAATAATTTATAGTAACACTAAAGCTTATTTAACTGCAATGGTTGAATTTGTTTTGAAGGTGCTACTACTAATTATTTAGAACATCTTGTGCCAACTTGGGGCAAGGTAATTATGGGGAGGAGAGAAGCATGTCCGTTGAACAATCGTCACAGAAGGTGGAGGCGCAGTTTTTCGATGTTATTCAAGATCGGAGATCTGTAAGGTACTATGATTCCGAAGTAAAGATCTCACGGGACGAAATGAAGGATATATTGCAGCTAGCTACACTGGCTCCTTCTGGCGCCAATCTCCAGCCGTGGAGGTTTCTCGTCATCGACTCGCAGGAGCTAAAACAAAAACTGCTTCCGATCGCCAACAGCCAGCAGCAAGTGATTGAGGCTTCAGCTGTCATTGCGATACTCGGAGATTTGGAAGGCTATAAATTGGCCGAGAAAGTTTACGGGATGGCGGTCGATGCGGGGTACATGCCTGAAGAGACAGCTAAATCATTCGTGGAGCGATACCAAAGACTGTTCGCGAGTATGCCTCCAGAAAATGTACTCCGAAAAGTATTTATTGATAGTGGACTGGTATCCATGCAGCTAATGCTTGTCGCCCGTGCAAAAGGCTATGATACGGTCCCGATGGGCGGCTTTGACCAAGTAAAATTTGTAGAAGAGTTTGATATTCCGGCGAGATACGCTCCAGTTATGCTTATCGCCATCGGTAAGGCGGTGAAGCCCGGACACCGGACGGTAAGATTACCGATAGAAGATGTCGCTTTCTTTAATGAATTGCCTAAGGATTGATATTAATCATTCATGTAATATAAAAGAAGCTAAAGGATATGAAATGCACCTCCAATTGTTAACCACTACTAACAATTGGAGGTGCATTTTTGAGTTTTTGCGGAGATCAAGAAACTTCGTAATGAGGTGGCACCTGATCCTTATTGATCATTAATGAGGATGTCCCTGGACATTTGCGCTGTGGGGCGGACCACTATTTCACTTACCCACGCCATTTGGTTGCTCAATTGCGAACGCAATAGCTTTAGCGATAGAGTAGGGGGATAACCCAATGTTCTGATAAGCTTCGAGTTTGGCTTTCATCTCTGAGTCCTTTATGGCGTCCAGGGAATCCAATTGTGTGGATCCAGGTGTGTTTGTGAATCCGGGTGAAACGATCGTTACTCGAAGCTTGTTGCTGGCATCTTGACGCAGGCCCTCTGAAATCGAACGGCAAGCTTTGTCCCCAGACTGGCCTTCGGCTCACTGAACAGTATGGTGTGGAAGACCTTTGAAAAATTTGATTACACTGTGTATAAATAAACCTTAGCTTCATATGTTCTCAATGTAATATTTTGAGTATCAACAAGTGCAGTTTCCGACTTGTAGTTGGAAATCAGTAGTTTTCCAGATTGAGGAATAGAGCTTTCTTTTGGAAAAGAAATACTCGTAGGTTCACCAAAAAAGTTGAGAATTACCACCAGTCGTTCGTTACCCAATGCTCGCTGATAAGCAAAAACTTTCTCATGATTTTCTGCAACAATTGAGTAGTCACCATAAACAATAATGTCATGCTGCTTGCGCAGTTCAATTAGCCGACGATAATAATGAAAAATAGAATCTGGATCAGACAGCGAAGATTCTACATTAATTTGTTTGTAGTTAGGATTAACACCGATCCAGGGCTTACCAGTTGTAAATCCGGCCTGCGGTGAGTCATTCCATTGCATAGGAGTGCGGCTATTGTCGCGTCCTTTGATGTAGATAGAATTCATAATGGAGGCTTCATCTTGGCCTGCAGCCATGTATTCTTTATACATATTGAGGATTTCAATACCCTTGTATTCTTGGATTGTTTCAAAGCGCACATTTGTCATTCCGATTTCTTCGCCTTGGTAAATGTAGGATGTGCCTTGAAGCGTATGCAATAGGGTCGCCAGCATTTTGCCAGACTCTTTATGATAATTCTTATCGTCTCCAAAACGTGAAAGCATGCGAGGTTGATCATGATTATTCAGATACAGGCTATTCTAACCCTTTCCATTCAGTCGAGCTTAAAAAGAATGCTAATGAAAAAAAGTTCTGTTGGGTACACAAGCTGAGCACTTAGCAACGGTCGGTCTAGTAAGAGTTATCTCTGGATATACATATGCAAGAGTGATTCAGGCTACCGAAAATGAGAGAGGGAATCAGTGGTATACTTGGACCAGGACAAGATTGCTCAGTGGGCCAAAGGGGAGATTATGGGTCTTACGAAGATTATATGGTCCAAGGGTATTCGGACGGAACATTTAGACCGAAAGACCATATGAGTAGACAGGAAGGAGCCATGCTTTCTTTGAAAGAGAAAAAATAATGAAAGAAAATATCAAGCTCAGGCAAATACTGCCCGAGTCATTATCCTGAATCCATAAACCGTGCATAACCGTGTTAAAATTGATGTATAAGATGATCCTGATGGAAAAAAAACTCAGATCATTTTTACAGAAGAAGGAAAGCGAGAAGTTGAGTACACTTAACGCCTGGAAACAAGTGCAAGACAAGAAAACCAGCTAATGTTTGTCAAGGGGTACCACTAATATTTTAACGAAACTATACGCCAAGGACATGGCGTATTTTTCTATAAATTGAACGGTATGATCGTCTATAGGTTGAGTACTAAATTCCATATTGTTCAGGAAGTGCGGAGCGCCCGCGCACATTATAGAGCAAATGGTGCATGGGTTGTCACCAATAGCAACTTTACATCACAGGCCTATGAGTTGGCTAAATCCAATAGTGTCAGGCTAATCAGCCGGAATGAATTTGGTAGAGATGCTAGTACAAACGAAAGAAAAATGTTGTCCTCTAAGAAGACAAGTGCTTAATTCAATAACGATGCTGCCTATTGTAGAATTATTACCTTATAAAGAAAATGATTTTGAATATTATTGAAGTGATCCCACGCGAAATTGAGGAATGATTCAACTGTTGAATGAAAGGGGGAATGATCCTTAGCGAATTGGCTCAAGTGCTATTATTTATAACAGAATCTGAATTATTGCCTTAGTAACATACTGAAGAAATTTTACTAATAAGAGTCTAATAGAAAATGTAGGTTGTAACGAGAAAGATCAGCACTGATCTTTTTGTTTCGTTTGCTGTAGGGAGAAACTCTTTGTTGTAAAAGATCCTTATAGGTGATCCTCACAAATAACCGTGGGTAGTAGTACATAAGGTTTGTTGATTGTTTTCTTAGTTGAATTAGAATCGATTTGCTGCAATTCATGTTCCCATTGACTTATATACTCTAGAATAGAAATAAATCTTTTACTTTGAAGGGAGACCGAAACATATGAGGGGTTTGTACTATCATCCTAATCGGATCAAATATAATGGTTCACCAGTGTTAATAGACTCAGGAAAACACGATGCCATATCATTGTTTGTAAAGTTAATAGAACAAATGGCACCAGATGTACTGGAACAATTAGAACATGGCGTTTATGAAAGCTATACACAAGCTTTTCAATGGTATGCAAGTCAAAAGGAACTGACTCCCAATGAAGAGCCGTCAAATTGGAAACTAATAAAAGCAGCCCGCACAGATTACTTTCCTGAATATATGAAATTAAAAGAGAGTCTATACGGCTGGGCTACTAAGTACCACTTAACAGGAGATGGAGACTTGTACCTAAATTTGGCTCTATGGGGGATTGCTAACTATTATGATGACCGGAAAGAGGAATCAAGAAAAGAAAGACAGCTGAATATAAAAAAGCACGCTGAAGATCTTGAAGTCGGTCCGGAGGCTCTTCGCGCAATGTCAATTTACAAATGCTCTTGGCCGTATGAGGAACAGTTATCATTATCAGAGTATCTCTACTTTGAGGACGAACACGACGATATTGAATTAAGTAGAAGTGTCGGTAAACAAGAAAAAATATATCATTCATTTTTTTCGAGATATTTCCCTTTCGTGTTTTCCCCAGAAGATATATTCTGTTTGTCTGGAAACGATAAACCAAATATCCATGCTTTTGAAATGCTTAGAATGTTTGACGAAAGTAAGAGCAATATTATTGAAGCTAAAATCATGGATTCGTCTAAAACTAACTCACTTACACAACCATGGGAGGGCGGGAAGGGTTGGGATCCGCGGAAAGAAACCTGGAAAGAGTTCGAGAGACTCATAGACACATATTATGAACAATATAAAAATCTATATCGTGAACGAACAGAGCAATTCCTTCAAGAACGAGGATATGTAAAAGATAAAGAGAAGAGAAATTTAGAACATTTTAAATGGCTCGTAGATTATCAAATTAAAGGATGGACTCTAAAAGAAATTGCTGATCACTATAGTAAGGTTAGATCTGAGATAATCAACGAGGATACTATTTTCCATGGAATTAAAAATACAGCCAACTTGGTTCTTGTTCATCTAAGATCCTCAAAAAACAAACAAGACACTTGGATTTAACAATTTCAATGATGGCTGTCATTACCACCTAGTAATACAAAGAGGAATAATATATGAAAAAGAAATTATTCTTTGTATCAGCCTTATCTATTAGTTGTTGGGAGCTGTTGTGCTGTTGTCGTGCCGAGTGCGATCTTTGCAAGTGTAACTGATTCTGCCAATATATCCGCTACTGCGACCCAAGATGTTGGTACAACAAATAACTTCTCAAAAATCCAGAAACGTTTTTAATGACACATCCAACAAACAAGATCCAGTAACAAACTGAAGATCGTAAGAGGCGGAAAGGAGGAAGCAAAAGCGAATTATCAAAAATTCAAAAAACATGGCCTAATCGATGGTCTTAGCTGGTTGACTGGAGATAAAGCAGAATAGTCAAAATGGAACCATATGTATTAAGGTTAATTTATCACACTTCCAAAAACTTCAAAGTAGTAGAACCTGCCCTGGGATTTTCTGGGGCTCTTTTTGGTTGTCCTTCCTTACAAAAGCTGCCTCCTTTAAATTTGGACCTTTGCATTTTTTCATGTTTAGGATACCCGGTATCATTTTTTACAATAAGATCAGAGAATGGATCTGGTCGATACTATGAGCTGAAGAAGAACCTATGAAGTATGTGTTTATGGAAAACATCCATTTTTGTTACATAACAAAATCAATTTAGAACATAATATGCTTGCACAAAAATAATCCTTAGAGGTGATTTAATGAACAATTCAGAAAAACAATTTCAGATAAAATCCTATTCCAGCACAGAATCTCAGAGGGTATTAGAATATTGGACGCTAGAAAGAATAACATGAATTAATATAGGCAAATGAAATTTTCTGAACAGGGAACAAACCATGTTATAAAATAAGAGTTAAGTTCAGAAACGTTTATCGGCGAGAATCAAATCCAGTTTTTTCACTTCATTACGCTCTAAAATGAAAGCGTTGACATGTATTTCAACCCACTATATACTTAGCTTAATTAAATGAATAGCACTAGGATTGTTACTGTTACGCAGGCAAAACCTAAGGAACAAAATGTTAAGATCCAAGGATCTTATGTATTTTGTTATACTTAGGTTTTTTTGTTTATAGAGAGAGGGAGGTTAAATACAAGTGGTTTCGGCACTCTGCTGAAGCCATTTTCTTCTATTTATGGGGTCACATCTGAGAGGAGCGATAAACTTGGAATACAAATATGAGCTGGTCCAGGTAGACAATCATTTTCCGTTAAAAATTATAGTTCATTCCTCCAATGAACCAGCATACATACCTGGGCATTGGCACGATAGCATCGAAATATCCTATGTACTTTCAGGAAGAATTGACCATATCTATATTGATGGTGCGAGCTATAGCTCCAAAGAAGGAGATATTGTGCTCATTAATTCGAATGCTATTCATTCCTTTTCTGTGGCTAAGGGAAAAGGAAGAGAGGCCATAACCGTTCTGATTCCTTCTGAATTTATTAGAGCAAATGTCAACGGCAGTAACCCCATTTCATTTGACTGTATATCCATTTTCGAAACTAACGAGCAGAGATTACAGCATTTTGCGGAGCTGCGTGATTTGCTAAACACCTTATTTGTGGCTTATCTCAATCAGCATAATGACTCTTTAGCACATATCCATTTAACATCGCTATCTTATAAACTGGTGTATCTGTTATTAATGCATTTTAAAATGGACAATGAATCTATCCCCGGCTTTAACTCTGATAAATATTTGGAGCGGCTGACGCTGATAACCAATTATATCAAAGAGAATTACGATCAAAGCTTATCCCTGGATTCCATAGCCCAGGTTTTTGGACTATCTCCCGAATATTTGTCCCGTTTTTTTGTGAAGCATGTAGGGATGACTCTATTTCAATATATCAATGCCATCCGTCTGGAGAGATCTTATCGTGTTCTTATGAATACGGATCATTCCATCATACAAATTGCGTTGGAGCACGGTTTTCCGAACGAGAAGTCTTTTGCCAGGGTATTTAAGAAGGTTTTCCAGGCAACACCGCATCAATATCGAAAAGAGAACAAGAGGTATTCTGGAGCAAGGAGTCAGTAATTGACCTGAATTAGGCTAATAAAAGACAGGATGCAAATGAAAAAGATTATTAAAATAAATAATGTAAGCGTTCTATTAATGGATCTGGGAGGTAAGACATCATGTTTAAACGGTTTCAAAAGGCTGCTATGACAACTATGTTACTCACTTTAGCTATCGGTACGACTCTTGTTTTCAGCTCCGGTGCATGGGCCAAGGATGTAAAGATACAGCCCACCTCATACCGGACGGTTGCGGAAGTTAAGGATTGGGGAGCAGCCATTACGAAGATCATTGTTAACCTGGGTAAGCCAGTCCCTAAAGATGCGATAACTAAGGATACATTTAAGGTGCATGTGGGAAGAAGCGACAATCGGTTGTTAAATCCCTTTATTGAAAATGGCAACCGGAAAGTCACCAAGGCCTATGTATCGGACAAAAGTGGCAATCCTGTAAATAAAACCGGAAGCTATGTTGTATTGGAAATGGAAATCGGTCCGACATTAACACTAAGCTCCGCTATTCATTATGATGCGGCAGGCTCCGGGTTTAATGCATGGAATGATAACAAATACACGATCACGCAGCAAAAAGCTATTAAAACCAAATCCGGAACGATTTCCGATTTGAAGATTGATACTTCCGCAGGACAGATACGGAAGTTGGTTGATCAATTTGCGACCGGTAAATCTACTTTTGATGGAGTTACTTTAACCTACGCAGACTATGCACCGGCAAAAGACAAAGTGAAAAACCCTTTGGTGATCTGGCTGCATGGTATGGGTGAGGGAGGTACCGATCCAACGATTCCGATTGCCGGAAATAAAGCAGCAAATTTTGCCTCTAAGGATATCCAATCCTATTTTGGCGGGGCTTATGTGCTGGCACCTCAGACCCCAACCTACTGGATGGATGGCTTTACAAGCTTTGGGGACGGAACCTCCAAGTATGAGCAAGCATTGATGTCCTTAATTAAGGATTACGTGGCCCAAAACAAAGACATTGATACAGATCGAATCTACATTGGTGGAGACTCCAACGGTGGTTACATGACTATGCTGATGATCCGTGACTATAAAGATTATTTTGCAGCAGCTGTGGTTGCATGTGAAGCCTTGAAGGATAGTTTTATAACCGATGAACAGATTAACGAAATGAAGGACCTGCCGATCTGGTTTGTGGCTGCCAAAACCGACACCGTGGTTCCGCCCAACGATTATACGGTTCCGACTTACAACCGTTTAGTGAATGCTGGAGCAAAGGATGTTCATATGTCGTTATTTGATAACGTAGTGGATACCTCTGGTTTGTACAAGAAGAGCGACCAAACACCGTATGAATACAACGGCCATTGGTCTTGGATTTACGTATATAACAACGAAGTATTGAAGGTGATTAACGGAAAGAAAACAACGATGATGCAATGGCTTGCCTCCAAAACATTGGACTGAAAGATAGCATGAACCAAAGCGTTGAGCTTGGACGTAGCAGTAATAGTAAATACAACTTCGCTTAACGCACATACATTTCCCAGACGAAAACTCAAGGAATCAGTATGACAGACTGTACTTGAGCAGCTCGGCAAAAGAATGATACACATAGCTAAATGCTAACATTCAAATAGAAAAGGGCTTCCCATAAGTTTGATAAACTTATGAGAAGCCTTTCCTACTCTTTGAAAACGCTTTTTAATCGAACCTTTAAATACAAAGCACACCAGAAGCAGTAATGGATTACCTCCACAATTATATGAGCCGTCTCTGGCCATTCCAATGAGGATAACGTCTTGGAACACAACATGCCCACTATAAGAATGGCTTCAAAAACTAAAATATCTACTAGCAGCATAATGGCTATACGGGATTTGGCACGTTGAAAGAGTTGAAGGACTTTGAAATTCCAACCTGTTGCGGTCAACTCCAGCGTTATGATTCCCAGGGACATGCCGGTATACCCGAAATCGGGAATGGCAACCAAGGAGTAAAGAATGATGAAATTGGCAAGTACACCTGTGCAAAGGCCGATAAAGGGAGTTTTCTTCCGATTTTGTGCCCATAAGACGCTAGTTGTGATTTCCCGCCATCCAACGAGTAATGGTAGCATAGCCAACGATTTAATAGGAATTTCGGCATTTTGTATATCAAAAACAAGTAGGGAGATATCTGGGGCATATTTAAAAATGAAAAAACCTGAGGCTAATCCCCAGACCCACGCTACCTCAATAGCGGCATAGCCTTTTTTATAGAATGAGTTGTACTTCTTATTTTGCCAGTCTGCTGTTATTTTCATAGTGAGCGTATGGGTTAACGCGCCTGTAATCACAGTAGGCATATAAGCGACGACAAGGGCGATGCCAGTAACAATACCGAACATCTCCGCTGCCTCTTTAGAAGAAACCCCGGCAACTTGTAACCGTTGGGGAATAATGATCGCATCCATAAAATCAGACGCAGGTATGAGCAAACGTGTAAGCGCAATAGCAAAGGAAGCTTGTACTACTAAAGGTAAATCTGTTCGAATTGATGGAGGGGATAAAGCTACAGAAGGGCGGTTATACATAAAAAAAGCAATAAGCACAGCAAAGGATAACAACGCGCCTGTAAAAGTTCCAAGTACCGCTCCACCAACAGCAAACTCGATGCCGGATTGGATAAATAATGGCACTAGCAACATCAAAGTACCGATCCGGGCAGTTTGCTCTATGATTTCCGAAATGGCGATCGCAGTGTACTTTTCAAGACCTTGCAAATATCCACGCAGCAGACTTAACAAGGGAACGGTCAGTATAGCTGGGGCTAGGCATCGAATCACAAAATTGATCTGCGGATAGCCGAGTAATTTAGCAAGGGGCGTTGAAAACCAATAGGTCAATAAACTGCATGCCAATCCCGTTAGAATTATGGGTATTGAAAAAATTTTGAACAACCGCCAGCCTTTTGCCGTATGTTTAGCTGTAAACATAGCCAACGCTGTTGGCAATCCCCCGGAAATAATCATCAATACTAAGCTGTAGAAGGAATAGACTAACTGGTAGAGGCCCATTCCTTCAGCTCCAACTAGCCGTATCATAAATACTTTTCCGATTAGACCTATGGCTTTCACGACGATCATCGCATTAGCTCTCACCATAGTTTGTTTTAATAAAAGAGGTAATTTCAAATCGTTTTTCACCCCATTAGAAGCTGTCCATTCTATTTCTATGACAGTATTCTTTGGGATATGAGCAAGTGTTGCGATTCAAGATGCTTAATCTTGTATATGAATCAATAAATACTTGGTGCTTCTATCCCATCCCAAGTCGAAGGGAACCCTGAAACGGTCTGCCGTATGAGAGTTAACTAAAGGATAACCACCCCCATCGAATCCGACAACAACGGAGAAGTGGTCTACATCTCCTTTTAATACGTAAGCAATCAAATCACCTGGTAGCAACTGTGGTCTGTATTGATGCTGCTGACCATTGACCGCGCGGACAACCTCTGAGAAGCTCCCTTGTCCTATAATCCTCCCATAGCCGGAGCGTATCAGAAAATTTTTAAAAGCGTCCGTTTGAACCCAGGCTTGGCTTCCGCCGTTACCATACGAGTAATGCCACCCAGATTTCATAGGCAGTCCTCCACCTTCCTCCTTGTCTCCGATAACTTGGGAGGAGAAGTTGGTACAGTCGCCCCCTTTGGAGTTATAATCCAGGTATTTTGGGTTATATCGCTGACGATTTCCTGCTCCCCATGTTATTCCAGCATACTTGTTAGCATAGTCAATGGCTCGGGCTCTATTGTAATTATGGATAACCTTCTCTGATGGAACCGAGTCTTTATGAGGAATAAAACTTGAATCAAGCGGTTCAATTTTTTTTGGATTTTCTTCCAATGGATCTGAATACCATTCACGTTCCAAATACCAACGGCTATCTTTTTTTCTAAGTGTAATGCCATGACGTGTTCCAATTCCAAAATCATGCTGACCGGAGTAGCTGTCGATATACTCATAACTCAATTTTAAGGACTGAACAAGTGACACCTTTGCCGTATCGTCTAACACTTCTATACGGGATATCCGAATGGAGCTTTCTGCATTCACGAATTTCATTTTTCGATGCTTGGCCCATTCCTGAATATATTCTGCTCTGTTCATTTCATGAAGGTATGCGTAGTTGCTTCGATTGTGCTTTACTAAATAATAGTCCTCAATATGCTTTTTATCCTGATCCATCAACAACCGGGTGCGATCATTAAACAGCTCTTGAAGAAAAGGAATAACGTCATCTTGTTTTGCTGGCTCTGCTTGTACACGAAATGAAGAGAAGCTGTAAGCGGGGATCATTATTAAGATCATGCACAGCAATTGCAATTTAGCGGTCTTAAGCACATTATTCATTCTCCTTGAAAATGTTTTAATTGTTTTTGGAATTGCCCTTATCCTGAGTAAGTTTCTCACAGGCTGAATTCATGTGTGCTAATTTGGTGTAAACTACTAGCCTTCCCTCGTGTTCTTTTCTGCTTCGGCTATAGCGACCTGCACATGTAATCAAGTTCAAACGATGCTCTTCTGTAGGACCAAAAATTTTCTGAATCGGTGCTTCGGAAGTTAAGTAAAATTTTACAGACTCGACAGCAAACTGAATCTTACAGCCGCCACCGCCAGTCACATACACGAAATCCCCCTTTTTTAGTTTTTTAAGAGGATAAAAAACAGCTGGGCCCGTGTATGTATCTACATGTCCATCCATAATTGCATTACCTGCTGCCCCTGGCAATATACCGGTAGATAAATAACCTACTCGATTTGTGTTGCTTGGAACGCCCATCTGACCATTTTCTAAGAATGTAACCGGTTCTATAATTGAATGAATACGAACCTCAGGAATATCGAGCATATATGGAACGATTCCTTGAAAAGGTTTATTTTTAACCTGTAAGGGCTTCGCTATTTTAACTTGTTGAATTTCAGATTTGGCCGGGGCGTAGGTAGAGTTATGATGATGTTCAACAGAGGATGAACAGCTCGTACTTCCCAGCAAAATTAAGAATACTCCTATACGAATGATCCATGTATTGTTCATATGAAGAAAGAGAGAGGGTTAAATAAAGCTAACCCTCTCCTTTTAACCCTCCCTAATTCATTTGCTCGCTCGCGCCACCGAATCCGGTTTTTGGTAATTTTGTTGCCTTTGCTTTCAAACTTTTCGCATGAATACTTTTTTCTCCTATGATTTTGGCAGGAGCAGCTTCACGCGCATGTAGCTTGTGTATTTTCTCATGCTTGCTCTTGGCATGCATCTTGTGTTCATGTTTTGCATGAACCTTATGTTGATGCATTTTTTGCTCGTGTTTTTCTGTTGCGGGTGCAGCCGCAGAAACCATCGATCCTGCTGACAGAAATACAGCAAGGGACGCTACAGTCAATATTGCTTTTTTCATTGTAATTGCCTCCTTTAAATAGTTGTAATTGTAATTCGTAAGTATAGTTGCCGTAAAAAGAACGTATTGTGTAACCAAGAATTTCATATAAAAGGACTATATTACAAATACCTATCTCTTCAACTATTGAACTTAATTAGTCCTTTGGGTGTCACATATAGTAATTAGACTCCGTCGGCGAGTAACTGGCGGAGTCTTTTTGTTTCTATCTACTATTTATTCACTTCAATCAGTCCTTCGGGCGTCTTACGATTGGCAAGCAGCTCAGACACAGTGACGAAGGTAAACCCCCTTTTTTTTTAGTTCGGGCAAAATGATTTTCAGGGCTTCGACGGTTTGTGTACTTTTATATACATAATCGTGCATAAGGACGATGTCGCCGTTACGGACATTGCGAAGGACCTTATTAGCGATACGATGTACACCGGGTTTTCGCCAATCTAAGGTATCCTGATGCCAGGACCATAAAATAATTTTGAGACCTTTCTCCTTGGAGAGCTTGACCAGCGAATCGGTATAGGAGCCGCCGGGTGGCCTAAAAAGATGGGTCCCCGCACCAGTTGCCTGTACGATGCTCGCCTGAGCTTGATCCAATTCGGACAGAGCTTTGTTGCGAGAAATATACTGAAAGGATGAGTGAAGGAAGGTATGGTTGCCAACTTCATGCCCTTCTTCTCGTTCCCGCTTGACAAGGTGAGGCAGCTTTTCTACACGACTGCCGACGACAAAAAAGGTCGCTTTAGCATCGTATTCTTTAAGCAAATCCAAAATGGCAGGCGTATTGCTTCCATCCGGTCCGTCGTCGAATGTGAGGGCAATCAACTTGCGATGGGTAGGAACTTCCCATACAATGTCGCCGCGTTCTTCATAATAGGCTCTTCCCTTTGTAGGAGTAGGGGAGGTGTAAGATGCGGCTTGTGCAGTATTTGTATAGGTTGTGGGGCACAAGCTGGCACAAAACAAGGAAACAGCGATACTTGCAGATAGTAATCGGTCATATTTCATCAGGCTTCTTCTCCGTTCTAACGTATTCTCACATTAGCTTGCCAAGAAGAAGCGTATATCATTCTTCGGTTCTGAAATTCATCAATTCCAATCACTTAAAATTGGATCTAATTGTTTCTTCAATAAGACGCAGATTACAGAGTTATGCTTAAAAAGAGTGATAGCTTGCTTGTTGATAACATCCTGTACCCATGTTAAGTTGTACATATCCATCCTTGGTTTCAATGTGCAGTTGAGGTAGGTCATTGTCCAGTTCGTGAGAGTCTTAATCTGACGAAAAATGAAGAGGTCGACGGGACAAGCCGCAAAAGCTGATCTGAGGTCAAGGAGTTGCGACTCGTTCCTGAACTTCCAACAGGAGATGAGACGGGATGCAAACAAAAGAAAAAGAGCTGCGAGCTATTAGTCTGACGTTAGAAGCGGGCGAACACATTCGATCATATATGGGGTGTACGTATGATTTGCAGCAGAGCTCCCAAAGGATATCGCTTCATGGAATGCTGGCTGTGACGTCCGAACGAATCATTTTTTATTCCTGTACTATGGGTACTCCTTGGGTCAAGTTCATTAATTATCACCATATTTCACTGGCTAAGCTGGATGAGGATTTGTCGGGTACTAGGGGAAACATCACGCTAATCAATCAGGGTGTGAACGAGGTGTTCACCCATCTGCCGAGTGGAGAGGGTATAGAGGGATTTGTAGCTGTACTAGAGCAAGAAGCAGGTATCTCTTGTGAGAACTAATGATTATGGAAAACAAATAACTAAAACCTCCAACTTCGTAATATGCCAAGGGTGGCTACTTATCGAATTTGGAGGTTTTTTTGTCTTTTAGTTAGAGAGAGATGGAACGAGCGCTAGCTCAACAGGGTTATAACCAATAAATTATATAACACAAGCGGCAAAATGACATTGTTGTAGGCATAGGAGCGATTCGGAGTCGTGGTGCCTGGGAAGGGTGAGTGATATTGCTGAGGAACTCTCAGATACAAATGATCCGCATCGATGTGCACAATCGTTCCTTCATATACTTGATGATCCATCGTTTGTACCCTAACCGTATGATTCATGTAGGGGCTTAATTGATAATGCAAATGATCGCGGATCTTTTTGAGTTCGGTCTGTAATTCCGGTCTAGCTTGATATAAAGTTTGCGGACTGACGGTGTTGTACGGCATTCGCCTCTAACCTCCATACCATGTAATGATGCATCATATGCAGAAGTCTATGTCCTTGTGCTCATACCTATAGAGAGTTGCTTTTACAAAAAGGAAAAACATTAACATTTTACTCCAGCCCACTTGACGTTCCCTTTACATCGAAACGATACACTTACTGAGGTTGGTTTGAAAAGAAAGGGGCGCTCCGTTTTGGGTGAGCTTAACAAATCTATGGGACTGGGGACGAGGAGTCAGCAACAGACTTCGTCTAAAGCCCGCATACGCACGGGTTCGCTAAAAATTCAAAGACTGCGCGAAAACGCGCTGGCGTATACCTTTTTGGCTCCATCGCTTATTTTGTTTGCTGTATTTATGTTTTATCCGATGATCAAGTCCGTTTATCTCAGCTTGCATTCTACAGATCCCGCAGGAAACGTTGCAGCATATGTAGGATTAGATAATTTCACTACACTTTTCAGCTCGGGACTGTTTCTGCAAGGGATTAAGGTGACACTCCTGTTTGCACTGTTAACCGTACCAGTAGGTATTTTATTGGCGCTGGTACTGGCTGCACTTACACACAGTAAATTGCGGGGAATGCGTATCTTCCAGTTTGCCTTTTCGCTGCCGATGGTGTTGTCGGTCGGTTCATCTGCGGTCATTTGGAAATTTCTTTTTCATCCGACACTGGGGATGCTCAACTATGTGCTTTCCCTCCTACATATCAATCCGGTTCCGTGGCTGACCAGCCCGGATTGGGCGCTGTTCTCAGTAGCCATAATGACCATCTGGATGAATCTTGGCTTCAATTACATTATCTTATCGAGCGGACTTCAAGGGATTCCAGATGACATGTATGAGAGTGCCAAAATGGACGGGGCTGGACCGCTCGTCACGTTCTGGCGTATCTCCATGCCACTGTTATCACCGACGATCTTTTTTGTGACCGTAGTTTCCATCATTGGAGCCTTCCAGTCTTTTGCTCAAATTAACATTTTGACCAAAGGCGGTCCGGTGAACAGTACGAATGTATTTGTGTATTCCATCTATCAGGAAGCTTTCGTTAATTTCCGGTTCGGAACGGGGAGCGCGCAGGCCATTGTCTTGTTTGCTGTCATTCTGCTGCTCACGATGATTCAGTTCAAATGGGTGGAAAGAAAGGTGCATTACCAATGAAACGACACCTGAATTCTACATTGCTATATGTGCTGCTTACGATTGCAGCTGCTCTCATTTTGTATCCGGTTATATATACGTTTTTTATGGCAGTCATGTCTCCCGAGGAAGCGAGCGCTTACCCACCAAGCTTTTTCCCGCATTCTTTTCATATGGCCAATTTTACTGAAGTGTTTGAAATCGTTCCGATTGCAGCCTTTATTGGAAATACATTTCTCATTTCGGGTCTTACAATGATTGGGCAACTGATTACAGCGAGCTTGGCGGCCTATGCCTTTGCCAAAATGGAATTCAAGGGAAAAAACTTCATTTTCAGCATGTTTGTTGCGACAATGATGATCCCTTGGGAAGTGACCATTATTCCAAACTACCTGACGGTACGGAGCTGGAATTGGCTTGATACATATCAAGGGTTGACGGTTCCTTTTCTGGCGACGGCATTCGGGACATTCCTGTTAAGGCAATTTTTTCTCCAGCTTCCCAAGGAACTGTTCGAGGCGGCTCGTATGGATGGGTGCGGACATATCCGTTACTTTCTGTTCCATGTGCTTCCGTTATCGCGCCCTGCGCTCGGAACACTGGCTGTGTATTCGTTCCTGAATATGTACAATTCGTATCTCTGGCCTTTACTGATCACCAATAGCGAGAATATGCGTACAGTACAGATTGGAATATCCATGCTCGAATTTCAGGAATCGACTTCATGGAATCTGGTATTTGCGGGTACGGCTCTTGTCATTTTACCGTCTCTGCTCCTGCTGATCTTTGGACTAAAACAGTTGGTTCGTGGAATGGCAGCGGGTGCACTTAAAGGCTGACCACATATGTCAAAAGAAAGCAACACCTGCGCAAGCAGCCCATATACAGAGCTTCAACACACAAGAATATCGCAAGAGAATGCCAATTCAAGAATCATTTAATCAAAGGGAGAGAAGAGAGATTATGAGATTTTTTTGTCTGAAAAGTGCATTGACCCTGCTTATTCTGACTGCCATGGTGGTTGCAGCAGGTTGTAGCAATAATACTGCTGCAGAGAAGCCGAGTAATGGTAGTGATGGAGCAGCAGCGGCTTCCCCAGTGAAGCTGACTTGGTGGCATTCGATGTCCGGTAACGGTGAAAAAGCAATCAAGCAGATCGCCGCTGATTTTAACGCCAGTCATAAGGACATTCAGGTAGAGCCGGTATATCAAGGCAAATATGATGACAGCTTGAACAAGCTGAAAGCGTCGCTTGGTTCCGGCAGCGGACCGGACATCATTCAGGTATATGAAATCGGTAGTAAATTCATGATCGACTCCAAAATGATCACACCCGTACAACAATTTATTGATGCAGACAAGTTCGATCTGTCACAGCTAGAGCCGAATATTACACGATACTATACGATTGATGGTAAACTGAACGCGATGCCGTTCAATACGTCAAACCCGATTTTATATTACAACAAGGATGCATTCAAAGCCGCAGGAATTGATCCAGCTAATCCTCCGAAAACGTATGATGAGTTCGAAAAGGCTGCTAAAGCCTTGAGCAAGGATGGTAAATCCGGTGCTTCCATTGCCATCTACGGCTGGTTTATGGAACAACTGTTTGCCAATCAGAACGCAGATTATGTGAATAATGGCAATGGTCGTGATCAAGCGGCAACGGAATCCATGCTGAATTCGGATGTAGGTGTAAAAACCCTAACGTGGTGGAAGAAAATGATCGATGAAAAGGTTGTATCCAATCTGGGACGTAACTCGGACGATACGGCAAAGGCTTTTTCCGCAGGGCAAATTGCAATGACGCTGGATTCCACCGCTTCGCTGCGTAATATTGTGGAGCAGGTTGGCGATAAATTTGAAGTAGGCACAGGATTCCTGCCAAGAGCCAATGAAGCTAAAGAAGGCGGCGTGGTTGTAGGCGGCGCAAGCTTGTACATCATGAACAACAAGCCCGAAGCCCAGCAGAAGGCAGCATGGGAGTTCATTAAATTCGTCGCTTCCCCAGCTGTACAGGCACAATGGAGTGTGAATACCGGGTACTTCCCGATCACGAAAGCGGCCTATGACGAAAAGGTACTTAAAGACAATATGGTAAAATATCCGCAATTCCAGACGGCGGTTGATCAATTGCATGCATCGGCACAATCCACCGCTACACAGGGCGCAGTGATGGGCGTATTCCCAGAAGCGCGTCAAATCGTCGAAGGTGCAATCGAGGCTGTGCTGAGTGGCCAGCAACAGCCCAAACAGGCATTGGATCAAGCTACCCAAGAAATCACAGGCAAAATTGCGCAATATAATCAAACCGTGAAAAAATAGTCGGCCTTCCCTTAAAATCAGATGATAATCCGTAGAATGCGCCTCCTTATCATCCGATTTTATGACATAGCGGATCGAATGAGTGACCCCCTCACTTATTCGATCCGTTTTTGCATTTTCACTTTTAGAATAAGCGTTTAGACGAATTGTCTAAAATGAAATATTTTCATTTTTCCTATTGCTGGATAACTAAAAATGGGCTTATAATAAATACATAATTTTTGTACTGGACGGTCAGTTCAAAAAAGGAGGAAGCATGAAACAGCAGACAAAGGAAATTATTTTTAACGGCGCACTCAAAGCTTTTTCTGAACGAGGATTTAATGAAACAAATATGGAGGAAATTGCCAAAGTTTGTGGCATAGCCAAAGGAACCCTGTATTACAATTTTAAAAACAAGCAAGAATTGTACATTTACATTTTGAAGATGGGGATGGAGCGTTTTGTCCGGGATATCCATGAAGCAATGGCTCATACTCCTAAAGATCAGGTGGAGCTTAGGATTCGCAAGCTAATCCAAGTACATATTGAGTTTATTGTGAGAGAACCGGACTTTTGCCGTCTATTGGTCAGTAAGGGCTGGGTTTCGCAAGAGCAGCATTTTAATATTAGGCAGGTGCTGGCTGACTATTTTGATTTTATGGAGGCAGAGATCGATTCCGGCAAGTTTCATGGGAAAATTTCAAGTAAGCTGGATGCCAAAACAACAGCCAATTGCTTATTTGGGATTTACATTTTTGCACCGATGAGGTCAATGGTTTGGGGCGAAACGATGAATCTGCAAGAGGTTCGTGAAAGTATTGAAGTTTTTGTGTGTAATGCATTGGGCATGCAACATTAATATACAGATGGAGTGATGAAAACATGAAAGCTAAAAAGTATACGATTTATGTCGTACTTATTATTTTAATCGCGGTTGGGATATATGCCTTAACTGCTCTTCCACGGGGTGGAAGCAGCTTGTCTGCGGATCAGTCTTCTTCCATTCCTACGGCTTATGTGGAGTCGGATACCCTCAATGCCAGCTTTAAAATGGCAGGACGGATTGACCAGATGCTCGTCAAAGAAGGCGATCAGGTTAAAAAAGGGCAGGTGTTAGCCCATCTGGAAAGTCGCGAGTTGGAAGATAAGGTGAAGCAGGCACAGGCGGCATTGCTGGCAGCCAAGAGTAATGTATCCAAAGCAAAAGCTGGAGTGTTGCAGGCTCAAGCAGGCGTAGGCCAGGCACAGGCTACTGTGAGTGCTGCTCAGGCCAAGAAAAGCCAAGGCACGACATCGGTCAGTGTGACCGCAGAGGCTTCCTCCAGCCAGATTGAACAGGCCAAAGCGGCTGCGAACGCCGCCTTGGCAAAACTGGATGCCCTCAAGAGCGGGGCAAGACCACAGGAGCTTGAGCAATTGCAAGTATCTGTAAAGGTAGCCAAGGAAACGCTGGACCTGACCGTTAAAAATCTGGAGCGTGCCAAAAAGCTTCAAGAAGCCGGTGCAGCAACCCAGGCATCTTTGGATCAAGCGACATTGGAACATCAACAGGCAGTGGCCAAGTATAATGCGGAGTCGCAAAAATTGGATATGGCACGGGAGGGAAGCCGCAAGGAGGAAATTACGGCGGCTGAAGCTCAATACCGTCAAGCCTTGGCTGCGGTGAAGGAAGCACAGGCAGGAGCGGGCAAAGTTGCTCTGCAACAGGAAGATGTCAAAGCCGCTCAGGCTTCGGTAGAACAAGCGCAATCTGCGGTGAAGGCGGCGCAATCCACAGTTGAGCAGGCTCAATCTGCGGTTGCAGGTGCCAATGCACAGGTAGCCCAAGCGGAAGCCGCACTTCAAGAGGCTCAGACCTATTTGAGCTACACTACGCTGCGTGCGTCCGAGGATGGAATCGTAAAATCCAAGTCGCTTAGCTTAGGTGAAATGGCTAGTGCAGGGTTCCCGGTTTATACCATTGAAACTTCGACACAACGTTGGGCTAAATTCTATGTACCTGAAACGTCTCTGAACGGTCTTCAAGCAGGGGATACAGTCCAAATTAAATTGCTGTCTGGCGGTAAGGAGCTGAAGGGTAAAGTCATTCTGTTAGAATCGGCTGCTGACTTTGCCATTCAAAAACCGAGCCAAAGCTCCGGTGACAAGGATGTCCGTTCCTTCGGTGTTAAAGTAGCATTGCCAGACCTTGCTGCATCGGTTCCAACAGGCTCCACGGTTCTGTTTACAGGCAAAGGGGCGCAGTAATATGCAGGATTCACAGGAAAGACTTCGTATCCGCGATGTGTTTCGCGAGGAATGGCTGAGCATCTTCCGGGACCGCCGCTTTATGGCTATTCTGCTGATTACGCCGATTGTGTATACGATACTATTCGGCTTCCTGTATTCACATCAGCGGATTACCGAGATGCCTGTCACCGTGTACGACGGAGATAATTCGCAGCTCAGTCGCCAGATCATTCAGGCGTTTGATTCGACCGATTCATTTTCCGTTACACGGCAAGCAAACAATCAGGATGATGTAGTCCGTCAAGTAGAGGCTGGAGAAGCTAAGGTCGGAATCGTCATTCCCGACAACTTTACCACTCGGCTTAAGCATGGGGAGAATCCACCCGTGCTCACGCTGATTGACGGCAGTAATATGATGTATTCCAATAGTGCCAGTCGGATTGCGAATCAGGTTATTAGTAGCGTGAGTGCCGGAGTATCAGTCAATTCCATGAAACAAAAGGGAATGAACGCCGATCAGGCCGCGTCGACGCTGACTACCATCCCGTTCCGATCCAGAGTGCTATTTAACCCAGTATATGATTATAAGCTTTTCATGCCGTTGGGGGTTATTTCTGCGGCTCTCCAGCAGTGTTTGCTGCTAGGTATTGCGTTGTCTTGCACGCGTGATAAGGAAGCAGGGACTTGGGGAAGATTTGGCGCATGGAGAAATACCCCTTGGCGTTTGGCTATTGCCAAACTGGCACCGTATTATGCAGCGGGAGCTTTCAATGTGCTGACTGTATTCAGTATCAGCGCTTTATGCTTCGATATTCCGTTCAGGGGACAGGTACTGCCGTTGATTTTAGTGTCGCTGGTTTTTAACTTTGCCTTGTGCGGATTAGGCTTCCTGTTCAGTCTCTTTTCCAAAACCAGAGTAGATGCGACCCAAACTCTGATGCTGATTGCTGTTCCTTCCTTTATGCTGTCAGGCTATACATGGCCATTAGAGGCAATGCCCGGCTTCTTGCGGGGGCTTGCTGAGATATTGCCACTGACGTATTACCTGGATGCTGTACGGAACATCACGCTCAAAGGACTGGATATCACATACATTTTCAAAGATATGATTGCTCTAGGCGTCATTGGTTGTGTAAGTCTGCTGGTGTCTTTCGCGATCTATCCGTTATTCTTTAGACAGCACCAGACGACAGAGCAGCATGCCGAAGTGTCCGCTCAAGAAGGATTCACGCTAAAAGGCTGAGAGCAACTCTAAATATTGGATATCACAAAAAGGCAGATCAGGAGTAAACCCTGATCTGCCTTTTGCTTGTTCGTATGGTTTAAAAGCAGAAAAAATATTATTGCGGCGGCTGAAGATCCTCGATAGAATCAATCGGCACATAGGATGGAACGACAAGCCCGGACATAACGCCAGTCATGCTGGTTCCGATGTCATCCACCTTATCCTTGTATTGAGCCCAATAATCAGCATGCGTCAATGGAAGCCAAGCGGCTGCGGTAGCATCTACACTTCCGCCAGCTACGCCAGTCCACATCGGGCCGATTTCCACTTGCAGAGCTGTTACTTTATAGCCCAATTTTTGTTCCAATACATATTTCAATACGTTCGTACTGGCAATTTCAGAATCCCAAGCAGCGTAGCTTAGCTTCAAAGGATCGCCGTTGACGGGCTGCAGACCCTTGATCCATTCCTGAACCTTGTCAGGATGTTTATCAGCCCAATTCTTGGCAGCCTGCTGTGGGGCAGTACCGTCCTGAATCGCGATCATCACTTCACCCATATCTTCAGCAGTCCACTTAAATCGGCTTAGAAATTCATAAGCCACAGGAGCATCCTGCTTCAAACCTTTGCGGGCGATTGTATGAATTTCTTCCTTATCACCGTACGCTTTTTTAGGATCTTTCAAGTATTTCAAATCATATTTGTTAAACATCCAGTGAGGTGTCCAACCTGTTACGACGATAGGCTGCTTGGCTTTGATAGCTTTATCCAGTGTAGCAGTCATAGCAGCTCCAGAGCTTTCAAGCAGCTTCCAGTCGGATAAGCCATAGTCATTCATAGCTTTAGCGGTCAGCTTCATTAGTCCGGCGCCAGGGTCGGTACCGACAATGCGGTAGCCGACCTCTTTGCCAAAGTCTCCAGTTGTGGCGGAAGCCGGAGCCGCTTCGGCTCCGTTATCCTGCAAATCAGTAATCGATTTAACATCCATGTAAGCTGGAACGACCAATCCGGTTTTAACACCGCTCATATTAGCCCCAAGATCGTCGAGCTTATCCTTGTATTTAGCCCAGTAATCCGCATGTGTTAACGGCAGCCATGCAGCCGGTGAAGCATCTACATCACCACTAGCGACACCCGTCCACATAGGACCTGCTTCAACTTGAAGTGCTGTTACTTTGTAACCCAGTTTGTTCTCCAAAATATAACTTAGCAAATTCGTGCTGGCAATTTCAGAATCCCAAGCCACATAACTTAGCTTGAAGGTGTCACCATTGACAGGTTGCAGTCCTTGAGTCCATTCCTGAACCTTGTCGGCATGTTTCTCCGCCCAATCCTTGGCAGCTTGCTCAGGACTGGTTCCGGCTTGAATGGCGACCATCATTTCACCCATATCTTCTGGTGTCCATTTGAAACGTTTTAGAAACTCATAAGCGATAGGAGCATCCTGCTGCAAGCCTTTACGGGCAATCGTATGAATCCCCTCGGCTTCACCATAAGACTTCTTAGGGTCTTCCAAATATTTGAGATCATACTTGTTGAACATCCAGTGTGGAGTCCAACCTGTAATAATGATCGGTTTTTTCGCTTTAATGGCTTTGTCTAGTGTGGCCGTCATAGCTGCACCGGAACCTTCAACCAGCTTCCAATCAGACAAATTGTAGTCTTGAATTGCTTTGGCAGTCGATTTCATAATGCCTGCCCCGGCATCAATACCGATAATTTTGTAACCGACTTCTTCGCCAACCGGGTTGGCAGCAGCGTTACCTTTGCCAGATGCGGAATGATCCGTTCCAACAAAATATTGGGATGCACCAGCGATCAGAATGACAGCTGTAACTGCAGAAGTAATCCATACTTTTTGCTTGCTGGATACGCGGCTTTTGCCTTTTTGCGTAGGTTTAAACAGGTTTTGCGTAAAACGGTCAAGCACAATAGCCAGAACGACAACAGCTAAGCCGGCTTCAAAACCTTTACCGATTTGCAGCTGTGTCACAGCACGGTACACAACAGCACCGATGCCTTCCGCACCGATCATGGAAGCAATGACAACCATAGACAGTGACAGCATAATCGTCTGGTTAATACCAGCCATTAAGGTAGGCAATGCAAGTGGAAGCTGAACTTTGAACAGCTTTTGCGCAGATGTTGAACCAAAAGCGTCTGATGCTTCGATCAGCTCACCTGATACTTGCATAATCCCCAAGTTGGTCATGCGAATGGTTGGGGGGATAGCAAAGATAACAGATGCGATAACACCCGGCACAACACCCAGGCTGAAAAAGGTAACCGCTGGGAGTAAGTACACGAACGCAGGCATCGTCTGCATAAAATCAAGTAAAGGCGTGATAATGCGTGATGCCGATTTACTGTATGCACACCAGATCCCGATGGGAATCCCGATAACAATGGATACGAGCGCAGACGTGATGACCAGTCCGAGCGTATTCATTGTTTCACTCCAATAACCAAGATTATCAATCAGCAGGAAGCCGATGACAGTAAATAGCGTAAGCTGAACCCGCCCGATCATAAAGGCGATAATCCCGATGATTACGATGAACACCAGAGGGTGCGGAAGCATGAACAGGCCTGAGAAAAAGCCAACTACAGCTTCTATAATGGAAGAAATAACATTAAACAATCCAGCCAGATGAATACCCATCCAGTCTACAATGGATTGAATCCACTCAGCGATTGGCAGTTTCGGTATCATGGGCATTCACCTCCTTCGTAGTGGTAACATCTCCACCAAGTGCGCCGAGCAATGCTCCACGGACGATAACGCCCAGCAGCTTTTGCTTGTCATCGACCACAGCCAGCGGCACCTTGGACGAGCTTGTAATTTCAAATAAATCATTAATGACTGTCTCGGCAGCAACCTGCGGTCCGTCCGTGATCAAAATATCTTCAATTTTCAAATTATTGCGCAGTGCATGAACAGCATCCTCGGCGTTAATAACACCCAGTAGCTTTTTGGTGCGGTCAATGACGAACAAATTGGAAATCCCACGCTCCCGCATCAATTCCAGAGCCACACGCGGACCACGATCCATGGTGATGGTTTCTGGACGAAGCATGACATGAGCAGCCGTCAATACCTTGGACAGATCCACATCCTCGACGAAGCGGGCTACATAAGAGTTAGCCGGTTGGATCATAATTTCTTCCGGTGTACCGATTTGTACGACCGCACCGTCTCGCATCAATGCAATCCGGTCACCAATCCGCAGCGCTTCATCCAGATCATGGGTGATAAACACAATGGTTTTCTTCATTTTATCTTGAAGCTCCAACAGCTCATCCTGCATGTCACGGCGAATGAGAGGGTCCAATGCACTGAATGCTTCATCCATCAGGAGCACTTCAGGGTCATTAGCCAGCGCTCGTGCCAGACCGACACGCTGTTGCATACCGCCACTTAATTCATCGGGCATTTTATCGCCCCAGTTTTTAAGACCAACCAGTTCCAGCGCTTGTTGCGCCTTTTCCTGACGCTGTGCTTTTTCTACCTTTTGAATTTCAAGACCATATTCTACATTTTCTAGTACAGTCCGATGTGGGAACAGGGCGAATTTTTGAAAAACCATGCTGATGGTTTTACGACGAACTTCGCGAAGTTGTTCTTTGTTCATCTTACGGAGATCTTTGCCGTGGACCAGAATTTCACCGGAGGTAGGCTCAATCAAGCGATTTAGCATTCGCACTAAAGTAGACTTGCCACTGCCCGATAGCCCCATAATTACGAAAATTTCACCTTGCTTAATTTCCATGTTGGCCTTATTGACACCAACAGTAATCTGTTTTTCTTTGGCCAACTTTTCCTTGCCCCAGCCTTGCTCCAGGAGCGGAACACCTTGCTCTGCGTGAGGACCAAAGAGTTTGCTGACATTTTTGACTTCCAAAATCGTCATACATACACCTCTTCTTTCTATACTTTGCTTGGTATTAACCCCATGTTGCATTAAGGATTGAGTATAAAAATCATAATTCTGAACATCCTGAACGGTTAATGACAAAATTAATTGTAACAGAAGCATTGCTTACATTTCAAACAAAAAAACTGTTCATAAAGTACGTACAGAAAAAACTGTACAAAGTTTCCTTCGATATGCTCCTTCGTTCTATAGAATGCTCAAACATTCGGAACTTTACAACCGATAGTGCTTTTTTTAAAATAGACAATGAAATATAACCATAAGAAAAAGATTTATGTATATCCATAATTTAAAAAGTTTACTATCATTAGCAATTTTGCGAATTATGATTTTGAACGACCCATGCTGTTGTAATATAGACAGAAGCTTTGCTTTTGAAACATTTCATTTATTGTTGAAAGATTTCATATATTGCGTCAAAGCTAATCTTTTACGGGTAAATCGTTCATACTAGGTTGTGCAAAATGCTCTAAAATTAGGAGGTTGCAAGCATGAGCTTGTACCAGTTAGGTGATGAGCAGCAGGCTTCGCTGCAAAAAATTCGCAAACGTGTCATAGAAGCTATAGGTAAAAACATGGACCTGTATGGGATTACTTTGTCTGCGGGGCATTTATACGGTTTGCTTTTTTTTGCGGATAAACCAATGACGCTGGACGAGATGGGCCGTGAAATGGAAATGAGCAAAACGAGCATGAGTACAGGGGTTCGCACATTATTGGATCTGAAAATGGTAAATAAGGTATGGAGCAAAGGCTCACGCAAGGATTTGTATGAAGTTGAATATGACTGGCATCAAACATTTACTGACTTCTTCGCTATTAAATGGAGAAAAGCGGTAGAAACAAATTTACTGGTGTTGCGCAAAGCCATTGATGAGCTGGACAGATTGATGAATCAGGGTGAAGAGTACGAGGAATTTAAGGCGATTCTTCAGCAAGATCGTATGAAAATGAAGCAGGCCGTCGCTTATTACAAGTGGCTAGATCGACTAATTGACTCTATGGAAAGCGAAGAAATTTACAAGCTGATTCCAAAAGAAGAAGTTCGGGATTAATCGCTATTTCGCTATCTTGTTTATAAAAATGCCGGAGCGCAAAAGTGCTTCCGGTATTTTTTGGTTTGGCCGTGTGCAAAGGGTATAATAGAGATATGTAAAGATTGATATTATACCGTTGTGTTGAACTTACGAAATAAAGGGGGCTTCATGATGGAGAGTATTATAGTACATACTCGTCTAGGTCAATTGCGTGGGGAATCAGGAAATGGATATCATGTATGGAAAGGTATCCCATATGCACGGCCTCCTATTGGAAAACTGCGTTTTCACGCGCCCCAGCCTTTGGAGTCTTGGGAGGGTGTGCGGGCTGCGACGAGTTTTGGGCCAATCTGTCCGCAACCTATGCCATCCGCTGAAAGTATGACTGGAAATCTGGTGGAACCGCCTAAGCAGTCAGAGGATTGCTTATACCTGAACATTTGGACACCTGCTTCGAAGGCTCCTGAGAAGGGACGCCCAGTGATGGTGTGGATTCATGGCGGTGCCTTTGTCACGGGGTCCGGGATTATACCTTTATATGACGGGGAACGCATGGCGAAGAATGGCGATGTTGTGGTTGTTACGATCAATTATCGATTGGGGCCGTTAGGGTTTTTGCATCTGACTCCAAAGGGAGATGGACTGACCTCTAATGCGGGACTACTGGATCAGATCGCTGCGCTGGAATGGGTTAGGGATCACATCTCTGCCTTTGGCGGTAACCCGGACGAAGTAACGGTGTTCGGTGAATCGGCAGGGGCGATGAGTATTGCCGCTTTATTGGCGATGCCAACAGCTGAGGGACTGTTCCGGCGTGCGATTTTACAGAGCGGTGCGTCGCAGGTATTGCCAACTGCACAGGCCGAGCAAGTGACGGCTGTGTATCTGCAGCAGCTGGGTGTGGACACTCAGCATCCAGAACGGTTGTTTACGTTGCCGACAGATGCGCTGATGCTAGCTATGGAGAAGACATATGAAGTCATCGGACCAGGGATGGCGATGATCTATCAACCCGTTGTCGACGGTGTGACCCTGCCAGATGTACCGCTGTCTGCAATCGCGCAAGGTTCAGCAAAACAGGTATCCGTTTTGATTGGAACGAACTTGCATGAGGGGGCCTATTTCATCCGAAAAGAATCCCATCTAATGAACAAGTCAACAGCGAGTCAGGCTTTGGAAATGATGACGGGCATGTCAGACATCGGCGATCTGATAGAACCATTTCCGGTTACAATTGAGGGGCAGGCGCAAATGTTGACTGATCTATTTTTTTGGCGTCCTGCGTTGGCTCTTGCTGTTGCTCAGTCGGCGCATACTCCTGTATGGATGTATCGTTTTGATTGGACATTGCCCGGGCATCCTACCTTTGAACAAGCGGTTCACGGTGCAGAGATTGCGTTTGTTTTCGATAATCTGGAGCTGCTAGATAAGCTTGGATTAGAGATTCAACCTTCGATGCAGAAGCTGGCTCAAGATATGCAGCAGGCATGGGTTGCTTTTGCACGTGATGGGAAGCCAGTGCTGTCCGAGGGGGCTTGGCCGATGTACGACAGAGAAGAGCGGACTACAGCTATTTTCCATCAGAATATTAAGGTGGAGCACGACCCTGAAGGAGATAGACGCCGTCATTTAACCGGTCAGATGACCCTATAAGTAACAAGAGAGAGAGCATATCAAGAACTCAAATGTAAAAAGCCTTCGCCCGTAATTTGTATACGGACGAAGGCTTTTGTTAGTAGTAAGTTAAATCTTAAATCGCTTAACCAGCTGTTGCAAATCCTGCGCCATGTTGGACAACTCCTGTGACGAAGAGGCAATTTCCTCCATAGCTGCCATTTGTTCCTGAGCAGCAGCAGATGTTGTCTGCGAGCTGTCCGCCGAATTGCGAGACAGGCTTGCCAAATGGGTAACAGTGGCGGAGACTTCCTCTGTACTGGCTGAGATTTGTTCAGCAGCAGCGGACACACTTTGAATTTGTTCCACGATATGAGAAGTAGAGCGCTCAATATTCGTAAATGCACCTTCTGCATCTTGGCTAATACGCATACCTTCACCTACCTGGTTACGAACATTACCGTTCATGGTAGCGGTAGAGCGTTGAATCAAATCGAGCATCTGAGTAATAATCTGACTGATGGAATCCGCGCTTTCCTTGGATTGCTCAGACAGCTTGCGTACCTCTATAGCGACTACGGCAAATCCACGCCCGGCTTCGCCAGCTCTGGAAGCTTCAATAGACGCGTTCAGAGACAACAAATTGGTTTGCTTGGCAATGGCGGCAATAGCCGTATTCATCTGCTTCGCATCGTCCGAGAGCTGGGATAGCTCATCCATTAGGCTAGCCGTTTGGCTGACAGCCTCCAGAATACGGTCCATTTGGGTCCGTACACTACTGATCATTTGACTGCCTTGAGCCACATCATGCTCGGTTTGTCCTGCTGAATCCACGATGGAGCTTGCCGATTCGGCAATGGTGCTGACACCCTTCGCCATTTCTTCAACGGCATTAGCGGTCTGCTCGGATGCCTCGGCGCTGGTGGCTGCATTTTCCGCGGATTCCATAACCGTTTCCGCTACATGTTGTACGGACTCCGTCGTTTGCTCTGTGCTTTCCTTGATTATCAGGGAAGAGGAAGCAAGTCGGGAGGAGGTTTGGTTGACCTCTGAGACCATCGTATGCAAGGAATGCGTCATCTGGTCAAAATTCTGTGCCAGTTCGCCGAACTCATCCTTGCTGGATAGATTAACACGTTCGGTCAGATTTCCGTCACGGACGATGCGTGTTCCTGCTTGCAGCTTGCGCAGCGGAATTAAGAATGAGCGGACCATAAGCACAATGATGATCGCCGCGGCAAGTATGGAAATAACAATCACAATCAGGCTTTGTTTCAGAATTGGTTGGGCTGCATCACTATAATCCTCCAGATCCG
The DNA here is from genome assembly GCF_053570945.1 of Paenibacillus sp. CMM36. Taxonomy (NCBI): domain Bacteria; kingdom Bacillati; phylum Bacillota; class Bacilli; order Caryophanales; family Paenibacillaceae; genus Paenibacillus; species Paenibacillus sp. CMM36. The sequence continues at coordinate 246,231 of NZ_JBSEDY010000001.1, forward strand.
ACAGTGCGACAATGCTCCAACCGGTGAGAGGGTCCTTAAGTGTAAAGGCCAGCATATCTCGATTCATAAATTGAATTTGCGACATGGAAGGAGTATCATTTTCGACGGTTGTCGCCACTTCGGGAAGTCCTTCTATGGCGTCAGCCGCTTTTTTGCCTGTCTTGTTGAAAGCTGTTCCAGTCCCAGATACAACTTTATGTTCAGAATCAACAATAATGAGTCCTCCGCGCTCACCAATCTTAACAGACTGCAGACTTTCACTCATTTTGTCCAGGTTCAAAGCCAGGGCAACAGCTCCTTCACCGTCCTCCAGCGTTCCCGATATATTAACGACTAAATTCCCTGTCGTGACGCTGGCAACTGGAACACCGACGAATACTTTACCCTTTTCCAGCATCGCGTTTTTGTACCATTTTCTCTCCCTGGGATCATAATCGGACTCCTGTTTTTTCGGCGAACGTATGTATTGCCCCTTCTCATTGCCGAGAAGCGCTGCATCTAGCTCGGGGTGAGCCTTGACGATAACATCTAACTTTTTCTGAAGGGTCTCTTGGTTGGTACCAATGGAATCAGAATTGATTTCAGTGGTAAGCACGTCCAGGTCTTTCATAATAGGCGCTACATACTGATTGACATTGCTCCGGATCAGATACAGATTCGTGTATACGGAACCGCCCATTTGCTGACTGAGTTGTGTCGTAGCCCCCTGATAAGAAAAGTACCCGATAAGTACGCTCGGAATCAATAACACAGCTAAAAAAGATATTATTAATCTTGTCCTCATTAAATAAAACTGCTTGAGAAACCTGTTCCACCACGGAACTGTTTGTTTTGTTTTAGTCATAGTTCTTGCTCCTCTGTGTCTGATGATCACTACATTGTTTTATTCGACATAAACCGACGAATTTTATAGATGTAATCATTGGGAAACGAGAAATAGTAGCATATTTTAGACACTTTTTTTGAAAAACAGGTCTAAAGAACTATGATTAATATTAATGCGAACACATAAAAAGCCAAATCGGAGATGCAAAAGCATCTTCACAATTTGGCTTGGGTGAGTCATGAAGGGGACATTGAACTGTTAATTTTTTTGCTGACGTGAAATCATAAAGAGCGTAATCCAGATGAGCATAAAACCAGTCAATTGCGCTACAGTAACGATTTGCTGAAATGCGATCCAATTAATCACGACACCCACCATGGGAAAGCTCAATTCTGCCATCGTAGCATAAGACGCTTTGGTCGTACTTAAGCCTTTGTAATACAGCAATAAGCTAAGAAGACCCGGAAGCAATGCCTGCAATAGCAAGTTGATAATCACAGCTGCGCCTGCCCATGTACCGGCAGGCATATTCCATGGCGCATGCTCTACAGAGGTGAGGACAATTAGCAGAGGGAGCGCCACCATGAAGCGGAGGGAGGTTACCGTTTCATATTTCATTGAACGAAGCAAGTAGCTTCCCATGACTGTCGAACCGCCCCACAGAACCGCTGCACCCAGTGCAAGTAGACTACCGACCTGGACAAAATCACGAACATGCCCGAAGGGGAGCGACCAACCGAAGGTCAGAAGATACGTCCCGAACAGAGCGACGACAATTAATAATCCAAAATGACGCGGCAGCATTTCCTTCAATATAACGCGGGCCAGAATAATAGCGACCAATGGTTGAAGCTTCTGGAGTAAGAGTACAGCATTCAGATCACCGTTGCTGAGCGCCATGGTAAAAATCACGCTGGCCAGAGCCGAGCCGCCCCACGAGACGAACAAAATAGCGAAAACTTGACGAAGCCGTACCGCTTTGAGTTCCTCACGATGCTTCCACAGCATCGGTGTCAGAGCGAGGAAGAGCAGCACATGCTCCATTAGTACAATTTGTGTTGAAGTAAATGATTTTAGCAAAATAATACGAAACAGCGGATCAGCGCCCCACAAGGCTGCCCCAATTGCGACCAGCCAAAAACCGCTTTTCATGTGGGAGCTATGATCAAAACCTTTGGATGTTAGTACAGTAGAAGATTGACTCATACTCAATTAGCTCCTTGCGAATACAGGACCGGTGGCACAAAAACCCCCGTCCATGGCGAAAGGCCATGCAAGACGGGGGTTGATCAAATAAACTTGCCGCTTTATGCAAGTTAAATGAAGTTACTGCAAAACCAATAAGCAGCATTCATCCACTTCGCGGCATGTTGATATTTCGATCTTCTTCCATCCGGACTTTACCGTCGGCTTTGGCATCTCACCAAATCAGTCTGTATCCTGTTGCTAGATACAGAGTCGCGGGCTTAGCTCCATGAGCCATACCGCCGGTTGGGAATCTCACCCTACCCCGAAGATCCTTATTCCGTTTTTTAATTTCTCCTATAGGATATACCTGTTTTAGAATGAAGTCCAGTGAAAAATGTGTGTATATCTAACAATGATTTTCATCTATTTTTCGAAAGCGTTTTACTAAGTTACATACTACGAAGCAATATCCTTATACTCAATACGTCGAATCGCAGCATAAGCCACAAGCATTCCCAGTATAGAGAAGCCGATTTGCACGGGGGCAATGGAGCTGAGTGTAGCGCCGTTATTATTGGAGAAAAGCAATGCTACAATCAGAATTGAGGTCACAATGGTGGTGGGTACAGAGTATCTTCGCATCCCCATATACAGCGGAATCAGCCCCATAAAACTGGCAGCAACGGCATTGATCAGCGTCCGTGCTGATTGTTGACCCAGTATCGAAAGAGTAAGGTTATCCGGTACAATCAAGAAAAACTGATTGAGCAGATGAATAGCAGCCGTAATGATTATTTCCGATATAATAATGGACAAGAAGGTAAACAGCAGCACAACCAAGAGCTTGGCGATCATCAGCTTTTGACGGTGAATCGGATATATAAATAGGATCGTAATCGATTTGGACTTAAATTCCCCGACGATAAAGCGGCACAGGAGAACGGAGGCAAACACAATAAATGTGCCCCGAACCATAATGTCCATGAGATCGAGAAGCTGAGTGTACTGTGTAAATTCGGGTATTCCTTCACTTTGGCTGTCCAGCGCAATGATGCAGAGCAGCCCAAGAATGCATGCATTGGCGATTAGTGCCGAACGGATATAACCCGCCAGATGAAATTTTTTCAGCTCCAGTTGCATCAATTTAAGCATGAAGATCACCTCCGTTTAACAGGCGCAAAAAGTAGTCTTCCAGCGTACTGCTTTTCTGATGTATGGAATCCACCTCTATATCATTTAAAATGAGGGTTTTCGTAATTTGTTTCTGCGGCACATTTGAATCGTAAATACGTATACTCTGTTCATTGAGTACCCTTATATTATTCAGATTCAGATGATGGGAGAGGACGTAGGTCGCTTTTTTACAATCGTTGGTCGTAAATTCGATATATTCCGTATTGGTTTCCCGCACCTGTTCCATCGACACTTCCTCAATCAGCCTTCCGTGATTAATCACGCCTACCGTATCCGCAATCTGCTCTATTTCCGCTAAAATATGGCTGGACACGAGCAGAGTCATCCCATATTCCTTGCATAGCATGTGAAATAACTGGCGGATTTCCTTGATTCCCACCGGGTCCAATCCATTAATCGGTTCATCCAAAATGAGTAGCTCTGGCTTAGTTGCAATAGCGCGGGCAATCCCGAGACGCTGTTTCATACCCAGCGAAAAATCCTTTACCGGCTTGTCATCCGCATTTCGCAAATTCACTAATTCCAAGGCATCCAGAACAGCCTGCTTATTATAGTAGCCCATGTATTCACAATGAAGTTCGAGATTTTGCTGTGCCGTCAGCCTATCATAAAAAATCGGGTATTCAATAATCGAACCCATCCGTCCGAGCAGATGATACGACTTTGGCGTTACTTTCTCACCGAATAATTCAATTTCACCCGATGTCGGCTTGAGTAAATTCGTAATCATTTTCATTATCGTCGTCTTGCCCGCCCCGTTAGGACCGAGAAAGCCGTAGGTTTCTCCCTTGCGCACATTCATGCTAACTCCTGCTACAATCTCTTTGCCCTTCAGGGCTTTTGTCAACTGATGTGTACGTATTACGTAATTCATGGATGTTCTCCCTTCGTATACTGCTGATAATTCAAGGATAAAGGGCGAAATGTTCATTTTTCTTTCGTGATTCTTACAAATTTATTAAGTTGAGCACAAATCGAATTATAAAAATGCTGAGTTCGATTAATAGTTAATTTTCTTCAATGTAAAAGAGAAGACCGTTCGCTCATAAGGTCTGCTAGTCAATTGAATTTCTCCATTCATCGTTTCAACCAGACGTTTGGCAATCGTAAGGCCCAGTCCGCTGCCTTGTACCGCCTTATTGCGAGAGTCCTCCAGTGTGTACATACGTTCAAAAACTTTATCTTGCTCAGATTCCTGTATCCCTTTCCCACGATCCCATACCTCTATACGCACCGTATCCTGCTGTTCCGATAGAGTCAGACCCAACGTCCGTCCATCTGCCCCGTAGCGAATGGCATTCGAGATCAGATTGTTCAGCACCCGCCCAATGGCTCCTTCGTTTCCCAAGGCATGAATGGGGTGCTCCGGGATCTCAATATGCACAGTAAACCCCTGTGCAGTCAGCAGGTCGTAAAACTCCAAAATGCTGCGTCTGCACAGTTCTCCCACTTCCAGTCGTGTCAACGGAATATCCGTATCATTAGCTTCCAGTTTCGCCAAATTAAAAAAGCTTCCGATCAACTCAATCGCTTCGCTTGTCTTTTGATGAATTTTAGATAGCAGCTTTATACGTTCTTCCGGCAAAATAGTCGGATCGCCATCCAGCATCTCGGCATATCCAAGCACAACCGTAAGCGGGGTCTTGAGATCGTGGGAAATGTTTGAAATCATTTTGCGCATGGCGATTTGGCTACGGTTGTAATCTGCTGACACTCTGAGATTCAAGTCCAGCAGTCGATTAATTTCCGTCATGAGTCGTTGCAGTTCAACGTCACCTGTGACATATAGCAGCTTTTCCGCATGATTCACCGTCACTATTCGCTCTAGTAGGGCTCGGATATCCCTTATTTTGCGCTTATTGGCCATACGCTCCCGCCAAAGCCATACTATAACGACTGACATGATGAGACCGACAATCCATTCAGAAATGTTTTCGATGTTCATATCAGCCATTCTCCCATTTGTAGCCAATGCCCCATAGCGTTTTAATGTGGACAGGATGAGAGGGATCTTCTTCAATTTTCTCACGCAGGCGGCGAATATGGACGTTAATCACGTTCTCGTCGCCCATATAATCGTCCTTCCAAATAAATCCGTATAATTGTGCTTTTGTAAATACCCGGTTTGGATTGGCTACAAACAGCTTCAAAATATCGGATTCTTTGGCTGTTAGCTGAATTTCGTTTTCATTGCGTATGACTGTAAAATGATCAAAATCAATGCACAGACTGCCGTAGGTCAAAACTTGTGCTTGCGGCTGTTCCTCCTGCTGTTGCTGACGGGCATATGTAGTAGATCTGCGGATCGCGGACTGAATACGAGCGGTCATTTCCAGCATTGAAAAAGGTTTGGCAATATAATCGTCTGCCCCAAAGCCCAGTCCAAGCGCTTTATCCACGTCGCTGTCCTTGGCTGACATAATCAGAATCGGGACGGCGCTATGGGTACGAATTCGTCGAATCACCTCCATACCGTCCACCTTCGGCATCATCAAATCCACCAGTACCAGATCATAGGTATGACGTTCAAAGGCAAGAAGCCCCTCTTCCCCGTCATAGGCAGTGGTTAGGCTGTATCCTTCCTTAGTGAGTGCTTTAAGTAGCATTTCGGCAATGGATAGATCGTCTTCAATAAGTAAAATATGCTGTGGCATAGGTGTGGAACACCCCTAATTTTTAGATTAAGCTCGTGTGACGAACTGTACCTGAATTATATAGAGCAGTGGAGGGGATTTCCATAAAAAATATCCAAAGAAAAAATGAAAACTCCCTGGATCGTCCCAAGGAGTTACGTAATCAGCTGTGTCTGGCAATATATCTTTCCTCTATTATACTGAAAGAGTTTATAATCCGATGTTTGAAATACAGTGTTATAATATCCGGGGCATGCCTTATTATGAGAGATTAGGTATGTCGAATCACGCTGCGGTACAGGAGCGTCAATAAAGGAGAGCAACGATGTTTGTCATACGAGGAACACAAAAACTGCTGAAGGAATGGGAGACTGAACCACTTCAAGTTGATATTTATCCGCCTTTAAATAGTTGGCATGCCAGCTTATTTTTACTGAATCGAAGAAAAAATATAGTGTTTATGCATGATATATCCCGCTTAAGCATCACGCTGTTTGGGATTAAAAAATCGCAGTACAAAAACTTGCCGACTCTTTTTATACAAGCCTTGAAGGAATTAATGATCAGCGAAGGGTTTGATGAGCAGATCGTGAAGGCATACACACAGGAAGGCGAGCAGATGCTGGCAACTACGACGAATAGACATAGTGTGTTGGTAACCTTAGATGAGATTATATTTATTATGAAGGAACTGGATATGGAGCATGGGTGCGAGCTGGAAAAAAACCAGTGGAATAACCGGATTGTTTTCAAAACTGTTGAATACAAGTACCCTGTTGATGTTTTTAAAGAAGTGCTGGAAAAGCATTATAAACTAGAGCGGATTTGAGAAATTTATGATTTTACGAAATGAGTTCCATTTATTCCCTCTGTCCTATATAATCTAATATAGTTCTAAAAGACTATATAAAGAGAGGTAAGGGGTAAATGAAGATTAAATTAAGAAATAAAACTGGAATGATCAAGGAACGCAAAGTAGGTTTTTCATGGACTACGCTCTTTTTCGGTTTTTTCCCTGCGTTGTTTAGAGGGGATTGGAAGTGGGCTGTTATTATTTTTCTGGTATCGATCCTTACGAGTGGGGCGTCCAATTTTGTATTTTGCTTCATTTATAATCGCTTACATATTAATGATCTGCTGTCCCAAGGCTATGGCCCTGCTACTAAGAAATCCCAATCTATCCTGATTTCTAAGGGATTTATTGCTGAAAATTACGCTGCTAACTTTGCAGGTTAATTTGAGAGCTGTTTGTTAAACGAGACGTATCAAAAGGGCATCCACCAAAGTCCATACGGGCGGGGGAGGCTCTTTTTTTATAACTCACATGATAGCAACGCTTGCGATGAAATGAATCATAGCGCAATAAGCGGCACACTTTGGTAAAATAAAACGATACAGGGTTTGACACCATCGGTCAGACTTATAAAACGGGGGGTACATAACGAAAGATGAAGAGGATTATTGATATAGCCAAAGAAGCAGGAATTGAAGAAGAACATCTAGAGACGTATGGAAAATATAAAGCAAAGCTGAACCCGTCCCTGTGGGAGCAGTTAAAGGATCGTCCGAATGGAAAGCTGGTGCTGGTTACGGCGATGAACCCCACGCCAGCGGGAGAAGGCAAAACGCTGACCACCATTGGACTGTCGCAGGCGCTGAATGCGCTGGGGCATAAAACCGTTGCTGCGTTACGTGAGCCGTCCCTTGGCCCTTGCTTCGGCATGAAAGGAGGAGCAACTGGGGGAGGACAAGCCCAGATTGTTCCAGCAGAAGACATTAACCTCCATTTTACAGGTGATATTCACGCGATTTCGGCAGCGCATAATTTGCTGGCAGCGATGATCGATAACCACTTATTTCATGGAAATGCTTTGCGGTTGAAACCCGAGCGGATTGTGTGGAAACGCGCTGTCGATATGAACGACCGGAGTTTACGAAACATTGTAACCGGATTGGGGTCAGGTAATGGAGCAGTGAGAGAAAGTGGTTTTCTGATTACCTCGGCTTCAGAAGTGATGGCCGTATTATGTTTAAGTGAAGATATGGACGATCTTAAAGTGCGATTGGGTCGGATGGTGATTGGTTATAACGAAGATGGCGAAACGGTAACAGCTGAGGAACTACATGCGGTGGAAGGTATGGCTGTGCTGCTTCGGGAAGCATTGAAACCCAATCTGGTGCAGACGTTGGAGGGAACTCCAGTTATTGTGCACGGCGGACCTTTTGCGAATATTGCGCATGGATGCAGTAGTTTGATCGGTACGAAGCTAGCCCTGAAGCTGGGAGAGGTGGTTGTCACGGAGGCTGGGTTCGGGGCTGAGCTGGGGGCAGAAAAGTTTTTTGACATCAAGTGCCGTCAATCCGGTTTGCAGCCAGATGCGGCTCTGTTGGTCGTAACCGTCAAAGCGCTGAAATATAACGGCGGTGTAGCTAAAAATGAGCTGGACGCAGAAAATCTGGAGCAATTGCAACTTGGATTAGCCAACATGAATCGGCATGTACGGAATTTGCAAAAGTTTGGCGTGCCAGTACTGGTAGCGGTCAACCATTTTGTAACAGATAGCGAAGCCGAGCTGGAACTGATTTTCTCGGAATGCCGCAAGCTGGGAGTACCCGTAGAGTTGTCACAGGTGTGGGCACAGGGAAGCCAAGGGGGAGAAAAGCTGGCCCAAAGCCTGCTCAACCTGCTCCAGGAGGACAAGGCCCATTTTGCACCATTGTATGAGCATACCCTTGATTTGCAAGCGAAAATTAGTGTTATTGCGAAGGAGATTTACGGTGCGGCAGAGGTAGCTTACACTCCTGCGGCCAAACGGGTGTTGGCCGGTATGGAGCAGCTTGGTTTTGGACAACTGCCTGTATGCATGGCCAAAACGCCGTATTCTTTCTCAGATCAACCTTCTCTGCTAGGTGCACCGGAAGGCTTTACCATTCACGTGTCCAGCGTTGCTTTGTCTGCAGGGGCAGGCTTTGTGGTCGTGGAAACAGGCAATACTATGACGATGCCAGGATTGCCCAAATCGCCAGCAGCTGAGCATATGTCGCTGGAGGCAGATGGAAGCATTCAAGGTCTAATGTAGTATCTTTAGAAAATGGCAGCTTCTCAGGATGAAGTGCCAAGCAGTTTGGGCAGTGCAGTAAGCAGCTTTTGTCGGGTTATGGCATCGCTCCAGTTCCAGCGTTCAGCTTCTACGAAATATACCCGACCTTGACGTACAGCATGGAGGCTGCGCCAGAGAGGGCTGCTGATCATGCGTTCCAGCGTACGTTTGGATTCTGGGCTGTCGGGACAAGCATAAAAATGCGGTCCCCGGCGTAATCAGGCAATTCGCTTGGATCTATTTCCGCGAAGCCGTGTCCCTCGTCGAGCACCCTTTGGATCGGTTCAACGGGCTGAAAGCCCTGGGGGTGGTAGAGGGACGAAGAGAATCCGGACATACCCATGACAAAGAGCCGATCACCATGATCGAAGATGAAGACGGAGGCCGTTTCTCCAGCTGTGATTTGCGTACCGAGCTGCTGCCACATTGCCAGATTACGAGCTGTGAAGGTAGACAACCAGCGCTCGGCCTCGCGCTCCTTACCGAGCCAGACGCCAAGTGTACGCATCCGTTCCTCCAGCGTGGCGAAGGAGTTGAAGGTGACGGTGGGGGCGATGCTGGCAATGCGCTCATATTCCTGTTCATCCGAATTGGCGATGATAATTAGATCAGGATCAAGAGCGCTGGTCAAGCGGGCATCCAGTGGAAGGCCCACATCGGCAACATTCACAAGACGATGTTTATAGACACTGTATTCACTGAGTTGCAGACTTCCGCCGATGGCTTTGGCCCCTAATGCCAATAGATCGCCCATCGTTTCTCCATGATAGATGATGCGGCTTGCTCGGCGCGGAATATGAATATGGTGACCCGTCCAATCCTTGACGCGCACAGAACCGGAGACAGAAAGTGCGTACTTGCCAGGGGGAATCCCGGTCATTTGCCTAAACCGTCGATTAAAATAATATTCGTCAGAGAAACCAACCTGACGGGCAATTTCACGTAAAGGCCGTTTGCAATCCAGCAGCAGCCGCTTGGCATGATTCAAGCGCAGCTCAGTGAGGTAATGCAGCGGCTTTTTGCCTGTAATTTTACGAAACATTTGTGAGTATTGCCAAATGGAAACGTTCGCCTGCTCGGCAAGCTGCTTGACGGTAATGGGCTTTTCATAGTTGTTTTCCATATAGGAGAGAGTGCCTTCTACCGATGCTGGCAATGCCGGATTAGAGGTATTATTTTGATCAATAGGGGTGAGGTCTTCCTGCCACAGCAAGAGCAACTCTTGAAACAGGATTTGCTGCCGTAATACGGATGTTTGGTTATGCGGCTGTACCGTTTGTTGGGTACTATGAAATAGCTTTTCAATCAACTGAATAAGCTTGGAGGAAGAAGAGGAGACGATATATTCACGCGGTCCCGGCAGGACAGCTCCATGATATATGGATGGCATTCGCGCTGCGTGTTCAGCCAAGGCCATGTCGGCTTGTGGTTCCGACGGCAAAGCGATGACCTCAAACGTGATTTTGTAGTATCCGGGTACAGTTCCATTCAGGGGAGCGATTTGATAGGATTCACCTGGAGCTAGCCAATACCTATGACCTGTATGGAATAGATACTGCTCTGGGCCAATGTCCACCCTCCCTGTCCCACAGATGAACATAAGCAGACAGTGATATGAATTGGGACGTGATAATAATTCATCGGTAGGCTCACCAACTAACGCAATTTCTTTAAAATGAAAAAGCAATGAGCTGAACGGGGGAGGATATATGGACGACGGAGACTGGTTCACGGTATTGCTCCTTTTATTGAGAATGGTTATCATGCATATATAAGTATACCTCCTTTAGGTTCAACAAAAAAGAAGCCTATCAACAAGTGTTGATAAGTTTCTCCAATTTTATTTGATGAGCTTGGGCAATTCCTCCAGCAGCCATTCTCGAGTGGAAGCATCACTTTCGGTTTTGCCAATATCCTGAATGTACACTCGCCCCTGTTTGACAGCAGGAAGCTGGAGCCACAGCTTGCTTTTCATTAACTGTTCGGTGGATTGTTCGGCTTCTGAACCTGGTGTTCTTAGTATAAAAATCCGATCTCCAGCGTATTGTCCGATCACTTCCTGAGATATTTGTACAAATCCTTTGTCTTCATCCAGTGCTTTCTGGATAGGAGGGGTAGGTTTGAAACCATTCTTTTCATACAGTATCTGTGATAGTCCGGTCCGTCCCATTGCGAATAAACGGTCACCTGGATAGTAGGTAAAGACTGAAGCTGTTTCCCCCGCCTTAACACCTTCTGCGTGAAGTTTGGTCCACATCTCCGCTTCCTTTATTTTATATTGGGCAAGCCAATCTTCAGCAGCCTTTTTCTTGTTCACAATGTCTCCGAGATGCAGCAAACGTTCGTTTAACGGAGCAAAGGTATCGAACATAATTGTAGGTGCAATTTTTGTTAACGCTGCGTATTGTTTTTCATCTGTATCGGCGGTAATGATCAGGTCGGGCTGTAGTTCCAAGGCTTTTTCCAAATTAATCGGGAACCCCAGGTCGGCCACGTTCTGAACCTGCTTTTCGTAAACCTTGCCTTCAATCATAGAAGTCGATGTACCTACAGCTTGTACGCCTAAAACCAATAAATCCCCATAGTTTTCTCCAAAGTAAGCAATGCGCCGAGGAGTCGTGGGAATATTCACTGTATGTCCCTTATAGTCTGTGTATTCACGAGTTGTGGCAGCTTCCGATGTTTTTGTAGATGCTGTTGTGTTGCTGCTTGCACTCTGATTGTCAGACGCGCCGCATCCCAGCAGCAATGCCCCCATAAGAAAGAATAGGCAGATGAGAGCAGTGTATTGTCGAGTGGATTTTTTGTTGATTGTCGAGTTCTTGTTGGTCATAGCAACCTCCGTATAATAGAATGATTCAGAATTTTGCAAATGAGAATTATTATCACAAAAGCTATGATAAGCGCTGAACCCTCAATACTCAATGGACAAACTTGGTCAATGAATCCGATTTTGTACAAAATAAGTCTCAGGTGTTCTTAGCTCATTTCATTCTTCAAATTTTATTGATTTGTCATTTTTTATGGTATAGAATATCATTTTTATACATTTGAAAGGGGTTTTGAAATGGCATTGTTTATTACATATGTTTTACTAGGTTTCTCTATAGCACTACCTGTAGGTACAATTACGGTTGAAATGACGAAGCAAGGGCTAAAGAATGGATTCATGCATGGTTGGATTGTGGGCCTTGGGGGGATGACCATCGATTTGTTATTGATCACTGGCTTGTATTTTGGTCTAGCCTCAGTCTTGTCATTACCTGTTGTACAAGTGATTATGTGGTTCGTTGGAGCCCTTTTTTTGTGCTACGTGGGGTACGACAGTATTAAAAATGCGGATCATGATATTGCGCTAGAAGGAGAGAAAAAGACGAAATCATTATTTTCTTCCTATAAAAATGGGCTGCTTGTAGCTGTTTCACCAGGAAATTTAGTGTTCTGGGTGAGTGTTTTTGGAACTGTGCTGGCAAGTTCATTTGAACGGTCAAATACAAGTCACTTCTTGATTGTTGGCTTAGGTATTTTGTTTGGAATTCTTATCCATGATTTAGGCTTGATGACCCTCGTAGCCACAACACGAAAAGCCATGAATCGAACCGCCATCAAGTGGGTTACAATCGGTGCAGGCGTGGTTTTGATCGGTTTTTCGATTTATTTTCTGTATGAATTTATGATCACTCTCCAAAAGATTTTATAGCATTACGCAAGGATACGTTCAAGCTTGTCATGCCAGTCTGCATAAATCGAACAAGTCCTTCATAGACATGTACTAATTCATTTAAAACATGTGCTGAAGGGGTTGATGACATGCGCCGGATTTCATGGATGCTCGCCATGGTCATGTGTGTAACGCTGCTGCTGGCCGGGTGCGGCAAGAAGAGCGCGGACGATGTGGTTAAAGATTTGAGTGACGTGGTGAGCGACCTGAACAGCTACCACGGTACAGCTTTGATGACGCTGCATACCGGCGACACGCCGCAGGAATACAAGGTGGATATTTCCTACCGCAAGCCGTCCTATTACCGAATTGCCATGACGAACGAGAAAAAGGATGTTACGCAAATTGTGCTTCGTAATGATGAGGGTGTATTTGTGCTAACACCCAGCCTGAACAAAAGCTTCCGTTTCAAAAGCGACTGGCCAAACAATCAGGGTCAAGTATATTTATATGAAACGTTGGTTCGCAGCATTATCGGCGATGCCTCCCGTCAGTTGGCTACCGACGATAAATCCTATGTGTTTGATGTGGCAGCGAATTACAACAGCCATGCGCTGGTGAGACAAAAGATATGGCTGTCCAAAAATGACTATGCACCCACTCAGGTACAGGTGTCTGATGCGAATGCCAAGGTAGTTGTTGATCTGAAATTCGATCAATTTGCTTTTGATACGAAGTTTGACAAGGACTCTTTTGATATGGAGCGGAATATGGCTTCAGGTAAGACGAGTACAGGTAGCGCAGGGGCGCCATCTTCCGGAGCAGTAGATCCCAGCAGTCAGCTTGATCCTTCCGGTGCGATGGATGGGACGACTGGCGTGACGACTGGCGAACCCGGACAAGAGCAGGGGACCGCAGGGGATGCAGTCCAGCAACCGTCAGGGCAAGCCAAGGTGGACGGTACTGCCACAAACGATACGTCCAAACCGGACAAAGCAGCCAACGCAGAGAGGCAGCAACAAACCCCGGGCACATCGGATGCTGCAAACGGAACGTCAGCGGGAACAGATGCGGCAGAAGCTGTGATGGGTGAGTTCGGCTTGATCGAACCGTCCTACACGCCAGCCGGAGTACAGATCAAGGATACGCCGGAGCTGGAGGATAATGGTACACATGCCGTGATGCTACGGTATAGTGGAACATATAATTATACCATTGTGGAGGCACGTCCAAAAGATCGGGCGGTCGCACTGGCCGCAGGCGAACTGGTTGATATAGGAGGAAGCTTCGCCGTGCTAACCGGAAGCGAACAGCAGACGATGACCTGGATGAATGACGGAATCGAGTTCAGAATCACCAGTGCTGACCTGCCTGTGAGCGAAATGATACAAATTGCCGCTTCTATACAGGATCAATCGGGTAAATAAAATTTTATAGACGGATGCAGACGGTCTAGAGTGTAAAAATGCTCTGCTGCCGCCCGTATCCGTCTTTTGTTCATTCGCAGTCTAAGATGTGCATCGCTTGTATATCCTGTTCTATTGTAGAGATGGTAGAGGAGGCTGGTAAAGCCCCCCTGCCATTGACAGCCACGTTTTTGAACATTACCATTAACCTTTGGAAGCAAGCACTTTTGCCACACTCCGAATGGTAAAAGGTTATGTTACAGGCTAACAATTGAAGAAGGTGACTGGATTTGCAAGCACAATACAGATCGACCCGGGCCGAAATCAACCTGGATCACCTTGGCGCCAACTATGAAGCTTTTCGCAAGGCATTGCCAGCGGATAAGCTGATACTGGTCTGTGTCAAGGCGAATGCCTACGGACACGGTGCCGTGGAAATTTCAAAGGAATTGGAACGCCTTGGTGCGGATTATTTGAGCGTCGCTTTTCTGGATGAAGCGTTGGAGCTTCGTCATGCGGGGGTTCAGCTACCGATTCTTGTACTCGGCTATACCCCACCGGAAGCTGTACAAACGGCTTGGGAGCATGATATCTCATTGACTGTGTTCAGTGAAGAAGTGCTGGAGGGTATCCGCAGACTGGACTGCCAAGGAAATGAACGCAAGCTGAAGGTGCACATCAAAATAGACAGCGGCATGGGAAGACTGGGTTTGCTGCCTGGAGAAGAGGCTATGGCTTTTGTCCGGCAGGCTCACGAATTAGAGCAGGTGCTGCTGGAAGGCATGTACACCCATTTTGCCCGCGCGGATGAAGAAGACAAAAGCTATACACTGCTACAATATGATCGGTTTCGGGGCGTGGCGGAAGCGCTAAGGGAACAAGGTATCACCATTCCCATTATACATACGGCTAATAGCGCCGCTACCATTGATACCCCTTCTCTTTCCCCCAATATGGTGCGGATTGGTATCAGTATATACGGTCTGTATCCGTCTGATGAGGTTAACCGGCAAGCCATTGAACTGCTGCCTGTATTGTCATTGAAGACGGCGGTGGTTTATACCAAGACGCTTCCTCCCGGCTGGGGAGTTAGCTATGGCACCCGGTATGTGACTTCCAGTGAAGAACGGATCGGTACACTGCCAATCGGCTATGCGGATGGATACTCCCGCATGCTGAGTGGGAAGATCGAAGTATTGATACGCGGTCGCCGCGTCCCGGTACTCGGCACGATTTGCATGGACCAGTGTATGGTATCCTTACAATCTTTCGCAGAAGATGCGGAAGAAATCCAAACCGGCGAAGAGGTTGTTCTCATCGGTCAGCAGTCCGGCGAAACTATCGCGGCGGATGAGCTGGCATCCAAGCTTGGTACGATCCACTATGAGGTGATCTGCATGATCGCAGACAGGGTACCGCGTGTATACACACGAGGCCATGTTCCTGTTATTCGAGTGAACTCGCTTCTTCCAACCCACTGGAATTAATTTCATAACGCAAATTACCGAATAAAAGCAGGAGTTTTCGCAGAACGTCCCGAAATATGTACAAAGGAAAGAAAAGAGCGCTATAACTGTCAAAAGACGCATCAGGCTCCGCTGACACTTGTATTTCGGGGATCAAACGCCTGTACGAAAACGAACTGCGTAGTTTATAATGGAATGCAGCATAGATGATATACGAATATCATATACATTCTTGTATTCCGTTTGAATAAATTACCGGGAATAACGTTATAATGGTACAATGGCGACAAGGTTTTGGGGGTGGAAGAGAAGTTGGCCAATTTGCAGAACACCAAAAGAATAATGATCAGTTTGCCAGATCATCTCTTGCAGGAAGTGGACGGGATCGTAGCTATGGAAAATTCCAACCGCAGTGAATTTATCAGGCAGGCCATGAAGCTGTATGTAGGCGAACGTAAAAAACGTTACATTCGTGAAGCTATGCAGCGTGGATACATGGAAATGGCTAAAATTAACTTGACCATGGCATCCGAAGCCTTTCACGCGGAGGAAGATGCAAACAGCACCTTGGGCCGTACAGTTAGCGGGGTGTAATCCATATTGATCGTAAAGCGCGGCGACGTTTTTTTTTGCAGACCTTTCACCCGTAGTCGGTTCCGAGCAAGGTGGCGTCAGACCTGTGCTGATCATTCAAAATGATATCGGCAATCGGTTTAGTCCTACCGTGATCGTGGCAGCTATCACCGCTCAGATTCAGAAGGCAAAGCTGCCTACACACGTGGAAATCGACGCGGCGACGCATGGCTTTGATCGTGATTCTGTTGTTCTTCTGGAGCAAATTCGGACGATCGACAAGCAAAGGCTTACCGACAAAATCACCCACTTAGATGAAGAAACTATGCGCAAAGTGAGCGATTCGCTACAAATCAGTCTCGGTTTGATTGATTTTTAGCGTGATGGAACGACGAGTGAAACGGGAAAAGGGCAGCGCTTGGGCGCTGTCCTTTTGCGTGTCTGATGAAAAATGCAGGTAGGGCTTGCTCTAACGGCACCTGCTGGCGCTTTGAATCATTTTTTGTGATAATGAAAGACATGCTGTATGACAAGAGTTGTGAGGAAGAAGGGATAGGTTTGTCTAACGAGGAAACGAAGACCGAAATCCGGCAGGAGCCGAACGAAGCAGAACGCCAAGAGCGGATTGTCAAACAAGTGGCGAGAGAGCTGTCGCTGGCACTCAAGCAAATCCGGACAACGATCAGTTTGTTGGATGAAGGGAATACAATTCCTTTTATCGCGCGTTATCGTAAGGAAATGACAGGAGAGCTGGATGAAAATCAGCTACGTGAAATTGAAGATCGTGTAGTGTATTTGCGTAATCTGGAGGATCGTAAGGTAGAGGTCATCCGCATTATTGATGAGCAGGGCAAGCTGACGGAAGACCTGCAGGCGGCTATCACCTCTGCGGTTAAACTTCAGGAAGTGGAGGATCTGTACCGTCCGTATCGGCAAAAGCGCAAAACCCGCGCCAGTGTAGCAAAGGAACGGGGACTGGAGCCGCTGTCCATCTGGATCTGGAGCCAGCCGAAGCAGGGCGATGCTCTGAAAGAAGCCGAGTCTTATGTAAATGCGGAACTGGGAGTGGACAGCGCTGAGGCGGCCATCCAAGGAGCCTTGGACATTTTAGCTGAAAATATAGCGGATGATGCGGCTATTCGCCAATGGGTACGCCGATATACGCTGGACCATGGTATGCTGACCTCCGAAGCGAAGGACGCAGAGCAAGAATCCGTGTATGAGAACTACTACAGCTATCGTGAACTCGCTAAGAAAATGCCACCTCACCGTATTCTGGCGATTAATCGCGGGGAGCGGGAAGGCATTCTTAAGGTTGGTCTGGAGGTAGTGCCAGATTCTATTTACAATTACGTGGCAGGCCAAGTGATTAAAGGATCGTCTGTCGTGCAAGATCTGCTGCGCAGTGTCATTGAGGATGCGTATAAAAGACTTATCGCGCCGTCTATCGAGCGTGAAGTGCGCGCTGAAATGACGGAGAAGGGCGAGCAGCAGGCGATCTCCATTTTTGCAGGCAACTTGCGCAGCCTGTTGCTACAGGCTCCGATCAAGGGCCGACGTGTGCTCGGTGTCGATCCGGCCTATCGGACAGGCTGCAAGCTGGCGGTTGTCGATGACACCGGCAAGCTGCTCGAAGTGGCTGTGACGTATCCGACACCACCGAACAACAAGAAGCGCGAGGCTGCTGAAAAGTTCAAGCAGCTGATTGCCCAATACGGGATCGAATTGATTGTCATTGGTAACGGAACCGCTTCGCGCGAGACAGAGCAATTCGTAGCGGAAGTCATCGCGGACATTGGTGACAGCAGTCTAGCGTATCTGATCGTCAATGAGGCGGGCGCAAGCGTATACTCTGCCTCCAAGCTGGCACAGGAGGAATTTCCCGATTTAGACGTGGCCGAGCGCAGTGCGGCTTCCATCGCACGTCGTGTGCAGGACCCGCTGGCTGAGCTGGTCAAGATTGAGCCGAAGGCTATTGGTGTAGGCCAATACCAGCATGATGTGTCGCAGAAACATCTGGATGAAAGCTTAAAGGACGTTGTCGAATCAGCCGTTAACCATGTCGGTGTAGATGTGAACACGGCTTCTTCTGCGCTGTTATCCTATGTAGCAGGGATCAATGCGACGATTGCCAAAAACATCGTTAAGTACCGTGAGGAAAACGGTAAATTCAGCAACCGTCGTCAGTTGCAGAAGGTGCCGCGTCTTGGTGCAAAAACCTACGAGCAATCTGTTGGCTTTATCCGTATACCGGGTGGAGAAAATCCGCTGGATCGCACACCGATTCACCCTGAATCCTATGCTGTCGTAGACCGCCTGTTGGCGGAACTGGCCATCGATGCCCACGATCTGGGCACCAAGGCTGCAACGGAAGCACTGAACGTGTCCAACATTGACGAACTAGCTGCGAAGCTGGAAGTCGGCGTGCCGACACTGAAGGATATTCTGGACAGTCTCCAGCGTCCGGGCCGTGACCCGCGTGACGAGCTGCCGTTACCTGTATTCCGCAAGGATGTGCTGAAGATCGAGGATCTGGCACCGGGTATGGAGCTTCAGGGAACCGTCCGCAATGTCATTGATTTTGGCGCGTTTGTCGATATCGGTATTAAAAGTGACGGGTTGGTTCATATTTCACAGCTGCGCAGTGGCTTCGTAAAGCATCCGATGGATGTCGTATCTGTCGGTGATAACGTAACGGTGTGGGTGTTAAATGTTGATTTGAAAAAAGGCAGGGTTGGTCTGACGATGAAACCTCCTGCAGAGGCGCAATCGCAGGCATAATACTTTAAATAAAACTGTGCAACCTTCTTGTGAAGGGTTAACAAAAGCCGGAATCTCCGAACTGCATCGGAGATTCCGGCTTTCATTTTGGATGCCTTTAGCTTTTACCCGTTGTTGGCATCGAACTCCACGCCAGGTGCTTTATGATAAAAAAACCAACAATCGTTCAACAGTTTAATTTGGCGCCGGTCCTTTTTGTAAAAGGCCCGCATGAGCTGATTGCTGAGCCATTGAGGCAAGCCGATCTCCTCCTCTGCGTTACATCTGTATGCTTAGCATATGGGGTGGGTACCTAAAGTGTGCTTATGAATTGGGGGTTAGACTTCGGTCGTTATTTTATAATATGCTTGTCAGTAAGGAGCAAAGGAGGAGAGACCGTAAGGATGGAGTCCAAGTCCCTGAACAATTCAATGAACCATTCAATGAGCCATTCTATGAGTAATGAAGAGCTTCAAGAATGGGTAGAGCGCATTTCGCTGGAGAGCTTCGGTGTGCCGTTTCGACATCAAGCCACCTTTAATGTACGTCTGTCTTCCACAGGCGGTAGGTATTTTATGAAAAGTCATCATATTGAAATTAATCCACATCAACTCGCAGCTTACGGACGTTCTGAGGTGGAGAAAATTATTAAGCATGAGCTGTGCCATTATCATTTACATTTGCGCGGGATGGGCTATCAGCATCGAGATGCTGACTTCAAAGCATGGTTGGCCCGTGTAGGAGGAAGCAGGCATTGTCAGACTCTGCCGGGAAGAACGGAACGTAAGCCTCAGCCTTATCGTTACAAGCTAGTATGCGTTTCCTGTAAACAGGAGTATATGCGCAAGCGTAAGATGAATCCTCAGCGATATCGCTGTGGGAAATGTGGAGGTAAGCTTCGCCTGTTGGCACTTGACGGCACCCCCTGAATCATGGTAAATTAACCATACTGTAAGATAATTTACAGTAATGTTCCCTGATAGCTCAGTTGGTAGAGCACTCGACTGTTAATCGAGTTGTCACAGGTTCGAGTCCTGTTCGGGGAGCCATGGAGAGGTACCCAAGTGGCTATAAGGGGACCCTCTGCTAAGGGGTTAGGCTGCGAAAGCGGTGCGAGGGTTCGAATCCCTCTCTCTCCGTTGGTATTTTAAGTAGAAAAAGGACGCTCGTATGCATTGTAATGATGCTTGCGAGCGTCCTTTTTGTCTAGATCTGCTTTGAAAATAACGGTGGACTGAAATTCGTTTAAATGGAGAGACGAACGTGCTGCGTACGGCATGAAGCGACGTCAGCCTGTCTTGTAAGCAGCCAATGACTTCTATTTCACAGTGTCGGCCTCAACTGTCTTGAGTATGTTCAACAGAGCATGAGCGACGCCATCTTCCGTATTAGTCAGAGTCACTTCGGAGCAGACGGCCTTAATGTCGTCTTTTGCATTGCCCATGGCAATGCCTCTTCCTGCCATTGTCAGCATGGAGATATCGTTGTAACTGTCCCCAATCGCTACAGCTTCCTGCATGGGAATGCTCAGATGATTCGCCAGATAACGCAATGCATTACCTTTAGACGCGTCCTTATGCTCGACTTCAAAGTTACGGTCTGAAGAGATGACCATGTTCAGGCCCTGAAAACTTTGGTAACGCTCACGGCCCCGATCCAATTTGGCTTGATCAAAGGAGAAACAGAGCACGTTATAAATCTCTACATCCAGTGGAATGTCCTCATATGAAGCGATGCGGGTATGTCCGGTCTGTTCATATTGTTTTTCGGCTGCGTGTAATAATGTATCCAGCGAAATATCCGGGTTGGCGCTCAGCAATCGATCCATTTCAACAGCAAGTAGCTGATGTCCGTTTTGTGGAGAATAAATAGCGCGGTCTGTCATGACCTCATAGTAAAAGTCGTTATCGTGCAGCCAGCTCAGCACTTCAAACGTTTCACTGCGGCCCATAGGAGTAGAGGTTAACTGACGACGATGCACATCGTGTACGGTTGCCCCGTTTGCTCCAATGACGGGAGTTATAAGTTCTGCTTCCTCTAGCTTTGTCCAGGCGTCATAAGCGGCTCTACCAGTGGCAATTGTCACCTGAACGCCTTGCTTTTGTGCTTGGCGTATAGCCTCCGCGTTCACTTTGCTTATTTTTCCTTCCTCGTTCAGCAGTGTTCCATCCATATCAATCGCAAACAGTTTCATTTCTCTCCAACTCCTGTCTTTCGATATCTCTGTGATAAATCTTGAGTTCTAGCTAAGCAGTCTCATATTTTATGAGGGGACAACAACTTCAATATCATGATGTTGCAAAATTTCCAGCATTGCTGGTTCTGGCAAGCGATCGGTGATCACGATATTAACTTCAGATAAATCAGCAAAACGATACGGGAAATTAATTCCGAATTTCGAATGGTCCGCAAGGATGATCACCTGATCCGCCTGTTTCATCATCTGATGCTTCAGCATACCGTCTTCTTCATGAATCAGGCTTAGTCCGTGAGATGATATGCCTCCAATCCCGATAAAAGCTTTGTCTACAAAATAGTGAGACAAAGTGGCGATTACGGACGAGCCATATACATACCGGTGCTCTTTTTGCAGGCGGCCTCCCAACAGATGAATGGAGACACCGTCTTTTCCAGATAGTACGTCGGCCTGATTAATTGAATTGGTGATAACCGAACATTCCTGCACATTCAGTCTTTCTGCACACGCCTGTACGGTGGTAGAGGAATCCAATATAATACGATCCCTATCTCGTACCATGTTGGCAGCCAATTGTCCGATCACTTGTTTCTCCTCAGATACAGTAAGCAGTCTTTCGTTATAATTTCCAATTGGATCGTGATGCAGTTTAGGGAGAAGGGCGCCGCCGCGGGTGCGAATAATTTTTTGATGCTCCTCAAGTTTTACCAGGTCTCGACGGGCCGTATCCCGTGAAACATTAAAAATTTCACAAATATCATCCACCGAAATACGCTTGTGAAGCTGTAAGTAATCAACGATTTTTAACATTCGTTCTTCCTGATACATAGAAAGCTCCTCTGATATATAATGATTTCGGTATCTCGTAAGTGATTATAAGTAAATGTAAGTGATATTGCAATCATTTATCATGATTTTTCAGGGATTAAATGATTCTAGATAAGTTAATGTAAGTGGACATGCATTTTGTAATGATAAAAACTGCTTTTTTTAAAATTTCAAAAATAAGTATTGCCATTTGTTATTCTATTTGATATACTCTTTCTTGTCGCCAAGTTGGCGCATAATAATAAGGCCCGTTGGTCAAGGGGTTAAGACACCTCCCTTTCACGGAGGTAACAGGGGTTCGAATCCCCTACGGGTCATTGTTGTCTTTATAGACTACATGTTGCATGCTTAAGGGAAATTCCTGAGGTCTGGTCTAATGGCGGACAGCTTGGATGAACAGCATGAGCCATTAGCTCAGTTGGTAGAGCACCTGACTTTTAATCAGGGTGTCGAAGGTTCGAGTCCTTCATGGCTCACCATTTATATTTTGTTATGCGGTCGTGGTGGAATGGCAGACACGCTATCTTGAGGGGGTAGTGAGCGTACGCTCGTGGAGGTTCGAGTCCTCTCGACCGCATCAATGGAATGAACGGAAAAGTCTCTCGCGGTAGAGGCTTTTTTTATTTGTGTAATGATGTAATAAAGTAATGATTATGATGAAATAATGATTCCATAGTATAATATAACGCCATAATGTTATAGAATGATAAGTATAAACTTATGAAGTGACGGTGAAAAATATGGACACTCAACTGTTAGGAAATATATCAGAAAATATTTTGGGCTTGTTTCCGATTGTGAAGAAGAAATTTTTCACCTACGGTCCGCTCGATTTCCCATTACACTTGTCGCCTAATAACTTTCAGGTGCTAATGCTCCTGCGTGAAGTACGTTCGTCTACGGTATCTGATTTATCCAAACAGCTCAATGTCTCACGTCCGAACATGACTCCTCTTCTGGACAAACTGGTGGAGCATGGGTTGGCTGACCGCCAGTCGTGTGATTCGGATCGCAGAGTCGTGAATGTGGCGATTACACAGGAAGGCGATGCTTTTTGTGAACAGGTATTTCATACCTTCTCCAATAAAATTCAAGAAAGACTGGTGTATCTGCCAGAAGAAGATTTATTGCATCTGAGTGAAACTTTGAATGAATTGAAGCATATTTTACTTAAAATCGACAACTCTGCTACGTGATTGGCGTAAGTGGACTGGCTTAAAGACCGCCCTTTCTTCGGAAAACAGGCGGTTTTTGTTGCGTGTTGTGGTATAATGGAAACCAACATACATAATTCGGTAATTTTAGCATACGTGATCTTTGAAATGGGAACAGAGAACATGATATCGTTATTTGAGAGCCTGCTAGGGAGGAAGGAACTTCTATGCAATCTATTTACCATCGCATCGAGGAACTCATCAAGGAACGGGGAATGACGAAAAAGGCGTTCTGCCAGCAGTTAGGCATTAGTACAGGGAACTTCGGGGATTGGAAAAGAGGAAAAACGACGCCGGGCACGAATAAACTCATTGAAATCGCTTCTTTTTTTGATGCGAGTCTGGACTGGATTATGCTGGGTCGAGATATACAGGGTGAGGTGCTAAAGGAGTCGCAAGACCCTTATTTTTTTGACGCTTCAGGGCAACTGAATTGCCAGGGGGAACCGCTTAGTGAGGCGGAAAGAAATTTTATACTTGAGTATATTGAATTTACCCGCTTTCGTAAAGAGAAAAACCAGCGCAATTCTACTATGGGGTAATGGTTGCTTAGGATTTAATGGGGATTACTAATGAGTAAGGCTGAAAAATGAAAATTATTTCAGAAAAAGTTACTGTTTCGGAGGGGAAACATTTTGGGAGATCAAACTATTTATCAACGGATTGAAGCTTTGATTAAAGATCGGGGAATGACCAAGAAGGCATTTTGTGAAAAGCTTAAAATCAGTTCAGGGAATCTCGGTGATTGGAGAAGGGGGAAAACAACGCCGGGTACCACTCATTTAATTCAGATTTCGGACTTTTTTAATGTATCGCTCGATTGGTTAATGAAAGGGATTAAGCCGGGAGAAGGCGTACTTCAGGAGCAGAAGGCTGCTTATTTTTTTGGAGTGATGGGGCCACTGAATTGCCAGGCAGAAGATCTTGAGACGGAAGAACAGAATTTTATTTTAGAATATGTTGAATTTGCGAAATATCGTAAGCAAAAAAGTGAGAAGGATAAAACAAAGCCGGAATGATTTTTTTGGCTAAAGATTGTCTGGGTTGAAAACCCGTAAACGAACTGGAGGGGTTCGCTTTACGGGTTTATTTGGTTTCTTGGTGATATGGAATGACCTGTATGTAACTGGAATGCTTGTTGGATTTAGAGTGGCGATGCCTCCTTATAATCGTTATCGTCGATGTTCAGAATTGCAGCAACTTGTTTTCTGTACCTTTGTGCTTTGCGGGTGCCGTGAATCAGATTGGACAAGCGTGAAGGCGGAATATTGTGTGTCTCACAAAATGTTTTCTGATCCAGTCGAAGTTCGACAAGCCGTTGTTTGATGGCCCACCCGAAGGAGGTGACAGGCATTTTGTTGTTCAAAAGAAATCGCCCCTTACGGATTCTTACGGAATAATTGGTGTGTTATAATAATCATCAGTAAACATGTTAGAATTAACCATCTGAAACTATGATACACTTTTATACGTGTTTTTACAATCGTAAATACGTTATTTCGTCAAATTAATTACTTAGTTAAGTGCTAGGTGGTTCTGATAATCCGTAAGGGGGCAACATTAATGCATAGTTCAGCAAGCGGTTATCTTTATGCAGGACGGTATTATTATCGCTCATATATGTAAGTTAAAATAATTATAATATTTTTGTTTACAAATAGTTGATGAGAGAGTATAATAAATCTGTTGCCTCAATACATTATGATTTGCGGTCGTGGTGGAATGGCAGACACGCTATCTTGAGGGGGTAGTGGGCGTACGCCCGTGGAGGTTCGAGTCCTCTCGACCGCATTATATGCAAGACCTAGTTAAAAAAGCATCCTGACACGGTTTACGTGAAAGGGTGCTTTTTTTGTTAAGCATTTTCGTTATATTCTTTAGCCACGGAAGCCACGGTTGCAACAGGTCGTTTATTAACTGTGATAATGAAGAATGTCAGTTTTGCTGCAAAAGCTTCTCTATATCTCCCGCCAGTTTATCTGGAGTGGTTTGCGGTGCATAGCGCTTAAACACGTTACCTTCTCTTGTAATTAAGAATTTAGTAAAATTCCATTTGATCGCTTTGGACCCTAATACCCCCGGAGCTGTTTGGGTCAGGTAGCGAAATAAGGGGTGTGCTTGATCGCCATTGACATCTGTCTTGGCGAACATCGGAAAGGTGACACCATAATTGATCTGGCAAAACTCGGAGATCTCCTCACTGGAACCTGGCTCTTGTTTGGCAAACTGGTTGCTGGGAAATCCCAAAATTTCGAGCCCCTGTTCATGATACTGGTCATATAGCTCTTGTAGCGCTTTGTATTGGGGGGTTAACCCACATTTGCTGGCAGTGTTCACGATAAGCAGAACGTTCCCTTCAAATGTGGATAACGGAATTTGTTTCCCTTGCAGGGTTTGCGCATCATATTCATAAACGGTCATAGCATCTCTCCTCATTCAATATTCAGCAATTAAATTTTAGACAATTTAAAGAAGGGTTGCAAGCCTGGAAAAGCTGTATAAAGCCTTCAGGCGCTGTAAAATCGTATTTTGCTCAAAACAGTAAATCGCACCGCAAATGGAGCGAATTAAGTTGTTTCTTCTTATAAAAGCGGGTTAAATCGGTGTTTAGCTGGTACATATAGCGTATTTTCTTCTCTTTTTACAAAAAAAGGCCAATAACGCTTTACCCTACGCCAATATTGACATGCTTGTCATTTTCAAAAAGGGATGAAAAACAGAGATTAAAGGAGATGTGAGAAGCATAGTTGCATTGTAAGCGTTATTATTAATCTTCTATGCTCTAAAGCCCGATTTATAACCCTGCAGTTGAGCTTTACAGTCTTCCATGCGCGGGTGTATGATTCAAGACGTAATTTCAAATTAACTTGAATGAAGCAACAACGAAATGTCTATAGCGCTGAATTTTGCAGTTGCAAAAGCGGGGGAACCAATCGAGACTGTACGGCTTCGGAAGCCGTGTGTCTCATGGGGTGAATTTTCCGGTCAAGTGCCAGAAATAGGGCGACTCTCACGTCCGAATCCGACAGCTAACCTCGTAAGCGTACAGGGAGAGGCAACAAACCGCCGTGTGCAGCCATGGTTTATTTTATCATGGATATGTCAGAAGCCGGAGGAAAGCCTTTTTCCTTCGGCTTCTTTTTGTTGTCTTTTTATACCGGGAGAGGAGCTACTGATGGAAGGTCGGTTAATTATTGTCACTGCACCGAATGAAGCGGGCAGAAGTTTTGTGAAATTGCTTATTTTCAAAAAATTGGCGTTTGCAGTTCTCACGAATAGCGCCCAGGAGGAACGACAGCTCAAAAAAATGGGTGTGGAGCACATTGTCCGCATCAATACCATGCAAGCGGGAAAATGGAATTTTCCAAAAAAAGAAATTGGTAGTGTGTATTTGTTCGAGAACAGCTTGAATCTGACTTGCCGTTTCCTGCAAATATGTCGACCACTAACATCGGAATCGATCTATGTTATTACACACGGCTGTAATCCACAAGGAATTTATCGGGGATTGGGAGCGGACCATGTGATCTACACATTGAACGGAGAGGTGGGTTTTCTGCTGAACGGATAAGCACTTATGACATAGTTGTTTTATGATTTTATGATGGAATAAGAATGGCGATCTGAGGATCGATACGGAGGGTATAAACATGATGGATATATACATGCTGCTCGTCATGGCTGTGAGTTATGGAGTGATACTGCTGTTTGTACGCTGGTGTGATGCGCAGACCTCTAAAGGAGGACGAAGAGGATGATCGTTATACTCGGGCTTACGGCTATTGTGTTTATGTATTTAATCTACGCACTCCTGAACCCTGAAAAGTTCTAGTCACTTGTAGGGATAGAGCGGGCGGGAACAACAGATCTGAGCATTAAAGCATCATTGGTAGCAGGTTTTCGCAAACGTGTGCACTTCATAGATGGTCTAATCGGGTCTGTTGTTCCAAACGCAGGAGCATTTTGAAGGAGGAATAGAGGATGGAGCTGCTTCAAATTGGAATTGTGATCGTTATATTGCTGCTCTTGGTAAAGCCAATGGGTACATATATGTATCATGTATTCTCGAATGAACCGAATCGAACGGATCGGATTTTTGGCAGAACAGAAAAGCTGATTTATAAGGTAGTAGGCTTGAAGAAAGTGGAGAGCATGCGTTGGACTACGTATGTTATGAGTTTCATTGCTACGAACGTCGTGCTTGTGGCAATCAGCTACTTGCTGTTGCGTTTACAGGGAATGCTTCCCGGTAATCCGGCTGGAAACAGTAATATGGAAGCATCACTAGCTTTTAATACGGTAATCAGCTTTATGACGAATACGAATCTCCAACATTATAGCGGAGAAAGCGGGCTTACGTATCTGACACAGATGGCGTTCGTCACGATGATGATGTTCACTTCGGCTGCTTCCGGTTTTTCGGTTGCTGCGGCTTTTATGAGAGGATTGACGCGGCGCGGTGAAGGGATGGGCAATTTCTTTCAAGATTTTATTAAAGCTATTATAAGGATTTTCCTGCCACTGGCCTTTGTGCTTACGCTGGTGCTGGTGGGATTGAAGATACCACAGACGCTACAGCCTACGGCGGATCTTACGACGCTGAGCGGAACACAACAGCAAATTTCTATGGGACCCATTGCTTCTCTGGAGTCCATCAAGCATTTGGGGACGAACGGGGGCGGTTATGCGGGAGCTAACTCTGCGCATCCTTTTGAAAATCCAAGTCCTTGGACGAACGTGCTGGAAATTTTGGCAATGTGGGTAATGCTGGCTTCGTTGCCGTATACCTTTGGATTGTTTGCCCGTAATCGTAAGCAGGGCTGGATTATTTTTAGCTCCATGATGGTATTGTTTCTAATTTTTCTATCCATTACGTATGTGTCTGAGAAGACAGGTAATCCGTTAATCCAGACACTGGGTGTGGATGCTTCTCAGGGAAGCATGGAAGGGAAAGAGGTTCGTTTCGGTATTGGGCAATCGGCTTTATTCACTGCGGTCACAACAGCGGCAACGACAGGTTCGGTCAATAATATGCATGATACACTAACCCCGCTAGGTGGCATGGCTGCTTTGGGAGAAATGATGCTAAACGTCATTTTTGGCGGCAAGGGTGTCGGGCTGATGAATATGCTGATGTATGCGATTCTGGGTGTGTTTATATGCGGACTGATGGTCGGGAGAACTCCGGAATTTATGGGAAGGAAAATTGAAGGCAAGGAAATGAAGCTGATCGCCATTGCCATTTTGGTACATCCGTTTCTCATTCTCGCCCCAACTGCGCTTGCGTTTATGAGTCATTGGGGATATGATGCGGTCACTAACCCTGGCTATCACGGGTTGACTCAGGTGCTCTATGAATATGCGTCATCTGCCGCAAATAATGGTTCGGGGTTTGAAGGTCTTTCAGATAACAACGTATTCTGGAATGTAACAACGGGGATGGTTATGTTCTTCGGGCGATATGTATCTATGATTGCATTGTTGGCTGTGGCGGCTTCGTTGAATGCCAAAGCGCCGACTCCGGTGACGACGGGGACACTGCGCACGGACAACAAGTTATTTGGAGCCATTCTGATCGGAGTCGTGCTGCTGATTGGTGCGTTGACCTTTTTACCTGTCATCGTATTGGGACCTGTTGCTGAATTTTTGACCATGTGAAGAAGAAAATGAGAATGGATGAACGGGGTGTTTGACCATGAAGGAACAACGCAAACACATGCTGGACAGAAGCATCTTGAAGCATGCGATCAAGGATAGCTTTATAAAATTAAATCCGATGATGATGATGAAAAATCCTGTCATGTTCGTCGTGGAGATCGGTACATTGGTCGTGCTGCTAATGTTACTGTTTCCCGGTTATTTTGGAACTGACAAGGAAATAGGCTTTAACCTGGCCGTGTTTGTTATTCTGTTGTTTACGTTGCTTTTTGCCAACTTTGCCGAAGCGCTCGCGGAGGGGCGGGGTAAGGCACAAGCTGCCTCTTTAAAAAAATCCAAGCAGGACACGCAAGCTAACAAGCTCGTCGGAAATGACATTCAGGTGGTTAGCTCAACCGAGTTGCGTAAGGGGGACGTAGTTATTGTCTCCCAGGGTGAAATGATTCCAAGCGATGGTGAGGTCATTGAAGGTTTGGCTTCGGTGGATGAATCTGCAATTACGGGAGAATCGGCTCCGGTCATCAAGGAATCGGGTGGTGATTTTTGCTCGGTAACCGGCGGAACGCGAGTGGTTAGTGACCGGATTAAGGTGCGGATTACGACAGAGCCGGGCGAGACATTTATTGATAAAATGATTTCGCTCGTGGAAGGCGCTCAGCGGCAAAAAACGCCGAATGAGATTGCGCTGAACACTTTGCTGATTAGCTTGACGATTATTTTTCTAATTGTGGTAGTTACGCTAGCGCCGATTGCCCGTCATTTTAACATTGATTTGCCTGTTCCTGTGCTGATTTCGTTGCTAGTCTGTCTGATTCCAACCACGATTGGAGGACTGTTGTCAGCCATCGGGATTGCCGGTATGGACCGGGTCACCCAGTTTAATGTGCTAGCCATGTCAGGCAAGGCGGTAGAAGCTTCTGGGGATATCAACACGATGATTCTGGATAAAACAGGTACAATCACCTTCGGGAACCGGATGGCGAGTGAATTCGTGCCTGTAGAGGGCGTGGAGAAGGCAGAGCTAGTGAAGTGGGCAGCGACTAGCTCTATGAAGGATGAGACGCCAGAGGGTCGCTCGGTTCTCGAGTTGATGCGCAAACAGGAGCATACGTTGGATGAATCCTTGGCGGCAGGTGGAACCTTTATCGAATTCAAGGCGGAGACCCGGATGAGTGGTCTGGATCTGGCCGATGGACGAAAGGTACGCAAGGGCGCAGTGGATTCCGTTCGGCAATGGATCGTATCGCAAAATGGCAGTGTTCCAGCCGATCTGGAGGAAAAAGCGAATCAGGTAGCCTCTGAAGGAGGTACACCGTTGGCAGTCGCGCTAGATGATCAGATATACGGTATTATTTATTTAAAGGATACAGTGAAGCCAGGCATGAAGGAACGGTTTGATCAGCTCCGGGAAATGGGTATCCGTACGATCATGTGTACCGGAGATAATCCGCTGACAGCAGCTACAATTGCTCGAGAAGCGGGTGTGGACGACTTTGTAGCTGAGAGCAAGCCGGAGGACAAAATCGCGGTTATCCGACGTGAGCAGGAACAGGGTAAGCTGGTTGCCATGACTGGAGACGGCACCAATGATGCACCTGCGTTGGCGCAAGCCGATGTAGGTCTTGCCATGAATAGCGGCACAGTCGCGGCCAAAGAAGCGGCTAATATGGTGGACTTGGATTCCGATCCGTCCAAAATTATTGAGGTGGTCGCGATCGGCAAGCAGCTGCTTATGACGCGCGGAGCATTGACAACGTTCAGCATTGCGAACGATGTTGCCAAATATTTTGCCATCATCCCGGCGATGTTCATGCTAGCCATTCCACAAATGGGCGCTTTGAACGTCATGGGGCTTGGCTCCCCGCTGTCCGCTATTTTGTCGGCGTTGATCTTTAACGCGGTTATTATTCCGCTTTTGATTCCGCTGGCCATGAAGGGCGTGAAGTATAAGCCGATGAGCTCGGATCGCCTGCTGGGACGGAATTTGCTGATTTACGGTCTGGGCGGTATGGTCGTACCGTTTGTCGGTATAAAGGCCATTGATTTGCTGGTGCATTTGTGGATTTAGCGCAGAAAGGGTGAACGACATGAGTGGTTTTTATCGGATGATGTCTGGACGCAGATTTGCTGCACACGAAAAAGCTGAATCTGGCGGACAAGGTCATAACAAACATACAGGGACCGAGACTGTGTCGGAAGGAAAACCGGAGAGACAAGAGATGCGAGGAAGTACAGTTATTGGAGTGGCTTTGCGAACTTCGGTGCTGATGATTCTCTTGTGCGGTTTGGCATATCCGCTAGCCAGTACAGGAATAGCGCAGGTTCTGTTTCCGCAGCAAGCAAACGGCAGTATGCTTCGTGACGCGGAGGAGCGGGTGGTCGGCTCCGAACTGATTGGGCAGTCTTTCACTGATTCGGCGTTTTTTCAAGGTCGGGTATCGAGCGTTGATTATAATGGGGTTGGTTCAGGCTCTAGTAACTACGCACCGTCGAATCCGGCCTTGATACAGCGAGTCAAGGACTCTATTGCGGATTGGCAGAAGCATAACCCGGATGTACCCGTTAGTCAGGTTCCGGTGGACCTGATTACGAACTCCGGCTCTGGTCTAGACCCACACATTTCTCCACAGGCGGCACGGGTGCAAATTCCGCGCATAAGCGGCTTGACGGGTATCCCGCAGGATCAACTGAGAGCACTGGTGCAGGAGCAGACAGAAGGCCGCAACGCCGGCGTGTTCGGCGAGCCGCGTGTCAACGTGCTCAAGCTAAATCTTGCGCTTGAGGCGCAAATGAAGGTAGAGCCTGCCAAGCGTTGAGCATTCTCTATGTATACAGGACAAATAAAATAGGAAACAAAAAAGGTATTTCGCTGCCATTGGGGCAAGTGAGATACCTTTTTAATATATTCATATTTGGCTACCGATTAACCTGAAATCGTTTGGATGATGAGCACTACATTCAAGATAATGATGATAGCGGTCACGATCCAGGTTAGTACTTTTTGCCACATTTTATTTGCGAATTCACCCATAATCTTTTTGTCGCTGGTAAAGAGCAGTAATGGAATGATGGCAAAGGGAAGCTGGATGGATAGGATGACCTGGCTCAGCACAAGCAGTTCCTCCGCACCTTTTTCCCCTGCGATGGCAGTGACGATAACCGCTGGAATGATCGCGATGAGGCGGGTCACCAGACGACGCAACCAAGGTGAAAGACGAAGATTCAAAAAGCCCTCCATCACGATTTGCCCGGCTAAAGTGCCTGTTACGGTCGAGTTTTGACCAGAGGCCAGTAACGCTACCCCAAATAGTATGCTCGCCAGTGTGGTTCCCAGTAGGGGCGAAAGCAGATAGTAGGCATCGCTAATTTCGGCTACATCTGTTCTTCCTGCCGTATGGAATACAGCAGCTGCCACGATCAAGATGGCGGCATTAATAAATAATGCGAACATCAGCGCTATACTGGAATCCCAAGTTGCAAATGTAATAGCTTCCCGTTTACCTGCTGAAGTCTGCTCAAATTTGCGAGTTTGTACAATAGAAGAATGCAGATACAGGTTATGCGGCATTACGGTAGCACCCATAATACCGATAGCAATATACAGCATGCTTGGATTCGTCAAAATTTGCGAGTCTGGTACAAAGCCACCCAATACGCCGCCCCATTCCGGTTGTGCCAAAATGAGATTAATGCCAAAACAGCCGGCAATCGTCGCCATCAGTACAATGACGAGGGTTTCCAATGCCCGAAAGCCTTTGTTTTGCAGCAGTAAAATGAGCATAACATCAAATGCGGTAATGATAACTCCGTATAGTAACGGTAGACCAAACAGCAACTTCAGCGCAATGGCTGAACCGATGACCTCGGCTAAATCCATGGCTGCTATGGCAATTTCGCACAAGAGCCATAAGCCGATCGCGACAGGACGACTGTAGGCATCACGGCACATTTGAGCCAAATCTTTACCTGTGGCAATGCCAAGCTTGCCAGATAAGGCTTGCAGCAGGATGGCCATTAGGTTGGAGATTAGAATGACACTAAGCAGCGTGTAGCCGAATTTTGATCCGCCGGCGATGTCTGTGGCCCAGTTGCCGGGGTCCATATAGCCGACTGCGACCATATAGCCGGGTCCAGCAAAGGCAAGAAACTTCCGAAACCAGGTCCCGTCTTTTGGGACGCTCAAGGAACGATTCACTTCCGACAGTGAAGCGATTTCCGCGAAGTTACCCTTTGTATTTTTCATACGCTTCACCTTCTTTATGGATGTTGAAATATATTATTAGTGACATAACGATTGTGTTATCCCTATTGTACACTCCCAATAGTTTTTGTCTAGTACAACTTTTGTGTGGTCAAGCAAGTTAATCGTATTTTTGAAGCAATATGGCCATCGTATAAGCTGAACCATAGAAAAACCAAGCTATATCGCTCTGAGGGGAGCGGCTTGGTCGTTTTGGATTTTTTAAATTGTTGTCCATCTTCCGGGTGAACGCCCGTTCCATATTTTATCAATTTCCTTCTCATGTGCGACAGGGTTATCCCATCAAATTGGTAGGATTATGAAATGGTCTTACCTTATTCTGTCCCCGAAAATTAAACGACTGGTGGAGATGGTTGTTCAATGTAGACGGCCCAAGTAGGAGCCTATAACATATAGTGTAAACATGGTGGGGTGGAACTAAACGGTAAATGTACTAGTTTACATCCATATTTCAAATGATTCATTTTATGTAGTTCGTTTAAAGTACATACGAGAAGGAAATCATGTATTAACATGACGATAGGTTCCTGCGGAATGCAAAAGATATAGTGAAGGAGAGATGAAAACATGGAAGCATTATACACAGCATCAGCAACGGTACATGGTGGAAGAGACGGTTCAGTCGCTTCATCCGATGGAGTTTTGAAGCATAAGCTCAGCACGCCGAAGGAACTGGGTGGCGCAGGTGGAGAAGCTACGAATCCAGAGCAATTGTTTGCGGCAGGCTATGGTGCCTGCTATGAGAGCGCATTGGCTAATGTGGCCCGGAAGGCTAAGGTGAAGGTGGACAATGTTGAGGTCACTAGCCACGTATCTATCGGCAAGGATCCAAGCGATGGCGGCTTCCAGCTGGCGGTACGTCTGGATGTGAAAATACCCGGTATTGAACGCGCCCTGGCCGAAGATTTGGCACGCCAAGCGCATGATTTTTGTCCGTACTCCAAAGCAACACGCGGTAACATTGATGTCGAGCTTAATGTCATTTGACTGCATTTCTATAACTTCTACACTCTGGCCGCCGATTTATCGGGGGCTTTTGCACATAGATCTTGATTCGCTGAGATTCACGACCATTTGACATCATCGCCAAAATTCATTAAGATGGCTTAGGTGATTCTGGTCATCAGGTACGAAACAAATTTGA
The DNA here is from genome assembly GCF_053570945.1 of Paenibacillus sp. CMM36. Classification (NCBI taxonomy): domain Bacteria; kingdom Bacillati; phylum Bacillota; class Bacilli; order Caryophanales; family Paenibacillaceae; genus Paenibacillus; species Paenibacillus sp. CMM36. The sequence continues at coordinate 280,341 of NZ_JBSEDY010000001.1, forward strand.
AAAATACGGGTGATATGATGTCTTACAGACCGAATATTGTTAATTTCACGCTGGCTGGCAGCAACGAAAAAGAAGGGCTTTATGAGTTTAAAATGAGTTTGGCCGATGGAACGGAGTGCCGCGTTTTTTCTCAACGTCATCCGGAGTGGACCTTGACGAATATTAGTCGACTGCTAACGACGCCTTGCCCGGTATGCCATAAGGATTTTATCTGCAAGTGTATGGATAAGTTCCATGAGGAGTTTTTAGAGCAAATTAATACGAAACAGCTGTTTGAGAAAGCATTGAGCTAGTTTTTCGAACAGGTAAAGACTATACATTTCTAAACAAGCGTCGGATAATTTCGGCGTTTTTTTGTTTATATTCATATGGTTGCGTTGATGGTATTCATGCCGTTGATTTCCCTGGAGGTGAAATGCTATATGAACCAGTCTGATCATGCTCATTCAGATCACTCCATTGTGTTGGTGGATGGGGTATGCCACTTTTGTCAGGGAGCAGTCCGCTTTATTATCAAGCGTGACCCTAAGGGAACATTTCATTTTGGTTCCCTGCAATCCGAGGCAGGACAAGAACTATTACGTGCAGGAGGACTATCTGCGGATCAGCTGGATACGTTCGTGCTGATTGAAGACGGTACGTATTATACAAGGTCCACCGCGGCTTTGCGAATTGCCAAACGTCTTCGTTTTCCATACCCGCTGGCCTATGGTTTCATCCTGGTACCCCGCTTTGTGCGCAACGCAGTCTATAACTGGGTGGCGCGTAACCGATATCGTTGGTTTGGCAAGGATGAAGAGGATCAATGTCTGATCCCCCCACCAGAAATTAGACAACGATTTTTTTAGTTTCTTTTTTAAGTTTCTTTTTTGGAGCGATGTCTACGAATTAGTAAGATCACAGCGATCACGATTATCAGGCTCGTAACAGCTACATACATGATATGTCGTACATTGGGCACGTTAACAGACAATTTTAGCTCGTTAGATTCCAATGGAGCAATGTTCCAGTACAGTGTTTTTCCGTCTTCCGACACACGGTCCGCATTATGGGTAGCAGGTTGGATGGGTAAGGATAGGCTGAAGTTAAGATCCAGCTGCCGCTCCAGTAATTTGCGCGCAAACACATTCATTTGCTTAAATTTGTCACTCAGTCCTTGAGCTTCTTCAGGAAGCATCCGTGGTAGATCGAGCTTCATGGTAAGATCAATATTCGTTGTGAAAAAATGTTGGCTCACAGCGCGCTTTATTTCTAATCCCTCAGGTAGATGTAATCCCTGACTGGGATTTTTTTTGTTTGTGCTCCAATCTCCTTGATAATGCCCCTTGATTTGATATCCCTTTCTTCCCTGTTCAGCTAGCGGCTGTACATCTACATTGTTGCTTTGAATACGCTTGACTAATTGATCTAGCACCCCGGGATTGTCCAACATCATCAGTGTCTGGTTGTTTACGCTGAACGTCGCATCCATATCTACACTTTGATCGAGATGAACATCTACATGGATGTCACCTCGAGCACAGGAAGTTAGGGCAAGCAGACAGCATACCAGCATAAAAATGAGCAGTATTTTTCGTATCCGAACTTGCCGACGTTTGTTCCGATATGGGCTGTACCCTATTGGCTTCATGACCTACACCTCTTTATATGTATTCTTTGGTTTAACGATTGGATATCTTCTATATATTACACATTGGGAGAACGAAAATCGAACGGTATAACGAAATACATAAGAAGAATTATATTTCACAAAATGTTTCCCTAGGTAAAAACTTTAGTGTATACTCTAAAATATAGTATTGATAAAAAATAATTGAATCAAGGAAATAGTTTGTCCCAAAACGAAATTCAAAGGAGGATTTTAAAACATGAACAAGCAGTTTAAGAAGGCTTTGCCGCGCTGGGTAACGACAGTTGGAGTATTGTCTCTAGCTCTGGTTCTAGCGACTGCATGTACCGATGCTAAGAAGAAAGAGCAGGGAAGTGCGAGAGAGACGGGACAAAAAGTAAAGGCTACGGCTACCATCGGTATGATCTCTGACATTGTCGGCAAGGTCGGCGGTAATCATGTGGAGGTCACGGGAATTATGAAGTCAGGCGTTGACCCGCATTTGTACAAGGCTTCACAGGGAGATATGCGCAAGCTGGATCAGGCCGATGTTATTTTTTATAACGGGTTGCATCTGGAAGGTAAAATGCAGGACATTCTGGAGAAAATCAGCAAGCAAAAACCCGTCATACCCGTGTCCAAGAACATCACACAGGATCAGTTGCGTGCAGGTAGCCCGGAAATGGGATCTGAGCATGATCCACATATCTGGTTTAACGTACAGAATTGGATGTCTGCGGTAGAAACCGTCAGAGATGAATTGTCGACGCTAGACGCTGTTCATGCGGAGGAATATAAGGCCAACGCAGAAGCCTATCTTACTGAGCTGCGAAAGCTGGATGATTACACGAGAGAGCAGATTGCCAGTATACCGGAAGCCCAGCGCGTGCTTGTCACTGCACATGATGCTTTCGGCTATTTCGGAGATGCCTACCACATTCAAGTGAGAGGACTTCAAGGTATGAGCACAGAATCAGAAGCGGGTTCTCAAGATGTGACCAAGCTGCGAGATTATTTGGTGGAGCATAAAATCAAGGCCATATTCGTAGAATCTAGTGTTCCGAGAAAGGCCATAGATGCGGTTATTCAGGGGGCCGCTCAGCAAGGTCATACAATTGAGGTTGGTGGCGAGCTGTATTCGGATGCCATGGGTGAAGAGGGCACAGAAAATGGAACATATATCGGAATGGTCAAGCATAACGTCAATACGATTGTTAAAGCTCTTAAATAAGGAGGCAGAGATACATGGGGCATTCACCACTTGTCGTTCGTGATTTATCGGTAGCTTATCAAAAAAAGCCCGTTTTGTTCGATGTTTCCTTTGAGGTGCCGGAAGGCAAGCTGATTGGTATTATCGGCCCGAACGGGGCTGGGAAATCTACACTGATCAAGGCAACGCTTGGATTGATTCCAAAGCTTAGGGGCGAGGTGCTAGTTTACGGCAAGCCCTATAAGCAACAGCTGCTTAAGGTTGGCTATGTACCACAGCGGGAGTCGGTGGATTGGGATTTTCCGACGAACGCATTGGATGTGGTTTTGATGGGACGGTATGGCAGATTGGGCTGGTTTAAGCGTCCGGGAGCAGCAGATCGTCAGGCTGCAATGGAGAGTTTGGACAAAGTTGGAATGAGCCAATATGCAGACAGACAGATTAGTCAATTGTCTGGCGGCCAGCAACAACGTGTTTTTTTAGCCAGAGCACTCGCGCAGGACGCTCAGCTTTATTTTATGGATGAACCGTTCGTCGGTGTGGACGCTGCAACGGAAAAAGCCATTATTTCATTGCTCAACGATCTGAAACAGCAGGGTAAAACCGTGCTTGTCGTTCATCATGATTTATCTACAGTCACGGATTATTTTGATCAGGTTATGCTGTTGAACGGGCATCTTATGGCGTTTGGAGAGACGACAGATATTTTTACCGAGGAAAATCTGCAGCGTACGTATGGCGGGCGTCTGAGTATACTCAAAACAGGCCCGGATTCCGGCACGATACTTGGAGTGAGGTGAGCAGTATGACAAGCTTGGCAACGCTTTTGACCGATCCAAACATGCAGTGGATTTTGCTGGGCTGCATTTTGCTCGGTTTAAGCAGCGGGGTGATTGGCAGTTTTATGTATTTGCGCAAGCAGTCGCTCATGGGAGATGCTTTGGCACATGCGGCTTTGCCGGGGGTATGTGTGGCATTTATGATCACAGGTACAAAATCTGTGTTTGGATTTATGATTGGGGCCGCCATTGCAGGGATTGTTGCGACCTTTGCTATCAGTGCGTTAACCCGGTATTCGCGAATTAAAAGCGATTCGGCGATTGCAGCGGTGCTGTCGGTATTTTTTGGCTTTGGCATTATGTTGTTGACCGAAATTCAGCATAGTGGCGCAGGAAACCAAAGCGGATTGGACAAATTTCTATTTGGTCAAGCTGCGGCAATGGTATTGTCTGATGTCTATACGATGGCGGTAATTTCAGTGGTACTCATCGGAATATGTATATTATTTTTCAAGGAATTTAAGTTGCTCAGCTTTGATCCTGGCTTTGCGCGCGGACTTGGTTTTCCGGCAGGTTGGCTGGATAAGTTGTTGATGCTATTGATTGTCATTGCGGTGGTTGCTGGCATTCAGGCCGTGGGAGTCATAATGATGGCTGCCTTGCTGATTACCCCGGCAGTGTCGGCAAGATACTGGACAGAGAAGCTGGGTGTCATGGTGTGTCTATCAGGCTTGTTTGGTGCTATAGCGGGGCTTGGTGGGACGCTCATTAGCTCTCTGGGGCAAAATCTGCCTACAGGACCGTTATGTGTGTTGTGTGCGACTGTGGTGTTTGGAATGAGCTTGATTTTTGCGCCGCAGCGCGGGATGATCTCCAAGGCTATCGTTCGGTTGAACGCCAGGAAAAATCTGGAGCTGACAGTCGGAACACAGCCAAGGGAGGAGCGTGCCCTATGAGTTCATTTTATGTAATTTTGACGGGAATGTTAGTGGCAGGGGGATGTAGTATCGTTGGGTGCTTTCTTGTGCTCCGAAAAATGGCTATGATCGGTGATGCAATCAGTCATGCGGTACTACCGGGGATTGTCATTGCCTTTCTCATTAGCGGATCGAGAGATTCGGTGTGGATGATGTTTGGTGCGGCAGTGCTGGGTCTTCTAACGGTGTATTTGATTCAGCTGTTCCAACAAAGCGGTCTGCAAAGTGATGCTGCCATTGGCGTGGTGTTTACGTCATTGTTTGCTATCGGTGTTTTGCTGATCAGCGTGTTTGCTTCCAATGCCCATCTGGATATGGATCACGTTTTATATGGGGAAATTGCTTATGTGCCGTGGAATACGTTAGAGATAGCCGGCTTTGATGTAGGTCCGAGGGCTGTGTGGATTACGGGTGCGATGTTTTTGATCAATTTGCTCGTGATAGGGGGCTTTTTCAAGCAATTTAAAATTACTTCCTTCGATCCCGCTTTGGCAGCTTCATTAGGCATTCCAGTTGTTTTTTTTCATTATCTGCTGATGAGTCTCGTCTCACTAACGACGGTGGCGTCATTTGAGAGCGTGGGCGCAATTCTGGTGGTTGGCATGCTCGTTGTACCGCCTCTTACCGCTTATTTGCTGACGGAGAAGTTGTCCCGTATGATTGTATACAGTGTCGGACTTGGAGCCATCAGCTCGGTCGCAGGCTTTTACACAGCAAGTGTATTGGATGCTTCTATTGCGGCATGTATGCTGTGTGTATCGGGTGTGTTGCTGCTTTTGGCTTTTCTCTTTTCCCCGTCTCATGGTGTGGTATGGCAAAAGTTAATTCAACAACGGGGGATCGTTGGCGAAGATAGCAAGTGATTGTAGGAAGTGATCCCATATGAGTTACCCAAAATAGCGTGCATTCAGGCATAGGAGACCTGAATGCACGTTTTTTTGCGCTTATGCTACCCTGTGCGGCTTTTTTTGGGGCAAGCTTGATTGATCATCTTGAATTGATTGGGACACGGGAGTACATTCATTACAACCATATAAGATGGACGGAACGAGCGGCTACGCTGTGGGGAGGAACGAAAGTGGAGAGCTTCAAACGTAAATCACCAGAGGAAATACTGGATTCGATTAACAAATTGCATCGAGGCAGACTCAAAATATACATGGGTGCGGTCAGTGGCTCGGGTAAAACGTATCACATGCTGCATGAGGGACGGTCGCTGCAGCATGAAGGTATCGATGTTGTGATTTGTGCGGTATCGACCATGCAGCGGCCTGAGACCGTGGAACAGGTCGGCACGTTGGAGCGAGTGCCTAGTATTCATTGGATAAAAGATGGTGAGGAGCAAAAGGATCTGGATGTGGAAGCTTTGGTGGCACGAAATCCTGAGGTGGTACTGGTGGATCATTTGGCACATCATAACCGGAAAGACGCCCCATTTCCAACACGGCTGGAGGATATTCGGTATTTGCTGGAGCAGGGGATTAGCGTCATTACGACGGTCAATGTTTATGAGCTCGAAGGAATTACGGAGTGGGTATATCAGCTGACAGGCTTTGAAGCGGAATATACGGTTCCGGTTGATACACTGGAGCTGGCGGATGAAATTCGTCTGATTGATGCCACCCCGGAGATGATTTTGGAACGGCTGGCGAAAGGCTACATGCATACGCCCAATCCTGAGATGTTTCACCGGGGAAATCTGGGTAAATTGCGTGAGCTTGCCTTGCGATTGGTAGCAGAGGATGTGAATGATTCGCTGGAACGGCACCGGGAGGAGTTGGGCTTGCACGGGGCGTCAGGAGCCGCAGAGCGTATTTTGGTACCTGTCCAATATCATTGGAATGGGTCCATTTATGTACGCAGGGGGGAACAGGTCGCCAAGCGGTTGGGTGGAGATATGCTAGTAGTCTCCTTTGTCAGCTCGAAGCGCAAGCTGTCCAAGGAATCAGCAGCCTTTAAGCGCTCAATTGAGCAATTGGCCGACAAGATAGGATCAACATTTGAAGAAATCCCGCTTTTTTCCCGCAGAAGGTTGCCTCGCCAACTGATTCATTATGCGGTGACGCACAATGTTACCCGTATTGTTATGGGACATTCTCGGCAGACTCCGTGGCAGGAGCTGATGAAAGGATCGCTGGTGAACGGGATTTTAAAACGAATGAAAAATATGGATCTACTGCTGATTGCGGACCGAGCCGAGCAGGAGGGTGAGCGAATTTTACCAACGATGAGACAGGAGGTAGAAGAGAATGACCCGTATCATCGTTTGAGCGTTGAGGAAGCACAGGCTGAGGCAGCCAAAATCCTGCGAGGCAAGCTCAAGGTATACATTGGCGCTGCTCCGGGGGTCGGCAAAACATACACGATGCTGAGAGAGGGAAACGATCTGCTGGAGAGCGGGATTGATGTGGTTATCGGATTGCTGGAAACGCACGGAAGAGCAGAAACATTGGCCCAGGTAGGCTCTCTGGAGATGATCCCTCGTCAGTCCATTGAGCGTCATGGCGCACACTTGGAAGAAATGGACACCGAAGCTATTCTCAGGCGCAATCCCGAGGTGGTGCTAATTGATGAGCTGGCTCATACCAACGTCCCAGGAAGTCTGAGATCCAAGCGCTATGAGGATGTGCTCGCCATTTTGGAACAAGGGATCTCTGTGATATCCACAATGAATGTACAGCATCTGGAGAGCTTAAATGATGCGGTAGAACAGATTACTGGCATACGAGTGAGAGAGACTGTTCCCGACCATATGATGCGTCTGGCCGATGAAGTGCAGCTTGTTGATGTGGCTCCCAAATCGTTGCAGCAGCGTATGCGTGAGGGCAAAATATACGATCCTGCGAAGGTGGAGCAGGCACTTAGCCACTTTTTTAAACTGGGCAATCTGATTGCGTTGCGTGAACTTGCTCTGCGGGAATTGGCAGATGACGTAGATGAGCGGCTAGAATCCTGGGATCGACACGAATCACTTCGGGGACCGTGGCGCAGGGAGGAAGTGATCTTCGTAGGCGTGACGCTAAGCGAAAATGCTGAAAGGTTGATCCGCCGTGGTTTTCGTATCGCCTTTCGGCTAAAGGCTGTGTGGATTGTGACGTATGCTCATGTCGGTGAGTGTATACCCGAGAGACTGAACCCTCGTCTGGAACAACTAAAGTTGCTGACCCACCGACTGGGGGGAACCTTTGAGATGCGGCTTGTTTCCAGCCGACGCGAGATTGCCGACATTTTGATTGCTCCGGTGGAAGGATATTCAGGAACGCAGCTTATCGTGGGGCAGTCTTCCCGAAGTAGCTGTTGGGGTAAGTCTGCGGTTGTGCCGAGGATTCTCCGTCAAGCACGTCATATGGATGTTCTAATTGTGGCGGATTATGATCCGGATATTAAGCTGGAGGTAGATCATTAATTAGCCCAGCAAATTCATAAATAGTCATATGCTGGTTACCGATGGTTCGCTGCTTCCATAGTATATTCTATCTCAAAGAAATGGAGGCGAATTTAAATGTTTAAACATCGTAAGCATCATTGTCATTTTCCAAAGCCAAAAAAACGTGTCTTTAAGAAGATCATTAAGGTGACTGTCATTAAGTTTAAACCTAAATTTGAACGTGATCATCGGAAACATGAAGATTTTGATAAGAAATGTCATTGCCGGAAACGTCATCATCGCCATCATCGCCATCATGACTGTCATCGTCGTCACCACAAATTCTACTAAGATGAAGATGGTAGGAGGCGGGGCTAGACTGCCCGCCTTCTCTTAGTACGAGGATTTTGGAAGATACTTGCACAAAAAATACTTGCTCTAATATAAGCGCTATGCTATTCTACCAGTAAATAGATTGCACGTGACGGAAGCACCGTTCACCAACCGTATGTACTTACGGATGGATGAACGGTGCTTTTTTGCGTTGTTGTGTTAGGGAAGGGATGAGCATTATGATTCCAGTGAAAGTGGTATTAGCCGTAGAAGGTCGGGATTATATTGAGCCGCTGCTGAATTATGTTCACGTAAGCGAGTACGCTAGAAGGCTGAGAATAACGGCTTTTTCGCAACCGGAGGCATTTCATCAATACATGATGGAAACCAGCGGAATGAAAAGACCGGATGTGGTGGTTGGTGAAACTCCCTTTTTGAATCTATGGACAGACAGGGAAGCTGCTGATATTCCTTGTTTGGTATTGCATGAGGGAGAACAAGTGAGCGAATATGGACAGCCTTTATTAAAATATCAGCCTTTATCTGAACTGGTCGGTTTTATTTTGGAAACGGCGAGACAGAAGTCAAATGGTCGGAAAAGTGTAAACAGCCGGGAAGGTGGGATGATTATCGGCATGGTAGCAGCTTCCGGAGGACTGGGCAAGACAACGGCCGCACTCAATATGTCCAAACAGCTGGGGAATGAGGGATATTCGGTATTCTATCTGAATCTGGAGACGGTGGATTCAAGCTCATTATTCACTGGTTCAGGCAGTGCTAGCGGAGCAGAAGGAGAAGGGCTGTCCAGGCTGCTCTATGATCTCAAGGCAGAAGGGAGTGAGGAGACTCCGTTATCCATTGCTTCCTATTGTGTTCGTCGCCCTGAAATTCAGGCGGATACTTTTCAGCCTGTCTATAATCGCAAGGAGCTGACGGATATGACTTGTGATGAAGCGAAAGAGCTGATTCGAACAGTTGCCGAAAGTGGACAGTATGATGTAGTGATCGTAGATGGCGATTCTGAAAAAGGTGATCGGGCTCAAGCCGTGCTTGAAGCTAGTCATAAGCTGATTTGGCTGCTGGCAGACGATTTAATGAGCATGCACAAGTGCGGATTATGGCTGGATGTTTTAGAAACCACGCGGCCTGAAGGGCTTGAAGACATGATATGCAAAACCAGCTTTGTGGTGAACCGCTATATGGGAACTATGATCAACTCGTTACCTCGTGACTTCATGGAGCTAAACGGAGCGTTACCCTATATACCTTCATGGAAACAGATGCAGCACCGTGAGCTGCTGCTAAGTTCACCAATTTATCAGCGGGAAATTCGTCATCTATGCCGCGAGCTGCTGAATGTGGACGGTGTAACACATCCGGCCACCGTTTGGTCTTAAAAGGGGCTGATGAACATGAATGAGGGACGATTTAAGGCATTGCGAGCAGATATCCGAAACGGGCTGGACGTAACGTCTTCGGTAAAGGATGCAGATCTGGTACGGCATATTGAAAATCGAATTTTACACGATGTAGAGCTGGTGGGCTTAACTTCCCGTGAGAAGCACGCACTTGTCCGCAAGATTTTTAACTCTTTCCGTGGGCTGGACGTACTCCAGCCATTGATTGACGACCCGACCGTTACGGAAATTATGATCAACAGTCACCGGGAAATCTTTGTGGAGCGGGCTGGTGAGGTGATGCAGGTATCCGATCAATTTGAATCCCGCGAGCGACTGGAGGATTTAATCCAGACGATTGTAGCCGGGGTGAATCGAATTGTGAATGAGGCTTCCCCCATTGTGGATGCCCGATTAAAGGATGGATCACGCGTAAATATTGTGCTACCTCCGGTTGCTCTCAAGGGTCCGACGATGACCATACGGAAGTTTCCCGAGCGTCCTATGACGATGGATGACTTGATACGAATGGGTGCGCTGGATGCAGAAGCCGCTGCTATGCTCAAGGACTTGGTACGTAGCAAGTACAACATTTTTATAAGCGGAGGAACGGGTTCTGGTAAAACAACTTTTCTGAATGCATTATCCCAATTTATCCCGCCATCTGAACGGATTATTACCATTGAAGATTCAGCAGAGCTGCAAATTGTGACGGTCCCTAATCTGGTTTCCATGGAAACACGGAATGCGAACACCGAGGGGAAGGGAGAAATCACAATTCGTGATCTGATTCGTTCCTCCCTGCGTATGCGGCCCAACCGCATTGTGGTGGGTGAGGTCCGGGGGAGTGAGGCATTGGATATGCTGCAAGCGATGAACACAGGACACGATGGATCGCTGTCAACTGGCCACGCAAATAATATCCGCGATATGGTCAGCCGGCTGGAAACGATGGTGCTGGGAGGGGCAGAGCTTCCGCTTGGAGTAGTACGACAGCAGATCAGCTCGGCCATTGATATATTTGTTCATCTGTCACGGATGCGCGACAAATCCAGACGAGTGCTGGAAATTAGCGAAGTGATTGGTTTTGAAAAGGGTGAGGTGACGCTTAACCCCCTTTATCGGTTTCAGGAGCGAGGAGAAAGCAAGGGGCGAATCGTAGGAGGTCTGGAACGTTGTGGCGAGGGTCTGCAACATACGTTGAAGCTGCAAATGGCCAGGATCAATCCGGAAAACTGGCACAGGGGAGGCGTATCAGCGTGAAGTCAGGAAAAACGGCGGCCAAGCAAGTATCACGTGAGGCCCCTTCTCTGCCAGATTATACGGTGTATACATTATCGACAGTCCAAAAAAGTCTGTGCATATTCTTTAGTGGCGTGTTGTTCGCGATGATCGGTTATCTATTTTATCACCAATGGATATTATCGTTGCTGTGCGCTGCCGGGGCTGGGGTGATGCCTCGTTATTTTAGGCAATTTTTGCTGCAAAGACGCAGGTCTGCCCTAAGCATCCAATTCAAACAGGCTTTATATTCGCTCTCGTCTTCTCTTTCAGCGGGAAGGTCGGTGGAGAATGGTTTTCGTGAGGCAGTAGAGGATTTGAGATTGCTTAGTCCAGATGGAGATCACGACCTGATTTTTGAATTTAACATTATTACCGCCTGTCTCGAAATCGGACAGCCTGTAGAAACCGCTTTGCAGGATTTGGCCCGTCGGGCGCAGATGGAAGATATTACTAATTTTGCGGACGTATTTGCGGCTTGCAAACGAACCGGAGGTGATCTGGTGGAAGTCGTAAGACGAGCTTCAAGTGTCATTGGTGAGAAGCTGGAAATTCAGCAGGAGATCGGTGTAATGATTGCGCAGAAACGTTTTGAATCGAGGGTTATGTTTGCGGCGCCTTTTTTGTTTGTATTGTTTATGACCATGACAGCGGGTGATTACATGATGCCCTTATACAGCGGTACAGGTATGATTTTATCAACCTTTTGTTTATTGGTGCTTGGTGGGTGTCTCGTGTGGATCAACCACATTATGAAGATTGAAGTGTAAGGAGAGATGGGTGTGGTGATGTTGATTTGTCTGGTCATGCTGGTTCTGCAAGTGGGAGGTTGGGTGGTGCTGAACCAGATGCACGGTGCTAAGTATGCGCATTTTCGCCATATGAAGTTGGAGGGACTGCGGCTGCAAAGACTTTCAGTCCCATTTGTACACATGATTCATGCTTCACGTGCTACTCATAGGCTGCCTTTGCTAATGTTCAAGCTCCAGCGTTCGGTGCAAAAGCTGTATGGTATGCGCAACAGCGGAGAAAAAACGATGCTTTTTCTGGCAGAAATGTTGGGTTACGGATATATGATGGCTGCTGGTGGAGCTATAGTATCGCTTTTGCTGGGTGGGGATGCGACCGGGCTGGTGCTCGGATTGGGACTTGGTCTTCTGGTACCCATCGCGCTGATCAAGGATTTGCACGGGAAAGTACAGAAGCGGGATCAGCAAATTTTAATGGAACTGCCTGAACTGTTGAGTAAAATGATGCTTTTAGTAGGTGCAGGTGAGACGGTACAACGGGCATTGCTACATTGCGTGGAACGTAAAGGGGCGGATACGGAACATCCGTTGTATCGAGAACTGAGGCAGACGGTGGCAGAATGGGAAAGCGGCTTTTCCTTTCAACAGGCATTTGAGCACCTGAGCAAACGTTGTGGTATTCAGGAAATGACAGTATTTACGACGACAGTTTTGTTGAATATGAGGCGCGGCGGGAGCGATTTCGTGATGGCTTTACGTGAGTTGTCCCAGACGTTATGGGGCAAGCGGACTTCAATTAGCCGCACAAGAGGGGAGCAGGCTTCATCTAAGCTGGTATTCCCGATGGCGCTGATTTTGCTAACGGTAATTGTGCTCGTGGGCGCTCCGGCTTTAATGATGATGAATATGTAGGAGGAATACAACGATGATGACATTAGTAACGGGCAGTATTCGTAAATTGTACAAGGATGAGGATGGTCTGGGTACGTTAGAAATGATCCTGATCATTGCCATTCTGATTGCGGTGGCAATTATTTTCAAGGATCAGATCAAGAAAATTGTAGAAGGGCTTTTGAAAAAGGCGGATAAAAAAAGTAACGATTTTATGGATTCATAATGCTGCGCAAATTGGCACAAAAAGAGGACGGGAGCTTCTCCTTGGAAGCTTCCCTCGTCTTTCCCATTCTACTGCTGGTCATTTTTGTGATGTTATTTTTTTGCCTGTACATATATCAAAAGTCTATATTGGTGCAGGTCGCTGCTACTGCTTCAGAAAGGGCCGCTTACAGTTGGGATAACAGCTTCAAGGACCCACGTACGGGAGCATTTACACAGGGGCAACGAGATTCTCTCTATTGGCGCTTGAAGGATGATGTTATGCTCGGAGCCCTGTTTGGCTGGACCGGAGCCAACAATCAGGAAAGTGTACAGGTTCCAGGCGGCAATGGGGGAGGCTCGTTACCTGCTCAAAAGCTGTCCAATGCAGAAAATAATATGCCTGCGGGCATGCAGGGGCAGATGACATATGAGAACAGTATGATTCACCGTAAGGTGACCACAAAGTTAAATAAAATCGTGAAGGTACCTTTGCTGAATCAGTTTTTAGATCAGACAGATTTTCAAGGGAAAATGAGCTCTGGCGTGGTCGAACCTGTGGAATGGATTCGTACGGTGGAGTTGGTCCGTTATTATGGTGCGAAGTTTATGGGCAGAGGATCAGGTGAAAAGGTAGATTCGGCAGTTGTAGGCAAAGTATTGATGCAATATGGTCAAAATGGTCAGTGAGAAGTAAGGAATAGGAATGTAACTGGGAAGGAGGAAGCGGGTGTTTGGTAAGGGTCACAATACAAAGGACGGGGAATCAGGTGCTGTCACGGTCTTTTTAATTCTGATTTTGGCGGTCATGTTCGGTTTTATTGCTGTATTTATTGATTACGCGAGAATTGCTGCACTGCATGTGCAGACCGAACGGCTGACCCATGCGGCGGTTCGTTCAGTGATGTCTGCTTATGATCCGACATTACAACAGGAGTACGGTTTGTTTGCTTATGGCGAAGGCGGCGGAGAACAAATTATGGTCAAAGTGCTGAATGATAGCGCGCGGCGTACGGCACGCGCAGAAACGCTACCGCTTATGAATATGAAGCTGGATTCTAGTTCCCTGCAAATGGAAAGGGAGCTTGGTAAATATGCCATATTTAACGAGCAGATCCGTGAAGAGATGAAGTATAAAGCACCTGTCGATTTTACGTTTGAAGTGCTCGAAAAGCTGAAGCCGCTCTCTCAAAATATGAAAGAGGCTTCTCATACGGTAGATTTGCTGAAACGGCTGCAAAAGCTATACGACAGACGAGAGGCCAAACTGGATGACATGCTGGAGAAGCAGCGTAAAGCAGGAGCTTATATGGAAGAGGTTCGCAAGCGGATTATTAAACAGAGGGGCACCTATATGCCCAATCAGTATATATGGGACCCGCTTGAGGTTGTAGCCGATATTGCCGCTCAATATAAGCATTACGTACATGTATATGAAGACAATAAGAAGAGTGTGGACGACGTTAAAATCATGCAGATGGAAAAGTATGCACGTAGAGCGAGGGCAGCGCTTGATCGCCTGCGTCAGATCATGGTTCAGGCTGGGGAAGAACATGATAAGTTGCTTCTGGAAGCCAAGGAACCGTTAAATGAGGCCCAACAGATTAATGAAGAGATGCGCAAAGTCATTGCCCAATATAAGCAGAGGGCGGCCAATGCAGGCTACGATGAGGTTTCAGCAGCCCCTACTCCAAGCGGGACAGGCTCCAACGCAGATCCTTCGGTAGGAAGCGCACGGCAAAAAGCAGAGGATTTGTTGATTCCAGACAAGGAATTTGAGCAATGGGAAGCAGAAATTGAAAAGCAACGGACTTCTATAAATACTGCTAACAATAGAATAACGAGTATGATGCGTACGTTATCCTTTTATACAGATCCATTTTTGAATGCAGACATGCTCAAGCAAGAAGTCGCTTCTACGCTTAAGGAGATAGATAAATACTTAAATGCGTATGCTTGGGCGGGACCCGCCAATGTGCTCGACGGTGAAGCCAGGACGATGGATACGCGACGCGGCCCGGACAAAGAACGCAAGAAAATGGAAAAAGAGGCGAAAAACAAACTCAAACAAGCCTATCGGATTATTGAGGTTCTATCCAAGGGTAAACAAAGTGCAGAACAATTCCAAAATCTGGAGCAGTATTACAATGAAAGTATTTCGTTTAACCAGTCTACATCCAGTCCATCTGTATCCGCTGATTTGTCCTATGACACCTATGATGCAGCAGGATCTTCCATGGATAGTATGGATGGTCTATACGGTGCGGCATCCAATTTACTGACTCAACTGGGAGACGAGTTTTACCAGAATGAATACGCGCTTTCTTACTTCCATCATGTGGATTTTAGTCGTTTTGGCAGTTTGGCCGGATCGGGTGGAAATGTGGGAAATGCTGCACAGATTTTGGAAGATCAGCTAGAGGTGAATAATCAGGAAGTTGAGTACATCTTGTATGGGTTCCATAATCCGACGGGTAATCTGGCATCCGCCTATGGAGAAATTTTTGCTATGAGACTTGCCATTCGAACAATGGAGGGATTGGTTAAGAACAGCTCAAAAGGTAATCCGCTGGTCGTTTTGGCGGCAGCTTTGTTATATGGAGTAGAAAAAGCGATAGAAGACATGATTATGCTGGCACAAAAGGGGGACGTGCCATTGTCTGATTTTCTGAAATTTCGAATGACATACAAGGATCATTTGCGATTGTTCCTGATGCTCCATAGCAATAATGAACGAAAAATGTCCCGTATGCTGGCTCTGATCCGTCTGAATACAGATGTCAATCCTGCTGAGCGGCAAACGTATGCAACGGGTGAGGTCAAGAATGGGATGAGGCTGTGGTTTCTACCTGGGGTAATGAAGATGCTCGGGACCGCCTCAAAAGAAGGCGAGAGTATTAAGGGAAGTGTGTACTATGTCACGAAAACAGCGCATTTTTCCTATTAATCGGTGTTTACGGAAAGTTTGTGGGCAAAAGCAATGTGAACAAGGAAGTATTGTTTTAGAAGCGTCATTGGTGTTGCCAATGTTTCTGTTTTTTATTATTTTTCTCATTTATATGGTTCAGATGACACTGGTATCTACAGCGTTGCAGACCACCGCTTCAGAAGCGGTTAAACAGGTTTCGGCTAAAATCTACCCAGTTTCTCTAGCCGTGGAGGCGGCGTCCGCAAAAATAGATGCAGTGCGTGAACCGCTGGATGAACTGCCCAAGTTATCTGTGAGTGAATATGCAAGCCAATTCGCTGCCCAGTTGCCACCTCCAATTGGTGATTGGGTAGAAAGCGCTGTTCAGGGCGGTCAAAAGCCGATGGAGGAACTGCGGGGGCGATTTACGGAAGCTGCACTCGATCCTGTTTTGAAGCCGATGCTAAAGCCTTTTATGGAGGAAAGCATTCTGGAATATGACCGTATTCATATAACGAGCGTACATGTACCTGCTCTTACAGGAACTAAGGACCCATATTTTAGAGTAGAACTGTCGTATGAACTGCCGATGAAGGTTCCTTTTCTGTATCGCAGCATTGTGCTTCAGGCGGCAGCTGAGGAACGTCTTTGGATTGGCGACACAGGGGAAGGAGCAGGTACAGGAAATGCGACGGGAGACAAGGATGCGGAGCATTCCATACAGTTGCTTGTTAAGCCTGAACCTGCTGTGAAGGGTGTGTACAATTTAATCAAGGCCAAGGTTGAGCCTGGGACGACTGCTAACCTTTCTGTGCTTTATAAGTCGGGTGAAAGCACAGCTCAGCACTTGGGCTGGACCTCTGCCAACGCGGACGGGATTATAGAATGGAACTGGTTTGTGGGAACGAACACAACACCTGGTCAATGGAGCTTTGTAATTGAAACAGAGGATGGTCAACGTATAGAAGTTCCGTTTACCGTGGAAAAGCCAGCTGATGGATAGGATGGATATAGACTTGTAGGGATAGCTACGATGGAAAATGATTTGGCAGTCTGCTAGTTCTATTTTTATAAAGGGGGAAGATCGCATTGACGTGGATGTATATTGTATGCGGAGTTCTGCTCGCGATTGCGTTAGTTACGGATTTACGTAGCATGAAAATCCCTAATAAGCTTACATTGCCCGGCATAGTGGTAGGCTTGGTATTCAATACTCTATTTGGGGGGTGGCACGGTTTTTTATTTGCTGTTGCTGGACTGGGTACCGGATTTGGGTTCATGCTGATTTTGTACTGGATGGGAGCTGTTGGTGCAGGAGATGTGAAGCTGTTCGGCTTGATTGGAGCATGGACAGGTGCCGCTTTTGCATGGCAGTCAGCTTTATATTCGATTTTTTTTGCAGGTATTATTGGCATAGGGATTTTGCTATGGAAGAGGGAAACCATCATGAGACTGCGGCGCGTAGCTTTTAATTTAGGAGGATTTTTTCTATTTCGCAGTGGAAAAGCACTGACCAGTGGAAATGAAGCACACCTCAGGTTTCCTTTTATGACGGCAGTCATTCCGGGGGCGATCAGTGCTTATCTTTACTTCTTGCCATGACATGTCCGCTGGGGGAGATCATGCTACCTCACGGAGATAGGAAATTGTTAAGGAGGTCATGAATTGTTTGGTTTAAGCAGGGATTTTGCCCGGAACGGCGGGACATTTATGATTCTAAACAAGGAAGACGGGCTCAAAACCGATGATTTAAATTCCGTGCAAACTGGAATGATGACTGGTAATCGGATTCCCGGTCTACTGGAACTTAGAATAAAGGAAGTCGATTTTCAGATTGAGTTACATTACGACATTTCGGGGCAACGCATGCTTTCCCAGTTATGGAAAGGTGGGGGCGTGTCGACTTCTGATTTCTACCGGATTCTTTTTGAAGTGGCAGATGCCCTCCATCGCAGCCCGCAATATATGTTAGATATTCGCCAGTTTATTTTGCACGAGGATTATATTTTTCTAAGTGGTTCAGGTACAAGGGAAACCGCCAGTTTAACCTATGTTCCTTTACGCAGTGTACAGTATGCAGGGCAAACAGGCAGTCAATTTAAGCAGATGGTTATTCGTTTAATGACTCGTGTGGCCCACTTTCAGGGAGAAAATATACAACGCATACTCGATCTGTGTGATAGAAATGAATTTGAATTGGGTTTGCTAAAGGAACTGCTGTTGCAAGGAATGAAGGCTGGTACAGAGAGTGCTAGCGTGCAGGCAGAAAGTATGGAAGAGCGAGCCTTTTCATCAGCCGATCCTATCCTATCTGCTCATACCTCACAGGGGAACTATACGGATCGTGGCGGAACATACGCGCGAGAGCATCGGGAAACTCTACAGGAGATTCAGGAGCTTAAACGGATCAATCGGCTCAAACCGTCCGTGAAACCAGAGGAGAATTCCGAGCATGTAACAGAAAACGAAGTAGAAGATGTGGAGCCTGGATTGCAAAAATATAAAACCTACATTGCTCTCGGATGTCTGCTCGCTTCGGCCATCGTGTGGCGTTATATTTATCTGGACCATCCAGAGACGGTACCGTTGATTATTTCCATGGTGCTGACCTTGGTACTTGCCGCTGTTGCTTATATAAGCTGGACGGGGAAATGGGAGCGCAATCGAACTTCATCTCATATGTACAGCGATTCAGTACCTGTATTGGATTCGGAATGGTTAGGAACTACTTCTTCCCCAGCACAGCGCAAAAATGATCGTTATCAGGTAGATAAGCTGACCGGATTTGTAGCGGGACGTCATCATCAAGACAAGCAATCTTCCGATTCGAGTGATCAAGGGCCGGAGGACTGGAGATGGACTTTTCCAAACTCAGAATCTAAGAGCGTGGGAAATCGAGTTGCGGAAAATAGTAAGAAAACTTCAGCAAATTGTGACTTACACGAGCCATCGTGGAAAGGTGCGGAACGGGGAAATGAATTGGAAGCCAGTGATACCAGCGAGGCTTATTATAAGTCTCTCTCCGGGGTAACGGAGCTTCTAAATGCTGCATCTAAGCAGGAAACGATGCTGCTTCGTGCAGATCAAGAGATGCAGATTTCACCAGTGCAGCAATCACCGATGGCTTGCCTGGATCGCAAGCCACCAGGTAGTGGAGGGACAGAGCGCATCCGGTTGCAGCCAGACCAATTCGTTGCAGGCAGTTTTATCATCGGGAGAGATCCGCAACTGGTTCAGTTTGTAGAGCATACGGATGGAGCTTCCCGTTCTCATATTGAGCTTTGCATAGTTACAGGAGAACATAGCCACATTGTTAAGGATTTATCCTCGACGAATGGAACTGTTCTGAATGGAGAGCCTATGGTGCCTTATAAGGAGTACACAATGAAGGATGGAGATACTTTTAAAATCGCTGGAGTTTCTTATACTTACCGGTTGGACTCTTTTAAATCCTCCAATGCATCATAAATGAAGGTTATATGGATATATGTCAAGAAGAGGCCTGTTATATTCAGAGCTTCTTTCTTTATGAATAGTGGACTATTCATGGGAATAAAATGGGGCATCTTAATAACTTGTAGTCTGCTTGAGAGATTGTATCTGACTAAAAAGAGGAACCCTAAGCTGGTAGTGACACTACCTACCAGCCAAGAGTTCCTCTTTTTCAATTCAATGCTGTTTTTGGGAAGAATGGAGTTCTTTAAGAGCGTCCTTAAGTGAAGGATAGTGAAACTTAAATCCGTGCTCCAGCGCTTTGCGCGGTATTACCTTCTGACCATCCAATACTAGCGTGCTCATCTCACCAACTAGCTTTGAAACGAGAATGCTGGGGACGGGAAACCAGTACGGACGGTGATATACCGTAGCTACTGTCCTCCCAAACTGGTCGTTCGTCAAGGGTTGTGGTGATGAAGCATTCACTGCCCCGACAATTTCCGTCGTATGGATGCAGTACGTGATCAGACGAACGATATCTTCAATATGAATCCAGCTCATCCATTGATGGCCGCTACCTATTTTGCCGCCGAATCCGAAGCTATAAGGCATCTTCATGAGTGGGAATGCCCCTTTTTTTCTGTCCAGCACAAGGCTAATGCGTAACTTAATTAAACGGGCTTCAGAAGGGTAGGCATTGGCTGCTTCTTCCCATTGCTCAACCACCTGAGACAGAAAATCTCCCGAACAGCGCGGGCTCGTTTCATCGAATGTTTCGGTCAGGGATGTACCATAGGCGGCAACAGCAGAAGCCTGAATGATTACTTTCGTTTTTTTTGTAGAGCATTCAATGCTTGAGCCAACCGGGCAACAGATAGCAGTCGAGATTGAAGAATTCTTTGTTTGGACTTATCCGTCCAGCGCTGATTCAGCGTTTCGCCTGCTAAATTAACGACCGCATCTGTGCCTTCCAGTACTTCAGGCTTTTGTTTTAATTCGTTCCAGCTCATATATTGCAAGCGGGGGCTCGCTTCGTGTCCTACCAGTGGCTTGCGGGTAACGACTTTCACGGTGTATCCGTCGTCTAGCAGGCTTTTGACCAGTGCACTCCCCACCAATCCAGTTCCTCCACATACGATGATGTTCATGGAGCCAGCTCTCCTTCCAATTCACAAAAATACATCCGTTATAGAATATAACCCTTTTCGAGAGAAAAAAACTTCATATGAATGTCCTTTATACGGTTAAGTGTCAATCCATGATTTTATTTACCCCTGTTTGACTAACATATATTCTGATGTGTACTTTATCTACGTATTCCCTTAATAGAGTTATTTGAGGATTTTGCAAAAGCCCAATAAGCGACTTTCAATGAAGAATATATTGATCGAAATGGTCTGGTTCGTCTGTATATTGCACTTTGGAGCGACTGGAATCGAATTTTGCAAAATCCTGATTTAAGAAAGTTGCCATAAAAGCTATGTTGTTTGATTTCAATAATCACGTTAAAATGATTAAATTAAAATAAGACAAGCATAACAGGATAAGGGGATGAATCAGGGTCATGCTGAAAATTGGTTCTCATGTGTCCTTCTCGGACAAGGGTCTGCTCAGCGCTACAAAAGAAGCGTCTACTTACGGGTCCAGCTCCTTTATGATATACACGGGAGCACCGCAAAACACGCGTCGTAAGCCGATGGAGTCCATGTATTTGGAGGAAGGCAAGCAGTTAATGGCTGAGAAGGGAATGGAAGATATCGTGGTGCATGCCCCGTATATCATCAACCTTGGCTCTTACAAAGAAAATACCTATGAGCTTGCGGTCAGCTTTCTTCAGGAGGAAATTCGGCGCACATACGCGATAGGTGTGAAAAATATTGTGCTGCATCCGGGCGCTTTTACCGATAAGGATGCGGAATATGGAATCGGGCGTATTGCCGATGGTTTGAACGAGGTACTGAACGGCGTGAAGGAGACAGATGTTAACATCGCGCTTGAAACGATGGCAGGCAAAGGAACGGAAATGGGGCGTAGCTTTGAGGAGATTGCCTCCATTATAGATAAAGTAGAGCGTAACGAGCGTCTTACGGTTTGTATGGACACCTGTCACATTCACGATGCGGGTTATGATATCGTAAATGATCTGGACGGTGTATTGGAGCAGTTCGACCGTATTGTCGGCTTGAATCGCATTGCAGTTGTTCACATTAATGACAGTAAAAATCCAGTTGGCGCTCATAAAGACCGCCATACTCCGATCGGATCAGGCTGGATTGGCTATCAGACTATTCATAATGTGGTGCATCATGAAGCACTTCAAGGACGTCCGTTTATTTTGGAGACGCCATGGATTGGGAAGGAAGCCAAAACTCAGCGTCCGATGTATGAGGTTGAAATTGCCCTGCTTCGCGGAAATGTAAAGGAGCGCTTTGGGGATGAGTTTTTGGGTCAGGTAGAGCAATTGCATTCGTTTTTCAAAAAACAGGATGTGGATGTCCGTAAATTTGTTCTGGACACCTGGGCTCTGCTGAAAAATGATGCCAAAGCAAGAAAAGCCGATCCACGTGAGCCGTTGGAGCGTCTGTATGACATGATAACGGAAGCAGCACTATTTCCAGATTTGAGCGAAGAACACATTAATCAACGGTTGATTGCCTGGTTTGCCGGCAGTCATTTGCCAGTGACGGTATAAGCTAAGGGGGATTAATAGCCACATGGAAATTCACGTAAAACATCAGCCAAATAGCACTCTATCTGCCCATGAAAACCGCGCGCGTATGCTTGTATCTTGTCCAGATGGACCAGGTATTGTAGCGGCCGTGTCCCGTTTTTTGTACGAGCATGGGGCCAATATCGTTCAATCTGACCAATATACAATGGACCCGTCGGGCGGTATGTTTTTTATGCGGATTGAATTTGATCTGCCGAATTTGAGTGCAACCCAGCCACAGTTGGAGCAGGATTTTGCCGCTGTTGCTGAGCAATTCCGTATGGAGTGGACGATTTCTGCGGTTAGCCGCAAGAAAAAACTGGCTATTTTCGTTTCCAAAGAAGATCACTGTTTGGTAGAACTGCTGTGGCAATGGCAGGCAGGAGATCTGGACGCGGATATTTCATTGGTGGTTAGTAATCATCCGGATATGAAGGAGTATGTGGAATCGTTTGGTATCCCATATCACCATATTCCGGTAACCGCCGATACCAAGCCGGAGGCGGAGCGTCGCCAACTAGAGGTTATTGGCGAAGAGATAGACGTTATCATTTTGGCCCGTTACATGCAGATTATATCTCCCAAGTTTATTGAGCATTATCGCAACCGAATTATCAATATCCATCATTCCTTTCTGCCTGCATTCGTGGGTGGGAAGCCATATGCCCAAGCCTATAATCGCGGTGTGAAAATTATTGGTGCTACTGCGCATTATGTAACTGAAGAATTGGACGGCGGCCCGATCATTGAGCAGGACGTGCAGCGTGTAAGCCACGGAGATGATGTAAATGAGCTAAAACGGATCGGTCGCACCATAGAGCGGGTCGTTTTGGCAAGAGCCGTGAAGTGGCATGCAGAGGATCGTATTCTGGTTCATGAGAACAAAACAGTCGTTTTTAACTAATCTTAAAATTTTAGGAAAAATTTGTGAATCTATATTTTTTGTTAAACAAAGCCCATCGCATAACGGGCTTTGTTTTTTTATATAAGGATTTTGCAAAATCCTCATGTGAATTATTAGCCTTATAGCCGGTCAGTACATAATATTTTTGTGATTTTATATTTTTTTAAATGAGGTTAATACATTACGGGTATATTTATATGAGGACACGGTACTACATTTCCCACAATCATCTTTATAAACGATCTGGCAAACTTTCACGGCAAATGGTACAATACTTAAGAATGTATAAGTCATATTGAAACATTCAAGCAGATTCACTCACTTCAACAGATATCGTTTTTGTATCAGGCGGTGATGTTGGGGAGTATGACCGAATGCAATTGACATACTTTTTACAATATGAGGAGGCTAACCATGACTGACCAGAACCAAGCGATTCAAAAGGATGAAAACTCCACGATCGACAATTTGTCCATCACAACTATTCGTACGTTGGCAATTGATGCCATCGAGAAAGCAAACTCGGGACATCCTGGTATGCCGATGGGCTCCGCGCCAATGGGATACCAACTTTTTGCTAAAACGATGAATCATAATCCCGATCAACCTACATGGGTTAACCGTGACCGTTTTGTATTGTCTGCAGGACACGGTTCCATGTTGCTATACAGCCTTCTGCACCTGAGCGGCTATGATCTTCCTATGGAAGAACTGAAACAATTCCGTCAATGGGGCAGCCTTACACCGGGCCACCCTGAGTTTGGCCACACTGCTGGTGTAGATGCTACAACCGGTCCTCTGGGACAAGGTCTAGCAATGTCCGTAGGTATGGCAATGGCTGAAGCTCAACTGGGCGCAACCTATAATAAGGACGAATTTAAAGTTGTAGATCACTTCACATATGCAATTTGCGGCGATGGCGATCTGATGGAAGGTATTTCCCACGAGGCTGCTTCGCTGGCTGGTCGCTTACAACTGGGCAAACTGATCGTATTGTTTGATTCCAATGATATTACACTGGACGGCAAGCTTAATCTGTCCTCTTCCGAGAGTGTTGCCAAACGCTTTGAAGCTTACAACTGGCAAGTACTGCGCGTAGAAGATGGTAACGACCTTCCAGCCATCCAAAAAGCCATTGAAGAAGCGCAAGGCGACTCGACACGTCCTACGTTGATTGAAGTGAAGACAGTCATCGGCTACGGAAGCCCGAACAAACAAGGTAAAGGCGGACACGGCGGTACTCATGGTTCCCCACTGGGATCAGAAGAAGCCAAGCTGACTAAAGAATTCTACAAATGGGTATACGAAGAGGACTTCCACGTACCACAAGAGGTTCGCGAGCATTTTGCTAAAGTAAAAGAGCGCGGTATCGCAGCGAACAAAGCATGGGATGAACAGTTCGCCAAATACAAAGCTGCTCACCCTGATTTGGCAGCTCAGTTCGAAACAGCTGTAAACGGCGATCTCCCAGAAGGATGGGATCGTGACCTTCCGAAGTACACGACTGAAGACAAAGCCGTTTCGACTCGTGTAGCTTCTGGTAATGCTTTGAACGGATTGGCTCCAAACGTACCTTTCCTGACAGGCGGTTCTGCCGATCTGGAGAGCTCCACAATGACACATTTGAACAACCTGACGAACTTTACGCCAGAAGACTACGCCGGCCGTAACATCTATTTCGGTATCCGCGAATTTGGTATGGCTGCTGCGATGAACGGTATGGCGTTGCACCAAGGTGTAAAAGTATTCGGCGGTACATTCTTCGTATTTACAGACTATCTGCGTCCAGCCGTTCGTCTGGCAGCTCTGATGGGATTGCCTGTAACCTACGTTCTGACTCACGACAGTATTGCTGTAGGTGAAGATGGTCCGACTCATGAGCCGATCGAGCAATTGGCTTCCCTGCGTATTATCCCGAACTTGACAGTAATTCGTCCAGCGGACGGTAATGAAACTTCTGCTGCTTGGGCTTACACGCTGGAAAACAAGAAAAACCCGGTTGCTCTGGTATTAACTCGTCAAAACCTGCCAATCCTGGCTGCTAGTGCTGAGCATGCACGCGAAGGTATCAAACGCGGTGCTTATGTGGTTGCAGATGCAACAGATGGCAAGCCAGTTGCTCAAATTCTAGCTACAGGCTCCGAAGTGCAATTGGCTGTTAAAGCTCAGGAAGCACTGGCAGAACAAGGTATTCAAGTACGTGTTATCAGCTTCCCAAGCTGGGATCTGTTCGAAAAACAAGACAAAGCATACAAAGATTCCGTTCTGCTGCCAGAAGTGAAAGCTCGTTTGGCTGTAGAAATGGCATATCCACTGGGCTGGGAAAAATATGTTGGCGACCAAGGCGACATTCTCGGTATCAGTACATTCGGCGCATCCGCACCTGGCGATCGCGTGATTAAGGAATACGGCTTTACAGTAGAGAGTGTTGTTAGCCGTGTGAAAGCTTTGTTGAAATAAAACATTGGAGCATCTAAAACAGACAGTCGTAACCTGAGTAAGGCTTACGGCTGTTTGTTTCATACAGTTGATGTTTTGCGAAAAGATCACTTTGGAATTCCAGTGTATTGTATACGTGATACAGTGTGTATTTTCATACTGAAGCTGGAATCAAATCTATGTTATGATGCACCAATATTCATTCAACCATTGAGAGCAGATGAGGGGATAACGAATGACACAGTTTGATGGAGTAAGCGTAGTTAAAAAAGCAAACGTTTATTACGATGGTCAGGTTACAAGCCGTACAGTCATCCTGGGTGACGGTAGTAAGGTTACACTGGGGATTATGCTGCCAGGAACGTACGAGTTCGGCACGGATTCCCGTGAGATTATGGAGATTTTGGCAGGGGATCTGAGAGTGTTACTTCCAGGTACTGAGGAATGGCTGGAAATACAAGGGACAGCAACCTTTCACGTACCTGCAAAGTCTTCCTTCAAGCTGGAAGTACGAAGTGTAACTGATTATTGCTGTTCTTATCCCGAATAGTAAGCTAAAACGGGTAAGCACACTCAGCCTTCAAGCTAAGTGTGCTTACCCTAAAGCTATGCCATATGTACACAAGCACAGCAGTATAGTTACACAGAAAGGTACAGCTTATTCGAGAGGTTGACCACCAATGGTGCGGCCAATCCATGCTTCGTATGTCTTCACGACAGCGGATAGGTCCTCGTCGCCGTAGCCTTGCGTTTGCCCGGCTTGAAATAGGCTTTTGGCAATGGATAACATAGGTGCGGGGATGGACAGGCTGTCTGTTAGTGAGGAAGCAAGCTTCAAGTCCTTAAGCATCAAGGCAAGTGAGAACTGGTTGCTAAAATCATGCTCAATGATTTTGCGCCCTTTCAGGTCAGCGGCCTTGCTGCCTGCCGATCCGAGTTGTACCAATTCAAGGAAGCTGTCTGCCGGGATGCCGGATTTAGCCGCGATAGCAAAGCCTTCAGCCAGAGCGAGGTTATGAATACCGACCATCGTATTATGAGCGAGCTTGGCTACGGCCCCGCTTCCATTAGGTCCCATATGAAGTACCTTTTTGCCCAGGGTATCAAAAACATCTGATTGTGCCGCAATGGCTTCTGCATTACCACCAACCATGAACACGAGTGTGCCGTCTACAGCGGCAGGCTTACTGCCTGTTACGGGAGCATCAATGAAGGAACAGCCCAGCTTGTCCGCTTCGGCGGCTAGTTGTTTGACCAGCTCAGGTGAAATCGTGCTGTTGTCCATCACGGTCATGCCAGCCGTAAGGCCGGCAAACACACCGTCTTCGCCGTAATAGATGTCACGAATGGAATGATCATCACTGACCATGGTAATGACCAAGTGCTGACCTTCAGCTGCTTCACGAGGGGTTGAAGCTGTACGTGCGCCTTGCTCTTCCAGTGGCTCGCAGCGCGAAGCGGTGCGATTATAAACTGTGACTCCGAATCCCTGCTTTAGCAGATTGGATGCCATCGGGGCGCCCATGGTGCCCAGTCCGATAAATCCGATGTTTTTCATTGCTAATCACCTTTCTTGTTGGAAGTTGCCGTCCGATGCAGATGCGTGTCGGCCCTGAATTGAATATTGAAACAGGTTGATCTCAGTTAATTGTAGCATGGGCATGCTACCCTATCTACAGGAGGGGCTGTCAAGCACAGGATACATAGGTAACGCAAGCTTGTCAGGCCCAGCAAATTAAAGTATCCTATTCCTAAGTCCTTATGTTCGTATTCATGGTCTTAGTAATACCAAACAGGAGGTTCCAAACATGTCTAAAAAAGTTATTTTTGATTACACTAAAGCTCTCTCCTTTGTAGGTCAGCACGAAATTGATTATTTTGCAGAGCCTATCAAGCTGGCTCATGAGCAACTGCACAACCAAACCGGTGTAGGTTCCGATTTCTTAGGTTGGATCGACCTGCCTACCAATTATGATAAAGAAGAGTTTGCGCGCATCCAAAAGGCTGCTGCTAAAATTCAAAGCGATTCCGAAGTACTGATCGTAATCGGTATCGGCGGTTCTTACCTTGGAGCACGTGCTGCGATCGAAATGCTGTCGCATTCTTTCTACAATGCACTGCCTAAAGATCAACGCAAGGGCCCAGCTATCTATTTTGCAGGCAACAACATCAGCTCTACATATGTGAATCATCTGTTGGAACTGATTGAAGGTAAAGACTTCTCTGTGAACGTCATTTCCAAATCAGGTACGACAACAGAGCCAGCTATCGCATTCCGCGTATTCCGTGCAGCTCTGGAGAAAAAATACGGTAAAGAAGAAGCGCGCAAACGTATTTATGCAACGACCGATAAAGAACGTGGCGCTTTGAAAAAACTGGCTAACGAAGAAGGCTACGAATCTTTCATTATTCCTGATGATGTGGGTGGTCGTTACTCTGTGCTGACAGCAGTAGGCTTGTTGCCGATTGCTACTGCAGGCATTAACATCGAAGAAATGATGCAGGGGGCGGCAGACGCTTCCAAAGAATACAGCAACCCGAATGTAGCTGAGAACGAGGCTTATCAATATGCAGCCGTTCGTAACGCTTTGTACCGCAAAGGTAAAGCAATTGAAATTCTCGTAAACTATGAGCCGTCTCTTCATTTTGTATCCGAGTGGTGGAAACAGTTGTACGGAGAAAGCGAAGGCAAGGATTACAAAGGCATTTATCCTGCTTCTGTTGATTTCTCGACAGACCTGCACTCCATGGGACAATTCATTCAGGAAGGCAGCCGCAATATTTTCGAAACGGTAATCCAAGTAGAAAATGTACCTAGTCACATCACCATCGAAGCAGATGAGGATGATCTGGACGGACTGAATTTCCTGGCAGGCAAAACTGTGGATTTTGTAAATAAAAAAGCATTCCAAGGTACATTGCTGGCTCACACAGACGGACAAGTACCGAACTTGATTGTAAATATTCCTGACTTAAGCCCTTACTCTTTCGGCTATCTTGCTTATTTCTTCGAAAAAGCTTGCGGCATCAGCGGCTACCTGTTGGGTGTAAATCCGTTCGATCAACCGGGCGTAGAAGCTTACAAGAAGAACATGTTTGCGCTGCTCGGTAAACCAGGCTTCGAAAAAGAAAAAGCTGAGCTTGAAGCGAGATTGTCTGAATAAGAGTGCTGTAATCTCTGATGCGAAACAGGATTTCGGTCAGAAGTGTTATAGTGTATAGCAGCAATTAAAGTACAGGAAAGCAGTTCACCAGCTGCCAGTAGCGGGGGACTGCTTTCTTGTAAAATGAAGTAAGGAAGGTTATACGTGTATGTTGGAACAATACCGAACCGTACGCGGTGCCGGCAACAAGGAAATTGTGATCCGAAAATCCCGTTTTATCGGCCATATTCAGCCTGTTCAAACTGAGGAAGAAGCAGTTGCTTTCATAGAGCGCATCAAAAAAGAGCATTGGAACGCTACCCATAATTGTTCTGCTTACATGATTGGGGAAAGAGACGAAATCCAAAAGCAATCGGATGACGGAGAACCGAGCGGTACGGCTGGAAAGCCTATTTTGGAGGTGATCCGCAACCAGAAGCTGAAAAATGTCGCTATTGTTGTTACCCGTTACTTTGGTGGGATTTTGCTGGGAGCAGGCGGTCTGATTCGCGCGTATTCAGATGGTGCTGTTGCAGCAATCGAGGCAGGGGATGCAATTACGCGTGTGCTGCATCGTGAAGTTTTTGTAGAATTGGATTATACCTGGTTGGGCAAAGTGGAAAATGAATTACGCAATCGCAGCATCCGCACTGGAGAAACAATGTTTACGGATAAAGTTACCTTAACCTGTCTGCCGCTGGCTGGTGATGCGGAATCCTTTAGCAACTGGATAACAGACTTGACGCAGGGGCAATCGCTTGTGTCGGAGGGAGAGCAGCTTTACTTTATTGAAGGGGAATAAATAATATGGCTAGAAGAGCAGTAGAACAGGAGTTGTCAAGAGGGCGGATTCTGGAAGCGGCCAGGCACTTGTTTATTACCAAGGGCTACCGTGCGATTTCAATGCGCAGCATTGGCCAGCATCTGGGTTACAGTCATGGTTCGTTATACTATCATTTTAAAGAGAAGGCTGAACTGTTCTATGCCATTGTGATTGAAGATTTTAATACATTGCGTGGGATTCTACTGCAAGCAGCAACAGGCACACCTGATGATGGCTTGAGCAGACTAGAGTACTTGATGCTGGAATTTATCCGTTTTGGTTTGGAAAATCCATATCAATACGAAATTATGTTCATGATGCACGATGAAGAACTATTTGCATACTGTCGCACAGAGCAAAACCGTTGTGTCGAACTATTTGCATCCATGATCCGTCAAGAATTGAGTGGTCAGGGGCATTCGGAGGAAGATTGCTCAAGGGTACCGAAAAGTCTGTTTTTATCCATGCATGGCTTTGTATCCTTTTATATTCAGGACGGTTTAACATTTGAAGAAATTAGGCCCGCTGCTTTAGCACATGTAAAGCTGCTGTGCAGACACCTATGAGCGTACCTGCATTCACACGCTTCACCCATGAACATGTAGGGCGCTTTTCTAGGTGTATGCACTTCATGACGGTGACTTATCATTACGGTACTTTGCGAAAGCGACTAAGAATTTAACAGACGATGATGCATCCAGTAGGAAAACATCATGGTCTGTTTTTTTACCCGTTTCCGTCAGCCCTTCATAATTTTCACATGGTATTGACGTCTGCGTGGTCCGTCGAATTCACAAAAATAAAGTCCTTGCCATCGTCCGAGCAACAGCTTTCCATCATGGATGATGATCGTTTGTGAGGGGCCTGTCGTGATGGATTTTAGGTGGGACGCTGTATTTCCCTCCATATGGCGATATTGGGGATGCTCCCACGGATAGACTTCATCTAGTCTTAACATCACATCATGTTTGACATCTGGGTCTGCATTTTCATTAATGGCGATGCCGGCTGTCGTGTGTGGACAATAAACAAGTGCGGTTCCTTGTTGCACCCCGCTTTTTTCGATCAATGAAGCAACCTCTCGTGTAATATCACGAATTTCATCTCGCCGTGTAGTGGATAATTCTAAAGTATGCAACAATAACTCCATCTCCTTTCTTCCTAATACTTTACCCTTTTAATTCCTAATATAATATATAGAGTTGACGAAAATTACTTTCCTTTGATAAAGTATCACATAAGAAAAAACATAGTATATGCATTGGAATAATTAAATGATTTTAAATGAGGTACGTGCTTTGCGGTAAGCAAGGCTGCTGCTGTTCCTGAACAGGTCCAGAAGCGGAAAGGAAGTGTACGGATATGCATGTGGAAGTAAGAGGATTAAACAAGCATTTCGGTAATTTTCATGCAGTAAAGGACGTATCTTTTGATATTCAGGCGGGCCATCTTATTGGCTTACTCGGTCCAAGTGGTGGGGGGAAAACCTCCATTCTTCGCATTTTGGCGGGTCTGGAGCAACCGGATGCGGGAGAAATTCATTTTCATGGAAAAAGGGTAAACGAGCTGTCCCCGCAGGAACGTGGAATCGGATTTGTATTTCAAAACTATGCTTTGTTCAAGCACATGAGCGTCTACGACAATATTGCCTTTGGTCTGAAAGTGAAAAAAAGCTCCAAAACCCGTATCAAGGAACGGGTCACGGAGTTGGTCGAACTAACGGGGCTCAAAGGATTTGAGCATCGTTATCCGCATCAGTTGTCAGGTGGACAGCGACAGCGAGTTGCTTTTGCGCGTGCTTTGGCACCAGAGCCTCAATTGCTGCTGTTGGATGAGCCTTTTGCAGCTATTGATGCCAAGATTCGTCAGGAGCTGCGCACCTGGCTGCGAGAGTTGATTGAGCGGGTGGGCATTACTTCAATTTTTGTCACCCATGATCAGGATGAGGCGATTGAAGTAGCGGATGAAATTATGGTGATTAATCAGGGACGACTGGAGCAGAAGGGAACGCCTTGGGATATTTATAAAAAACCGGGTACCCCGTTCGTGGCTTCCTTCATTGGGGAATCTACGGTGATTGAACAGGCAGGCAGTCTCAAAGGCTTCGAAGAAGCTGCTGGAGTGGGAACACGTGCCTTGATCCGTCCGGAGTATATTGATGTCGGGCCAAGCGAGGAATTTACGCTTCTGTCGGCGACCGAGGAAGGCGTAGTGAAGCATTTGCATTTTCGTGGAAGTGAGTGGATGGTTGAAGTACAAGTTGGGGACCATCGTCTCATGACGTACCGTTCGCTGGAGAAGTCTACGCTGGAACCTGGTCAGCAGGTGCGAGTGTTGGTGCATCGAGCCTATCTATATAATGACCAGTCCAGCTGGATGGTGGAAAACCGCCTGAAGGAAGATCCCATGCCTATCATCATTTAAAAATCAGGCTTTTGCAAAATTCTCAAATATATATGATCACGCTTGGGGGATGTCTAGCCTGATTTCACGGCTTTGGGCATGCTCCTTTTGGCGTTGGACGCTGGAAGGATTTACGCAGATGATTTACGTAGAATCGGTCTGTTCGTTATAATAGTAGTAAAAAGACCCAAATAGATAGGAGTTAAACCATGAATCGGCTTATTTTTCTTGGCACGGGGGATGCAATGGGGGTTCCGCGTGTATATTGTGATTGTCTCGTATGCACAGAAGCTCGCACGACAGGGGCGAACATAAGATTGAGATCGTCTGTGCTGATCGAAAGCGAGACGGAGGACTTTATGATTGATTGTGGCCCGGACTGGCGCAGACAGCTAGAATTACGCGATCTGCGTTTTATCCCTACGATCCTTGTGACACATGCACATTTTGACCATATTGGAGGATTACCAGAATGGGCAGATGCCTGTCGCTGGACTGGGAACAGAGGTCGATTGTACGCGCCACAGGAAGTGATCGACACGATCTTGCGGCAATTTTCCTGGCTCTCTGGAAATTTGGATCTTATTCCAGTAGATCAGGGAGCCCAACTTGGCGGGTGGAATATCCGGGGATGGCGTGTGAATCACGGGAAGAACGGATATGCCTACGCTTATCGCCTGGAAAAGGACGGCTTCTCGTGGGCCTACTGTTCGGATTCGATTGGATTAAATGAGGCGGAAATTCTGCCTTTGCACAATCTGAATTTGCTCGTCCTGGGAACGAGTTTTTATCATGAGGAGGCCGAGTATGCCACCCGCTCTGTATATGACATGCTGGAGGCACAGGAGCTTATAGGAAGGCTTAAGCCCCAAAGCACAGTGTTTACACATATGTCCCATGATGTGGATGTCACACGCAATTATGGGCTTCTGGAAGGGATTAGTTTGGCACACACCGGCATGAGTTTGCCGTTAGAATAAAGGTGCATTTTACCTTTACATCGTTCGACTGATACGTAGAAGGGCGGAGATTCCTTCTTTGATTTGTAGCTCGTTGGCGTATGAATAGGACAGTCGTACATGCGTTTTACCCTCTGCGCCGATGGGATCAAATACATTGCCGGGGACAAAGGATACAGATTCTTGTACACTTTTGGCAAGTAATTCATTAGGTTTCAACGTAGAAGGCAGCTGGAGCCACAGGTTGAGTCCTCCCGCTGGGCTGGTCCATGTCCAACCGGAATCGCGGAGACTGTCTTCCATCGTTTCCTTACGAATCTGGAGCGCGATACATAGTTTTTTAATATGCTGCTGCATACGTGGAGATTGAAAGTATTCTAAAAATAGCTTTTGATTCAGCAGTGGCGATCCATTGTCCACCAACGCTTTGACGTTGAGCAGGCTGTTCATGAGCTGTGGTCGGCAGGTCACGGCTGCGATTCGTAGACCGGGTGCGACATATTTACTGTAACTTCGAATGTAGACGACGCTTCCCGAAACATCATAGGCGAAAATCGGAGAAGGAGGCTTTTGCCCAAAGCTGATGTCATAGGTGCTGTCATCCTCAACAATGAGGCAGCCGTAGCGCTCGGCTAGTTCAGGCAGTCGTTTGCGTTGCTCATCGGGGACCGTAAAGCCCGTCGGGTTGTGGAATGTCGGATTCATATAAAAGAGACGTGGTTTTTCCGTTTTCATGCACCACTCAATCTGGTCCATATCATATCCTTCTGGTCGAATATCGGTCATGGTCAGACGTGCGCCTTGTCTGCGGAATATTTCCATGGCAGGACCATAAGCAGGGCGTTCGATCAATACACGGTCTCCTGTATGGAGCAGAGATCGGGCAATTAAATCAATGGCTTGCTGTGCTCCCGAGGTAATCATCACTTCATCCGGTGATAAAGCAAAATGCTTATCCACGCTAAAATGCTGCGCCATGGCCTCCCGAAGCTCGGTATCACCCTGTACAGCGGAATAGGTGGCTGCTACTTTCGGATGCTTTTCAAAAACCTGCATCATCAGCTCTCCCCAAAATCGGTTGGGCAGGAGAGAGGGGTCAATCAGCGCTTTGGAAAACTGGAAATTCGCATTCACTGATTGAACGCGGGTAAGTCCATCCATTCCTCTCCAGGCTGAAACTGACGGATCATCTGCCGCATGGGCAGATTTGGAGTGAATCGTGAGGTCTATGGACGTATGTCTCGAGTAGCCAGCATATTTTGCATGTCCAGTCGCTTGGGAAGCATGAACGTAATATCCTGATTTGTCCCTTACATAGACCAGTCCTCGTTGCTTCAACTCCTGATATGCCCGGAAAACAGTTAGCCGATGTACACCCAGCTCCTGAGCCAAGCTTCGTACGGACGGCAGCTTCATGTCTGTTTGCCAATCCCCGCGATCGATCCGCACAGCTACATAATGGATAACCTGCTCATACAGCTTTAAGGCATGATCGGCTGGAAAAAGTAGTTCGCTGTTGTTCTTACCCATGCTATCCACGCTCCTTTGTGTGTATTGTACTATATAGCACTTCAAAAACGTATACAACTGTTCTGTAGTTATACAACTGTTCTGTTCGTCTCCCTGTATGCTTAAAAGCAACTGAAGGGAGAGGGACGTATCATGATTGGGATCGCGTTTACAGTAATGTGTCTTATTTTTGGCACAACGTTTTTGGCCATAAAAGTGGGAGTGGAAGCCGGGCTTCCGCCGTTTTTATCGGCAGGGGTACGTTTTTTCGCCGCAGGTGCGATATTATTTATTGCTATGAAGCTGACCGGAAAGGTGAAATGGTCGTTATTATGGCGTAAGGAAATGTTGCTGATTGGAGCAGGAACGACCTTCGGTACCTTTTCGGCCTTGTATTGGGCAGAGCAATATGTCAGCTCCGGGATCGGAGCTATTCTGTCAGC
This sequence comes from Paenibacillus sp. CMM36, assembly GCF_053570945.1. NCBI lineage: Bacteria > Bacillati > Bacillota > Bacilli > Caryophanales > Paenibacillaceae > Paenibacillus > Paenibacillus sp. CMM36. The sequence goes on from NZ_JBSEDY010000001.1 coordinate 314,814, forward strand.
TACCGGGCCGATGATGATCGTCATTTTGCAATCTGTACTGCTACGGCAAAAAACGTCACGGATTACGGTCGTTGGCTGCATGATCAGCTTTCTTGGTGTGGTGCTGGTTGTGCTGCCTGGATTGGCGGTTCAGATCAGTGGTCTGTGGCTGGCGGGATGCCTTGTTATTTTGCTGGGGGAGCTGTGTTATTCAGGGGGAGCTCTTTATTCCAAGCGAGTGATGGATGTATTTCGTGAAACGAACCCGATTGCCCTGAATGCGGCGCAAATGATCCATGGGGGATGGATGCTGCTGTTACTGTCTGCGATCACGGAACCGTGGAGTTCTGAGGGGTGGCAGTACCTTCCTGCCATGGGGTCTTTACTCTATCTGATCCTGTTTGGTTCGATGATTGCACATACACTGTTCTACTGGCTCATGGAGCGTACAAATCCCCTGTTTCCGACGACGTGGCTGTATATATCACCGCCGATTGCGGTGGGCTTGGGAGCGTTGTTGTATGGAGAGCATGTAAGCTGGTGGATGCTGGTTGGGGTGCTGCTCATTGTGACCGGACTAATCCTTATGAACAATGGAATTATCCGTTTGGTGAACAGGCGTAAGTTACGTTCTGCTGCCTGATATTTTATAGCGGTCAGGTTATTATATGATCTGACAGAAAAGGCCTCCAAACTGTCGTATGTTACTGATCATGCGACAGTTTGGAGGCTTTGTTGTTGTATTACTTTATTTAAGAATTATGGGAGCAGGCACTTTTTGCTTATTCAACATTGAGTACGAATTTGTCGATGGCGTGCTTAACACCATCTTCGTTATTGCTGCGAGTGATGTAATCAGCCAGCTTCTTCAAATCAGGAATGGCATTCTCCATCGCTATGCCGAGACCAGCGCATTCAAGCATTTCATGGTCGTTCCAAGAGTCGCCGATGGCAATCGTTTCCGACAGTTCACAGCCAAAATGGTTTGCAAGGAAGGTAAGCGCGTGACCCTTGGTGCCTTCATGGTGCATAATTTCCAGAAAGTGAGGCTTGGATTTTGTAATGTGAACTTCATTGCCAAGCAGTACGCGAAGTTCAGGAATTAATTCATCCAACACTTCCGGCTCGTCGATAATCAGCAATTTAGGAGCCGGCTGCTCTATAACTTTACTGAATACAGGCTCTACAAAATATTCCGTGTTGTTCAGCTCCGTGTAATCTTTGATTTTCTGATTATCTTCACGTGTGTACAATTTGTCATCAATATACGTTTGTAGATGCAGATTGCGTTCCACGCAGAATTCATACAGACGACGTGCAGCCACGAGTGGAACATAACGCTCATACAGCACGTTTTCGTCCAGCAGGTTTTTAACCAAAGCTCCTTGATACGTAATGATCGGCACGTTCAAACCAGTCTGGCGAGCAATTTTGTGTGCAGAGGCATAAGCTCGTCCAGTAGCGAGGGTAACCACCACACCTTTCGCTACAGCAGCTTCTAATGCCTGTTGTGTCGCTGGTGTAACTTCTTTTTGGTCGTTAATGAGTGTATCATCAATATCAATGGCAATTAATTTATACATATCGGTATTCTCTCCTTTATCTCTATCATGGGGCAATGCTAAAATTGTATCTTATAATATTCAAAATGACAATATCGCAAGGAAAAGGGGACGGCTCCTATAAGAGCCTGTCCCCTTATAACCACTGAAGTATTGGTTTGAAACGATGGGAAAAAGTAACGGTTAGTCTTCCAAAAATACAAGTCCAACAAAATCGTCCAACTCAATATTACCAAAATAGTGCTTCAAATCGAGAGAGGATAAGGCTTGACGTACCTCACCTTCATCATAACGCTTGCCGCGCAGGATATTTTCAATATCAGCAACGTCACCCACACCGAAGAAATCCCCATAGATTTTAATATCACGAATGTAGCCTTCCTTAAGATCCATGCGGATATCAATAATACCGACTGGAAATTTACGTGTGTGCTTTATATTGCTCTCGGGGGATAGACCGTAGTTCCAATCCCACGATTGGTAACGTTCTTTGGATATTTCATGGATTTTGGCCCAATCGGTATCGGTGAGCTTATATTGAGGTACTTGATCCAATTCTGATCCGAATATGAAACGCAACAGTTCCTCGCGAAATTGCTCTATGGTCATCTCACGGTCCATCAGTTCGCTGATGTTAGCTACGCGACTGCGGACAGATTTAGTGCTTTTGGATTTGAATTTTTCGGGATTGGCATGCAGTGATGCAGCCACATTGTCCAGATTCAGGTTAAACATCAATGTACCGTGGCTGAACATACGTCCGCGTGTGGCAAATTGGGCGTTTCCTGAAATTTTACGTTCTCCGACCTGCAGATCGTTGCGGCCTGTCATTTCAGCTTCTACTCCCATTTGGCGCAGAGCATCAATCACAGGTTGCGTAAATTTGAGGAAATTATGAAAGGACTCCCCGTTATCCTTGGTAATAAAACTGAAATTTAAATTACCGAGGTCATGATATACAGCACCGCCGCCGGACAGGCGACGAACGACTTGAATATTGTTATCTCTGACAAACTCGGCGTTGATTTCTTCAATGGTATTTTGATGCTTGCCTATAATAATAGAAGGCTGATTAATGTAAAACAGCAAATAGCTGTCGTCCAGCGGTAGATGCTTGAGCGCGTATTCCTCAATAGCAAGATTAATGGCTGGATCGTGTATCCCTTGGTTGTCGATGAACAGCATGTCCATTCCTCCGTATATAAACTGTGTAATTTTATGTGTGCCTCCTTCTATTGTAACCCAAGTGAGCCATGTACAAAAGCTCATTTGCATTGACGGGACGCAAAAAGCAGCCTCATAATGGAGCTAAATGATTGGAAACGGGCGGAAAGGATGAGAGGCAATGATAGAGGTTTACGGTCATGGCGGGGACAGGGAAACAGCTGCGGCGACATTTGGCGGGACTGCTGCTGATTTTGTAGATTTTAGTGCAAATATTAATCCGCTTGGTCCACCGCCTGAGGTGCTTGAGGCGCTGCAACACTCATTTGACACTGTGATTCGCTATCCAGACCCTGGGCATCGGAATTTTAAAAATATGCTCGCACGGCGACTGCATGTTCCACCGGAGTCGTTAAGTATCGGAAACGGAGCGGCTGAGAGCATGGCGCTCTTGTTATTGGGACTAGCTCCTAAGCGTGTGGGTACAGTGGAGCCGTGTTTTTCGGAATATGCCGAGCTGGCTGGCAAATTCGGAGCTGAGGTCAACCGGGTGTATGGGAAGGCCTCGCTTCAATGGAAGGCGGACGTGGAGGACATCCTTCAGCTCATGGAGCAGGTAGATGTTTTGTTCCTCGGGCAGCCGAATAATCCAAATGGCGTCCAATATAGTGAGCAGGAGCTGTGCGAGCTGGCAGAGGCGGCTGGCACAACGGGTACTGTGCTGGTGGTGGATGAAGCATTCATTGATTTTATTCCGCTGGAACGGCGAATCTCACTGCTGCCTGTGCTGGATCGCTATCCTCATGTGATTTTGATCCGGTCAATGACCAAATTTTATGCCATTCCTGGCCTACGATTGGGTTATGCGATTGCTCATCCGGACTATATCCGGCGAATGACGGCCAAACAGGTGACCTGGAGTGTGAATGGATTGGCGTTGCTGGCTGGCGAGGCGTGTTTGAGAAGTGGGCAAGCATATGAGCACCAAACACAGGAGCTGATTGCTGCGGAGCGCAACCGTCTGTTAACCGGCTTGGCGGAATGGGGCTGCGGTGTCGTTCCCGGTGAAGCCAATTACGTGCTGGCAAGGGCGCCGGGTACGTGGAGTGCATCGGCTATTCAGCAGGCGCTTGGACAACGCGGAGTTCTTATACGTAGCTGTGCTATGTATCCGGGACTGACGACGAGCCATTTTCGGATTGCGGTCAAGGATGCAGAAGCCAACGACAGGCTGCTATCTGTATTGGGTGAAGTGCTGGAGGAGGAACAGCGGCGTGACAGTTAGCTTGATTATCCTGGCAGCCTACCTTTTGGACAGGATGATCGGTGATCCGAGGTGGTTGCCGCATCCAGTCATCGGTATGGGACATGCCATTTCGGCATTGGAAAAATTGATTCGCCGCCAGGTCCGAAGTGACCGGGGGCTGAAACGTGCGGGTATACTGCTTCCACTCATTGTGGCGGGAGGCTCCTTTGCGCTCGCCTGGGCGCTGTTGCACTTGCTTGCCTGGATTCATCCGTGGTTATCTGTCGGCGCAGAAATAGTGCTGATTGCGACCACGATTGCTTCCAAAGGACTAAAGGATGCAGGAATGGCAGTCTACCGAGCGTTGCAGGCGGATGACCTGGCTGCGGCACGGCGGGAGCTGGGCATGATAGTCGGGCGGGATACGCAGCAACTTGATGAGCCTGAGATTGTACGCGGTACGGTTGAAACGGTCGCTGAAAATATCGTGGACGCGATTATTTCCCCGCTTTTTTATGCCTTGATCGGGGGAGCACCCTTGGCGCTGGCTTATCGTGCTGTGAATACGCTCGATTCCATGGTTGGCTACAAAAATGAAAAGTATCTGCATTTAGGCTGGGCTTCAGCACGTCTAGATGATGTGGCTAACTACATTCCAGCACGCCTGACAGCGGCAATGCTTGTGATAGCGGCGTTGATGTACAAACGAGATGCTGCAAGAAGCTGGCGCACAGTCAAGCGAGACGCTCGTTTGCACCCAAGTCCGAACAGTGGCTTCCCGGAATCGGCTGTTGCTGGTGCATTGGGGATTCGTCTTGGAGGATATAATGTGTATCATGGCGTGCGCTCCTTTCGTGCATACATGGGGGATTGGATACGACCGCTAGAGTCGAAAGATATACGGCATACGATCCAGCTGATGTTCGCCGTGTCCAGTATGTTTGTAGGATTGTGTTTGTTAGGAGCCGCAGGTTGTTTTGCCTTGGGATGGGTGCGGTGAGGGTGAGGAGTGACACACTGAATAATGATCGAGCAGGAAGTGACATTTCTTGAAACAAGATATAGCAGCAAAAAGGACAGTAGAATACGCACAAAGACCGAACTCACAGGAGGATAAGGTGCCGTATGATGCTAAAGAAGATCTGCATTGGGATATGGAGCTCGTGTTAGTTCGTCACGGCACAACCTTATGGAACAAGGAACGTCGATATCTGGGACACTCCGACTTAGGTTTGCTACCGGGGGCAGAGCAGGAATTAAAGCCTTTGCAGGAAAAATTGCAAGGTCAGTCCTTTGCTCGAATCTATTGCAGCGACTTAATGCGATGTCGCCAGACCTTGCAGATCATTGTGCCGGAATCAGAGTTGACGTCTGGGCGTTCCCTATCTACTATGCCTCCTATGATGGAACCATGTCTGCGAGAGCTTCATTTTGGCGAGTGGGATGGAAAAACGTATGACATGCTCAAGGATGTGTCGTTGTATCGGGCTTGGATTGATGAGCCGCAACGGATCACCCCACCTGGTGGAGAGTCTTGGACAGATTTTGTAAATCGTCTGCGCAAATTTCTTGACTCTCTGTATGAATGGCGTGTTGCTATGGAAGTTCAACCCATGGATTTGACTGCTACGTCGCCCTCTGTTTTGGTCGTTACGCATGGTGGCGTAATTCGTCAGCTAGCTTGCATGCTGATACCGGGCCATGATTTTTGGAGTCTGAATCCGAAGCCGGGAGAAGCATTAAGGATTCAATTGAGGCTGGCAGGACCGCACAATTACATAGCGGAAATGCTTCCTCATTAGGTTAGACACCAGCGGATAAAGAGGCTGTTTGGGTTGTAAGCCGCCTCATTTTAACCTATAATCATCAAGTAAAAGAACGGCTTGACTATCACTACATCAAATATCCAGCAGACGAGGTCGGCGCAGCGTGATGAAACTATGGTTTCCCTCCCTGCGCTGTTAAAAGGGAAGTCGGTGTGAATCCGGCGCGGTCCCGCCACTGTAAATGGAAACATGCCCGTTAGTCCTCTTTATATGTTACTAAGCATATGAAAGAATTTCAGGACATGTATTTTACCATAAGTCAGGATACCTGCCCGTCCGCCTGTCACCATAATCCTTCGAGGAAAGGATGACGTGTTCGCAGTGACTGTCCATGCGGAAAGAAGCTGCCGCCTGCGCACGATCTGCGCTAACGTGACCCCTGTGTCCTGATATGAGGATGCGGGGGTTTTTGATAGGAAAAAAGGCTAGATTTAGAAGATATCTGATGATGTTCAAGTAACGCTCTTAACGATTTATTTATGAAGGGGTGCAAATCATGGCAGGAAAAAAAAATAAAGGTGTGGACAACAGGTCTATTGGCTCTGATTTTGGCAGTTGTGCTGAGTGCATGTGGCGCTAATGGAAAAAATGCAGAAAATAAAGAGGGTCAGGCTTCTTCACAGCAGCCGGGACAGGCAGTAAACGCACAAGAGCCTCCGGGCAAAACGGTTTACCCGCTCACAGTTAAAGATGCAACAGGACAGGAATTTACATTCAAAAAAGCGCCGGATAAAATCGTTTCCGTCTCCCCGGCAGAAACCGAGGCGTTGTTCGCCATTGGGCTGGATAAGGAAATTGTCGGCGTCTCCGACTACTCTGATTACCCGGAAGCAGCTACGAAAAAGCCTAAAGTGGGCGGTATTATGAAACCGAACGAAGAGGCGATCATTGCTGCGAACCCGGAAGTCGTTTTTGCAGGGATATCACTTAGTGAACAGGCTACGACCAAGCTGCGCGACATGGGAATTATGATTTTTAAAACGGAACCGAAGACAGTGGAAGATGTCATGGCTAACATCGAATTGTATGGGAAAATCACCGATCATCAGAGAGAAGCAAGAGCGGTGACTGACAAGATGAGAGCAGATGTAGCAGAAGTAAAAGAAGGAATTAAAAATATCGGTAAAGGGCAGAAGCTGCGGGTATACGTCGAGTTTTCACCAGGCTGGACAGTGGGTAAAGGCGAGTTTATGGACGAGCTGATTACGTTGGCGGGCGGCGAAAATGTAGGTGCCACGCAGAAGGGGTGGTACCAAATCAGTGAGGAAAATATTATTGCTGCGAACCCTGACGTGATTTTGTACAGCAAAAGTGTCAAGGACGACAAAACGGGCCAGACGCTCGGTGATATCATTAAAGCTCGCAGTGGATGGGATCAAATATCGGCTGTTCGCCACAACCGGGTGTTTGCCGTGGATGATAATTTGATCAGTCGTCCGGGTCCACGCGTAACGGAAGGTCTCAAGGAAGTGGCCAAGGGCGTGTATCCTGAAATTTTCAAATGAACCGTAAACTGATCGGCTTTGGAGGGACAGGTCTTGTCCTGCTGTTGCTGACGCTGCTGCTCTGTCTTGGCATCGGCTCGGCCAAGCTTCCGGTCAGCCAAATCACGGGCATTCTGGTTAACCACCTACCGTGGTTAGGCGATACGTTTACACCGGATTGGAATACATCCTCAGAGCAGATTATTTTGAAGGTCAGATTGCCACGAGTGTTACTGGGAATGTTGGTAGGAGCAGCGCTGGCGCTGGCGGGAGCCGGATTTCAGGGTGTGCTGCGTAATCCTTTGGCTGATCCGTATACACTGGGGGTATCCTCGGGGGCTTCGGTAGGAGCGGCAGTACTGATTTATTGGGGCCTTCAATTTTCATTTGTTGGCATATGGACGCTGCCGCTAGTGGCATTTACGACCGGAATGCTTACGCTGTGGATGGTGCTGACGTTGGCACGGGAAGGTGGGAAAATTCCGACACAAAGTCTCATTTTGTCGGGTGTGGTGATGCAATCCTTTCTGGGAGCGGTTGTTTCCTTTCTGACAGCCATGTCGAAGGAGACGGTCAATGAAATATTGTACTGGACGATGGGAAGTCTTAGTCTGCGCGGTTGGTCATATACAGGAATCCTTTTACCTTATGTGGTCATAGGGCTGGTATTTCTATGGAACCGGGCACGTGTGCTGAATATTTTGGCTTTGGGTGAACGTCAGGCGGCGCACATGGGAGTTCATGTAGATGCGACGAAGCTATCTGTTCTGATTATTTCCACGCTGCTGACAGCAGCCGCTGTCTCGGTGTGTGGCGTGATTGGCTTTGTTGGACTCGTTGTACCGCATATCATTCGTCTGGTGACAGGTCCTGATTACCGTATGATTGTTCCATTATCTGCGCTCGGCGGAGCTGTTTTTATGGCTTGGGCAGATACGGCGGCTCGCACATTGTTAGCCCCCACAGAAATTCCTCTGGGCGTGATGACGGCCTTTGTTGGGGCACCGTTCTTCGCATATCTCCTGTACCGAAACAAGAAGCTGCGCAGGGGGGGGACTGCTGTGACAGAACAAAGTGAATCACAGAAGGTGCGTGATCGGGCATTAGAGGTAGTGGGTCTGACACGTGCCTATGGAGAGTTCCATGCTTTAAAAAATATAAGCTGGAGCGTCGACGAAGGAACTTGGTGGGGGATTATTGGTCCGAACGGCAGTGGAAAATCGACCTTGTTGCATTTGCTTTCCGGTGTAGATCAGCCAACTTCGGGAAACGTTCATATCTATGGCAAAAAGGTCGGTAGCTACAGCAGGAAAGAGCTTTCCCGACTCATAGCCGTACTCCAACAGGAAGGGCTTCCTCCCGTGGGATACACCGTCAGGGAAGTCGTAGAAATGGGACGTTTTCCCCATCAGGACTGGCTAGGCAGGGAAAAGGGTGTTGATGTGGAGGCGATCGCGGATCGCGTGCTGGAGCGATTGGGTCTTACCACGCTGGCGGACAGAGCATTAGACCGTTTGAGTGGGGGACAGCGACAGCGTGTAGCTTTGGCAAAAGTAATGGTGCAGGAGCCACGAATATTGCTGCTGGACGAGCCTACGACCTATCTGGACTTGCGCTATCAGCTTGAATTTATGGAACTGCTGGCAGATTGGCGCCAAGAAACGGGTGTGACGATCATTGCGGTCTTGCATGATCTTAACTTGACAGCCCAATTTTGCGAAGATTTGCTTGTACTCAAGGATGGAATGGTTGAAGGATTGGGAGCTTCATCGAAGTTATTAACTGAGGATCGGATTCGACGAGTATACGGTGTTGAGCCTGTGATGCTTCCGCATCCTGATAGCGGTGTGCCGCAGCTCTTGCTGCGCAGGAGCGCTTCGGATACAGCAGATTAAATAAACGATGAAACACACTTAAAAAGAGCAGGGAGTGGAAGGTATGAACGACAAGCTGCGTCAGCTGATCGATAGCATTGCCCAGCCGGATGGGGTGGCGGCCTCGGCAGCTTCAGCCCATTTGGACCAATTAACAAAGCCACCGGGAAGTCTTGGAAAGTTGGAAAGTGTGGTCATTCAGCTAGCAGGAATTACAGGAGTGGATAAGCCTGAATTCGATCGTAAAACGGTTATGGTCATGGCTGCGGATCACGGGGTGTGTGAAGAGGGAGTCAGTGCCTTTCCGGCTGAGGTTACACAGCAAATGCTGTATAACATGCTGTCAGGTGGCGCAGCAATTAATGTGCTGGCACGCCATGCGGGCGCAGATGTCAAGGTGGTAGATGTTGGCGTGAATGCGGATGTCGCTCACGCGAATCTGGTGGACCGAAAGGTACGCATGGGTACTTCGAATATAGCTAAAGGGCCAGCGATGCTGCGTACGGAAGCGGAACAGGCGATTTTGGCCGGAGCTGGAGCTGTAATAGAAGCGGTCAAAGGTGGCACACGGCTATTCGTTACTGGAGAGCTGGGCATCGGGAATACCACAGCCAGCGCTGCGGTCGTATGTGCTCTTACCGGGCTAGAGCCGGAAGTTATCGTAGGCCGGGGAACGGGTGTAAATATGGCTGGGCTTACCCGCAAAATAGCGGTTGTCTGCCGCGCATTGGACGTGAACCAGCCAGATGCAAATGATGCGCTCGACGTGCTCACTAAGGTCGGCGGTCTGGAGATTGCCGCCTTGGCAGGAGTTATCCTCGGCGCAGCCGCACATCGCTGTCCAGTCGTGTTGGACGGCTTTATTTCCGGCGCAGCTGCCCTCGCAGCGCGTGCACTTGCGCCTGCAAGCGCTGCGTACATGCTCGCTTCGCACGCCTCGGACGAGCGCGGGCACGCGGCGGTGCTCCGCGAGCTCAAGCTGGAGCCCATGCTTCATTTGGACATGCGGCTCGGGGAGGGCACAGGTGGTGCGCTTAGCTTGCACCTGATTGATGCGGCGTGCCGCATTATGCGCGAAATGGCGACCTTTGCCGATGCAGGCGTATCGGACGGTCAGGGAGCCGCGCAGCGATGAAAGCGCTCGTGACCGGCGGGGCACGCAGCGGGAAAAGCGGCTTTGCCGAGCGATTATGCATGACGCGCGCGCCTGGCGCATGCTACATTGCAACGGCGCAGGCCTACGACATGGAGATGAAGGAGCGCATCGCCCTTCATCGGGTCCAGCGCGAGTCTGCCGGGTACGACTGGCAGACGCTGGAGGAAGCGCAGGCGCTGCCGGAGCTGCTGCGACGGCTTGGCGGCGATCAAGCGTCGCAGCCATCACCCGCGCCTATGGTGTTAGTCGACTGCCTGACCCTGTGGCTGTCGAACGTGCTGCTGGCCGCAGGCGAGGACGGCGAAGCTGCGTCCAAAGTTGCCATTAATGAACTGACGGCAGCTGTGGAGCAGTATCCGGGGCAGCTTGTCATCGTGACCAACGAGGTTGGTGACGGTATTGTGCCCGAATATCCGCTGGGTCGGCTGTATCGGGATTTGAGTGGGGTTATGAATCAGCGGATTGCCCGTCTTTGTGATGAAGTATTTTTGGTGACGGCGGGTATTCCCGTAGAACTCAAACGGCTGGAATATAAGCTATGAGCCGCGAACGTCAGGCTGTTGCTGCTGCTTTTCAATTTTTAACGCGTCTTCCGGTGAAGGCGGAATTGGATTTTTCCCCGGATTTGCTTAAACGCAGTGCAAGTTATTATCCGCTGGTGGGAGTGGTCATTGGCATCATCGTCTGGGGCTTTGCGGCGCTCGCTTCTATGGTGCTGCCGCCGTTGCCGTGTGCGATTCTTACTCTTGTTGTCTGGGTTTGGTTGACGGGTGGATTGCATTTGGACGGGTGGATGGATGCAGCTGATGCCTTGTTCAGCTACCGATCCCGTGAACGGATGCTGGAGATTATGAAGGATAGCCGTGTAGGGGCAATGGGCGTTATTGCTTGCGTGTTGCTGCTCATGCTCAAGGCTTCTTTGCTATATACGGTGCTGGTTGAACGGAATGTGTCTGGCTTGCTGCTGCTTCCGATGGTTTGGAGCCGCTGGTTTATGGTACATGCGATGAAGCGCTGGCCTAAAGCCCGTAATGATGATGGACTGGCTGCGCGTTTTGCTGATATGAGTGGTGGCCGCGTAGGGTTGGCCGTATTCTGGGCAGTATTAGTGACCCTAAGTGCTGCCGTAGGACAATATCTTCTGGCAGATTTGGCTACAGCAACAAGGGGGACTGGGAATCTGTCGTTGGCAGGATCATACTTACAAACCTTGCTTTCATATTCTGAAAGCCTTCCAATCTCGATAGGTTTTGTGTTGATTCCGCTCTTGGCTTACGGTGTTGGAACCTTCACGGCAAACCGTATTAACCGCCGCTTGGGTGGACTTACGGGAGATATATACGGAACTTTAAACGAATTGCTGGAGACTGTTTTATTGTTGTTTATTGTCATTTTGTACGGGTTGTGACCAGATTTGAAATGAATTCGTTAAAGGGGAAGAGGCAATTGTCAACTTTCGAACCGTCCTGCACGAGCCCGGCAGCCGTATTGATGCTTCAAGGAACAGCGTCGGATGTGGGCAAAAGCGTGGTGACGACTGCGCTTTGCCGTATTTTTACGCAGGACGGATATCGTCCAGCACCATTTAAGTCGCAAAATATGGCGTTAAACTCTTATGTTACCGAAGACGGCAAGGAAATTGGACGCGCTCAGGGGGTGCAGGCTGAGGCCTGCGGTATTGAGGCCACGACCGACATGAATCCGATTCTGATTAAGCCGGTCAAAGATATGCACTCACAAATTGTTGTACACGGTGTACCTTATGCCTATATGAGCGCCTCCGATTACCGGAGGGATTTTTTGCCAAAAGCCAAGCAGACCGTTATGGATGCTCTGAATCGGTTGCGCGATACCTATGATATTGTCCTTATGGAAGGGGCAGGCAGCCCGGCAGAGATTAATTTGAAGGACCGCGATATCGTAAATATGAATCTGGCAGGTTGGGCGGATGCTCCAGTGTTGCTTATTTCAGATATCGACCGGGGCGGTGTTTTTGCCTCTCTCGTAGGAACTATCGAGTTGCTTGAACCCCATGAAGTACAACGTATCCGCGGATTTATCATTAACAAATTCAGAGGTGATCTGTCTCTGCTGCAACCGGGATTAGACTGGCTGGAGGAACGGACAGGCATTCCTGTACTCGGTGTATTGCCCTATCTACCAGACATTCGCATTGAAGCAGAGGATTCGGTAGTACTGGATAAGAAGCCCAAGCAATCTGCAAAGGATAAAGAACTGGATATTGCAGTGATACGATATCCGCGGATTTCCAATTTTACGGACACGGATGCTCTGGCCGCAGAGCCGGATGTGAGTGTTCGTTATGTCACAGAAGCCGGACAGTTGGGCGTACCGGACGCCATTATCTTACCAGGGACCAAAGACACCATTGGAGACCTGCTGGAATTGCGTGAGAGAGGTCTGGAGAAAGACATTCGGCAGGCTATGAATACCGGATGCACACAGCTAGTTGGCATTTGTGGAGGTTACCAGATGCTGGGTACAGCGCTAGTTGATTCCGAAGCCGTCGAATCTGGGTTGCCGCAGCAGGCAGAGGGGTTAGGTTGGCTGGCTCTGTCCACGACCTTTTTGAAGGAAAAGCAAACCGTACGCGTACAAGGAACCCTGTCTAATCATTGTCCGCTTTTGCTTGGCACTGCGCCTGATTCGGGTTATGCCTCCAAGCCAAGTATTGAAGGTTATGAAATACATATGGGCGTTACGGAGTATGTTACGGAACCATACGCACCTACAGGTAGAACTTTAAACCTAAGCGAAATGAAAAGGTTATTCCATATCCGGCGTGGCGAAGGAACAGCTTTTGAGGAAGGCTGGGGTACGACAGACGGTAAAGTATGGGGAACCTATTTGCACGGTGTGTTTGATAATGACCGTTTTCGCCGATGCTGGCTGGATGGATTGCGACAAGCCAAGGGCTTGGCACCTTTAGAAAGCACTTTTACTGTACGTGAAGCCAAGGAACGAGAGTTTGACCGTGTCGCAGAGGTGGTTCGGGCTCATTTAGATATGGAGCAAATTTATCGTATGATGGGAATGAATTCATAAACTTCATAAAATGATTATTTAAATCGCTCTTAAAAATAAAGAGGTATCTCTACAGCCATTTTCATGACTGAGAGATACCTCTCTTTATTCAGGATTTTGCAAAATCCTCTATGGTATCGGCTTACGTAATTTTAAATTTTTGGACAGCCTTTTGCAGCTCGGTTGCTTGTTTGCTTAATTGGCGAACAACCTCGCTGTGGCTTTCCATTTCATTCAGTTGCTCATCGGCATTTAAACCGATTTCCTGAATCATATGCTGTGCATTGGCAGCGATGAGAGCTGTCTCTTCCACGGAAGCAGATACTTCTTCCGAGCTGGCGGATACTTGTTCCGTTGCTGCAGATACCGTTTGAATCGTAGCATTGATCTTTTGCATAAGCTCACTTAGCTGGTTAAAGGCTGAGCTCGCTTGTTGAACCATTTCCGTTCCCGAATGAATTTCACGGCTCACCTGGGTCACAGAGTCCACAGATTGTTGCGATACTTCTTGAATGGTAACCAAATAGTCGGAAATTTCTTGTGTGGCTTCTTTAGATTGCTCCGCAAGCTTGCGCACTTCTCCGGCTACTACGGCGAAGCCCCGTCCATGTTCGCCCGCACGGGCAGCTTCAATGGAGGCATTCAGGGACAACATTTGAATTTGCTTCGTGATATCGAAAATAGCCGAAACGATACTGCCAATGGCTTCTGAGCGCTCATTCATACTATGGATGTATCGAAGCGATTCATCGGCAGCATGTCCTACCTGTGACATTTGAGCTACAGCTTTTTGAGCGAGCGTAGTACCGTTAACCGTTTCTTTTGTCGCTTCACTGATTTGATCGGATACATCATTGGCAGAGGAGGCGATGTGCTGAACACCTTGAGCGATTTCCTCCATAGCCTGCGCATTTTCAGCAGCAGCTGTAGCTATGCTGGTACTGCCCTTTGCTATTTCCTCTGCGGCAACTGTAGAATCCTGGACTTTTACACTCATAGCCTCAGTCCGACGAAGCAGCTCGTCCGATCCTCCAACAACCGCACCAGATGTAGAAAGCACATGGCCGATCATTTCTTTTAAGTTATGAGACATCGATTGGAAGCTGCGGGCAAGTTGCGCAATTTCATTGACGCCATGAACCTTCGCTTCTTGTGAAAGATCACCTTGAGCAATTTTTTCGCTATGACGAACCAATTCAGCAATGGGTTTTACAACTTTACGTATCACGAGGGTAGAAATAATTCCGCCCAGCAGGAGTGTTGCCACTGTAATACCTATGCAAATCCATAGAATTTGTTGGGATTTTTCTTGTACGAATCCAACATCTTCGTTCACGCCCAGAACTAAATTACTACCCGATATAGCAAAGAAGGCGGTTTTGTGTACTCCGTACGAATCGCTATAAATTTCACTGATATTCATCTCGCCTTGTTTTGCTTTTTTTACATCCTCTACAGGAATGAGTGCATCCTTGACCTTGTATACTGATTTTACATTCCGTGCGACGACTTCGGCTTTACCATCCTTCACTACCGCGATATATGCCGATTCTAATTTGAGGGTATCGACTTTGTCCTGCAGATAGGATTCCATCTGTATAGCGGAGCCGGAATCAGAACCGCTTCCTTGCCCGGCCTGAACAGCTAAGGAAATATTGAGATCCTGATATACATTTTTAGCTCCAATTTCTAGTAATTGGTCTACCTGAGGCATGACACTGTTATTAATGATACTCATGGATATTGCATAGAAACTGATGCTGAACAAAAGGGATGCAAAGAGCTGAATCAGCAAAAACATAATTCGTAATTTCGCGCCAATGGAACGATTAAAACTCTTCATGAAAATTCTCCTCTCACATGATGGTAATAAAGTCAGACGAATTCCCCTGCTTGATGTAGGCCGCTTGTCCAATAAGATGCTAGACACGCCATGATCTACTTGTTTTCCTCTCCTTGCTTGAAGAAAAGACTGAAAATGTTCGGATTCTATGTATATTTCAGCTGTATTCAAGGAACAAGAATGTGAAAGGGAAGTAATCCATGATTTACTAAAAAGTAGGTTAGACCTATTTTACATAATTAACAGGCGGTTGAATAGTCATATTTGCCCAAAAACAAACAAAAAATATATAACTATGGTCTTAGGTGTTTAGATGTAAGTTTGATGTAAATTATCAGGTGCATAAAAACGAATAGATTACTCCTTCTATAAAACTATTGTAAAAAAGAAGTAATATAAGTAGCATAAGGAATACCGCTTTTACGACAATATTCTTCTAAGCTTGGTTTGGTAAGTTCGAAAGTGGTCTTCAATATACATATAAAAGGGGAAAAGGTAGTTATGAATGGGGATTTACTTTCCAAAGAAATGATTTCGCAGGTCAGAGGAGAAGATGAACTAGAGCCAACTTCCGGCAGTAACAGAACTGCTACAGGGGGAAATCCGATAAGTCGTCTATTAGATTATGTATCAGGCGTATTCACTCCGATCTTGCCGGCAATGATTGGGGCAGGAATGATCAAGGTAATTATATTAGTTTTAATGTCCTTCGGTTTATTGTTGTCTGATCCGCAGGTATATACTATTTTAATGGCTATCAGCGATGGGGTGTATTACTTTCTACCTATTTTTGTTGCGGCAAGTGCGGCAAGAAGGCTGCGCAGCAATGTATTTGTTGTGGCAGCCATCGCAGTATCCGTATTCCATCCCCAACTAACAAGTTTATTCCAGTCAAGTGAGGAGGTACGTTTTGCCGGTCTGTCAGTTATAGACCCACAAGCTGCTTCATCTATAGTACTCATACTTGTTGTCGTTTGGATAGCATCGTGTGTCGAAAGATGGTTAGACAGGTATACCCCTTATTCACTTAAATTATTGGTTGTCCCGACTTTGACACTGATACTCACTATACCTTTGATGGTGTTCGCTTTCGGACCACTGTGGAGTTATCTCGGCCAATATGTATCGGATGGACTAGGCTGGTTGTTTGACAATGCAGGAATATTTACAGGGCTGTTGCTCGGAGGTGCGATGTCTTGGCTTATTATTGCAGGCATGCAATATATAATGCTACCGATTATGATCAGCTCGCTTACAACATTGGGTTACGACCATATTTTTCCCGTGGTCATTGCAGCGGCTTTCGCTCAGGCTGGCGCAACATTTGGCGTATGTGTTAAATCCAAAAATCCCAAAGTCAAAACGCTGGCTGCGTCCACAGGTTTGTTAGCCATGCTGGGAATCATTGAACCGGCCATGTATGGTGTCAATATCCGTTTCAAAAAACCGTTAATAGCAGTTATGATTGGTGGAGCCGTTGGTGGGGCTTGTATGTGTTTGTTTGAAACAGAGCTTACTGCTATTGGTACGTCTGCTGGGCTGCTCAGCTTACCTTTATTTTCTGAACCCACGCTTGTGTACGGTATTGTGGGTATACTGATTTCGTTTGTTACGGCTGGCGTAATTACGTATTTTATGGGCTTTGTGGATGAGAAAGATGAACATTCGCAAGTAGCATCTACATCTGGCATGAATGCTTCTCCGAACTCGGTTATGGAAAAGAGCCCCGGCAGCTAAGTTGAATACATGTCGTTCTGTTCAGGACAAAAAAACAGCAAGCCTTCATCTTACGAAGGCTTGCTGTTTGTCATTTTGATAAATCTAAGGCAGAAGCAGATTTATTATTTTTATTTCAATAAAACCTACAAAAATAGTTGGCTTTGTGATATAGTAATCTTCGGATTGAAGGGTCACTTTAGAAAACATCTTACGTTTAAGTTTGGAGGAAATGATATATGGATACCTTCTTTATTATTTTGAATGTCATCGTGCTGCTTGCACTGCTCGGCGTGTTGGTCTGGATGCAGAAAAAGCATATCTCCTTTACAAAAAGGGTATTTGCCGCACTTGGCTTCGGACTGATCTACGGGGCTATTCTACAATATGCCTATGGGGCAGGCTCAGAGGTCATTACAAAATCAGTTGATTGGTTCAACCTCGCAGGTAATGGTTATGTCCGTTTGCTGCAAATGGTCGTTATTCCGCTTATCATGGTGTCGATTATTTCGGCTATTATGAATTTGAAGGGAAGACAGAACCTTGGCAAAATCAGCGTGTCCATTATTGCAGTACTACTGATTACAACGGCAATTGCTGCTTCAGTGAGTATTGTAACCAGTCTGTCATTTGATTTAAAGGCCATTGAGATTCAAGGTGGAGAAAAGGAACAAGCACAGGGCTTGAAGATGGAAGAGCGCCTTGGAACAGTTCAGGACATGACCATTCCACAACAGGTGCTGGAATTTATTCCTTCAAATCCTTTTGAGGATATGACGGGAGCACGTCGTACGTCGACGCTGGCGGTGGTTATTTTCTCGGCCTTTATCGGGGTGGCTGTGCTCGGATTGGATCGTAAAAAACCGGAACAGGCGCAAACCTTCCGTAAAGTGATCGATGCAGTGTACGCTGTAGTGATGCGGATTGTAACGTTGGTGCTGAGATTGACACCTTACGGTATTTTAGCACTGATCACTAAAGTAGTAGCTACGACCAATCCAGATGAAATTTTGAAGCTAATCAAGTTTGTACTCGCTTCTTATGTGGCTTTGTTGGTCATGTTTATCATTCATCTTATTTTGCTGGCCTTGTTCGGCTATAATCCGGTGACGTATGTGAAAAAGGTATTGCCTACACTGGTTTTTGCTTTTACTTCTCGTTCCAGTGCGGCGACCATTCCGTTAAATGTTGAAACGCAAACGAAAAAGCTGGGTGTGTCCGACGGCATCGCGAATCTGTCTGCGACCTTGGGAGCGACTATTGGGCAAAACGGCTGTGCTGGTATTTATCCGGCGATGCTGGCGGTTATGATTGCTCCAACCGTGGGTATTGATCCAACGAGCTGGGATTTTATCCTCACGCTTATTCTAGTCGTTACGGTCAGCTCGTTCGGCGTGGCGGGTGTAGGCGGTGGTGCCACTTTCGCTTCCCTGATCGTGCTTTCCACCATGAATCTTCCAGTGGCATTGGCAGGATTGCTCATCTCAGTCGAACCGTTGATTGATATGGGTCGCACAGCGTTAAATGTCAATGATTCTATTACCGCAGGTCTCATTTCAGGCAAGGTGCTCAAAGAGAACGATCAAGACGTGTTCAACAATCAAGGTATGGATTTGGATGCAACGTCGCACTCTTAAGTAAAAGATAGACAAGATGGTGTAAACTACAGTCTCATATCGCATCTATCGCATATGTAACACATGCACTGTGCACCTCAATACTCAGAGTCGACCTTAAGGTCGGCTCTTTATATTAGGCTTAGGACAGTGTGAATTATAGCTGTTCACGAATCCTAATCTATGATACATTAAAATAATGTTTTTCCGGCTTGCTTCGGATGAACCGCGGTTCGCAACCATCCCGCGCTATCAAAACTAGGAGGATTTTATGTTTAATCTTTTATGGGGGGCAGCTTTTGTCCTCGTCAATTTTATGTTCTTTTTGTTATGTTTTCGGTTGTTCGGTAAAAAAGGGCTGTACGCCTGGATTGGTGTTGCTACTGTACTAGCTAACATTCAGGTAACCAAAACGATTGATCTGGTCGGCATTACCACGACATTGGGAAATACGATGTATGTTTCTATGTATATGGCCAGCGACTTGCTGAATGAAAAATATGGGCCTAAAGAGGCGCGTAAAGCTGTGTGGTTCGGCTTTTTCACTCTGATTATGACGACGGTCACGATGCAAATGGTGCTGCAATTCGAGCCAACTGCAACGGATTTTGCCCAGACCCCGATGCAACAGCTGTTTGGATTGTTGCCAAGGCTTGCGCTGGCCAGCTTGACAGCCTATGCAGTCAGTCAATTGCTGGACGTGCGTCTGTACGCCTGGATTCGCAAGTTTTTCCCGGAACGTCATCAGCTCTGGATTCGCGGCAACGGCAGCACGATGATCAGCTCGTTTATAGATACGCTCATTTTCTGTACTATTGCCTTTTACGGTTATGCGTGGGGGATATGGATCGAGATATTATTCACCACCTACATCTTAAAATTTGTACTGACTGCGGCGGGTACACCCATTTTGTACATTGCACGCAATTTCAACTTTATAGAAGAGGAGGGGCAAACCCTAAAGCCATGATGGCTTGGGGTTACCCCTCCTTTTTTCTGCTTTTTATATAATGAATAGCGATGGGTTTATCCGAGTACTGTCAGTTCTTTTGGAAAAGAGGTAAGCACTTCAACACCATCAGAGGTGACCAGAACGTCATCTTCAATCCGCACACCGCCGAGGCCTGGCACATAGATGCCGGGTTCGATTGTGAACACGAAGCCTTCATGAAGCAGATCGCTATTGCCTCCGTGTACAGATGGATATTCGTGAACACTCATGCCAAGGCCGTGTCCAACTCGATGGTTAAAGGCAGGGCCATATCCAGCGGATTCAACAACAGCCCGTGCTGCCTGATCTACGGATGCGCAGGAAACTCCCGGGCGAATGGCGGCAATTCCCGCTTCGTTCGAGCGAAGAACCGTATTATAAATTGTTTCGAGCTCAGTCGATAGCTTTCCAAAAGCAAAAGTACGCGTAATATCCGAAGCATAGCCATCGGAGTATACGCCCATATCAAACATGAGCAGATCGCTGTGTTGCAGCTTGCGGGTACCCGGAACACCATGAGGCAAGGCTGTTTTGGGTCCAGACAGCACTGTTGTGTCAAAAGACGGGCCATCTGCACCGATTTTTTTCATCTGGTATTCGATTTCGGCCACCAGCTCGACTTCCGTCACCCCTTCACGCACATGGGTGAGACCGTGACGAAGGGCATCTTCCACCAAACGAGCTGCATGTTTCAGACGTTGTACTTCCTCAGGAGTTTTTCTCACACGCATTTCTTGAAGCACTGGACCCAGGTCTACATATTGAGCCGCGCCAATGGCAGTATGTAGCTGTTCGTAACGGAGGACGGAGACGTGCTCCTTTTCCAGCGCGAATGCTTTCACACCGGTGCCTGTGCGTTGACGCAGCAGATCATATGGATTGTCCGTATCGGTGTGGGTGGATATACGAGTCACAGAAGAAGCAGCTTGGGCGGCTTCTGCATCCAGGGCGGGTACGATCAGTTCTGGTTCTTGGTCCCGAAGCAACACCAGACCAAGAAAACGCTCATGCGGATCACTGGCAAAGCCCGTCAGGTAGTAAATATGTTTAGGATCGGTCACAAGCAGGCCGTCCCAAGACTGTGACTTCAGTTCATCATACAGTCGGGTTATTTTCTCATTCATAAAGTCTCATTCCTTTCTGCCTATTTATTCATTATAGCTCTTCATACATCATTATTTATAGCATGGAATGACTTATTCTCTTTCCTGACTTAATGTTTGCAGACGTGCCTGTACATTCTGATCATAGTAACCACCATGGTAGCAGAGTACCTTTTCAACATCCAATACAGTCAGTTTATCGAGGCTCTTTAGGGCCAGCGGCATATCCGGCGTAGCCGACTCAGCGGGACCGACCAGTTCACCCTCGACTACAAGCAACTCATCTGCTGCCAAAAGTAGCTTTTGTGCGGGCACATACAAGCTGATATGCCCGGGCGTGTGGCCGGGTGTATGTATAATCTGTATTCCTCCACCATAGGGTAGATGCTCACCGTCCTCAAGAATATGAGCAAAGCGCAAATCTGGCAGGCGGCGAATCAGATCCTCTGCTTGTTGCTTGAGCGTAGTATCCAACTGATTAATCCGTTCCGGCGTTAGCTTCACAAATGGTCGCTCTCCTGTCATATAAGGGACGTCATCCTTATGGGCTAACAGGGCAGTATTCGGCAGCAAGTCCAGCAGTGCATGAACATTTCCGATATGGTCAATATCTTGATGTGTTAAAATAATTCTTTTCAGGCGGCTGATATCCTCACCCACATCTGAAATAGCCTTGCGTAATGGCTCCAATTGGCCGAGCATTCCCGTGTCAATCAGTGTAAGTCCATCCTCGTCCTTGAGCAGTACAGGATAAATGGTTGTTTTTCCAAAAAAAGATTCCATAGGTATTTCCAAAATCAAGAGTTGAGTTCCAATATTCATATTAAGCTGCTTCAGAATCCTTGACTCCGAAACATACCTCCCGTCTCGTCATGTTAAATCGCTTACTACGTTTTTGTTTTTCTTCAAGCTCTATTATAAAACCCTTTGGGACTAATCCGCAAAACAACTCGATATGGCTGATCGGGCGCTTGTCTTGTACAATAAATAAATCACACAATAGGAGGCGGATACGAATAATGAATAACGACCAATCTTTTTCCATTGAATTTGCATGCAAAGAGGATCTTCCCGATATTGTGGACATTTATAATTCTACGATCGCAGGACGAATGGTCACGGCAGATCTGGAACCGGTGACAGTGGAAAGTCGAATTCCATGGTTTGAGGCTCATCAGGAAAACCACCGGCCTTTGTGGGTTTTAAAACAAAAGGGTACAATTACCGGATGGGCCAGTCTTCAGTCCTTTTATGGGCGTCCAGCTTATAACGGTACAGCAGAAATTAGCATATACGTCCATGAGGATTCTCGTGGAACCGGAACAGGAAGTCGACTGGTGCAGCACTTGCTAAATGAATGTCCGAGACTGGGGATTACCACGTTGTTGGGATTTGTTTTTGGTCATAATGAGCCAAGTATTGGGCTGCTACGGAAGTTTGGTTTTGAGCAATGGGGGTACTATCCGCGTGTAGCTGTGCTGGACAGCATAGAGCGAGATTTGGCGATATTGGGTAAGCGAGTGGATGAATAAGCTTATGACATATAAATATTCTTTGTAACGTGTACAGAAAAAGGCTGTTTCCAAAATCGTCTCATACACTGCAGATGATTTTGGGAGCAGCCTCTTTTGCTTTTCTATTTTCATCGCTTTTAGCGCTGTGGTTTAAAACGTATACTGTGAAAAATCTGATTAAGCACTTCAGACAGCACCAAACCGACAGCAATCGCTCCTGCGATCATCAGCGTGCTCATCGCCAGCTCCAGTGCCTGCGGATAATGTTGTTGTACGAACTGGCGCATGGCATTATAGGCCATTCCCCCTGGAACGAGCGGAATCATGCCTGCGACACTGAAAATAATCACAGGCATTTTGTACAGCCGCGCAAAGCCTTGACTGACGATGCCGATGAGGATCGTTGCCAAAAGGCTGGCGCTCACAGGTCCCATGCTGTCCGTAGTTGAATAATAGACCAGCCAGCCTAGCATACCGACGAAACCGCATTGCAGCAGCGAGCGCCGAGGGGCATGGAAAAGTATGCCGAATGCAGCGGTGGCAATAAAGCTTGTGAATAATTGTGCAAGCATAGACTTGAATCTCCTCCGAATCACATATAAGAAATGATCACCGCAACGCCAGCTCCAATGCCGAAAGACGTCAGGCAAGCATCGGCTCCCTTGGAAAGACCCGAAACAAGGTGCCCGGACATTAAATCACGGATGGCATTTGTAATTAACAAGCCTGGAACCAGTGGCATGACAGAGCCAATAATAATTTTATCCATCATCTGTCCCCAGCCTACTATCGTTAATAGAGCCGCCAGCAAACCGATTAGAAAAGATGCAGAAAACTCTGAGAAAAACTTAACCTTAACGAGCCTGTGAAAATACTGTACGGCTGCAAATCCGATACCTCCGCATAACACAGCTGCGGGGAAATCTCGCCAAACTCCACCAAACATGATCATAAAGCAACCGCTGGCCAACGCAGCAGCCATCAGCTGTATACGGTTAGAATAACGGAGGGGACCACATTCAATCTCCGAAAGCTCCTTGACGGCAGCGCGGGGAGACAAATCACCTGTGCTGATTTTACGTGAAATGGAATTGACCTCTGTCACCTTGTGCAAATCGGTGGTCCGCTCTACGATGCGAATGAGCGTGGCAGGCTCCGAGTCATTAATGGCAAAAAAAATCCCAGTTGGTGTGACATAGCTATGGGACTGGGATATGCCATAGGCCGAAGCAATGCGGGACATCGTGTCTTCAACACGATAGGTTTCGGCTCCATTTTGCATCATCAGTTTGCCCGCCAACAGACAAACCTCAATGATTTCAGGAGTAGGATAGGAATGATTATTCATGCTCGCTCTCTTTCATTCATACCGGGCCGTTCGACCCTATTATTTTCATTTATTGTAGCACAAAAAGCCGCCTTTTCGGAGGCGGTTAGGTTAGGGGAAATCCAAGGAATTCGTCATGATTCTATCATATCAGGAATAACGGTATAGTAGGACTCTTCCAGATATGTTGCGGCCTCAGATAGGCCCATCAACTTAAGCTGTCCAGCTACAAAAGCACGAAGGGCAGAATGGGTGAACAGATGCCGTGTCTGGGCATCTCGAATAAAGGCCAGTCTGGCTTCACGCGAACCGTTGTGGAATAACTCACGCACAGCTTCGCCTTGTTGTTCCCAAAGGAAAGGCTCCGTTACGGTCAAGAGTGCACTCTCCTTAGAAGAGCTATGCTTCGCAGAAGAAGATACCTGAATGCCCAAGCCGTTCAGCGTAGGAGCTGCTTCATTGTGCTTCCGTTCTGTACGCAAACTATCGATATAGGCAGCCATATCCTGAATCGGTTCGATACCAAAGCGTTCCCGGAAGCATTCGCGTACAAACGCGGTACGTTCATCTACAACCTGAGGCAGTCGCTGACCTGCATGTCCAGAATAGTCATCTCCACTGGCGTAGTATCGTTGTAATGAACTGTTCTCTGTATAAACAACACTTAAAAAATCCTGCAAATGACGGGCAACCACCCATACACCCGTCCAATCGACGGGAGATACGCATACGATAGGGGCCTGTGAAAGGTCCTTTTCAAGACCAAAATCCGTTAAAAAGCCATAATGTATTCCGTCCACCCCTGCATGGGCAAAAGGAATAACATCTGGTGGTGTAGCCATATATCGTGGCGCGCGGCCCTGCTCCATAATCAATCCCAAATCAAAACTCAAAGAATGCCGGTTCGCTTCGAGCTCCTTTTCAAATTCTATAAGTGCCTCAATCAAAGGTGTAGCTGATCCATAGGCTAGGTTAGAACCGGAATCCATCGTGTCTGCCTCCCTTATCCAATACATCCATAAAGCGTCCATCCCTAAAAGGTACGTGATTTTACACGAAATGTAAACCTGTATGACGAATCTTTTCAAAAATGTGACCTTTTACCCGTGTGTTGTCAAATAAAACGCTTTCGGGCAAAGCAGGACAAGATACCTATATTAGCTCGGTAGAGAAGTAAAGTGAGTTTGCGAAAATGCGGTCTTTTCAGTGTATGTTAGCAACCGTGAAGTGTGATTGCAGGATGCGCAATGTGAAGGGCAGGGTGCAACGTAACAGGCCAACGGGTATAATATCAGGACAAGGTGAAAAGGAGCGACATCCGAAGATTTAACAGAAAGAAGTGGGCATATGAACTTGCAAAAGAAGGCTGTTTTTTTTGATGTAGATGATACGATGTACGATCATTTGCACCCTACACGCGATGCATTGCGAACAGTATTAGGATTGAGTGAGCGTTTTCCTTTTGAGAAAGCCTACCATCGTATTCGCTATTATAGCGATGTACTATCGGCTAAAGGAGGACTACTGGAGGGGAAGGCAGGGACGCATGAACTGGATGAGATGAGAGAAGGCCGTTTCATTCTGGCTTTACAAGAATTCGGGATAGAAATTACCCGTGAGCAGGCAGAACATGTTCAAGAAGAATATTTGGATCGTCAGTACCGAATTGAGCCTTTTGAGGGGGCTACCTCGTTAATAAATGATTTGAACTCGGCTGGCTTTTTAGTTGGATTAATTACCAACGGTCTTGAAGAACACCAGATGAGCAAGATCAAGGCTATGGCGTTGGAAAATCATGTTGCAGCAGAGCATATCTTTGTATCTGGAACCGTTGGCTATGCCAAGCCTGATCCGCGCATTTTTGAAGTAGTGAACGAACGGACAGGAACGTTAGCAGAGCACTGCTGTTACATTGGGGATTCCTGGCGCAATGACGTGGCGGGAGCTATAGCTGCGAATTGGCAGGTGATCTGGTTCAATCACAGGAACGCTCCCCCGGAAACTGACGTGCTAGGAATCTATAAAACAGCGGCAAGCTATGCAGAGTTAAGAAGGTTGCTTTTGCCGGACGCTCGTTAGACACGGCACATACCGTTTTTTCTAAAAGAATCAACCTATTTTGAAGCCATTCCCAAAGCTAACCCGTAATACTATTTATCTGTTATAGATCTAATTTCATTGGTAATGGTTTAGAACAGAAAAGGAGGGGATCGCGCATGGTAGAACAATGGAGGCAGGCAGAAGACATCATAAGTCAAGTGACCGTATACAGTACAGAGGATAATGATCCGGTTACCATTAAAACAGCCACTCAAGACGTCCGCTGTATTGGCATCGGGACAGATGCGGCCGTATTTACGCTGGATACGTTGCCAGGCTACGCATTCAAGGTGTACTCAGACATGGCGATCGACAAGAAAGATGCGGAGGCCGACGTATATGAGCGTTTGCGAGGGTCTGACTTTTTTCCTCATTATTACGGAAAAGGCGACAAGTATATTGTCATAAGTTATGAATCCGGTATTACGCTGCTGGATTGTTTGCTGCAAGGAATTCCTGTGCCAGAGCAGGTCATTCTGGATGTGGAAAAGGCGAGAGAATTTGTCCGATCCAAGGGGCTGAACCCCCGTGACATCCACCTCAAGAATGTACTCATGCAAGACGGGCGTGCCAAGGTATTGGACGTATCTGAATACGTGAAGGAAGGCGATGACAAGCGCTGGGAGCATTTGGTGTGGGCGTATCATACGTTTTATTCTGGTATCTCGGAGGTTAAAGTTCCCTCATGGATTTTGGATACGATTAAAAAATGGTACTACAAGCTGGATAACTCCAACTTTAATCTGGAGGAATTTGCCCAGCGTGCCAGTCAATTGTTCTCTAAATGGAGGTCATAACCGCTGTGAAGATAACGGATATGCAGTCTGATCTTTCCATAGCAAAAAGGATTGCACCCGCATTTAGGGGAGCAATCCTTTTCTTTTATCTGAAATCCCGAGGCACTCTTCTCGCTGTACCACTCGCAATTGCGGCTTGAATTACCTTTTCACGCACCCGTTGAACCGCACTCTCGTTAAATACACCAGGGATTATATACAGCTTGTTTAGTTCTTCAGGACGGATCGTGCCTGCGATGGCCTCGGCGGCCGCCAGCTTCATCTCTTCGTTGATTTCACGGGCACGGCAGTCGAGCGCTGCTCGAAAGATGCCTGGGAAACAAAGCACATTGTTAATTTGGTTAGGATAGTCCGAACGTCCGGTGGCGATGACACCCGCAATGTCCTCGACGTCCTCTGGCGCAATTTCGGGAACTGGGTTAGCCATAGTGAACAGTACCGGGGCTTCTTTCATACGTTTCACGTCTTCTCGTTGCAGTAGTCCGCCTGCCGAGAGTCCGATAAACACGTCAGCGTCCTTCAGAACCTCGGACAGCGTGCCAGACAGCCGTTCGGGGTTGGTATGCTGCGCATACCAGTTCCACATCTGATGCTCGTATGTTTCATCCGCTGTAAGCGCTCCGTGACGATCTACGCCAATGATATTGACTGCTCCTGCAGATAGCAAAATTTTCGTACAGGCCACACCCGCAGCCCCGATACCACAGACGACAATTTTGACGTCAGACAGGGCCTTGCCGACAACCTTGAGCGCATTGATCAGCCCTGCGTACAAAACGACAGCTGTACCGTGCTGATCGTCATGAAAAACAGGTATGTCCAGCTCGTTACGTAACCGCTGCTCAATCTCAAAGCATCGTGGCGATGAAATATCCTCCAGATTAATACCGCCAAAGGCTGGGGCCAATTGCTTAATGGCCTTAATGATTTCTTCGGTGTCCTGCGTATCCAGACAGATGGGAAAGGCATCGACGGACCCGAGCTGCTTGAACAGCATAGCTTTGCCTTCCATAACTGGCATGGCTGCATAGGGACCGATGTTGCCTAGCCCGAGGACAGCGCTTCCGTCAGAGACGACGGCGACCGTGTTGCGCTTGATCGTCAAACGGAAAGCTTTGTCCGGTTCCTCGTGAATCGCCATACATACGCGTGCCACATCGGGGGTATATACCCGGGATAAGTCATCGCGGTTTTGAATGGGGACCTTGGGCTGCATTTCAATTTTGCCCCCGAGGTGTAATAGGAAGGTACGATCAGAGATGGATAATACCTTAACACCTTGTGCTTTTTTAATCCGGGCAATCATTTGATCGATTTCTGCTGGATCAGCAATGGTGACTGTAATATCTCTCACAGTGACCTTCTCAGAGGTGCGGATGACGTCAATGGCGATTACATCCCCGCCATGTTCGTTTACCAACGTAATCAATTGACCAAATTGGATGTGCTCTGTGGAAATTTCCAGTCGTAAAATGATATTTTTACCGCCAATACCGCCTTGCATGCAAATTCCTCCTTTGTCTTCCATGACAAAATCATACGTAGGATCGATTGATTGCGCTTACAATATGAAGCGGATGTAAAATCTATGCTGATATTTTAAATTAGTGGTTTCTTCCCCTATCATAGTGAACAATCACTCGCTTGTACAGATCAAGTTGAGTAATATCTTTTATTTTGTATCAAAAAAAGGACGAAAGCCTGGCTGTATTTCAGTCCAAGCGATCATCCTTTTTTTCAATGAAATGATTCACTTTATTTTCACGCATTCGATCTGTTACGTCATATTTTTACCGTAGTAAATTTCGTCCATTTCAATTTTGAGACGTGTTGATATATTTTGTTGCTCTTTTTCAGTCAGACTTTCCTTGGTGTAGCCGAACAGGTAATTGTCTAAATCGAATTGTTTTAGCTTACATTTGGTATGGAAAATATTTTCCTGATACACATTCACGTCGATCATGTCATACTGACTGCGCACTTCGTCTGGAATATAGTTTTGAATGGAGCCGATATCATGGTCGATGAAAAGCTTATGTCCATTCATATCACGTGTGAAGCCGCGTACCCGGTAATCAATCGTCATAATGTCGGTGTCGAAAGAATGAGTCAAATAGTGGAGTGCCTTGAGCGGGGAGATTTCCCCACAGGTAGAGACATCAATATCTGCTCGAAACGTACTGATCCCCTCGTCTGGATGATATTCCGGGTAGGTGTGAACCGTAATGTGGCTTTTATCCAGCTGTATCACGACAGATTCAGGTAGGGGGCCTGGTGACTCGGCATAAGATTCAGTCGGAACCTCCACAATGGGTCCCTCTGATATAAGTACTGTCACGCTGGCTCCTTGAGGAACATAATCCTGCTGGGCTACGTTGAGCACATGGGCGCCGATAATGTCAGATACATTCTTTAAAATAGCTGTCAGCCGATCTGAGTTATATTGTTCATCAATATATTCAATATACGCCTCGCGTTCTTCTTTGGTTTTGGTGTAACAAATATCGTACATATTGAAGCTCAATGATTTGGTCAGGTTGTTAAATCCGTGCAGGGTAATCCGCTGTTCCGGTGTTATGGTCATAGGCTATTTCCCCTTATAGTCGCAGTATTCATACATAATATTCCCAACACGCCTTTTCATATACCGATTCATAAAATCAGTTCTGTAGCTGTTAGATTAAAGGCTTGAACAAGTATGTCTTACCCGTTTGGCATAATTAAAAACAGGCAGGGGAGTGGCTTTGTTTTTACATGTATGGAAATTTTAATGTATATATACTTTATTTCTTACTCAGCAATTTTTAAGTAACAGGACTTATAATATGAACTATGTATACGAAGAAGGAACTGAACTGACAGAGAACTCGTAGTAGAACTTAAGAACCAGGTTAGTAATTCAGTAATTTAATGTGTATCACCTTCACAATGCCGAAAGCTTAACCGAATATGATTATAGACCCGGAAAAATAGTGATTTTGTATATTGCATAAATCGAGAAAGCAACTTCAGCTAATAATATGCGTATAATAAAATAAACGTAAGAAGCTGAGAATTATGAAGTTAAAATGAATTTGTTAGCGAGTTTAATTTACAAACCGATCCCATGTTACTGTCAGGATTTTGCACAATTCGATTCCAGTCGCTCCGAAGTGCAAGATATAGACGAACTAAACTACTTCGTTCTATACCTTTGTTCATTGGAAGTCGCTTATTGGATTTTTGCAAAATCCTTTACTGTAAGAAAAACGGTGGAAGGAGTATCAAGATGCTGGCTTTGTCCGATCCGGCCTGGACTCTGCTCCAAGGCCCTTATGGTTCTTCTCAATACGTCCCGGAAATGTTGAAGCAGCTCCAAGCCGGATATGATGGCGAAATGGCTGACACCTTGTATTGGGAGGAGCTGTATCACCAAAATACGTTGTATACTTGTACATTTGCGGCTGTACCTTACCTTGTAGACATTGCGTTAAAAAGTTCTGATATAGGGATTCGTGCAGATATATATAACATTTGCGGAATATTCGAAGCGAAGAATAACAATCCCTTACATACCAAAGTTCCTTTGGAATTTACAAGGGATCAGGTGAAAGTGGATTCTAGTCTGGCTGAATATATTTACGCGCAATATCGGTGTGCCATTGTCCGACTTGCAGAATTGACTGAAGAAATGGTGCTGTATGCGAAAGAACACGAAGGAGATGTCGGTAAACGCTATGTTCTGGCTGCGGGTGCCGCTTTTCAGGGTTATCGCTGCGTAGCTTATATGCTACAAAGCTTCGATACTGGTGACGAATATACGCTGGATTGTCCGCATTGCGGTACCCCGCTCTATATTTGGCCTGATGAACAGAATGACACCTTGGTTGTCTATGATAAGGATCCTGTAAATTCAGATAATCTGGTTCCCCAACCGATTCGCCCCCGTTCATTGGACCATAGAGGTGCTAATATGCAGTGGTTGCACGAATATGCCCAAAAAATTGAAGAGAACAAGCTGATTGCCCAATTACCCTATTTAAATGGTTGGGTAGATTGTCCAGTGTGTAATACGCCCATATATATATGGGATGAGTTGATGAAAATGGCTGATGGTGTTCGGAGGTATACCGCTTAATCAATCAAAAAAGGGTGCTGTCTTCTACAGCCCCCTCATTTCCTCTTCTATTTTTCTATCTAATCTCCGTATGCTTTGCTCAATTCTACTCCCGGAACGGATTCAAAAAGGTTTTAGGAATGTCGGATTCAAAACGCAGCAATACCCCGGTGACGGGATGAATAAAAGACAATACCCTCGCATGTAGGCCAAGGCGCCCAATCGACTTGGATTTGGAACCGTATTTTTTATCTCCAACAATGGGATGACCGATATCCTCCATATGTACGCGGATTTGATTTTTGCGTCCGGTTTCCAAACGTACTTCCAGCAAAGAAAAATGCCGATTGGCTTGGAGCAGCTTATAGTGAGTGACTGCGTGTTGTCCGTCATTCGGATAAGGACTGGAATACATTTTTAGCGTCTTGCTTTCTTTCAGCCATGAGGTGATTGTACCCTCAGCTTTTTTAACCTGTCCTTCTACAAGAGCAATGTATGTTCGTTCATACACAACTTCCTTCCACGCTTTTTGCATTTCCTGCTGTATGGCTTCGCTTTTCGCAAACATCATCACTCCTGATGTATCACGATCCAAACGATGCAGTACAAAAATACGATTGTACGGATGCTCGCGTCTCACATGGGCCGTAAGCTGGCGATAGGCTGTTACTTCCTGCTCCTGCGCTGAAGCCACGGACAGCAACCCGGCATCCTTATGGATAACGATAATGGCTTCATCCTCATGCAAAATACGTAGCCCAGTCAGTGGTACGACGGGAATTACCTTTTCCTTGGAAAGAGCGACAGTCTGACCTTGCTCCAGTGGAAAATTATGCACGGTACGCGGAATGCCGTTGACGGATACCTGCCCACGAGCCAGTGCTGATTTAATGGAGTTGCGACCCATGCCAGTCACATGCTCTACTAAAAAGCTTAACAGCTCGGCAGGCTCCTGGACGATGTATGTTTTGGCAGGGGCTTTATCAAAAGCATTCGTTCTCCGTGGAGCTTCCGGTCTATGGGAGCCAGATCTTCCGGCAGGTTTATGACTGCGTTTGGAATGGCTTGCGTTTGACGTAGATTTTGTATGATTTTTCCGTTGGGGTTTCCGATTGTTCATGGGTTCTTTCTCCTTCTTGGAACCGTGTCTCTTCATAATTATGGACAAATTTTCGGCACCGTGTTCACTATATCATGAGAAAACAGCGAACGCCATAAGGGACTAAACCAGATTGGTAGTCTTCTAGCGGTTGAACATTACCCTGAACCCCGGTAAACTAAAGGTAACGAAAGAAAAGCCGATATGCGTCAAGGACGCTAGAAATATGAGGAGTTTTGAAACTATGAGTGTACAAGCACCAACCTTGGAACGGGCGCAGGACTTGCTGCAAAAATTTTATGGCTATCCCGATTTCCGGGAGGGACAAAAGAAAATTGTGGCCAGTATGCTGGAGGGCAACGATACGTTGGGCATCATGCCGACAGGGGGCGGAAAATCGATATGCTACCAGATCCCCGCGTTGTTGCATGAGGGGCTGACCATTGTCGTGTCACCGCTCATTTCGCTGATGAAGGACCAGGTGGATGCGCTGACCACGATGGGGATTGCTGCTGCCTACATCAATAGTACGTTGAGTGGTCGAGAAGTGAATGATCGCATACGAGCCGCACGGAATGGTGACTTGAAGTTACTGTATGTCGCACCGGAACGACTGGAACTGGACTGGTTTCGCGATGAAATGGCTCAGTTGCCGATTTCCTGCGTAGCGGTAGATGAGGCTCACTGCGTATCGCAGTGGGGCCATGATTTCCGTACCAGCTATCTGGCTGTGGCTCCATTCGTGGACGGGCTGTATGAACGTCCAATCGTGGCTGCGTTTACGGCAACGGCGACACCGCAGGTCATGGATGACATCGTGCGCTTGCTTCGTCTGCGCTCACCGGAGACGTTCGTTACAGGCCTTGGACGGCCCAATTTGGCGTTCAGTGTGCTGCGCGGGGAAGACAAACGCAGCTTTTTACTGAATTACGCCCGTGAGCATGAGGGTGAATCGGGCATTATTTATGCGGCGACACGTAAGGACGTGGACGATTTGTACCAACGGCTGCGTGATGCAGGCATGGCGGCTGGACGCTATCATGCCGGGATGACAGATCAGGAACGTGCAGATAGCCAGGAAGGGTTTCTGTACGACGATATCCGTGTCATTGTAGCAACTAATGCCTTCGGCATGGGGATAGATAAATCGAACGTACGCTATGTCATTCACTACAACATGCCTAAAAATATGGAGGCTTACGTACAAGAGGCGGGACGCGCAGGACGTGATGGCGACCCGAGTCAGTGTATTCTGCTGTTCGGACCACAAGATATCGTGACGCAGAAGTTCCTGATTGAGCAAAATCCACAGGATGAAGACCGCAAGCGTAATGACTATCGCAAGCTCCAGCAGATGGTTGATTATTGCTACACGACTCGTTGCCTACGTACAGCACAGCTTGAGTATTTCGGAGAAGCGGAGGAGCATAAAGCTTGCGGCATATGCAGTTCATGTACAGATGAACGGGAACTGGTTGATATGACCATAGATGCGCAAAAGATTTTTTCGTGCATTCACCGCATGCGGGAACGTTATGGGGTCTCGATGGTCGCCTCGGTGTTGAAAGGCTCGCGTAACAAAAAAGTGCTGCAGTATGGTTTTGACAGCCTACCAACCTATGGCGTGATGGGCAACCGGACGGAAAAAGAGATCGCCGAAATCATCAATGTTCTTGTTTCGGAAGGCTATCTGATGTTGTCCGAGGGACAATATCCGGTCGTACGCTTGCAGCAGCTTGCGGCTGAAGTGCTGAAAGGCCAGCGAGAAGTCATGCAGCGTGTGGTGCGACATGCCACGGCTTTTGCAGGTGGAGCAGGTTCACGCGGACGACAGGGACGCGATGCATACCCGGCCGCAGTCAACGAAACCGTGTTCGAGCAATTGCGCCTGATCCGCCGCGATCTGGCCGCTCAGGAGCATGTACCGTCTTATATCATTTTCAATGATGCGACGCTGCGTGAGATGAGCGTAGCGAGCCCACAATCCGAGGCAGAGATGTTGCGGATCAAGGGTGTCGGAGAAGTGAAGTTCCGCAAGTACGGCAAGCCGTTTCTTGATTTTTTTCATAATCAGGGGAATATCGGGGGAACGGTAAGTGAGGACGAGATTTATGCAGACGATGTGTACGAGGATTTTGAATAGCCATACTAAGGTAAGGATATAACAGTCCATGCAAACTATAGAAGGTTGTGACCTATGAAAGTCATTTTATCAACGTTAAATGCAAAATATATTCATACCTCGCTGGCCATCCGATGTCTCAAAGCCTACAGTGAAAAGGACTTTGATATCGAGCTAGCGGAGTACACGATTAAAGACCCGGTGATGAACATCGTATCCGATTTGTTTCAACGGGGGGCAGATGTCATCGGCTTTTCCTGTTATATTTGGAACATTGAAGAGACGATTAAAGTCATCGATGTATTGAAAAAGATTATGCCCGAAGTCAAAATTGTTCTGGGTGGTCCAGAGGTATCCTACGATACGGATCACTGGATGAAGCGTTTGGCGAATGTGGACTTTATCGTGGTTGGTGAAGGAGAGGAAACCTTCCATCAACTGCTGCAGGAGCTGGAAGGGGATCGCAAGTTCCATTTTGTGTATGGACTGGCTTACCGTAAGGGAGAAGAGGTCATTCAGATGCCCGGTCGCCCGAAAGCGGACTTGAACGAGCTGCCGTCGCCCTATCGTTTTGCAGAAGATATACCGGAACTCGGGAAACGGGTTGTTTATTTTGAAACGAGCCGGGGTTGTCCGTTCAGCTGCCAGTTTTGTCTGTCAAGCATCGAAGTTGGGGTGCGTTATTACGATATTGAGCGCACAAAGTCAGATATTTTATATCTGATCGACAATGGAGCCAACCTAATCAAGTTCGTGGATCGGACGTTTAATATTAAACGCGATTATGCACTGGAAATGTTCAAATTTTTGATTGAAAATCACCGTGGATGTGTCTTCCAGTTTGAGATTACGGCAGATATTATGCGTCCCGAGGTATTGGATTATTTG
This sequence comes from Paenibacillus sp. CMM36, assembly GCF_053570945.1. Lineage (NCBI taxonomy): Bacteria > Bacillati > Bacillota > Bacilli > Caryophanales > Paenibacillaceae > Paenibacillus > Paenibacillus sp. CMM36. The sequence goes on from NZ_JBSEDY010000001.1 coordinate 349,362, forward strand.
GCGGAAAACGCGCCGCCGGGCGTATTTCGTTTTGAAATCGGCGTCCAATCAACGAATGATCCTACCAATGAGCTGGTTAAGCGTCGCCAGAACTTTACCAAACTTTCTCGTACTGTTACAAAGGTCAAACAAAGCGGTAAAATCGACCAGCATTTGGATTTGATCGCCGGATTGCCCTTGGAGGACTACAACACATTCCGTAAAACGTTTAATGACGTTTTTGCGCTCGGCCCGGAAGAGCTTCAACTTGGCTTCCTCAAAATGCTGCGTGGCACCGGACTGCGTATCGACGCAGACAAGTATAACTATACGTATATGGATGTTGCGCCGTATGAAATGCTGAGCAATGACGTCCTTTCCTTTGCCGATATCGTCCGACTCAAGCGCTTGGAAGATGTATTGGAAAAATACTGGAACTCTCATCGTATGGATCATACAGTCAACTATCTGATTGAGCGTGAATTCTCGTCCGCCTTTGATTTCTTTCAGGAATTCGGAGACTACTGGGAAGGACAGGGCTGGCAAAAAATCGGACATCAGCTCGAAGACTTGTTCACACGTCTCCAGTCCTTTCTGGAATCGCGTGGAACAAAGCGAATGGATATGGTGCTTGGACTGATGAAGCTTGATTATTTCCTTAACCATAAATATAAGCCGCGTAAAATTTGGTGGGAGCATAGCTTGGAGAAGAATGATTGGTCCAGCTATATGAAAATGGTTCTCCAGCACCCGGATGCGCTGTTGTCACCTGTGGTTGCAGATTTTGTGGCAGATGCGAGCAAGGAGAGTACAGGCGGAACGGATGTAGGCAGTCAACAGCCGCAGCCATACCGCGAGATTATCCCAGCCTTTGCTTCCTTGAAGCTGAGTGAAAAAGAACTGCAAAAGCACGCTGTGCTGGATGTACTGCCGTTCAGTCTGGATCATATCCTGAGTGGGGGTAGCCCATTGACTGCCGAAGGCCGCACGCTTCTGCTTGTAGTCTATCAGCAAAATGGACAGCAAAAGCCGCTCTACTACACCATGCCGATCGGCAAAAATATCGCTGCGATTTAATATAAGAGGCATCGACTTTGATATACCAAGAGTCGGTGCCTTCTTTTGTCTTATAAAAAACAGGTGAGCACTCCAAATTTTACATTCGTGTAATCTATTGCTTTACGATGCTTTACAAAGCAGATATATGATTACTTTATCATATATGAATATTAAATTTATTGGAGTGTGACCTTGTGAAAAAGCGTTCGATGAAAAAGAGTATCCTTGCTTTAGGTGCCATTACCGTTTTGAGTGCGCCATTGTTATCTGCTAATATCCCTAACGCTTTTGCAGCCTCATCTAATACCAAGTCTACTACGACACAGGTATCCAAAGGACAGAAAACCTCGTCAGCGAAAGTCGATGCCCCTAAGAATGTCATTCTCTTTATCGGCGATGGTATGGGAGAAGCAAGTCGCAACGCGATTCGCTTGGCGACGGTAGGGAAATCGGGATTACTTGAAATGGACAACATGCCTGTAACCGGCCTGGTTAGCACAAGTTCAGGGGATAACCTGGTTACGGATTCTGCCGCCGCTGCGACTGCTATTGCAACAGGTGTGAAAACGTATAACGGCGCGATTGGAATGGATTTGAATAAAAAACCAGTGACAACGATTATGGAGCTGGCTAAAAAAGCAGGCATGTCTACAGGTGTCGTGACGACAAGCCAAGTGACAGACGCAACGGGGGCTGCCTTTGGTGCGCATGTCGAAAAACGCTCCGCTCAAAGCGAGATTGCCAAACAGTATTTGGAGAAAAGCAAGCTGGATGTTATTCTGGGCGGTGGTGAGGATTTCTGGTACCCTGCCGGAACAGTAGGCAAACATCCAGATGCTCCGGCAGAAGATCCTGAGGAAGCGAGTAAGGGAACTCAAGGGAATTTGGTAGAACAAGCGAAGAAGCTGGGTTATAGCTATGTGACGGATCAGACAGGAATGAAAGCAGCCAAAGGTTCTAAGTTGCTGGGGCTGTTCGCCAATGAAGAGATGTTCCAAGCTCACAACAAGCAGGGTAACTCTTACAATCCAACGGTTTCTTTACCGGATATGACGACCAAAGCAATTGATGTTCTTTCCAAAAACCAAAAAGGTTTTTTCCTGATGGTAGAAGAAGAAGGAACGGATGAGATGGCGCATGACAATGAAGGTGAGCTAACGATTAAGGCTGGGCAACAGCTCGATAAGGCCGTTAAAGTAGCTAAAGAGTATGCCAAAGCACATCCAGATACATTAGTGTTGGTGACGGCAGATCATGAAACGGGCGGTTTGGCGATTGAAGGCGAAGATGCGGAGGATGAATCCGGTGAAGGTGTTTCCAAAGAGGATGGTCCTTTTACTGTAAAAGGCTCTAATGAAAAGTTTTATATTGACTGGACCACGGGAGGACATACATCTGTTGATGTGGCGTTAACCGCGATGGGCCCAGGCTCTTCTCAGTTTAGCGGGAATTACCCGAATACTGCCATTCATGATAAGCTGGTTAAGTTGCTTCAATTAAAGAAATAGCTCGGGGTGTAAGCCGCCACTTTAAAGGCTTTCCATATTGGCAATATGGTTTTTCCTGTGATAAATTAAAGCTAATAAGTATATACTGAAAAAGAGCAAGGATGCTGCCAACATCCTCACTCTTTTGCAACAGCCGCTTATAAGGGCGGTAGTTGTAGGGTTGGATTAGTAAAATAGACCGCATTCCTTTTCCAGAGGACGGTCTATTTCTTTTTGTTGAAGGAAAGAATCAAGATCACCAATGTCGCAAATTGAATCATCAACATCAATGTATCTTTAACCTCCACAGGCATTACCTCCTTTGCAGGAGACTAGCCGACCGTGTTCTACCTTTACTCCTCCGTTGTTTTCTTTCCCCATACTAATTTCATTATAAAAAATATAATGGTCAGCATGATGACAAGCAATGCCATCTGCGAGCCATAACGATGAATCAGTTCTCCTACTGCCTGTACATGATCGCCAAAGATACGCCCGAGTAGAAAGAAGATCAGCGTCCAGATCAAACCCGTTGAATAAGAGAAGAGGGCATAGCGCTTGAAGCTCATTTTATTGATTCCGACAATATAAGGAATAATGTGACGGACGATCGGCAGCAAATAACTGATGCAAATAGTGAAGTTCCCATACTTATGTATCAATTTTTCCGAAAACGTAATGTACTTGTCCATTTTTTTCTTCCGGCGTAAACGTTCTAGAATCGGTGTGCCCACGGTTCTCCCCAATACATAACCTAAGGACAGGCCTGATATAACCCCAAGATATACAATTAAAAAAGCGGGTAACGGGTGAAGTATGCCCATGCCTGTTACAGCCCCGCCAGTCATCACAATGACTTCATCCGGGATGGGCAGACCCACAATCCCAAGCCATAGAGAAAAGAATAATGCTGCATAGCCGTATTGTTCGATGATGGAAATTAAATATTCCACGTCCATACCCGTACTCCTTTCTTAAGCTTTCTTTCGGCATACATACACGAATGCGGGTGGAACATTCATGGGCACAAACTTGATTTCTTCAATATCAAACCATTCACCTAACTGCTGCTTCATCTGTTTAGAGTATTGAAAGGCCACAAACATTCCTCCATCCCTGAGCGATAGATGAATTTGTTCTACAATTTGATTCCGCATCGCTTGTGGAAAATTGAAAAAAGGCAGCCCACTGATTATGCAGTCAAGCTGTTCTATTTGGGCATTTTTCATAGCAAGCTGAAGCTCACGCGAGTCGGAATAGCACAGATAATTCGGGAATCTTCTTTTTAAACTCTGCTGCATGGTTTGGTCTTTCTCAAAGAGTAAAACCTTGGGTTGAAATTCAGCAGCAGACGGGATGTATTGGGTAATTGCCCCTGTTCCAGCACCAAGCTCGGCAACAGCATGAACTTCACTCCATGGAATGGATTCTATCATATTTTTAGCTAAAAATCTGGAACTTGGTGTTACACTACCCACATATGCAGGCGAGTACAAAAATTTGAATAGAAACATAAGTCTCTCGTGAACCAAATGGCTAATACGGATCATACATCATTTCCCTACTTTCAATTTTTAAAATACGTTCATTTATTCTTTGCTAAGAGTAACAAATTATCCCTTTACTTACTCCTGTCTCAAGTAGGGTTGATCCCCCCGTCTTGCGGAGGGGATTTTCCTTGACTATGGTCTAGGAAATAATAAAAGGGTTACGGTATTAATGAGTCTGTATTGATTCAGTTATCATTCAGCATACCCTCAGGTTGCATTCAGATTTGCTACCGATGAAAGGTAGGTGGGCAGCCAAAAACATTATGTACACTGAGAGGGAATCTATTTTGTCACTATCCATTAACAGACATCTTATCACGACTTCCTATGATCATTCGAATACGGTGAAGTCACATGAGAATGGACTAAATACCACGGGGCATACCACACACAAGAAATCTAACGATTCACTCGAACTGAGCAAGGAATTCATGAAATACACGGGAGGAATGCAGGCTCCGCTTCCTACGAATGCCACAGATGAAGAAATATCGGCTTTATTCGATAAAATCGCTAAGACTTTTGAACAATCTGTATCATCGTAGTCATAGTCATTAGAGTGCAACACCATAGCTTAGAACCGGTTAGCCCACACGTGTAAACTCATACTTTTATAAAGGGGAAATCTCGTATGAACATTTCATCCACATCCAGCAGTTCTATATCTATTTCAAGCACTTCATCTTCATCCAGTACCAACGATACAGCTAGTCTGGAAAAGCAAAAAGCTCAACTTGAAGCGGAGTACAACAAGGTACAGCAAAGTAAGGATAATAAAGATACAAAAGAAACAAAAATGAAGCAGCTTCAGCAACAAATTAAACAGATTGAAGCTCAAATTGCACAGCAAAGTTCGCAATCCAGCAGTACGTCAACTCCAAAAATGGAAAAGCCCGCTCCAAGTAACACAGAAACAACTCGTATCAACAGCGCTAACAGCAGCGATATTACGGGAGTTGGGAAATCACTGGATATTTCAATTTAATCATCCCCTCTCTTCTCCTGTATGGCAGACGATGGATATAAAGGATAGCAGGTTCTCCGTTTCAGAGGGGCCTGCTTTTTTCGTTACTAAATATTTTGCATGAATCCAGGGAACGACTTTAATCAGCGATATTTAGATTAGAATAATTCTGTCCATCTAAATTGAATCATGTGACTAAACATAGAAAAGTATATACAATATATAACAGTAGGAAGATGAAAGTATTTTAACCCTATTATTTTCTATATTTAAATCAGTAAGTGCTAGTAATCATTTCAAATTGGAGGATTTATGCCATGACGCTGGAACCTCAGATGAATCGAAGTAGTAGAGATGAAGCGCGTTTAGTCAGAAACAAGTTGATTGAGTTTAATGCGAAACACGTTCCAGCAGATATTCGAACCCAATACGAAGAGATTAATCTTACGCTTAAAAATGAAGACGGTCAGGTGATAGGCGGTCTCCTAAGTGTACTATGTTGGAACTGGGTGGAGGTTGATATTTTGTGGGTAGATCAGAGCTACAGAGGAAAGGGCTACGGTTCACAACTACTCGGTGAAATTGAACAAATTGCTAAAGAAAAAGGGTGCGATTTTATACAACTTAATACCTTTACTTTCCAAGCGCCCGAATTCTATGAAAAGCAGGGGTATGAAGTCGTTGGTGTCATTGACGATGCTCCGAGAGGCTTTAAACACTATTATTATAAGAAAAATATCTACTGAGGATTCTATAGATGCGCGTACAGATCAAGGAAATAAATAAAGATCAGCATATCACCATTCGTAATATTGGCAAGGAAAAAGTATACGGCTACTGGACATATTTTTGGCATGAACTGACTTCTGGATATGCGTATGTTGTCCCGTATGAACAAAGCTTAAATAAGATGATTCCCGGTTGTGTAATTTCGGTCGAGACTTCTCAATCCAGTATAGAGGGGTTCAGGAGGCTGAAGCCTACTGAAGAGACAGGGATTTTTCGACCTCAACCAAAGCTAGGCGACTATTGGATTCAAGGAACGATACATCAAGTGATGCAAGGCGAAGCAGACGAGATAGAATGTGTGGAGATTGTAGTAGGAGACACTACGTTTATTTTGGATTCTGAAGAAGTGAATGGTGATGTCAACGTTAAAGCGGGCGACGGTGTCGCCTTTGAAATCATAGGCCTACAGTTGTTTGACGAGGGACTGTGAGCGTTCTATAGCGATTGATTCGAAAAGAGGTAACACATGTCTAATGATAATAGTAAATCGAAAACGTTGGGAGCTTTTCTGAAATCACGTCGAAATCGACTTCAACCAGAGCAGGCAGGTCTTAGACTTTCACAGGGTCAGCGAAGAACACCGGGGCTTCGCCGAGAAGAAGTTGCGATGCTGGCAGGTGTCAGTGCGACGTATTACACATGGCTGGAACAAGGTAGAGAAGTAACAGCATCTAAGGAGATTATCGAAAGTATAGGAGAAGCTCTACAATTAACTCATGATGAGAGAGCACATCTAATTCAATTGTGGAATCCCAATGAGGTGGTTGCGATTTCGCCCATCCATACAAGGCTGAATCCACAGTGGCAACATATTATTGATCAGTTGTCCTATCCTTCCTTTATCAGCAATGAAAAAGCGGAAGTGCTTGCTTGGAATAGCGCGGCGAATGAGGTGATTACCGATTTTTCTTCCCTGTCCGTTTCTGAACGTGTCATGATTCGTTTATTGTTCGTGGATTCCGAATTACGTCGTCGAATGGTTAACTGGGAAGAATTCGCGTCCTATTCGGTAGCTGTTTTTAGAACCTATTATGACAAGTATTTAGGAGATCCTTGGTTTGAGGAGACGGTAGAACGGCTGCGTGTGGAAAGTATGGAGTTTGACACCATGTGGAAGCAGCATCATATCCAGCTCAAAAAGGTGAATCGGGTTTCCCTTCAAATCCCTGGCGCTGTGGAAGCAGTTTCCTATGATATTAATTCTTTAGCAAGTATTACGGACCAACCGGGTCTGCACTTTTGTATCTACACGCCAGTAAGCCAATCCTCTGCCTGGTAATCTTGTTACTAGTATAAACGTACTGTGGTTGCCTCCATAAGGGTCTATTAGAATGAGTACATGTTCATTCCATCCATTTACCCAAAGAAAAGAGGGAACCATGATATGCTGAAAAGGAAATTGGGATGTGAAGGGCTGGAGGTATCAGCTCTGGGCCTTGGCACGATGATGATGCCGAACAACGAGGAGTCGGTGCGCACACTTCAGGGAGCGCTGGACCTTGGTGTAACGTTGTTTGATACAGCAGATCTTTATGGTGAGGAATACGCACAGCAGAAGTTCGGCGGCAATGAGAAGCTAGTTGGACGTGCGCTCAAGGGTCGTCGGGAGGAGGTAGTGATTGCCACTAAATTCGGGATCACACACACTCAGGGACCCAAGGGAGATCCGGCATATATTAAAAAATCCGTAGACGCCAGTCTGTTTCATCTGGGGACTGATTATATCGACCTGTATTATCAGCATCGAGTCGATCCCAATACTCCGATTGAAGAGACCGTCGGAACGATGGCCGATTTGGTTAAGGAAGGGAAAATCCGTTATATCGGCTTGTCGGAAGCGTCGGCTGAACAGATCCGCCGCGCGCATGCGGTGCATCCAATTACCGCAGTAGAAACCGAATATTCCTTGTGGAGCAGAGAAGTGGAAGACGATGTCCTTCCGCTACTAAACGAACTGGGAATCGGCTTCATCCCCTACAGTCCACTGGGTCGAGGTTTCCTCACGGGACAGATCAAAAAATTTGACGATCTGCCAGTGGATGATTACCGCCGTCATTTCCCTCGCTTCCAAGGCGAGAATTTCACCAAAAATCTAGAGGTTGTCCTCCTGATCGAAAAAATGGCTGCTCAAAAAGGTTGTACTTCTGCTCAGTTGGGGCTGGCATGGCTGCTGGCGCAAGGCGACCATATCGTCCCGATTCCAGGAACGAAGAGATTGGAAAGAGTGCGTGAAAATCTTGGTGCCCTACAGGTCTCTTTGTCGGAAGCAGAGCTTCAAGAGATCGAGCGTATTTCGCCCAAAGGTTTCGCAGTAGGTTCTCGTTATCCGGAGCGTGCCTAGAAAACGGAGTATTGGCATGATGATTAAGTTTAGGATAAGACCGTTCCTTTCTGGAGCCGCTGGTAGTACCAGCGGCTCTGCAGAAAGGCGGTCTTTTTTTTACTAATTTTGACCGACGTAGGCATGAGTTCTCAAGTCTAGTCTATGGCTAGAGTTATTGCACTCTACAAAATAACGAGTTAAAGTATGGGAAATGCCATATTTAACCACAGTTTGTCGGTGTGAAAGTAAAACTAGATTTTAGTGAATCGTGAATAAAGAAAGGTATGATCGGATTGACAACAGAAGTGACACATAAAATATATACCATGTGTATGATTCAGGACGGAAGTAAGGTATTGCTTATGAATAGACCCAATCGAAAGGGGTTTCCGGGTTATATTGCTCCAGGAGGAAAAGTAGAGTTTCCAGAAAGCATTGTGAATGGGGCCATTCGTGAAGTAAAGGAAGAAACAGGCTTAGCCGTTACGGAAATTGTATTTAAAGGAATCGACGAATATTGTGACCCAAGCCAAGGGCTGAGATATATGGTCTTTAACTATTTGGCTACAGCCACTGAGGGTGAACTATTAAAAAATCCCCCCGAGGGAGAACTGCTGTGGGTGGATATGAAAGAAGCGCTAAATCTGCCGATGCAGGATTGGTTTAAGCGGAGATTTCCATTGTTTTTTGAGCCAGGAACGTTTGAAGTTAGTTCCGTGTGGCTGGCGGATACAGATGAAACTCTGGAAGCAACGATTAAGAGCTATGGTGTATAGAGATGACGACGACCATATATTTCTCATCTAATCGGCTAGGCGAGGTAACAATTGAACAAGTGCAAAGGATGCTGAATCGTTTTGATTTGGGACGTTTGCTGTCTTATAAGCAAAGCTGACCTCGCTGGATAAACAGCAAATGGCTGAAATGCTTGCTACTGTTTTGTTAGTGCTTCATAGATGGAAGGTTAAGAACAGTGGAGAGCTGGATACAACAACTCTAGGCATTCGTCCTTTTGAAGTCTCTTATCGAGTATGGTTGTATGGACGAATTCGCTATTGGCTAGAGGATGCCAAAAAATACTCGAACATTTCTGTACAGGATATGGAATGGGTAGAGGAAATATTGGAAGGCTCCCGTCAAGCATTCGATCAGCTGGAAGCTGCCACTTTCGTGATGGGGGATTTTAAACCGCAAAATTTCCTTGTGCAGAATGGGAATAAGGGCTGGGGAGTCAGTGGTCTTTTTGATTTTACGACAGCCTATTTTGGGGATGGGGTTGCAGATCTTCCGAAAATAACCATCATGTATCTGGAGAACGGCGAAGAAGAATTGGCAAAAGGTTTTCTTACTGCTTACGCACAAGGGATGGAAGCTAAAGAAGGATTTACTGAGCGTTTCCGGGTGCATATGCTGCATCAGCAGGTTCTAAACTGGGGATGTGCCAAAGCGATGAAGCAAATCACTTGGGATGATAAGCTCTCTTTTGCAGATTGGGCGCAAAAATTCATGGATATTAAGGTATAAAGCAATAGCAGACAAATTGAGTATTTAAAGAGGAGGTAGTGAGTGGGATGCAGACTGTCAGATTGGTAAAGCCGGATCAGGACTGGAAGGAAGCTTATCTTTCATTTTATGAGGAATGGAAACAGAGCCAGGAGCATATGGTACCTTGGGTGATCTCTGTAGAGCCGTACGATTTTGAAGGTATGCTGACGTTTTTAAGTAATCAGGAAAATGGAATGAACCTGTCTGAAGGCTGGGTTAAAAGCTCCACATACTGGCTTGTGAATGCGAATGAACAGGTTGAGGGAGCGGTGAATATCAGGCATGTCCTTAACGAACACCTAATGAATGCCGGAGGTCATATCGGTTACGGTATCCGTCCTTCTGCACGAGGGAACAGGTACGCTGTTACAATGCTGGCCTTGGCGCTGGAAAAAGCAAAAGAGCTGGGGATTTCCCGAGTCCTGGTCGTATGCGACTCCGATAATATTGCCTCCAAAAAAACAATCATACAAAACGGCGGAATGCCGGACAAGGATTACATAGAGGAAGACGGAAACCGTGTAAACCGGTTTTGGATCGAACTGTGAGTGAGAAAGAGGGGAACGCGAGAAGCTCATGAAATTATGGCCTGAATATGCGCAAAACATCATTGTTGGTGTTATTTTTGAAGGAAACTGGAATTGGTATGTGACGGAAAGAGAATATTGGTTTTTGAATACCGAGATGGAGGAACGGTTTGGTATCCCTATTTTGGATGAAACCACAGCAGGAGCATTTTTGGATCACATCTGTGAATATAAGGTGGCTACAGGGGAGCTAACTTCAATGCTCCAGTTGCTGGATGATGCTATTCAGCATCAGGATGAAGTGCTGGAGTTTTATCCTGCTCTGTATGTTAACTTTGATGAGAAAGTTCTCTATTCGCTATTTCCTGAGCCAGCTTCGTTTGAACACTATGTCCCAGTGGGGTGGAAAGGAGAATATCAAAACTTTATGAACGAGGTACCTTCATCTGAACAGTATTGGATGATCGATGGAAGTAACTTTTTTGAAACATTCACTTGATAGAACGAAAGAGGAAATGAATATATGGATGCTTCCATGCATGAGTAGCTATATTAACCCATAAGATGTAGTTCTAAGGTCACGAAAACCTCTCCAAGGGCCATGTTTTTATTTCCTAATTGATATTGATAATTATTATCACTTATAATAAAAGCAGACATATTACGCTATGATAGGGAGAGTTGCAGAGTGACAGTGTCCTTGGAATTATATGATGTAACGATCATCGGCGGTGGTCCTGCCGGTATGTATACCGCATTTTACAGTGGAATGAGAGATATGAAGACCAAGCTGATCGAAGCCAAGCATGAGTTGGGCGGACGGATGCGCATATACCCAGAGAAGATGATATGGGATGTCGGAGGGGTTACCCCGGTTTTATGTGAAAAGCTGATTGATCAGCTGGAGCAGCAAGCGCGGACGTTCGAGCCTACCATTGTGCTGGGGCAGCAGATCACTGGTTTGGATCGGCAAGAGGATGGCACGTTCCTGCTAACTTCTGCCACAGGGGAACAGCATTGGACACGCACGATCGTTCTGGCAGTAGGCTATGGTATTCTCAAAATGGCTAAGCTGGAGATTGAGGGGGCGGACCGCTATGAGGTTACGAACCTGCATTATACTGTACAAGAGCTAGAGCCATTTCGGGGCAAGCACGTCCTGATTTCCGGTGGGGGCGACTCAGCAGTGGATTGGGCGAATGAGCTGGAGTCTATTGCGGCGAGTGTGACCGTCGTACATCGTCGGGATCACTTTGGTGGACATGAGAAAAATGTAGCGCGTATGAAATCATCTTCGGTCCGTGTTCTCACGCCATACGCGGTGAGTCAGCTACATAGCAACAATGGAGAGACGATTGAACAGGTAACGATCAGTCATGTAGATACGGACGAAATACAGGTGCTGAATGTCGATGCAGTCATCGTAAATCATGGACTAAAATCCGATTTCGGTCCGCTTCGGGATTGGGGACTGGATATGGGGGAGTGGCATGCCCGAGTGAGCGAAAAGCTGGAAACGAATCTGCCGGGGATTTTCGCGGCAGGCGATTTTGTCGAGTACGGAAGTAAGCTGTATCTGATTGCCGGTGCGTTCACAGATGCCGCCCTTGCGCTGAACAGCGCGAAGCTGTATATTGATCCGGCAGCTGACAAAGCGGCATATGTTTCTTCTCATAACAGCCGCTTTAAGGAGAAGAACCGCGAGCTTGGTGTCGTGGAGTAGAGTAAGATACGGAATTAAGTTATATAGGATTAGAGATAGGGTAGGGAAAATGTAAAAGAACTTCCGCGACTACGATTGATGTGGTTTGCATTAAAAAATCAAACGAACCTACCATAGAAAGTATGGACTGGATTGAAAGGTGACATATGAAGAGACGAACGGAGCAACAGGAAGCGATTTGTGCAGATATTACTCAAAAGGCAGAGCCCTTTGTACAGCAACAGTTGGAGCATGATCATAGTGGTCACGATTGGTGGCATATAGACCGGGTGAGAAAGCTGTCTCTTAAAATTGCTGCCAAAGAGGGCGCAGATTCGTTTATTTGTGAACTGGCAGCACTGCTGCATGATGTAGCGGATGAAAAATTAAATGATTCCAAACAAGCCGGGCTGGATAAAGTAGAGCAGTGGCTGCTTCTGCATGTAAGTGATCTGGATATAATCGCGCACGTGATGACTATTATTGCTACGATGTCCTACAATGGTGGACAAAACCCGCCCATGGAGACGCTGGAGGGTCAAGTTGTGCAGGATGCGGATCGGTTAGATGCTCTTGGAGCAATTGGGATTGCAAGAACCTTTATGTATGCAGGCTCAAAAGGCAGTATGATGCATCACCCGGATAAAGATTTTTCACAGCATGAGTATCGTGCCGCAGGTAAAAGTGCCATATACCATTTTTACGAAAAGCTGCTCAAGCTCCAGGATTTAATGAATACCACTTATGCCCGAGAGCTGGCGGAGGTTCGGCATCAATGGATGGAGCTGTACCTGGAGCAGTTCTATAGAGAATGGAATGTGGATGATGTTCAGCAGAGAGAGGAAGGCTGATGCTTCTTAGATGCAGTGATTCCAAGGAAAAAAGCTCACCTTTTTAATAAATATTAGAAAAAATATTGCAATGCACTGATTTCTCTCCTACTATTGATAATAGTTATCATTGATAATGATAACTATTATCTGTAATCAAGCAGTAGAGGGGAGCCATTCAGGTTATGAAGAAGTTTGCAGTAGGGGTGTGTACTTTATTATCGGCAAGTTTGTTGTTGACAGCGTGTGGTGGAAAAGTGCAGGAGGTGGATAGCTCGGCTCAAACGAATTCCAATGCATCGACACAGACGTCAGTTTCCGACGGAGAAAGTGCCAAGACGATTACATATCTAGATAAGACTTATAAGCTGACCAAGACGGATCATATTATTGTAGCAAGTCTGGAAGCGATGGAAGATGCGGCTGTCCTGGGAGTAAAGCCGACTGGGGCGGTTACTTCGGGAGGAAAATTCCCCGAATACATGGAAAAAGCGATGGAAGGAGCCGCAGATGTTGGTGACCGAATGCAGCCTAGTGCTGAAACGATCCTGAAACTGAAGGCAGATGTGATTCTTGGGAGCTCCAAATTTCGACCTGCGGTGGCAGAACAGCTGGGGAAGGTCGCTACATTGATTCCAGTATCTCATATTTCAACGAACTGGGAAGCGAACCTGCTCATGTTGGGGCAACTTACGGGCAAAGAGGCGAAGGCGAAAGAGATACTGAACAAGTACAAGCGAGATGCTCAGGCGGCCCAACAGAAGCTCAAGCCATTATGGGAAAACAAAAAGGTGCTTATGGTACGGATTCGTACAGGTAATCTGTATGTATATCCTGCAGATGTATATTTCAATCCTTCGCTATATGTTGATCTGGGAGCTAAGGTACCGGAAGAGTTAAATACAGTAAAGGCACAAGAGGCAGTTTCTTTGGAGAAGTTGGCTGATATGAACCCTGATTATCTGTTCGTGCAATTCTCAGAAGGAGAGAACAAGGATCAGCCGCAGGCATTAGCAGATCTGGAGAAAAATCCGATTTGGAGCAGTATCAGCGCCGTAAAGAATGGGAAAACCTTCGTCAACATCGTAGATCCCAATGCTCAAGGCGGTACTTCATGGAGCAAACTAGCCTTTTTGGAAGCGGTTATGAACCGACTTTCGCAGTAAAGGTAGGAACATGGGAAAAAAATTAATCTCTCCTTACCTTATCATCTTCGTCTCTCCCTTGTTTATCGTGTTAACGTTACTGCTGTCTGTGATGTACGGAGCCAAGACGATAGAATGGGAGACGGTAATTGCTACATTTTTCCATTTTGATGCTGGGAATGTAGATCATCAGGTCGTATTAAACTCTCGTCTGCCTAGAGCGGTCGGCTCTATATTGATTGGTGCTTTTCTCGCGATTTCAGGAGCCATTATGCAGGGAATGACGCGGAATTTCTTGGCTTCACCCTCCATTATGGGCGTGTCAGATGGAGCGGCATTTGTGATCACCTTAATGATGATCCTCGCGCCGAACTCCACTTCGATGGGGCTGATCGGCAGTTCTTTTGTAGGATCGGCTCTTGGGGTAGCTATTGTATTCGGTTTAGCCTGGATGATTCCCGGGGGTCTTGCTCCGGTTCGTATGGCCATTTTGGGAACAATCATCGGCACGTTTTTAAGCAGCCTGTCGGCCGTTCTTTCCATTTATTTTAATGTATCGCAAAATGTAAGCTTCTGGTTTAACGCACGACTGCATCAGATGGATCCCGGGATGATCCAATTGGCAATTCCCTTTGCTCTTGTGGCAGTTGTGGGGGCGATGCTGCTGGCCAAGCCAATAACACTACTGTCGCTAGGCGACGACGTGGCCACAGGCCTGGGACAGCGGTCATTACCGGTCAAGCTGGGGGCGATGCTCTGTGTAGCATTGCTGACGGGTGTTTCTGTTGCGCTGGCAGGAAAAATTGCTTTTGTTGGCTTATTGATTCCGCACATCACCCGATATTTAATCGGAGTAGATTACCGTTGGGTCATTCCATGCTCTGGTTTGATCGGTGGCGTTTTTTTGGGTATGTCTGATGTGTTGAGCCGTTTTCTAAATTATCCGTTTGAAACGCCTATTGGTGTGGTTACCTCAGTCATTGGCATCCCTTTCTTTCTGTACTTAATACGTAGAAAAGGAGGGGGAGAGCATGCGTAAAATCAGTGCAAAACGCCTGTGGCTCGTACTTTTAAGCGTGGCTGCGCTCATTTTAGTAGCCTCCTATATTAGTCTGACCCATGGGGAGTTTGACATGACTCTGCAGGAAGTGGTTCAGACGTTGTTCCGTATTCATCCTACTCCGCAGTTGGATTTGGTAATTTTTGATTTTCGGCTACCTCGTATTGTGATTGCAGCCTTGGTCGGTCTTGGGCTGGGGATTGCTGGGGCGGCGGTACAGGGAGTTACACGGAATGGCTTGGCTGATCCCGGCATTTTGGGCATTAATGCAGGGGCGGGGGCAGCCATCGTCATATTTATGTTCTTTTACCAAGGACAGATGGAAACGACAGGCTGGACTGCGGCGTTGGCTATGCCCTTTTTTGGCTTGATTGGAGGTTTGATGGCTGCCCTGCTGATCTATTTATTTGCATGGAAAGCAGGACGCTTGGATCCGCAGCGGCTGCTTCTCGTAGGTATCGCGATTGGCTCTGGCTTCGGTTCCTTAAGCTTATATCTATCGCTGAAAATGAAAGCCTCGGATTTCGAGATGGCGACAGTATGGATGTCGGGCAGTATTTGGAGTGCGGATTGGAAGCTGGTTGCCGCCGTAATTCCGTGGCTTGTCATTTTGATCCCTGTTATTTGGTTGAAATCGTATGTTCTGGATCTGTTTCAATTGCATGAACATACAGCTAAAAGTCTTGGCGTTGCGACCGAAAAGGAAAAGTCTATTCTTCTGCTGTCCAGCATTGGACTGGTGAGTGCCTGTGTGTCTGTTTCAGGAGGAATAGGCTTTGTAGGATTATTGTCCCCTCATATCGCCAGAAGACTGGTTGGCCTTCATCATCGTCTTGTGATTCCCATATGCGGCATGGTGGGTATGGTGCTGGTACTGTTGTCTGATTTTGTTGCCAAAACGGTGGTTGCGCCTGCGGAAATTCCTGTTGGGCTGATTATTGCGGTGATCGGGGTCCCTTATTTTGTAGTCTTGCTCATGAAAAAAACGGCCTAATTGAATTGAAATTGAGGTTCTATAGGAGGTTATTCCCGTGAAAGACCTATTTACGCATGTTCATCGTTCCAGTGATGCACATGGAGCTGTGTACGTTCCTCGAAGTCAGCATCGAGTGATGTATTCACAGGCTGAAAACCGTGAGTATCATATTTATATTGCGATCCCTGCTGAGAAACCTCCTGTATCCGGGTATCCAATTATTTATGTACTGGATGCCAATTCTGTTTTTGGAACCCTGGTGGAAGCGGTGCGTGTTCAGGGCAGACGACCCGACAAAACGGGTGTTGTCCCAGCTATAGTTGTAGGAATAGGCTACCCAACAGAGGCTCCGTTCCATCCTTCTCGATATTACGATCTTACACTACCAAGGACGGCAGTAGAGCTTCCTGTAAGACCAAACGGAGAAGCACCTATTGAAAGCGGGGGAGCCGAGCATTTCCTGTCATTTATTGAAGATGAGCTAAAGCCTAAAATGGAGCGTGATTTTCACATCGATCGCAGCCGACAAACGATCTTCGGTCATTCATTAGGGGGCCTGTTCGTATTACATACCCTGTTTACAAGACCCGGCTCTTTTCAGATCTATGTGGCGGGAAGTCCCTCTATTCACTGGGGCGGGAGGGCCATTATGGAGGAAGAGAAACACTTTTTAGCCTCCACAGCTCAGGAACAGCGGAACAAAAGGCTGTTGATTGCAGTGGGTGAGCTGGAAGCAGGACATTCAAGTGGTATGCAGGAAAAGGCCAGGGAGCTTGCCGAGCGTTTAACAAATGTGAATGATTCGGGCTTGCACGTAGAATTCCGTGAATTTGCAGATGAAGGCCATATATCCGTGTTGCCAGTACTGGTGAGCAGAGCCGTTCGTTTTGCTTCGGTTTGTCACTAAAACTATAAAAAGAATCAAAAAATGAAGATATATAAAGGGATATTGAGTATAAAAAGGGATAAAATTCAAAAAAACCTCTCCAATGCTACCAGGAGAGGTTTTTTTGAATTGATAATTTTCTTAAATGTACAAATATGGACGAAAACAGACGATTTTCAACATTGACTGTAATTGATGGTTTAGTTATCATATTTTGTAACTCCTAATTGATAATGATTATCATTATTAGTTATTTAAATTCAAAATGAATGATGATTACAGCAGAAACTGGGCGTTAAACTGCTTTTTTTGATTTCGCTGGAAAGGGTGGAATGAACATGAGTGATGACGGAATACAGGGGAAGGTAGCTCTGGTTACAGGTGCTGCCCAAGGTATCGGTGCTGCTGTGGCGCGTTCTCTGGCCGAATTGGGAGCAATCATTGCCGCTGTAGACCGAAACGCAGAAGGTGTGAGCAGGCTGGTAGACGAGCTGGTGCGTGACGGCTATCGTGCAACGGCTTTTCCTGTCGATGTCAGCCATCGTGCGGCTGTCGATGAGACGGTAGAGCAGATTGAGCATCATCTCGGACCAGTTGGCATTTTGGTGAATGTTGCGGGTGTGCTACGAATTGGGCTAGTAGACACGCTCCGTGACAGTGACTGGACGGAAACCTTTGCTGTAAACACAAACGGTGTCTTTTACATATCCCGGGCTGTGGTGAAGCATATGATTCCCCGGAAATCGGGTTCGATTGTCACGGTGGGTTCCAATGCGGGAGCTGTACCTCGTATGTATATGGCAGCTTATGCAGCTTCAAAGGCCGCTTCGGCGATGTTTACTAAATGCTTAGGATTGGAGGTTGCCTGCCATCATATTCGCTGTAATGTGGTGTCCCCAGGTTCTACGGAGACAGAAATGCAGTGGTCCCTGTGGTCTGATGAAAGTGGGGCACAAGCAGCTATTGACGGATCGCCGAACGCTTACAAGGTCGGCATTCCACTGCGAAGGTTGGCTGATCCGGCAGATATCGCGGATGCTGTTGTTTTTCTTGCTTCGGACAAGTCACGCCATATAACGATGCATGATTTGCGCATTGATGGTGGCGCTACGTTAGGTGTCTGAGTGGAATGCAGCAGTCTTGTATGGGAATAGATGATGGCAATCGTGACAGAAAACAATGGAACAGGAGGCAATAACGTATGAAATCCAATACTGCGCTTGAAGTACAAGCGACTCACTTGCTAAAAGATTACAAGCCAGGCTCTTCCTTCTTTTTTGCGTCACCCACCCGGACTTTACTGGCCCAAGGTACGTTGGGGGCATTGCCGCATGGGGAGGCAAGCGATACGGAGGGCGGATTGACCGGGCGTGTAGCCACGTTGCTCGAGAGTGTGCGTCAGTCCCACGGTGGACATCCGATTGTGGTGGGAGCTATTCCCTTTGATGCTTCACGGGCTGCACAGCTTCTGGTTCCGGCAGAGACTCGCTGGGCGGGGCCGCTTCATTCTCACTCTACGAACTGGCACTCCGAGAATGGGAAAGCTGCCGATTCAGCGAATGCTGCCAGCCGTGTGAACCCGACAAAGCTTGGGCAGGCTCCGGACTACGGTATTCGTTCCGTGCCCGATCCGTCGGAGTTTGTACAGGGGGTGGAACAGGCCCTGAAATATATTGCGTCCGGGGAGCTGAACAAAATCGTGCTCTCCAGAACACTACAGCTGGATACTTCGGAACAAGTAGACGTTCCAAGTTATTTGCATAATTTAGCCAGACATAATACCAAGGGCTATACCTTCGCTGTTGATTTACCCGCTTTGGAGGCGGAAGAAGCAGGCTCGGACGGGGCTGTTGTCGGTGTGGAACAGCGAACGCTGATTGGAGCTAGCCCCGAGCTGCTCGTTTCCCGAGAGGGGCTGCATCTGACGGTTAATCCGCTGGCTGGCTCTGCACCTCGCAGTGATGATCCTGTCGAAGATAAGCTGCGGGCTGCGGCATTGCTGGAATCAGTCAAGGACCGGCATGAGCACGCGGTAGTCGTTGAAGCGGTGGCCTTGGCACTCAGACCGCTATGCCGGAGACTGGATGTGCCGCAGAAGCCTTCGCTGATACAAACAGAGACGATGTGGCATCTTTCGACTGAAATTACGGGGGAATTAGTGGATTTGACGGTTTCATCTTTGGCCGTTGCCCTGGCGCTGCATCCTACGCCAGCCGTATGCGGTTCGCCTACAGAGCAGGCCAAAAAGGTTATCCGAGATATCGAATCGTTTGATCGGGGCTTTTACACGGGAATTGTTGGATGGTGTGATGCAGCCGGAGATGGAGAATGGGTGATTACGATCCGTTGTGCAGAAGCTGCAAAGCATTCCTTGCGTTTGTTTGCAGGGGCAGGCATTGTGGCGGCTTCAAACCCGGAAGACGAACTGGCGGAAACAGCAGCCAAGTTTGGAACCATGCTTCAGGCATTGGGACTGAAGCATGAATAACGAGAACGATACAGAAAGAGGAGGAATATCATGATGTTGCCCGGATGCCCTACATGGCCGCAGGAATTTGCCGAGCGTTACCGGAAGGCAGGCTACTGGGAGGGAGTGACCTTTGGAGAAATGTTGCGGGAGCGTGCAGTATCGCAAGGTGACCGGACGGCAGTGACGGACGGCCAAACAAGTACAAGCTACCGTGAATTGGACGAAAAAGTAGATCGTCTGGCAGCCGGATTTTACCAATTGGGAATTAGATCGACGGATCGGGTCATCGTTCAGTTGCCAAATGTTACGGAGTTTTTTGATGTATGCTTTGCGCTGTTCAGATTGGGGGCGTTACCCATATTCTCGCTTCCGGCTCATCGAAGTAGCGAGATTGCCTATTTCGGTGAATTTTCCGAGGCGGTTGCTTATATCATTCCAGATGTATATTCGGGCTTTGACTATCGTGGACTAGCCAGAGAGGTACAAGCCAGAGTGGCAACCCTGCGTCATGTCATTGTTGTGGGCAAGCCGCAGGAATTTACGGCTCTATCCGGATTGTATATCCAACCTGATCAGTCGTTACCCCAGGTGCTTGCGGGGGATATTGCCTTTCTCCAGCTTTCCGGTGGGAGTACAGGCTTGCCCAAGCTAATTCCAAGGACACACGATGATTATATTTACAGTCTGCGGGGCAGTGTTGAAATATGCGGTCTGGATGAAGATAGCGTGTATTTAGCTGCGCTTCCCATGGCTCACAATTACCCGCTCAGTTCTCCGGGTGTCTTCGGAGCCTTATATGCGGGAGCTAAAATTGTACTTGCGCCTACGCCGAGTCCAGATGATGCTTTTCCATTGATTGAACAGGAGCAGGTGACGATTACTGCTTTGGTCCCGCCGCTTGCGCTGGTATGGCTTGATAGTGCTTCGTCGAGAACCTGTGATTTGTCCAGTCTTCAGGTGCTTCAAGTAGGGGGAGCCAAATTCAATGAGGAGGCTGCTCGTCGCATAAAGCCGGAACTTGGGTGTACCCTGCAACAGGTGTTTGGTATGGCGGAGGGGCTGGTCAATTATACCAGACTGGATGATCCGGAGGATATCATTGTAGCAACTCAGGGACGTCCCATTTCAATCGACGATGAAATTAAAATATTGGATGATGAGGACAAAGAAGTGGCACCGGGAGAGGTAGGCCATTTGCTTACACGCGGACCTTACACGATTCGGGGTTATTATAAGGCGGATCAGCATAATGCAAGAGCATTTACGCGGGATGGATTTTATCGTACGGGCGATTTGGTGAGGTTGAGTCCCGATGGCAATGTGATTGTGGAAGGCCGAGCGAAGGATCAAATTAACCGGGGCGGAGAAAAGGTGGCGGCTGAGGAGATTGAAAATCATTTGCTGGCCCATCCCGGTGTGCATGATGCAGCGATTGTAGCCATGCCTGACGAATATTTGGGTGAACGTTCCTGTGCTTTTATTATCCCGTATGAGATGGTACCGACCGTAACGGAGTTGAAGAAATTTCTGCGTGAACGTGGTTTGGCGGCTTACAAAATTCCTGACAGAATTGAGTTTATAACAGCGTTTCCACAGACCAGTGTAGGCAAGGTTAGTAAAAAAGCATTGCGGGAAATGATTACACAGCAGCTAGCATCTGCACCTGAACCGCATGGAGACATAACGATGAGCAAGAACACATAACGCAAGACAGATACTCGTAATGAAAAATGAAAGGAAGCGATATGATGGCTATTCCTCCAATTTCAGCTTATCCGATGCCGAGTGCTTCGGATATGCCCCAAAATAAAGTGGCATGGCGGCCTGATCCCAGACGTGCAGTGCTATTGATTCATGATATGCAGCAATATTTTGTTACCGCTTTTGAGGCTGGGCAATCTCCGGTCAAGGAGTTGATCGCTAACATCCAGTTGTTGAAAAGCCACTGCCAGCAGCTTGGGATACCTGTAATCTATTCGGCGCAGCCGGGAGGTCAGGCTCCGGAGAAAAGGGGGCTACAGCAGGATTTTTGGGGCAAGGGGATGGATGATGGACCTGTTCAAAAGGAGATTGTGAACGAGCTTGCCCCTTCGGATCAGGATATGGTTATGACGAAATGGAGGTATAGCGCATTTCAAAAAACCAATTTAGACGATATATTGCGGCAATATCATCGCGATCAGATCATGATTACCGGTATTTACGCACATATTGGCTGTCTAATGACCGCGACCGAGGCATTTATGAAGGATATACAGCCTTTTTTTGTAGCTGACGCCTTGGGGGACTTTTCACTGGAATACCACAAAATGGCCCTGACTTACGCTGCTGAGCGTTGCGCGGTTACGATGCTGACTGCCCCCTTGATTGACGAGTTGGAGACTACGAAGGGGGCAGCAACGGAAGGTACTCAGGTGCAAAGTGTAAATATGGCTACAGCTCAGACAGGTATAGCTGACCAGAAGCCTGGTGAAAGAGAAAGCGAGGCAAAGACTTCAGATTCAGCAATGGCTGAAAAGGAAGTGCCTGCGGCTCCGCAGTTAACTGAACAATTGGTACGTGAGCAGGTCGCAGGACTGCTGCAGGAATCAGCGGAAGGATTGGCTACCCACGATAATCTGATGGATAGGGGACTGGATTCGATTCGTATGATGAGTCTTGTGGAAAAATGGCGCCGCTACGGGGCAAGGGTGACGTTCGTGGAGTTGGCTGAACGTCCGACACTTGCTGATTGGTGGAAGCTATTGTCTTCGCGAACTAGGCAGTCAATGCCTAATTTAGACTATTTTTCCCTTTAAAGGAGGGTTTGTGTATGCTCAAGCATCAGGCTATTCGTCTTCCTTTGTCGGGAGCGCAAGCGGGCATTTGGTTTGCCCAACAGATGGATTTGCAAAATCCGGCCTATAATACCGGTGAATACGTTGAGATTCACGGGCCGGTCGATCCCATTTGCTTTAAGGAAGCACTTCGCCGCACGATGGCAGAGGCTGAATCACTGCATTTGCGGTTCGGAGAGGATGAGGATGGACCCTGGCAGATGATTATGCCTTCTGGGGAATGGACGCTGCACCAAATCGATGTAAGCGCAGCTCCTGATCCTCGTAAAGTTGCTGAAGTCTGGATGAGGGATGATTTGCTGAAGCCGATTGATCTTACCCAAGGGCCACTGTTTACACAGGCATTGTTTCGGGTAGGTCATCATCAATTTCTCTGGTATCAGCGTGTTCATCATATTGCATTGGATGGTTTTGGCTTTTCGCTCATAGCGCAGCGGGTGGCTCAACTGTACACATCTTTAGCGGAAGGCCGCTTGGACGAAGAGGGTTGCTTTCCGCGGTTTAGCCAACTATTGGAGGAAGATTCGGTCTATCGCGTCTCGGAGAAGTTTGGACAGGAGCGTGAATTTTGGATCAAACGCTTTGCTGATGGGTTCGAGGTGGCCAGTTTGGGAGACCATGCGACGAGAAACTCCAGGCATGTAGCTTCGAAAGAAGCGATGGCTGGAGGTTTCGTACGCGTTACAGCCCATGTCACCTCTGCGGAGCGTGAACGTCTTCAGATGGCTGCGGAACGTCTCAACGTGAGCTGGCCGGATGTAATTTTGGCGGCAATGGCTATTTATATTCACCGGTTCACAGGTGCACAAGACGTTATACTTGGCTTGCCAATGATGAACCGATTAGGCTCAGCCTCGCTCCGTGTGCCGGGTATGGTGATGAATTTGTTGCCGCTGCGTTTGTCGATTCAGCCAGGAATGAAGGTAGCCACATTGCTCCGTCAATTGGTACAGGAGCTGGGTGAGATACGGCGTCATGCAAAATACAGGCATGAGGAGCTACGGCGTGATCTGCGCTTGCTTAGTGAAAACAGGAGATTGTTTGGTCCATTGGTCAATATTATGCCATTTGACTATGAGCTGAATTTTAACGGTTCTCGCGGAATTACACATAATCTGTCGGCAGGCCCGGTTGATGATCTGTCCTTGAATGTCTATGACAGGTCGGACGGATCTGGATTGCGCATAGATTGGGATGCCAACCCTGCTATGTATAGCAAACGGGAAATAGAAGAGCATCAACAGCGTTTCTTGCAGTTGCTTACAAAGGTCGCAGCTTCGGAACCAGAACAGCCGGTTGGACAAATCGACCTCCTGCTGCCTGCGGAGCGTCAGCTTATACTGAAGGGCTGGAATCGTTCTTCCAGTCCGATGCCAGTCGCTTCCTTACAGGAAATGCTCCAGCTACAGGCGGAACTTAGACCTGATGCTGTAGCTGTGGAATGTGACAACGACATGGTGGTTAGCTATAAGGAGCTGAATAAGCGGGCGAACCGATTGGCCCATTGGCTGATTGCTCATGGGACAGGACCTGAGCAGATCGTTGCCCTGATGCTCCCTCGCTCCGTCAATATGGTTATAGGGATGCTGGCTGTGCTTAAAACGGGCGCGGCTTATGTTCCACTGGACCCTGATTATCCGCAGGATCGTGTTGCTTATGTGCTGGAGCATGCGTCTCCGGTCTGCATTTTAACCAATGCCCAGGTAGCGGACCGCATACCGGCAGACATTTCTGTGCCACGTATGTTTTTGGATGGAGGAAGCGGCCAAGGGGATTCGGCGGCTGTTTTGAACGGACATAATCATGAACTATCAGCCTACCCGGATACGAATCCTACGGATCGTGAACGTGTTCAGCCTTTATCCACGGACCATCCTGCGTATATTATTTATACCTCTGGCTCAACGGGCAAGCCGAAGGGAGTCGTTATTACTTTCAAGAGCCTGACAAATTTTTTGCTTGCCATGCAGGATCAATTCACGTTGTGTGAGCAGGATCGACTGCTGGCAGTTACGACGATATCCTTTGATATCTCCGGACTGGAAATCTATTTGCCCTTGTTGAATGGTGCGCAACTGATTATTGCCCGGAAGGAAACCGTTCAGGAGCCGTCTGCTTTGGCCGAACTGATTAACCGTTCACAGCCTACCCTGATGCAGGCGACGCCTACGCTGTGGCATGTGCTGGCAACGGAACATGCAGAGGCTATTCGGGGTTTGCGGGTGCTGGTTGG
Organism: Paenibacillus sp. CMM36; assembly: GCF_053570945.1. Classification (NCBI taxonomy): domain Bacteria; kingdom Bacillati; phylum Bacillota; class Bacilli; order Caryophanales; family Paenibacillaceae; genus Paenibacillus; species Paenibacillus sp. CMM36. The sequence goes on from NZ_JBSEDY010000001.1 coordinate 373,724, forward strand.
AGGCGAGGCTCTTCCAGAGGAATTGCTGCATGCACTCCAGCGTCTGGATTGCCGCATTACGAATCTGTACGGTCCCACCGAAACGACGATTTGGTCTACTGCAGCTTCCATCGAAAAAGGGGACACGGGAACACCGGCTATCGGCAGGCCTATCCGCAATACGCAAGTGTACGTGCTTGACGGTAGTCTTCAGGCAGTTCCGGCAGGGGTCACAGGGGACCTGTACATTGCCGGGGATGGGCTGGCTCGGGGATATTATGGGCGCCCGGATTTGACAGCGGAGCGTTTTGTAGCCAATCCGTTTGGCCCTCCGGGGAGCCGCATGTATCGAACTGGAGATTTGGCCCGCTGGAGATTGGACGGATCTCTTGAATACGGGGGGCGTGCGGACCACCAGATTAAAATTCGCGGCTTCCGCGTAGAACTGGGTGAAATTGAAGCCGTTTTGGCGCGGCATTCCGATGTAGCTCGAGTCTCTGTGATTGTCCGTGAGGACCGCGAGGGCGATCAGCGGCTGGTTGCCTATATCGTACCGATCGCTGCCGCAGCAACGCCGGTGCTTACCGGAGCTGAGACAGAGACTATTCAGCAGGAGCCGGGTAGGTCATCGAGACAAAGTGAGCAATCCGAACAAAAAGCGCCTGCCGAACCTTTTGGATATCAAAGTATAAGAGGGGACTTGTGCTCATCGCCTCATCGTTTGCATTCACTGGCGTTACGTGAATATGCCGCTGCGAGTCTGCCCGATTATATGGTACCTTCAGCGTTTGTGATGCTGGGGGCCTTGCCGCTCATGCCTAATGGCAAGCTGGACCGTAAGGCATTGCCTGCTCCTGTTATGGATAAGATTCTCCACGTCCGTACTCCCAGAACACCACAGGAAGCCATGTTGTGTGACCTGTTCGCAGAAGTGCTGGCACTACCGATAGTCGGTATTGATGACAGTTTCTTTGATCTGGGTGGTCACTCGCTACTTGGCGCACGCTTGATGGCAAGAATTCGGGAGGTATTCGGGGTAGAACTGAATATAGGCCGCCTGTTTGAAACTCCTACGGTTGCCAGTTTTGCGGAACGACTGGACCAAGGGCAGAGCTTAAGGCCCTCATTGCTTCCGGCCGTACGTCCACAACGAATTCCTCTCTCCTTCGCCCAGAGCCGATTATGGTTCCTGCATCGGATGGAGGGACCAAGCCCTACATATAATATCCCACTCGTTATCCGTATGTCGGGGGATGTAAATGTGGAGGCACTTCAAGCTGCCTTAGGAGACATCGTGGCCCGCCATGAGACGCTGCGTACGATTTTTCCAGATGTGCAAGGTGTAGCGCAGCAGGTCATTCTGGAAATGCAGCAAGCTTGGCCTGTACTCCGTGTGACGAAAATTTGTGAGGCAGAGCTGCCACACATGCTTGCTGAAGGGTCACGTTACTGCTTTGATCTTGCAGTGGAGCCGGCTTTGCGAACCGAACTGTTCACGCTGTCTGCTGACCAGCATGTGCTGCTTATGACGTTGCACCATATTGTCGGAGATGGCTGGTCGCTGAATGCTCTCACACGTGATTTGGCTACAGCCTATGCTGCGCACATCGACCGTTATGCACATGCGGGACAATCCGCACATCCTGAAAGCATGGCACCGGTGTTGCCGATGCTGCCTGTACAATATGCGGATTATGCGTTATGGCAGCAGGATCTGCTTGGCAGGGAGAACGAGACTGGCAGCCTGATGAACAAGCAGCTTGCTTATTGGCACGACGCATTGAAAGGTCTGCCGGATCAAATAGATCTGCCTTCAGACTATCCACGCCCTTCCGAGGCCAGCTACCGGGGAGATACCGTTGTATTGCGTATCGCTCCCGAATTGCATGAGCAGTTGCTGCGTTTGGCTCGTGAAAGTCGGGGCAGCCTTTTTATGGTGGTGCAGGCTGGGTTGGCCGCATTGCTAACCCGATTGGGTGCAGGAACGGATATCCCGGTGGGCAGCCCGATAGCGGGACGTAACGCAGAGGGACTGGATCATCTCGTGGGCTTGTTTATCAACACGCTGGTGCTTCGTATCGACACATTGGGCGACCCTACTTTCCGTGAGCTTTTGGAACGGGTCCGTCGCACTTGTCTGGATGCGTATGAACATCAGGATGTACCCTTCGAGCGGCTTGTAGAGATGCTGAACCCTACACGTTCCAGATCGAGACATCCATTGTTTCAAGTTATGCTTGCTTTACAAAACACCCCTGATCCCGAATTGCTGTTGCCCGGTGTGGAAACTCAACTGCAATTGGCCAGTGTGGGTGCAGCGAAATTTGATCTGACGGTGGAGCTGCGCGAGTGTCGGACCGCAGACGGGCGACCTGATGGAATCAAGGGATGGATCGAATACAACACCGATTTATTTAAAAGAGAAACGATAGAAGCTATGAAGGTACGGCTGGAGCGACTATTGGTGGCCGCGGTGGCTAATACAGAACAACCGATAGGGGCCCTGGATATTTTGGGACCAGAGGAACGACACGAAATCCTCGTGAAGTGGAACGGTGACACGAACGCGAGCACTCGTCCTAACCAAGCGTCTACCTCAAGCTTGCCTGCTCTATTCGAACAACAGGCTGCCCGTACCCCGGGAGCTGTTGCAGTTTCATACGAAGGCAACCAGCTAAGTTATGAGGAATTGAACGCGCGTGCCAATCGACTGGCGCATCTGCTGATAGCGCGTGGTGCAGGTCCAGATCGCATTGTGGCGCTGGCGCTTCCTCGGTCACTGGATATGGTTATTGCATTGCTGGCTGTGCTTAAATCGGGAGCCGCCTACTTGCCGCTAGATCCTGATTATCCGGCAGATCGTCTCGCATATATGCTAGAGGATGCTTCACCTGCTCTGATGATTACCAGCATTCACGTGACAATATCCTCAATTCCGGTAACAAGCACGGTATTCCCGGTTGTACTGGAGGATCCTCAGACAAATAAGGAGCTGAAGTCATATCCCGACCGGAACCCGGTGGATGCAGACCGTCTGATGCCTTTGTTGCCGCTTCATCCTGCTTATATTATTTATACGTCCGGTTCTACCGGAAAACCAAAGGGAGTAGTTATTCCTCATCAAAATGTCGCGCGTTTGTTTGATTCGACGCAGCCCTGGTTTCATTTTGGTCCATCGGATGTATGGACTCTGTTCCACTCCTATGCGTTTGATTTTTCAGTATGGGAAATTTGGGGACCGTTGCTGCATGGAGGCCGTCTTGTCATTGTGCCGTATACTGTCAGTCGTTCTCCGGAGCAATTCCTGCAATTGCTGGTGAACGAGAGTGTAACGGTGCTCAATCAGACACCTTCGGCATTTTATCAACTGATGCAGGCTGATCTTGAACAGCCTGTCCTTTCACAAAAGCTGGCGTTGCGTTATGTCGTATTTGGTGGTGAGGCTCTGGAACTGGGCCGGCTGCCTGCATGGTATGAGCGTCATGCAGACGATGCTCCTACCTTGGTGAATATGTATGGGATTACGGAGACAACTGTACATGTCAGCTATATTGCGTTGGACCGTGATATGGTGGCTGAAAAAGCAAACAGTCTGATTGGGCGTCCCATCTCTGATCTGCAAGTGTATGTGCTGGATGATCGACTTCAGCCTGTCCCGCCGGGTGTAACGGGTGATTTATATGTCGCCGGTGCTGGATTGGCACAAGGCTATTTGGGAAAACCCGCTTTAACGGCAGAGCGTTTTGTAGCCGATCCGTATGGTTTGCCGGGGAGCCGGATGTATCGGACAGGTGATTTGGCCCGCTGGCGGTCTGACGGCTCGCTGGAGTATGCCGGACGTGCTGACCAGCAGGTCAAAATACGTGGTTTTCGCATGGAGCCGGGAGAAATTGAAGCGGTGCTGGTTCGGCATGATGATGTGGCTCAGGCAGCGGTCATTGTCCGCGAAGATCAGCCGGGGGACAAACGACTCGTCGCCTATATTGTTCCTGTACCTGGCGGTGAACCGCAAGCGTCCAGACTCCGACTGCATGCAGGAGTCAGCTTGCCTGATTATATGATACCGTCAGCTTTTGTCACGGTATCCGATCTCCCGCTTACACCTAATGGCAAGCTGGATCGTAAAGCATTACCTGCTCCCATGCAGATGGCTGCGGGTGGAGGAAGGGGACCGCGAACGCCACAGGAGGAAATCCTGTGTGATTTGTTTGCCGAGACGCTTGGCATGGAGCGAATCGGTATAGATGATGGCTTTTTTGATCTGGGAGGTCATTCATTGCTGGCTGTGAAGCTGATTAGTAGAATCCGCGAGGCATTGGGTATCGAGTTGGGCATTGGCAACCTTTTTGGAACGCCAACAGTGGCTGGCCTAGCCGAGCAGTTGAACGTAGGTGCCAGTCAAGGGGCTTTGGACGTTTTGCTGCCTTTGCGGGCAAGCGGATTGCAAGCTCCGTTGTTCTGTGTACACCCGGCAGGCGGATTAAGCTGGTGTTATGCGGGCTTGATCCAGTCCATGGGCAAGGATTATCCGATTTATGGCTTACAGGCTCGCGGGATCGCCCGACAGGAGGAATTGCCGCAGACGCTGGATGATATGGCAGCCGATTATATTCGTCATATTCGCACAATTCAGCCCACAGGACCGTATCATCTGTTGGGGTGGTCTTTGGGAGGGAATGTAGCTCATGCAATAGCGACACAGCTTCAATACGAAGGAGAGACAATTGCGATTCTGACCATGCTGGATTCCTACCCAAGCAACCATTTGCCGCTGCGGGGAGGACCAGATGAGGAGGAAGCGTTAATTGCTCTGTTGGCTCTGGGGGGTTATGACCCGGATAGTCTGAATGATGAGCCTTTGCGGCTTTCCACCGCCCTGCATATCTTACGAAGCGATGGTAGCGCCTTGGCCAGCCTCAGCGAGGAGACGATTTTAAACCTCAAGGATACTTATGTAAATTCTGTGCGTATCTTGGGGGAGTACGTTCCGAGACGGTACAAAGGTGATATATTATTTTTCCGATCTACAATTATCCCAGATTGGTTTGAGCCAATTGCTCCGGAAACCTGGCTTCCCTATATTGATGGACAGCTAGAGCAGCATGAACTGGATTGCCGTCATAAGGATCTGTGCCAGCCGGGACCCTTGGCTCATATTGGAAAACTGATGGCAGCAAAACTATACAGGCTTTCTAAATCAATACATCACAATCGCAAGGAGGAAAACAAACCATGATTAATCCTTTTGAGCAGAATGAAGGTGGTTATTTAGTGCTGATGAATGGAGAAGGACAGTATTCACTCTGGCCTGATTTCCAGCATGTACCGACTGGATGGGAGGTCGTTCACCCGACAGACAGCCGTGAGGCATGTATGAATTATATCAGCACACATTGGACAGATATGAGGCCGGATTCCTTGCATCCCAAGGCCGATGCAGTGCGTCGCTAATCGGGGAGTCATCATATCTTTATACAACTATACAACTGTTGCTCATATATGACCCATGAAATGATGACAAATGTAACGCCTTTTGATGATACCATACAATTTTTCGTGATCTTTAAAGTTTCATAGGAAGGCAGAGAACGAATTAGGCTGTTTCCTCTAACCGAGCGTATCGGAGGGGAAACGGCCTTTGTTTTTTATAAATGTCATATTGATATTATCGGGAACATGTGTTATTTTATTGTTAATAACAAAATGATAATAACAAAATAATATAAATTGTAAAGAAAGCGGGGAAGCAGCTATGTTTGGATTTAATTTTGTTAAATTTCAGCCCAGTGAATATGTGATGAAGGTGAAAAACGGGAAGGTGGTTCGGGAGGGTGTTGGATTATCCTTTTATTACTACGCCCCGACCACCTCGGTTGTTGTCGTGCCCGTCTCTTCTATTGATGCGCCGTTCATGTTTGAGGACATGACAAATGATTTTCAGGCGGTGACGGTACAGGGGCAACTGACTTATCGAATTGTGGATTATCGGAGAACGACGCAGATTTTAAACTATACGTATGACTTGAAGGAACGACGTTACATTTCGGATGATCCAAGCAAGCTGGCCCAACGGGTGATTAACATTGCCAAGGTGCTTACCAAAAAGTATTTGGAGCGTGTCCCGCTCAAAGAAGCTGTTCAGTCCAGTGAACGTCTGGCCCAAAACATGACAAAGGATATTGCTCAGCATACGGAAATGGAAAAGCTCGGCATTGAGGTTATGGGGCTGTCGATTTTGGCGATTCTACCTAATAAGGAGACGATGAGAGCGCTGGAGGCTCAAGCGAGGGAAGAGATTCTTCGCAACGCGGATCATGCTTTGTATGAGCGTCGTAATGCATCTATTGAGCAAGAGCGGCGTGTGAAGGAAAACGAGCTGAACACTGAGATTGCAGTGGAGACGAAAAAAAGGCAGATCCGTGAAACTCAACTTGATGCCGAGCGTTCCGTAAAGCAAAAGCAAAGTGAGATGAAAGAGGAGCAGCTACGATTTGACACGGCCTTGGAGGAGAAAAAACGCGAGCTGATTGAGCTGACCGTAACGAATAAAAAGGCAGAAGCCGATGCCAAGGCCTATGAGCTGACAGCCGTCATGAAATCGTTGCAGGATGTTGAACCGAACGTACTTCAAGCTATGGCTAACATGGATATGAGCCCGGATAAACTAATTGCGATTGCATTCCAGGAGCTTGCAGAAAATGCAGGGAAAATCGGTCAGCTGAATATTACGCCGGATCTGCTGCAAGGTCTCATGTCAGATACGGGAGCAAGCGGATCAGGAGGATCGAGAGGGTCTGGAGGAAGAACACGATGAGCGGCCGAATGACAGAGCAGAAGATCATTTTGGTGAAGCGTAAAACGCGACTGGAGGAACTGATTGTCCGATACAATACGGTGCAGCAGGCTCGCTTCTTTATGGAACGGCTGGGTGCGGATTTCAGTGATTATGTGCTGGAGGACGAAAATTACCGCAGGGCGGTGGCAACGGCAACGTCGGAGTTAACGGCCTTGGGTCGTGTTCAGATTGTGGAGCGGGAGCATGTGCCGAACTTTATTTTTGGTGAGCAGGATACAGTGGTGGTGCTGGGTCAGGATGGGCTGGTAGCCAACACCTTAAAATATTTGACCGAGCAGCCGCTTATCGGCGTGAATCCAGATCCATTGCGCTGGGACGGGGTATTGCTGCCGTTTACCGTATCCGACCTGCGCTGGGTAGTGCCGGATGTATTCGTGCACAGACGGCCAATTAAGGAAGTTACGCTGGCTAAGGCCCGATTAAATGATGGCCAATCCTTGTATGCTGTAAATGATTTGTTCATTGGACGCAAAACTCATGTTTCCGCGAGATATGAGCTAAGGCTGGAGGATCAAGTAGAGCAGCAATCCTCCAGCGGCATTATCGTTTCAACCGGATTGGGAGCGACAGGCTGGCTGACCAGCGTACTGGCTGGAGCGGCCGGAATTGTCGGCAGTGCTACACGGCATCCAATCTCGCTGACTCCAAGCCAGCTGATGCCAGGTACAGCCTTCAGTCAGGAAGGGACAGCAGACGGAATGAGTCATGATCATCGTGCAACCTGGAGTTCGCCATCGCTTTATTTTACGGTGAGAGAACCATTCCCCAGCCGAACGACTGCTGCGGATCTCGTGTTTGGTCAGGTAGCAGCCGAAAAACCGTTACGGATTGCATCGCAGATGCCGGAAAACGGAGTTATTTTCAGTGATGGAGTAGAAAGTGACTTTCTGGAGTTTAATGCTGGCATTGAGGCGATCATTGAACCCGCGGAGAAAAAAGGGCATCTGGTCGTGTAGAGGTTTGTACAGGACGGCAATGGGTAATTATGAGTAAGGTACAACCATCAGATGAAATTAAAAAAGGAGGAATCAACATGAGCGACCACACTCAAGACGAAGCGAAAATCCGCAACAAGAAGGACGAGGACGGAGATTCCTTGATGGAGAAAACGAAGCTGGAAAATGGCGTGGATATCGAGCCTGAGGCTGATGAATGGATTGCGAAGCCCTCACCAGTGTCATACGATGATACGAACTCCTCTTCGAAGAAATAAGGCTCTGGCATTCCAATAGAGCAGTGATGCAAAGACAGATGATCCCTAATCGGGTCATCTGTCTTTTTTACATAGGTTAATTGAATCTGGAATATACCTTCCATACTAGCTCACGACGGCTGCTTACATCTGTTTTCAAGAAAATCGCTTTCAGGTGATCCTGCACCGTGTAGGCAGTAATATGAAGTGCGCTGGCCAGCTCCTTGGTCGAAAAGCCCTGAACAATGAGTTGGACAATTTGTCTCTCTCGTTCGGACCATGAGTACACCTCAGCCATAAGCGGTAGCATGTCAGTTGCTTTAGCAGCCTCAAACCATACGGCTAGCTGCTTCTGTCCCGTATGCTTCTGTCCGCCTTGCAGAAGGGTGGCTCTGATGGTTACCCATGGGGCTCCTGCGTCTGTGGAAGGGATACATAGTCGTGCTGGTGCAGTGGCAGTGGATAGCGCTCGCAAGCATACCACCCGGACGGGAGCCGGAAGACCGTCTTCATGGATTCCCTCCTGCTGCCGAAGCAACTGTAGCCACTGCTCTGCTACTAAATTGGACGAAATCGGTTTTAGCTTATCGGAAAGCATGAGAACTCCTGGCTCAAGTCCATTTTCCGTGATCATGGCAGGGGATGGAGATAAACCGACACTGGCCTGACGCAGATGGTAGGCTATGGACGGCGCTAACGTTTCAAGCAGTTGTTGCTCTTCCACGCTGAATACAGGCTTTCCGTGATGACGGAACAACGTAAGAAATCCCCAACAGCTCCCTTTGTACATAAACGGAACACGTAGCTCGTCCCCGAATCCGGCGGGTTGCAAAACATCTCTATATCGTGTGCTCCGATCCGGTTGGCCTTGTGTAGACCCATGTAGCGTCGCTACAGACCGTCCTTCCCGCACCAACTGATCATATTTCATCATATCGGCGTGCAGGTATTCGTATTCTAATAGTTTGTTATGAATGTCCTCCACACCCGACTCTGTAAATGCCCCTGTGGAAAGCAGCGTACGCGGATCTACTGAGGTACAGCACGCCGCATCGAAAGTAACCTGAGTACGCAAGCGGTCGATTAGGGTGTGCTTGTAGTGTGCGTTCATCATTTACTCCTATCGTGAAAGCTGGAGATTCTCAAGCGCGATTATTAAATCCCGCATTTATGGGATGGTGGATATTTGTATTGTCTTTATAATTGAGAATGATTCTTAATTAAATCTACAATAAATGAATGGTCTGAGAAGATCAAGGCTAAATGTTTGGAGGAAAGCACATATGAGACATACCCCTATTGGAAATACGGACTCAAATCAACCTATGAGCTGGAATCATCCGAATGTGCATAAGTACGCGGATACGATTGCTTTAAAAATACCTGGATATGCTCATTTGTACGAGATGACAGACGGTTTGATAGCCGCACAGCTTGAAGCACAAACTCATATTCGAAATATAGATCCAAATGTGCTAATTGTCGGAGCTGGAGGCGGTCAGGAATTGATTACGCTCGGAGGGCGCCATGATGCATGGTCCTTTACGGCAGTTGATCCCTCTGAGCACATGCTGGATTTGGCACGTAAGCGTGTAACACATGCGGGCATCAGTTCAAAAATATCGTTTGTTGCAGGTACGTTGGAAGAGTTGTCTGGAGAACAGCCTGAAGAACAGCGCGAAAAGCACAGCGAAGAATCATGCAGAGAACCGGTCTATGACGCTGCAACCTGCCTGCTGGTGCTTCATTTTCTTCAAAGCTTGGAAAGTAAACAGGCGTTGCTACGCCAGATATCTACTCGACTCAAGCCGGGTGCGCCTTTTTGTTTAGCTTCTATTAATGGGAATTCACAGGAGCCTTCTTTTTCCATCCAAATGCAGGCGTGGAAAGGTCATATGCTGAGCCAGGGCATTTCACTGGAGGATTGGGAACGATTCGCTGCTTCCATCGGTCGTGAGTCAAACCCAGTGTCCAATGCGGCAATACAGGAACTGTTGATAGATGCAGGCTTTACCCACATCACCCGGTATTATGGTGCTTTTTAGTAAATGCATGGTTTGCAGTTAAAGAGGGAGGGACATCTTATGACAAAGGATAACATCATCATCATTGGCGGGTATGGCCATGTTGGAAAAATTGTATGTACAGAGTTAAGTGAAATGTTTCCCGGCAAGGTATTTGCCGCAGGTCGTAGTCTGGAACGGGCCACTGAATTTAGCCAACGATCGAATGGTAAGATACGGCCCTTGCAGCTTAATATTCATGAGCCGATGGACCCGTCGATATTAGAGCAAGCCAAATTGGTAATCATGTGTTTGGATCAGGACAATACGGCCTTGGTACGTGCCTGCCTTCGACATGGGGTGCATTACATGGATATTACCGCGAATGCGGACTTTTTGAGTCAGGTGGAGCAGTGTCATCAGGAGGCCCGAGCTCATCAGGCCACAGCCCTGTTAAGTGTAGGATTAGCTCCGGGACTGACCAATCTGTTGGCACTGCAAGCGACACAGCTCATGGATCAGACGGATGAGTTGAATATATCTTTGATGCTGGGTTTGGGAGATCGACACGGTCAGGCTGCTATTGAGTGGACAGTAGATCAGATTCATGCCGATTTGGAGGTTATAGAACAGGGACGTTTTGTGACTCGAAAAAGCTTTACTGGCGGAATAGTGGCAGATTTTGGTGCAGGAGTGGGTCGTCATCGGGCGTATCGATTTCCTTTTTCAGATCAGCAGACACTTCCTCGTACGCTCAAAGTTCCTACGGTTAGCACACGCCTTTGCTTCGATTCGCGCTTGACCACTCGGCTTCTAGCAGGGCTTCGGACGATAGGAGTTTCAGGTCTACTCCGACAGCAAACCGTGCGTGATGCAGTGGTTCGCAGCTTTAGCAAGGTACATATAGGTGGGAATGCTGTAGCGGTCAAGGTAGATGCTCGAGGAACTCTCAATGGCAAGGAGACGAAGGTCGAATGTCGGCTAAGGGGTCACCATCAGTCTGATTTAACCGCTAAGGCAGCCGTCTTTGCAGCGCTCGCCCTGTACCGTTCAGAACTTCCATTCGGTGTATTTCATACGGAGCAGGTTTTTTCATGGAATCGCATGCGGGCTTGGTTAGGGCAGCAAGTAGCCGCAGATATTCAGGTGAACGGACAGCAAGCATAGAAGTCATACATTCTAATAAATGAATCTCATATAATCCAAGCTTATTCAGCAACGCATTGCGGATAGGTCTTGGATTTCTTTTCCTGTTAGATTACACTAGAATGAAGTACATATTTTTGGAAAAGACCTAAGGGGATGATATGAAATGTGGAACCCCTATGAAAATAGCAGACAGCATCCGCACGATTTTATAATAAAATATCGATTTTACACACCGGAAGAAGGAGGCAGGAAACAGCTGCCTATTCAGGGTTATCGCTGTGATTTTGCCTATGAGGGTGACGACATCGGGAATACGGGAATTTATGCCATACATCCTGAGTTTGAAGATGGAGATGGTCAACTGATTATGGATGTTGGTCGTCCTGTTCAGCGGGAAGGGCAAGCGAGAATGTGGATTTTGTTTGGAGAAATGAGGAAAAAGGTACACCGACATCGGATACAGGTAGGAACAAGGGGATATTTCATGGAAGGTCCGCGCCGTGTTGGTGAAGTTGAAGTTACAAGCCTGGTAGGCCTCTTGACCAATCCGGTCAACTAGGTAGTTGCTGAGGAGTCGATAAGAGATGGATATCGCTTATATCATAGATTTATTACGTAAACACGATGTGACCCTAGCTCCAGGCTTATCCATGCAGGAGATTACCGACGTCGAAAGCAGGTATGATATTCACTTCCCGCCCGATTTGCGGGAGCTTCTGATGAGTGTTCTTCCCATCGGTAAAAGCTTTATCCCTTGGAGAGATACGTCACCACAGCGGATGGGTGTAATTCGGCAAAGGTTGAATTGGCCGTTAGAAGGTATGATTTTTGATGTAGAGCAGCATGTATTCTGGCCTCCCGAATGGGGCGAAAAACCGACAGATTCGGCGGAAGCTGTTGATATATGTAAACGTGAGTTTTTACGTGTGCCCAAGCTAATCCCAATCAACGGACATCGATATATCCCAGAGCAGCCATCTGAAGAAGGAAATCCGGTATTTTCCGTATATCAAACGGATATTATCGTGTATGGGGAATGTTTACAGGAGTATTTCAAGCTGGAATTTGGGGAGAAGCCTTATGAACAAATTGATTTTAATGCCGTAAAAAAGGTGCGTTTTTGGAGCAGCTTGTGTGAGTGAGTATCAGGAAGGTGAATAAGTCGAAACGAAGGAAGGGGAGCATGATGTGAAGGTGGAGCAGGATTTGGAAGAAATCAAAGAAAGGTTGACCCAGATCGAGATCAAACTGGAACAAAAGTCGACCTCCAAGAGAATCTTAAAGTACATGATCATTATTTTCTTTTCTATTTTTCTTCTTTTATTTCTAATCGGAATTATTCAATTTGTTTCAACCTAATCGGGCAAGAGGATGAAGGAAGGGAGCTATTTATGTCCATAGAAGCGATTGTTTTTGATCTGGATAATACTCTTATTCATCGTAAACAGGCGTTTGCGGCATATACAGAGCGTTTTATAGAACGATTTATAGTGGCAGAAGAACCGGCGATCCGCGCGGCTGTCGTTGAACAGATACGATTGGCGGATCGGGACGGATACCGGGATAAGAAGGAACTGTATACCGAGCTGCATACAGACTTGGAACTGAAAAATCCCGATACGTCAGTACAAGAGATGCTGGGCTTTTGGTATAGTGAATTTCATAAGTTTACGGTGTTGATGGACGGGGCCAAGGAAGTATTGTCCGAACTGCGGTCGCGTGGCTTGAAGCTCGGTATTATTACCAACGGCTCACTCCGCACGCAGCAAGCGAAAATCGACCGAGTTATGCTGAGGGATTATGTGGATTCTATTATCGTATCGGGTGGCGTCAACATCCAGAAGCCTCATCCTCGAATTTTCGAGTTGGCTCTGAATGAGCTGGACATTGTCGATCCCGACCATGCCTGTTATGTAGGCGATCACCCGACAAATGATATTCGTGGTGCACAAAGTGCAGGATTGCATACCATCTGGCTGGAAGGCTTTATGACGTGGCAGGAAACGGGCATTGTACCGGACTATCAGATTGGGAGTTTGCGTGAAATCACAGGTTGGCTGGATCGTCGCAGTTATTCAACGAATAAGGAGGAGGGTGCATTATGAGTATGGAGCAGCAACCGAATCCGATTCTCTTATCGTTCCCGGACCAATTCCAGACGGAGAGATTGACCATACGCGCTCCGCAGTGGGGGGATGGAGCGGCAGTCAATGAGGCGATGCGAGAAAGTGCGAATGAACTGCGGCCTTGGCTTCCGTTTGCAAGAAATCTTCCGACGGTAGAGGAATCTGAAATCCGTTCGCGTCAAGCCAGACTTAAATTTCTGGATCGCTCTGATATGATGTTGTATATATTTGATACGGCTTCGGGAGAATTTGTAGCCAGCAGCGGTCTGCATCGGATTGATTGGGATACACGAAGATTTGAAATTGGGTATTGGCTCAGAACATCCTGGACTGGAAAAGGCATCATAACAGAGGCCGTGCACGGTATTACGGATTTTGCCATACAGCATTTGCATGCCAATCGGGTGGAGATTCGTTGTGATTCCAGAAACACGCGCAGCGCCAAGGTAGCGGAACGTGCAGGTTTTACACTGGAGGGGATTTTAAGAAACGTCGAGTATGATGAAAAGGGGAGCATGGCACACGAAATGGTTTTTGCCAAGGTGCGTGGTATTGAATTTTAGTATCCTCACATGAATAGTTTGGAAGTTGCTGATATGTTTGTACGATATTACGGAGGCTCATTATGATTAATTATATTATGAAAAATACAGACAAGTTGGTGTGCATACAATATGACATCAGCAAAAGGTTCTGCAATCTTGCAAACGCTATCCAAGAGAGGGTGCTTAAAAATTTCCCGCAGCTTGGCGAAGATGTCCCAGCATTAGGACAGGTGATTTAGCATGAGGAGCGTTCGTAAGAGCGTCAGCAGGAAGGCCAATCGGGAAATAAAGGCGAAATTCCGCTGGAAGGCCCGTGCTGCGTACCTTGTTGCTGTGCTGGTCACGATCTTGTTGGGTTTGGGAAGCCGAGTTTTCTCCTCCCAGTTGCCTGAATTCGTTGCTAATCACTTTGGGGATGCCTTGTGGGCGTGCATGATTTATTTTGGGCTGAGAATGTTGGGGGTGAATCGTCAATTGTCCGTAGCCCTGTGGGGCAGCTTGCTGTTTTGCTTCGCCATTGAGTTCAGCCAGATGTACCAGGCTCCCTGGATTAACCACATTCGGGCAACGACACTGGGCGGCTTGGTGCTTGGGAAAGGGTTCCTGACCGCGGATCTGATCAGGTACACGGTTGGCATTGTGGTATCCTGGGCGCTGGACCAAGGCTGTCAAAAGCTAGCGGGGATCAATACACGTATAGACGATGACAAACCACTCAAATAATCTGAAAAGCGAGGGTTGCGCTTGAAACAAAAGGGAAAGCGTCACAGGTTGTTCGGTAAGATGATTGGATTATGCGCAGGGTTCAGCTTGTTGTTTGCAACCATACTTATCCCAGGGCAGGCATTAGCCGAAAAACAGCTTGTGGCACCTCTTCGTTTTGATTTTGGCCCCGGCAAGGTAGCTGACGGCTACACCCAAGTCACTGCCAATGATGTTTACACGCCTGAGCGAGGCTATGGATTTACCGATCTTTCCAAAGTGAATGAAGAAGATGTGGTGGAAGTGATGCTATACGCTCAGATTTTGTTCGTGTTCAAGGATCATCCTTTGTTGTCAATTTACCACCTGCGGATTACACGCTTTCCCTGATTGCCGGAGATACTGCCGGAAACACAGACATTACGGTTAAAGCCGAGTCCATCGTCAAGGTAGAACCTACTGCCAAAACAGCAGGACAATTTATCGAGGCTGGATTTGAACTTGCACTCATCGACGGTCAGCTCGAATTGTATTTCTCAGGTAATGAAGCGAAGATTAACGCTTTGGTTATTACCCCAAAGGATGCTCGAACGGCTGGAGAACATCCTTCGGTATACCTTGCGGGAGATTCTACGGTTCAAACCTATAAATCCGCGATGAAGCCTCAGGCGGGCTGGGGGCAAATGATTGCTCCGTTCTTCACAGATGAGCCTATTTTTGTGAACCGTTCTATTGGTGGACGAAGCACGAAAACCTTTCTGGTACAAGGGCGGTTAGATGATATTTTACGCAATATCCGTCCAGGAGATTATCTGCTCATTCAGTTTGGGCATAATGATGCCGCGATCAACAACCAAGAGCGTTATGTTTCACCCGCGGATTACAAAGTTTACTTAAAAACCTACATTCAAGGAGCCATCCAACGCGGTGCAACACCTGTGCTAATTACTCCTGTTGGCCGCCGGGATTATGATGCGGCAAGTGCCTCGTTTCGGATTAGTTTCCCGGAATATGTGCAGGCCATGAAGGAAACAGCATCGGAGACAAATGTTGCACTGGTCGATCTTAGCCGCTTGAGCGTAGCGTACTATGATACACTTGGACTGGAAGGAACACTCCCGTTATTTTTGCATGTGGAGCCAGGGGTGTATCCTGCATTTCCTGATGGAGTGAAGGATGATACTCATTTTCAGGAATATGGTGCGGAGCAAATAGCTCGGCTGGTAGCTCAGGGAATACGTGAGCTGAATATTCCTTTATCCTCTTATGTACAGGTGGAAGATTCGCAATAAAACATTATTTCCATAGCCATGGTATACTTAGAAAATAAGCTGGCCCTACCCAAAGATAACATTGTTTAGGCTTGGGTAGGGCTTTAATGTTCTGGATCTTAAGGAGGAAGCGAGAATGACAGTCGCTCAACTTCATAAACTTATTAACGGTCAACTCCTGTACAATCAGCATCGGAGTTTATTTTATATGCGTGAGGGTTCTGTTCTGTTAGGACCTTCAACGGAAATGACGTACTGGCTGACGCAGAGAAGCTCAGAACTGATCCTCATGCTTCAAGGCTTGAAGCGCCAGCATATGTATAACGCTTTTGTGACGGATGTAGCGGCTAAAATACTGTCCCAGTTTGTAAATACCAATCAATATCTACATTTTCACACAGCTCATGTGAGGGAGCTTACGGAGCTGTATGATCGACTTTTCACCCGGATTGAGAACCTGTTCCAGAAGAAATTTATAGATAGAGCAACCTTGGACTTACTGCTTCAGCAGCATTACGGGCATTTGAGAGATTTTTTAACTCGTACCAACGGACGTGAAATGTTTGCTAAGTATGCAGAGTGTGAGTATACCTTTTGGATACCTTGTGAGGAATATACGCCGGAGTTGCAAGCCAATCTGCTAGGATTGGACATTGCTCGTTTGCAAGAGCCTGTTCTAGATGTTGGTTGCGGATCTGAGGCACGGTTGGTTACTTATTTACGTGCCTGTGGAATTGAGGCTTACGGAACAGATCGGTTGGCTGAAACAGAAGGTTGGGTCACTCAAGGAGATTGGTTAGAGACCACCTTTGGGGAACGCACATGGGGAACGATCGTTTCACATATGGCATTCTCCAATCATTTTATACATCATCATCTGAAGGCAGATGGTAATATTCATGAGTACGCTCGCAAATATATGGAATTGCTTAGAGCCATTCGGCCCGGAGGGAGTTTTATTTACAGTCCGTGCCTTCCATTTATGGAAGGGCTTTTGGATGCCCGAATGGGTTATGAGGTAGAGTATATCCAGTCATCTGAAGGTTACAGGGCCACGAAAATAACGCGTATACATTCATAAGCGCTAGTAGTAGTCCATTCATTTGTCAGATTCCTTCTTGGAATGGTATTATAAGGATAGATATTACTCTATTTGGGATTCAGTTGATGATAGAAATTCTCATGACGCTAATTTGACACCATAGAGGATGATCATTAGCAGCATGGCTGCACTGAATAATAATGATTAGCCTACGGATAACTGAATTTTAGGGAAGATTAAACCATATTTTCCTAAAAGCCGATATATGGGAATGAGGCGAGAACATACTGTTATTAAACCCGCCCGAAAATGGATGTATATAATTGGGTTAGGAGAGTAGAAGAAGTGTCAGATCTGTATACGAAAAAAGAAGTAGAAGATTATGTAACCAACGTGGTTTTCGAACGACCTTTAGGTGTAAGCATTTCAGCCATTTTATTGATCTTTAATGGAGCACTTCTGTTGGTGACCCAGCTATTGACGCTTAATGCATTAAATGAGGCTGCTACGTTAGTAGGCATTTGTAGGGGCATGTTTCAAGGATTTATCGCGTTACTTGGTTTGGCAGGGACGACTGCCGGTATCGGCATGTTATTTGGTAAGAAGTGGGCTTGGTGGCTGGCAGTATTTTATTTTACATATGAGACCATGCGTTATACGTGTGCAATTCTGTTTATTCCAGATGTCCCTCCAACGTTGGGCGGTGTACAGTTAAACCCTGCTTTATACTACGTAAAATATGGTATGCGTATTATTTGGAATTTGTTGTTTACGTTGTTCATGTGTCGTAGTAAAGTGACGGGTTTTTTTCAAACAAGTGGAATCAGCAAGTGGAGAGCATGTATTGCATTATTCTTCATCAATGGAGTGATAGTTGGGATTGGCTGGTGGCTGATAAGATAAGGTTCTTCGATGTGAAGGAGGAGATAGATCATGGCAATGGAAACGTTTCCGATTTTAGAAACTGATCGGCTTCGTTTAAGACAGCTTACAGTAGGGGATGCGGAGGATGTATTCGGTTATTTCTCCAAGGATGAGGTCACACAATATTATGACTTGGAAAGCTTTACAGAGGTAGAGCAAGCCGAAAAATTTATTCGTTCGATGCTAACCAGATATGAGAAGCAAGAGGGCTTTCGTTGGGGGATTACATTAAAAAAAGCTCCTGAGCGGATCGTGGGTACAATTGGATTTCATAACTGGCAGAAGGAGCACTCCCGTATTGAAATCGGCTATGAGCTGGCACCGGAATATTGGCGGCAGGGTTTGATGACAGAGGCGATGACGGTGGTAGTGGATTATGGCTTTCATTTGCCGCAGGTTCACCGTATAGAAGCCTTCATTGATCCAGATAACGAAGGCTCCAAACGGCTGCTACTCAAAAGTGGCTTTACTAAAGAGGGTCACCTGAGAGACTATTTTTATGAAAAAGGTCAATTTGTCGACGCTATTATTTTTGGATACCTTCGGGAAGAGCATCCCGTGGATTGGTAATTTACAAATACCCTTTGTCCCCGTAAGGCTGGAGTCGATCAAGCCAGGTCTGCTCCAGCTTTGCTAGTGTATCCTTGACATCAAAGAACGCGGATTCCTTTTTCTTCAAAACGTCCAGCACTTCAAATTCAAACGAATCTTCGCCATACTCATTCCATTCCTGTTGCAGTTGTTTATTCTTAAATCCACCCATATTTAGCTCAAAACGCCGTCCATTCAGCGACTTTAAATTCGGCGTGGAAGAGACGAAAATTTTCCCATTACGTGTATTGCGAATGCAATAGATTCCTGCCTCTGTCTTCATCTCCATGTATTGCTGCACCAGTTCTTTTCTTCGATTCATTGTCGAATCCTCCTATTTGAGCATTTCGCATAAATCCCAAGAGCCTTTTCAAATCAGCAATGTATAGATCGAAACGCTTTAGTTCGTCTATATATTGTACCTACGAGCGTTGGGAATCGAATTATGCAAAATGCTGATTTCATAAGCGCCTAGCTTCAAGATTCCTTCAACCAATACTCACTGCCATCCGGTTTGCGATCCAACAGACTGTATTCAATCATATATCTTCGCACCGTGACATAATCGTCATACACTTCCTGTAAAATCGCATTGATATCCTTCTCATGATATATTTGTCCCTTCACAAAACGGCTTGCAATTTCACGCAGCACAATCAGCTTGTGCTTTTCTTGCATTTTAAAGGTCTTAAGGCGTCCGTCTGTACCATTCGGAAAATACTTCGTGAGTACCTTTTGTCTTTCGTCTTCCGTAATGTTATAGCGTTCGTCCACCATCCGTGCTCCTATGGGTACTTCTACAATGGCGGGAGCGTGACGATCTTTCTCCTTTAGTAGCTCCATTAATGTGAGAAATACTTTGGCCTGTCGTTCTTTTTCTTTGAGACCAAAGCGATGATTGCGTATGGTGGATGCGCTACCGATTCCGGTTTCCTTTTGAATGTCCGCATCGCCCATGCCTTGATAAAATAACTGAAGCAACCGATTCTGATGATCCGTCAGTCCAGTCAGCTTTTTGTCCAGACCGATCAAATAGTCAAAGACCGAACCGTACGTCCGCTCAATATGAAGTCGCATGTACCTCTCCGCGTCATAAAATACCCCTTGATCCTGATATATGATGCCTTGCTCAAATCGCTGTCCGTCCAGCAAGCAAATGACCTGCTCTCCTTGGCGAATATATCCACGCTTCAGTTCTTCGATACCAGCATTCCAGAATAGTTCGGAATGATCCATTTTAGCAAACACCTCAATTAAATGATGATTATATTATAGACAATATAACATTTTGTTTATTTTAAATCAATGAGTGGATATCTCTTTAGGGTTTCGACAATGTTCGCTATATACAAAAGAGACATCAGATTGTTATCATATGTAAATTATTGAATTACATTTAAGTCTGGATAGTTGCTATATATTGTAATAAGGTGGGCTGGTAAACTATGAACAAAATACGATTAGAAGAAGTCATAGAAAGTGGAGATTTAAAGGAAGCGGTAAAGATTATAGAGGATGTGGGTGAAAAGCTGGATCATACATTCACTCCAATATTATTGAGATATTTAGTAACGACGGATAGTGTATTGCTAAGAAATGTAATCGCCATTACGCTAGCTGATCTAGGAGACAGTGAAGCGGTGTTACCTCTTATCGACTTGTTAAAAAATCCAAAGACCAAGGGGAATAGAGGAACGCTGTTATATGCTTTAGAATTTTTTGACGTATCTACTTATGTTGTGATGTTGGTAGATTTACTGGATGATACCTTTGAAGCGAGTAGACAATCCTACCAACTGATATGTACCGTGCAAGATAAAATCTCTGAGGCTCAAAAGGATATATGTAGACAAATGATAAGAAGAAAGCTGACCGATCATAAAAACAAATATAAGCGTGACTTTTTGCTGGAATCTTTAGAGCTTTTTACATGATTCTTTTATTAGAGAGGTTTGGTTGGAGTGGTAAAAAAAGCTGTTTTATTCGTGATCATCATTGTCATTGCATATATAGTTGTATCCATTACAACAGGAAGTCCAATTGAAAGAGTCAAATTTCGGAGCAACGTTACTGACTACCTACATAAAACATACACTATGAACTGGAAAATTGATTCAGTAGATTATGACCTTAAGAATGATAAATTTATAGCTAATGTGATCTCTGGATTAGGGATTTCTTTTTTGGTGGAAGAAGACTATTATGGGCTAATGATGGATGACTATGCCTCTTCTGTGTGGAGAGATGAGCTAAAAGAAGCTGTAACACAAAAAACAAAGCAAGTTACAGGATCAGATGCAGAAGTCATCGTAAATGTATCTAGTATGGGGCAGGATGCTTTAACCTACCATGACGAGGTTCCAAGCTATTCTATGGTTAGTCAAAAACTCTCCTCAGAAGCTTCAATTTGTATTAAAGGTAACTTTTCGGCCACTCACTATCTGCAAGAGATGTTGGAAATAAAGCAGTGGATTGTTGAAAAGAAGTATGATGCTTCGTTAACATTTAAGTCCGAGAAGGAAAAAATTTATTTTGCAATACCTGCAGAAGATCTAAAAAAGATAAAAAGTGTAGAGGATCTCAATCCTTATAGGCTTCAAATTGATTAATTATTGGCTCTATTCCGAAATGCTAAATGCTACATTCCTTAAAACTATTGTGAGGAGATATGATATGAAATATAGATTTGCTGTCATTGACGATGAAAGTGGGCTCACGGTTGGTTATTGTAGAGATGTGGTTGGCTTAACGGGTGATATCATTGTCGAAACGTATGAAAAGGTTATTTTTGAACAATTTGTCTTTAATGAGGATTTCATAGGAAACATAATAAAGACAAAACAATCTGTACACAACTTGTACATTGCTATTTTAAATGATGAAGAAAAAGTGATTGGAAGCTATCATTATCACCTACCTGAATCCTACATAATCCATAAACTAAACTACAATAAAGGAAACTTCAATCTGGAGTTAACAGGTATACTTGAAACGAAGCCCTCCCCTGTGGAATTAAGATTATGGGAGTTTTTAAAGGGTGCTCAGTCGCTTGAAAATAATATATGGCAAGGCTTTTCTAAAGAAGAACGGTCCGGGTGGCTAAACGTGACTAGAATACATTCTGCATCTAATCATTTTGCTAGACTGGATAAACGAGGAGAAGTCTACACCTTGGACGGCGAATACATATCTGATTTTACAACATTTTTCATAGCACTTGGTGAAGCGATTAATGGACCCGGAGGGTACTATGGATTTAGCTTGGACAGTATATCGGACTGTCTCTGTGGAGGTTTTGGAACAGTAGGACCGTTCACGATCCATTGGAAAAACGCACATTATTTCTTGGAAAGATTCGAGGAAGAATGGGATCAAGAAGAGAGATGTTATAGATTTTCACCACAGCAATATTTTATGGATCTTTTAACGATCTTAGTATCAGGTGGTGTTACCGTGAATTTTTTTTCGAATAAGATAGCAAAGCAAGAAGGGGATTTTGAAATGGATATAAATTAATGCAACCACCTTTTGACATGAAAGAATACTCTGAAATGAGTAAAAACGAAGGGAAAGAACATTTAGAAGCAGATGAACTTGTGGCAAATTCCTTAAAAGAAATTTTAATACGGGAAATGGAAAAAGAAATCTAACAAGAGATATTAATTACTTAAGGGGGAAAAAGGAGCAAGAGTGTTTTTTAGAATGAATAATGGCCAAATGAACATTTTGGCTAAGGCTAATATGGCTAAGTTATTGATATCATATATAAAGTTTACGGTAAATGAGGAGGCCCAAATGAAAGTGAAAAAAATTGTATATCCAACTTCACTATCTCAGATAGCAGATATTGAGGATGATAATATAGATGTATTTATTGAACTTGAAGATGGGACTAATATTTCTGTTGCTGTATGTACCCCAAAAAATCTAATTAGTTATATGACCAAAGAGAATATTAATTTTATTCCTGCATCGCCACCAGATATTATTGTGAAGTCATTAACAGAAGAAACTATTGAACAAGCTATTGAAAATTACGCTCAGGAGGATGCTTTCTGGCTAAAGTTGTTTTTTGTAGCTGGCGTTGATAAAACAGTCATAGATTTAGACAGAATTGATTTGTGCCTTAAAGAAATGAAAAGAATAAATCAGGAACTCTTGAACGATTAAAAATTAATTGTATAGTTATTTTGACCATATGGAGTATAAATCTCTATGAGGTTTCTTTTTAGCTCCTCATTCTGAAAATATATAATTAGGAGACAACATGCTCTAAGATGATCATTTGCTCGTTAAATTGAGAGTAGGAGGATTTTTTCCTGTTCCACGGATGCATGTTCCAATTATCTTGTAAGGAGAATATTTTGTGAAAATATCAAATATTATCAGAAAAACCATAGGGAACAAATTAGCTGCTTTGAACTTTACTTATGAGCATTTAAACAATACTTGGTTTTTTACAAGAGTAGTCAATGGATTTAAGGAAACAATCCAAATCGATAAAAGTTATTGGACAGAGAATGCAATACGCATTACTTTTATGACTGAGTCCGAATCAGTGTATAGCTTTTATTTCATTGATGGATCAAAGATAGATAAATTCCATTACTATGAGGATGAAGAGTCATTACGAGATATATTTATCACCCTAGGAAAGATTATTGATGAGCATGCTCTAAAATGGTTTGAAGAGAATGTGCCTAAAGATACGCTTCCTCCTGCAAATTTTTTGGATAAAGGATGGTTTGAGAAGCTACAGAAATTTGTCGAGGTAAATAATCTGAACTTTAAAGATGAAAAGTCGCTAAAAACCATCGAAGCTTTGCTAAGTTCAGAACCGACGGAGGAAAACGTTCTGTTATCAAGCTATTTCTTAGGAGAATTTTTTATCCATACGTTAGATGGTGAGTGGTACTACGATCAAAATTATGGCCCTTCTATTAAAAATATAGGTGGAATTAGTAGTTTTAATAGAAGACCTTATAAAATCTCTAACAGTTTTGCTTCTAATCCTCAAAATAACTCAATTATTAATCACTATCAGGCCATTACTGGAACTGTAAAGAATCTTCAAGGTAATAGGAAATAATCAAATTAAATTGAGAGCAAAAACATGTTCCGATTTTTTATTCGGTCCAAGATGTTTCTTTAATAGTGAGTTTGCACTCCAATCACATGGATTGATTCTATGTGGTTTTTCTTTTCTATGGGTTTAAGAGGAGTTGAAACTGTATGGATTGTACAAGTTTATACAGGAAAAAAGGGTGAAATGAGAAAATATAAATGACCCAATGCTTTATTCGACATTTATAATATGTGGGAGAAATATATTTAAAGTGGCCTGATAGAAAGGGATTACATTGTTCAAATTTAATTGAGTGGAAGATCGGTAAAAAAGTATTTTGAATATTACACAAAGAACAGAGAGCCGTAAGAATGTTAACGGCTCTCTCTGGCAAGTATTCGATCAGTTCACTAGGGAGTACGCCGGTTCTAAACCTAATTGAAACAGTTTCCCATAACAAGAGAAGTCCATTTTACTAATTTGTATCATCCTCTACATACTCGATAACATCTTGAACATGGCAGTCTAGAGCTTTACAAATTTTATCTAGCGTATCAAATTTCACACCGTCTGTTTCTTCGTTGTAAAGTTTGGTGATTCCGTTTCTATGTAATCCAGTCATGCGAGAAAGCTCGGCAATATTTATTCGTTTTTCGCCCATAATACGGGAAAGATGAATCTTTATCATATTTTCCTCCAGATAAATGCACTCTATAGTGTTAAAAAAACCCATCAAAGTATTGACAATAAACACTATTCAATGTATTCTAGAAACAACAAAAATAACACTGTAATGTGCATTTGGTTTATTGAGATGTTATTTGTGAACGTCATAGTAATATGCTTATCGTATCAAAACGTTTTACAATTAGCAATTAATTATCGTTCAACAGCCTAGTTTGAAAAACTACCTGTAAAAGAGAGCATATTGGCAAATAAGAAACTTTGAACAAAGGAATGGAGCGAGGATGTATGACAGAATCGGTAATGGAATTGGAACGGGTATCCATGGTTCAGGGGCCGTATGATTACCCTCATATGTATGAGATATGCGAAGGGGTTCTTTATGACCGTCAATATTTCTTTTACCTCGAAAATGGCTTACTGTGTCTGCGCCATGTGAAGAAGGTGGAGCAGTCATATCATACGCATCTTTACCTGGATGGAGAAAGCGGAGGTTTGCAACTGGCAGAGGGTGTACAAGGGGAAGTTATGCAAGTTGTCACGGAGATCATCGAGCGCTTGCGCGCCAAGGATGGACTGACATTTTTATTCGATGAACTGCTGTGGCTACATGGTAGGGGCCCCATTGAATTAAACCTTTTCAATAAGAAGGATGAAGTGACCTTAGGTGGCAGACAATTTGCTACGAAATAAATGATTCTTATGCTTTATATCATGGAACTTGTCGAAATAAAGCTTATGATTTCACCGAATATATCAGTTGTTGACTGATGAAAATGAGCGGATTCCGAATCCATATGGTCAATTCCAGCATCACAGCATCGGCAGAAGGACTAAAGCCCCAATCACCTCCGAATAAAATGTTTTGCTGCTGCTCTAATATAGGTGACTGAGGTTCTTCCAAGCCATACTGTTCTTTGAATCTCTCTTTCGTTTCATGATCTATGACAAGGTTATCCTGTGCAAAGGTATAGCAGATAGGAACGCTTAACTGTATTAAAAGAAGTAATGCAATGGGGATAAGTAATTTTTTGCTTTGCATGGTTAGCTCCTATGATCTCTGTTTTTGACCTCTTAACGTGAAAATAATCCCTTTACAGGATTTTATGACCAGAATATAATGGTAAATAACAGCATCGATCTACATACACTGGGTTATCGGGGTATAGCGCAGCTAGGTAGCGCGCACCCTTGGGGTGGGTGAGGTCGTGGGTTCGAATCCCGCTACTCCGATTTCAATCAAAATGTCCTGCTGATGCAGCTAATGCGTCTGCCGGGCGTTTTTTTTGAATATTACATACCCTATCGTTTTTGTCTCTACTGGGTTATGACGAGCTAGTCGTATGCAACGAATGTATGAAGCCACCTCTGAACTGGATTCGGAGGCAGAAGTGGCAACTCAACAATCGCAATCGCTGGCGGAATGGTCTGCTGTATGACTTTTTTAATTTGCCTATAAAGATTCCTGAAGGGTCTTGGAAGAAGTACTGTAATCAGCATAACGGGGAAGCACAATAGTGTAGTATATTCCTACAATAACGGTACAGATCCCAACTAATAAAAACAAGACTTCAATTGAAATAAATGAAGGAAAGCTTATAGCAATGAAACCTAATGTAAGAGACTGGGACAGCATCATTAACGGATTAATCAAACCTTGCACACGTCCCATCATTTGAGGATCTACAATACGAGGAAGCCATCCTCCTATACCAATGTTAATGAACGGAAGTATCAGTGCGATGACAAAGTTGATAATCAGGAAAGCATAGATGTGGTTAACAAATCCAAGTGTGCACATACCCATTCCGGCTACCAGAACTCCCGCTGCAATCATTTGGTGTAGTTTTAGCTTGGCAGAGATGAGAGAAGCGATTAGGGTACCAAGCAACACACCAGCCCCAAAAATAATACCCGTCCATACCATATACTGCTCGTAATTGCCGGGAGCTAGCTTGTATTTAAGAATAAACATCGGTAAAACGCTAAAACCACCATTTAAAATACCGAACATAAAAAAGCCTGAAACCAACCAAAGCAATAGTCTGTTGCGTAATATGTAAAGAAACCCTTGTTTAAAATCGATCATGACAAGTTTGAATTTTAATTGTTTGAATTGATGTGCCCCGTTCGGAAGGCGTACTTCCTTTGGAATTTTGCAGGAACGAATAAGCAGTGCAGACACAATAAAAGAAACAGCATCAATTAGGATGGCTCCAGTAATTCCAAAGTGCCAGTAAACGACAGCCCCGAGAGTTCCTCCGAATAGCATGAAAAGACTCCCCATCATTTGATTGAGGCCTGCGGCAATGGTGTAATCATCTTCGCTTAATATCCCCTGTATAATGGCACTTTCGGCCGGGAAGAAAAATTTGGAGGCAGCACTACGGATGAACAGGAGGGCAAATATCAAAGGAATCGAATCGACCCAAATAAAAATAAGCAAACATAAGGATAAAAAAGCGCTGATCCAGTCACAATTAACAGCAATTTTTTGTCTGTCCATCCGATCTGCCAGCACTCCAACTACGAGAAATACTACCAGCATAGGAAGCGAATACATTAACTCGGCAAGCGTTGCATAATAAGGCTGATTTGTAAACCGTTTCAACAAATAAAACATGAATGCAGTAACCCCGATAATTCCTCCCATTTGTGAGGCGAAGGTTGCCAGAAAAAACCTGACATAATTCTTGTTTCTGAGTACTTGTTTTAGTCCAGTCACAGTTCCATCCCTTTCGCTTTCAAAGCGGTTTTTAGATGCCTAATTAAAATAATAGTGAAAAGTAGGAATATTGTACAGA
This sequence comes from Paenibacillus sp. CMM36, assembly GCF_053570945.1. Lineage (NCBI taxonomy): Bacteria > Bacillati > Bacillota > Bacilli > Caryophanales > Paenibacillaceae > Paenibacillus > Paenibacillus sp. CMM36. The sequence goes on from NZ_JBSEDY010000001.1 coordinate 400,657, forward strand.
AAAGTGACTTTAATGTCACTTTACGTTTGAATTTGCATCGTATCGGACCTTCTGCCTTTTAAATTCTGCTGTTGACGGTAATCATAGTGGGGTGGACTCGGAAGTTGCATTCAAACTCGTTTGGCGTTATGAGGTGCAACATAGACTAAATAACCAGCTGTCAGTTGATATTCGACGGCTGGTTATTTAAGTTGCCAGGTGTTTGATTACAGATTAGCCCGATTCATCTCATTTACGCATGGATATGTTGAGAAAAAGGAAATGCTCATAGCTAGAAAACTTTATACAATGGAAGAGGAATAAGAATTGTGAAATTCGACTTTTGATGAAGAATTTCATATAATGTGAGCATATTGTGAACAACTTAAATTGAAGATTAATAAAAAAATGAAAATGATTTCCGTCCAGCTATGAATTTCAAAATTTGACGGAGGGAACGAGATGACAATGGAAGAGAGCAGCAGACAGGTACCTTGGCAGGCGTATTACGGACCTAATCTAGGTTATGTGCAGGACCAGTATGAAAAGTATGTAGCGGACCCCGGAACGGTTGACCCGGCTTACCGCGAGCTATTTGATCAATGGGGTGAGCCGCCACAATCCGAATACTCGGCTGCTTCCATGATAGACAACAAATTGCAAGGCCCCCCCACAAGTGCTTTGGGGCATCTTGATTCGAATACATTACAGAAAGCGGTTACAGCGGGCAAAATGGTATGGAATATCCGTGAATACGGACATTTAGCCGCCCAAATCGATCCGCTGGAACTGGATGCAGAGCAGGATACACGCTTGCTTAATCCAGCATCTTACGGTTTAACTGAACAAGACTTGAAGGCTTTTCCAGCCTCTTTAATATGGGATAACGCTCCTGCGGGAACACTTAACGGATGGGAAGCCATTCAACGGCTACGTGTAGCATACACAGGTCCGATTGCCTATGAATTTAGTCATATTCATAACGAGGAGGAACGCCGCTGGCTGAACAGCTATGCAGAATCCGGTTGGTCCTCCAAGCCCCTCACCACACAGGAACGCAAGTCGTTGCTGGGCAGATTGGTAGAAGTAGAACAGTTCGAAGAGTTTTTGCATAAAACATTTGTCGGACAGAAACGTTTTTCCATCGAGGGTAATGATGTGCTTGTCCCTGTTCTCGACGAGATTATTCGTCTAACCACAAATGCAGGAGCAAGTCATGTCCTGATGGGTATGGCGCATCGCGGCCGTTTGAATGTACTGGCACATGTGCTGGGCAAGCCTTACAGTAAAATTTTCTCTGAATTTCATCATTCGCCGAATAAGGATTTGATCCCGTCGGAAGGTTCCACAGGAATTAACTACGGCTGGACTGGCGATGTGAAATATCATCTGGGTGCTGATCGTTTTGTAAAAGATGGGGGAGCGGTGCAGGCCCGTCTGACATTGGCGAATAACCCAAGTCACCTGGAATATGTGAATCCGGTGGTACAAGGGTTTTCACGAGCTGCACAGGAAGACCGCAGTGAGGCTGGTTATCCGAAGCTGGATGTGAGCAAGGCAGCTACCATTATTATGCACGGTGATGCTGCTTTCCCAGGTGAAGGTATCGTGGCAGAATCACTTAATTTCACGAATTTGCGCGGCTTCCGCAATGGCGGTTCAGTTCATATTATTGTGAATAATCGTCTGGGCTTTACGACAGAGAGTGTTGATTCCCGTTCGACCCGTTATGCCAGTGATCTCGCTAAAGGCTATGAAATTCCAATTGTGCATGTGAACGCGGATAATCCCGAAGCTTGTATTGCAGCTGCTCGTATGGCTGGCGAATATCGCAATCGTTTCAAGAAGGATTTTCTGATTGATCTGATTGGTTACCGTCGTTATGGTCACAATGAATCCGATGACCCGGAAACAACACAACCGCTGGTATATCGTAAGGTGAAGAATCATCCGACGGTGAGCAAATTGTATACTCAAAAGCTGATGAAGCAGGGGATTGTGGACGAAGCGTTTAGTGCCGGCCTCATTGAGAAGGTGCAAAACAGACTGAAGGAAGCGCATGAGCAGGTGAAGAATCAACCGGAACAAGAGCCGGAGATTACTCCTGTGAAGGCGAAAAAGAATCAGAGTTCTGTGGTACGTACTGCAGTGGAATTGAAAAAACTGCGCCAAATCAATGAAAACTTACTCAAATGGCCACAGTCTTTTCACGTATATCCGAAGCTGGATCGAATTTTACAGCGTAGAAAAACCGCTCTGAACGAAGGTGAAAAGGTAGATTGGAGTTTGGCGGAGACGCTGGCTTTGGCTACCATTCTCGCAGACGGCAAGCCTATTCGTATGACAGGCCAAGATGCGGAGCGAGCTACATTTGCTCACCGTAACCTTGTGCTGCATGAGCCTGAAACAGGCCGTACACATTGCCCGTTGCATACATTGCCGGAAGCACGTGCTTCGTTCAGTATTCATAACAGTCCATTGTCTGAGGCATCTGTCCTTGGCTTTGAATATGGCTATAACGTGTATTCTCCTGAAACGTTAGTGATTTGGGAAGCACAATTCGGCGATTTTGCCAACTGTGCACAGGTTATTTTTGACCAATTTATTTCCGCAGGCCGTGCCAAATGGAGACAGAAATCGAGTCTGGTGATGCTGCTACCGCATGGTAGCGAAGGACAAGGACCAGAGCATACGAGCGCACGTCTGGAGCGTTTTCTCCAGTTGTCCGCACAAAATAACTGGACTGTCGCTAATTTGAGCAGTGCCTCCCAATATTTCCATCTGCTGCGCCGTCAGGCTGCATTAAGCGAAAGTGAGGAAGCCCGCCCGCTGGTGATGATGTCGCCGAAGAGCCTGATTCGTAATAATCGTGTCGCTTCGCCTGCTTCTGAATTTAGCGAAGGAGCATTCCGTCCTGTGTTGGAACAGCCTGGTCTGGGTGCACGTCCGGATCGTGTAGAACGCATTGTACTGTGCAGTGGCAAGATTGCCATTGATCTCGAAGAAGCATTGGAAAAGGATAAGAATGAGGCAGAAGAGCGTCTGCATATTATTCGTGTGGAGCAGTTATACCCTTTCCCGGAAGAGGAAATTCGGAATATTTTCGGTCGCTTCCCGCATGTTAAGGAGTTCGTATGGGCTCAGGAAGAACCTAAAAATATGGGGGCTTGGAGTTACATTGAACCTCGCCTGCGGAATGTTGTGCCACAGGGAGCAGAAATTCGTTACGCAGGCAGACCAGATCGTTCAAGCCCGGCCAGCGGTTATCAGCAAGTACACAGCCTAGAACAACAGCGAATTATTCAATCGGCGTTGAAGCAGGATTCCAAAAACAATATTACACTGGGGAGGTAGCGGCTGTGAGCGATATTATAGTGCCGGCAATGGGAGAATCCATCACGGAGGGAACAATCTCCAAATGGCTTGTGAAGGAAGGGGATTCCGTAGGACAGGGAGATGTTCTGCTGGAGTTGGAAACCGATAAGGTCAATCTGGAAATTAGTGCGGAAGAAGCAGGTGTGGTGCAGAAAATCCTTCGTCAGGAGGGAGATACTGTGGTCATTGGTGAAGCTGTTGGTCTGATCGGAAGCGGCAGTGGTAGTGCGGATTCAACCGGTGCTGGAGAAGTTGCAGCGACTCAAGCGCCTGAAGCACCGTCCGTAGCGACTTCACCGTCTTCCGTAGGAGGCGGCGTTAAAGTAGAAGAAAAGTCTGCACCGCCTATTTCATCGAATAGCGACGGAAATGGCCAGACGGCATCACCATCTGCACGGAAGTTAGCGCGTGAGCGCGGGATTGATCTTGAGCAGGTACAGGGAAAGGACCCGCTCGGACGTGTATTCCAGGAGGACGTAAAAACGCATAACAGCGCTGAAGTATCACGTGCAGCATCTATACCTGCGTCTGCCGCTACTAGCAAGCCTGCGCCTCCGTCTCCAGCGCAAACGGAGTACAGCAAGCCTGTGGAACGCCAGCGCATGTCTCGTCGCAGAGCGACGATCGCTAAGCGTCTTGTTGAAGCACAGCAGACAGCTGCCATGCTGACCACTTTTAATGAAGTGGATATGACCGCCATTCTCGATGTGCGTAAACGCCGTAAAGATAAGTTTAAGGAAAAACATGATGTAGGCTTGGGTTTTATGTCCTTCTTTACAAAGGCAGTGGTTGGTGCTCTCAAGCGCTTCCCTACCGTGAATGCTGAAATTAATGGCGATGATATCGTACTGAAAAAATACTATGATATTGGGATTGCTGTATCTGCCAAGGAAGGTTTGGTTGTGCCAGTTGTGCGGGATGCCGATCGTCTTGGCTTTGCTGAGATTGAGAAGAGCATTGCAGATTTGGCTGGCAAAGCACGCTCCAATTCGCTTTCTCTGGCCGACTTGCAAGGAGGAACTTTTACCATAACCAATGGAGGTATTTTCGGTTCCCTGCTGTCTACGCCAATTCTCAATACGCCGCAAGTGGGGATTTTGGGAATGCATAAAATCCAACTTCGCCCGATTGCCATCGACGAGGAACGAATGGAAAATCGTCCGATGATGTATATCGCGTTGTCCTACGATCACCGGATTATTGATGGTAGTGAGGCAGTTCGTTTCCTGGTAACGGTCAAAGAATTGCTGGAAGATCCGGAATCATTGTTACTGGAAGGATAAAATAATTGAGGTAAGTGTATCTCCTCTTTACGTGTATGACAAAAGCAGACTCTTGCGAGTCTGCTTTTTTTCCTGCATAGTTATCACATAAGGCTACAGACATTACTGTCAGTAGATGTAGAGAAGGGCGGGAACTGTTTTGGACAAAGACTTGCGCTATCCGATAGGATCATTCGTTGTTCCAGACACCATTACAGAAGAACAGCTTATCGCATGGATTCACGACATTGCTGAATTGCCTGCACAGCTGCGTCTGGCGGTCGAAGGACTGAATGAGCAGCAGCTAAATACGCCTTATCGTGAAGGGGGCTGGACGATAAGGCAGGTAGTTCATCATGTGGCAGACAGCCATATGAACAGCTATATCCGTTTTAAGCTGGCGCTGACGGAGGATACACCGACGATCAAGCCATATGATGAGGGACGTTGGGCCGAAATACCAGACGCCAGGGAACTTCCACTGGAGCCCTCGTTGCAATTGCTAGAAGGACTGCATGAACGGTGGGTGACCGTGTTGCGATCGTTGGGAGAGGATCAGCTACACCGATCGTTTATTCATCCTGAATCGGGCCAGACGATCCGCCTGGAACGAAACATCGGTATCTATGCCTGGCATGGTAAACATCACACAGCTCATATTACTTCCCTGAGAGAACGAAATGCATGGTGATTTTTAAAACTAACCCAAATGGAAAATAAAAAGGAATAAGAAAAGAAACCTTCAATCCCACTTTAATCGTGGTTTTAAAGGTTTCTTTTCTTATTTCCTCACAAGGCTGATGACTTGGACGAGGTTGATTGTTCAGGTTCATCGGAGGCTCCAGACAATGTGGAAACAGAGGTCACCTCTGTATTAACATGACGGTCGAGCCAGTCTACGATGTCACTCATCACCTCGTCGCGGTTTGTTTCATGAAGCATCTCATGGCGACCATCAGGATAGAGGCGATACTCTATGTCCTGAAGCTCTAGGCTTCGATACATTTCCACTAGTGACAACACGCCTTTACCGAACAAACCCACTGGATCACGATCCCCGGCAAAAATATAAACTGGCAGTTTGGGATTGATATGTTTCAGCGAGGAAGGCCAATGGATTTCTTGCAATAGCCTGAAAAAATCCAGAAAAAAGCCTGTCGTGCAAATAGCTCCACATAATGGGTCGTGCACGAACTGATCTACTTCCTCAGGATCACGGGACAGCCAGTCGAACGCTGTGCGCACCGGACGAAAGGCACGATTAAAGCCTCCAAAGACCATAGCGTTGAGCAACATACTGCGATGATCCATTCCTTGCAGTTTGGCTTGCAGTAGAGCAACTTGCTCTCCGAGTTTTAGAAGACCACGTCTTCCGTTGGTTCCTGATAAAATAAACCCATGATACGTCTGCCGATCGTCATACATAATTTTCTGGGTTAAAAAGGACCCCATGCTGTGACCCAGCAAAAAACGAGACTGTTCAGGGAATTCCTTAGCCACAATTTCGCCTAGCTCCAGCATGCCATTTGCCATTCGATTAAACGCATCAGCTCCTGGCATACCCAGCTTATCAGGATCACCAGCCGTGCGCCCGTGACCGATATGATCGTTGGCATACACACCGTAACCGCAAGCAGTAAGCTTTTCGGCCAGTCGGATGTACCGATAGGACGTCTCGCACATACCATGCGAAATTTGAACAATCCCCTTAATGGGCAAATTCTGATCGGGCAGCCAGCGGTAGGCAAAAAGCTCTGTTCCATCATTTTCAGCGATGGTGAAGGTGTATTCCCGCATAATTAGACATCACATCCTTTAAGCCTTAAGGAAGATAAGATCTAAGTACGGTCATTCCGTCATTCAGCGTGTAACCGCTCAGGTTAGCGGGCAACAGGAAGCAATCTCCAGCTTTACAGGAAAGAGACTCGGTATTATTGTTCCATGTTATGGTCCCACTGCCTTCACAAATCACGAGAATGGTGAAGCTGTCTTCCGTTGTAGAAAGTGCCCAACTTCCATCTACGATACCCTTTTCCACAACAAAATACTCACAGGCTGCCAGCTGGAGCCATTTTCCAGGCTGTAAGCCGTCCGTTTTCATCGTTGTTGCGCCTGCACCTGCGTAGGAGGTTACATTGAGGGAATCCTCGATATGCAACTCACGAGGCTTGCCATCCAGTCCGGGGCGATTATAGTCATATAAGCGATAGGTAGTATCCGAATTTTGCTGGATTTCAGCAACGACAACGCCTGCACACAGTGCATGTACGGTTCCAGCGGGGATGAAGAATGTATCGCCTGCTTCGACTGGAACCTGTCGCAAACTGCCGAGGATGTCCCCACTTTCAAGAGCTGTACGCAGACTCTCGCGGGTTACACCTTCGGTCAGACCATAAATAATCTTGGCATCCGGCTTGGCATCAAGCACGTACCACATTTCAGTTTTTCCTAATTCTCCGGCTGGAAGTCCTTTGTAATCATCTGTCGGATGCACCTGAACGGATAAGTCATCATTACAATCCAGTAGTTTGATCAAAAGTGGGAATCGTCCGCCTTTTTCCGATACACCCTTGGCCCCGAGCCAATCTTGCCCGTAGGTCTCGCGAATTTCATCCAGTCCTTTGCCTGCCAGCTCACCATTGATGACCGTTGTTGTTCCGTTTGGATGATCGGCAATCATCCATCCTTCCCCGATATGTCCTTCTGGTGGGGTTAGACCAAATTGCTCTAAGGCCCGTCCTCCCCAAACTCTCTCTTTGAACTCAGGTTGAAATTGCAGCGGGTATGGCTTTAGCATAATTTCTCTCCTCCATAATGAGTAAATGAGTGTGATCTAACAGAATAGGGAAATCAATAACGTGCTGATGGGCAATAAACTGGGATGAATAGCGCCCAAACGAGCTAAAAAAATGATATATGTAAGGCGGCTAAAAAAGCCGCTCATAACCTGAGTTTAAAATCCGACATTATTTCTTCTCAACTGCCACTACGTAAGGTGAAGCGGCTCGTTGTAATTGACGATAAATAATGCTTTGACCGCTGGAGACCGGGAGAGCAGAAGCCCATTGAAGAACGGCATCTGCTTCTTCACTTCCTCCAGCATGCCCTGGATAGAGTACGGCAGTCAGAATGCCGCGTGGTCGCAGCAATTGTAAGGCAGCATCCAGTGCGACGAGCGTACTATGCGTATGCGTGATGACCGTAGGATCGGCGCCTTCGGATGGCAAGTAGCCGAGGTTAAACATGACCGCAGCGACTTTGCCATGCAGCATGTCCGGAACGGCCTCCCGCATTTGCTCATGACCTTGTAGTAGTAGCGATACTTCTGCTAATGAAGGTGAAGCGTTTTCTTCCAGTCGACGACGGGCGCAATGCAGTGCTTCTTGCTGGATGTCAAAGCCATAGACACGGCCCCGTTTGCCAGCAGCTTTTGCCAGAAATAACGTATCTGCTCCTGTACCGACGGTAGCGTCTATAGCAGTATCGCCTGGCTGCACCCGCGTAGCCACCAATTGATGAGCGTAGCTCAGGACGGATAGGAATCCCATTTAAGGTTGCCTCCAGTATTTTCCCTGCCACGTTTCGCGTGACTTCAGTTCATGATCAATGGCATTGAGCACTTCCCATTTTTTGAGCGACCACATGGGTCCCACTAGCAAATCGCGTGGGGCATCTCCGGTTAACCGATGAACAATCATTTCGGGAGGTAAAAACTCCAGCGTATCAACAATCAGCTTCACGTATTCGTCCTTTTCCAGAAAGCGTAGCAATCCCGCTTCATACTGCTTGACCATAGGCGTTTTGCGCATGAGATGCAGCAGGTGGATTTTGATGCCCTGCACATCCATAGCCGCTACTGCACGTCCCGTATCAAGCATCATTTCATGCGTCTCTTGGGGCAGACCATAAATAATGTGGGCGCACACGCGGATATTCCGCTTGCGCAACTTTTCCACCGCCTCCAGATAGCATTGAGTATCATGAGCGCGGTTAATCAGCTCTGAGGTCGATTCATGGACGGTTTGCAGACCCATTTCGACCCACAGGTACGTGCGTTCGTTTAGCTCGGCAAGGTAATCCACTACATCGTCAGGCAGGCAATCAGGACGTGTAGCGATGGACAGACCGACAACGCCGGGCTGCTCCAGAATTACCTCAAAGTATTCTCGCAGTTCCTCAACCGGGGCATACGTATTCGTGTAGGCTTGGAAATAGCCAATATATTTGGCGTTTGGCCATTTTAGATGCTGTCGATCCCGAATCGTATTAAACTGGGTGACCAGATCATCACGACGACGCCCGGCAAAATCACCCGATCCGCGTGCGCTACAAAAGGTGCAGCCCCCTTTAGCGATGGAGCCATCGCGATTCGGACAGGTAAAACCCGCATCTAGCATGACTTTGAACACTTTATTTTGAAATTGCTCACGCATTTCGTAATTCCAAGTGTGGAACCGTTTATCTCCCCACAGGAGAGGAGCAGGCAATAAATCTGTTTTCATGGGTGTACTCCTTTTTTTTACGATCACCCTATTGTAACAAAAATTAGTCTTCATTGGGAATCATTTGACCGAACAAGTCAATAAAATGTGCGGATTTCACGGCGTTGCGGATTGAAAAAGGTTACACAATATGTTATATTGTAAGCGGTACCAGACATACAATAAAAGGACTGTTTTCGATCCTGAAGATAAAAGTTATCCCGTTGCTAATGATTATTCTTCAGGGAGGCAGCTATGCTGTTTCTAACGCCTGTTTTAGGGTAAGTGCACGTCGGTTCCATCACAAATAACCCGTGAGGTGATCTTTTATGAATGCGCAGGATAAGACGCGTATGGATAAAGTTACTGTTGAGTTAACCTTTGATGAGGCGTTGGCATTGACTGGTGTCCGTTTTGGGCAGGATCGTCAGATTGGAACGACCGCACGTCAAAAAATCAGAGCGGCTTGCCAAAAGACAATTGATTTTTCACCTGCTGATGGGGTAGACTATGAACAATTAAATTAGTTGGACCCCAATCCAAATATATTGAAAAAGGAATTTCATTTCCGTATCTTCAAGCGGGGGTGAAATTCCTTTTTCCTTGATAACAGAGTATATGGAGGAGTAACATGCGTTTACGCGGAAGAAAAGGAATACGGGAAAGTCTGGAAGAACAGCAGGATCTAGTCATCTTGGAGCCGGCACAGTATAAGGGGAAATGGCAACAGCTTTTTGGTAATGATCGTCCCATTCATGTAGAGTTCGGTATGGGTAAAGGGCAATTTATAAGCCAAATGAGCTTCCGGAATCCAGAGGTTAACTATATTGGCTTTGATATGTATGATGAGCTGGTTCGCCGTGCAACAGAAAAGTCCCGTCTGGCCTGGAGTAATTCAGAGGTTGATACGCCGCCTAATATTAAATTGGCACTGGCAAACATTGAACAGATCGAGAATGTTTTTGAACCAGGAGAAATTGAACGCATTTATCTAAATTTTAGTGATCCTTGGCCTAAAGCCAAGCATGCACGTCGTCGTTTGACGCATCCGCGTTTTTTGGACAAGTACCGTCAGCTTTTGAACAGCAAAGGACAAATTCATTTTAAGACTGATTCGGAGACACTATTTGAGTTTTCTTTGAATTCGTTTGCCGATAGCGGTTTACAAATGACGAATATTTCGTTAAACCTTCATCGTGAGGGGATCAACGAGGAGCATGTCATGACGGAATATGAACAAAAGTTCATGGGCAAGGGTATGAATATTCATCGAGTCGAAGTGCTGATCGGCCAAGATGCTTTGGAAGAGTACGGAAAAACACGCCTTGAAAAGTACGGGAAATAAAAAAAAGATCAAATGGATAAAATAAGACAGGGTGCTTCCTTTTAGGAAAGCACCCTGTTCGGTTCCAGTATATCCAAAATACTCTGTGCGCTCTGAAGAGGATAATATCGCGCTACATTGTGGACGTGCTCCTGTCGTTTACGGACGATTTCTGGAAAATCGTGTAGCAGTCGGTTCATCCATTTCACGACAACATCCAGCGAAGTAATCGGTTCTCCGTAGCCTTGAGCCGTAAAGTATTGACAATTTTCCTCCTCCTGTCCAGGGAGAGGTTTGTGAAACAGCATCGGAATCCCTTTAGCCAATCCCTCGGTGCATGTCATTCCGCCGGGTTTGGTGATGAGCAGATTCGATACCTCCATTAATTTGTCGATTTCCCGTGTAAATCCGAAGATATGAATATTTGGATGATTAAACCTGGGATCTAATTGCATTTTACGACGAATTTTATCATTATGCCCCAAACAAAAAATAAATTGAATGTTCTCTCTCCACTGAGTAAGCGAACGATGTATAACTTCGTCATTCATAAGGCCCCAGCCGCCACCCATAACGAGTACGGTCGGGATGGGTTTAAGTCCAAATTGTTCTCTAATTTCATCGTGCCCAGGATGTTCCCAAAAATTTGGATGAACGGGAATACCGGTCACCTGGATTTTCGAGACGGGTACTCCGCGTGCTCGCAGCTTACGCATGACTTCAGGCGTAGATACAAAGTACCGGTCAACCTCGGGACTAATCCATGTTCCATGTGCATCGTAGTCTGTAATAACAGTACAAAGCGGAACATGTAAACCTAAGCGCTTCAAACGTGAAATTACCGCGCTTGGGATGGGATGAGTACATACCACCAAATCGGGACGAAGCTGCCGGAGAATGTTTCGGGTCTGCGTGTAGAACAGACGGTGCAAAGCGAGCGTTGTAAGACGGTTTAATGATTTTTTGTACTGATGACGGTAAACCAATCCGACTAGGCGAGGCTGCGATACGACAGTCTTCTTGTATGCTGTAATAATAAGGGGGGCCATTCTTGGATTCAAAAAACTCCCCAGCTCCAGCACTCTTGTCTGCACATTCGGAGAAAGCTTCCGCAAACTGCTTGAGAGCGCGTAGGCAGCTTGAGTATGTCCGGCACCGAAACCTTCCGATAATAATAACACTCGTTTTTTAGCCACTCTCATTTCACCTGTTCCTGCTGGGATGTTCTCAATCATACCATATCGGCTTTAAGGCCAGAATGCAACCGTTCCTATTGCTGCAGACGTTCCGATCACCGCTCCTGCAAGTACATCCGTTGGGTAGTGGAGACCTAGATAAATCCGAGAAAAACCTACAATTGTCGCTACAGGCAACAGCAGCAGTGTTAGCATCGGTGACTGTAGCATAAAAGGCACGGTAGCTGAAAAAATAGCGGTCGTGTGCCCTGAGGGAAAAGAATGGTCCGACAAGGGGTTGCGGAATGTATTTGTACCTGGTAGCGCTAAATACGGGCGAATCCGCGGGTACAGCTTTTTAACGATAGCTACGGGGATGTGACTGACCCCAAGAGCGATGGCTCCCTTCATACCGGAATCTTTCCACGGGTTCGGAGCGAGCCACCAAATAAGGAGTGTGGAGGCTATAGTAAAGGTAGCCCCGCCTAAATGTGTGAGATAATAAAGCCAGAAGTTCAAAAAACGGTTGTGTAAGCGTCCATTGATCCATTTGAACAACTGCTGCTCCAGACTTACAAGTTTTACGACTAGACGTTGCATTTGGTTTCCTCCGGTTGCCGGTTCAGGTCAGTCGGCAAATATTTTGAGTCATTTTGACATAATCAGACCATAAGTAATTATTCTCTTGCTCTCATCATATTTTTAAACGCTGTTCATTTCAAGAATCACTAAATATTCATAACTTACTTGGTTCAATTCTACACAAAAATGTTAATGGAATATAAGCTGTATTGTATAACTTTCTTTGCGTTCATCCGTCTAATAAGATAGAGTGTTTAGAAGTGGTTGCTAATTGGCCCACAAAAAGGAGGGACCAAAGAAATAAAAAGTTAGCAAATGGATGAAAATAAGACCTAAACGTCATGAATGAGAAGTCCAGCGCTGCATTCCCGGTTTAAACGGGAGTTTGTTGTGTTTTTTTGCTGCTGAGACCGGTTTAAGGGCTTTGACAAAAGATTGAAAACCAACGAAAATCGTAATGGCGTTCCTGTGTCAGCCAAAAGGGGGCTGCGCACAGCCAATGAAGAAAGCAAGGGTCGGGTCAAAAACTACAGAAAAGGCGCGAAAAGCGCCGCAACTTGCGCTACACAGATAGAAAACAAACAAACGCAAGATTTTAAGGGGTATAAAAAGGGGGTAACAAGAGATCATGTTAGACGCTATTTTTGTGACGCTCCAGGTCATACTGGCGGTGATCGCAGTCTATCAGTTTGCATTCTCCTTGTTCGGATTGGTTCGGAAGAAAAGGAAAGAGCACGCGGCTCCAGAAAAGTCATTTGCCATTTTAGTCGCTGCCCACAATGAAGAACAGGTTGTCGGAGCGTTGATGGAAAATTTGAAGCAACTTGATTATCCGAAGGAACTTTACGATGTGTTCGTAATCTGTGATAACTGTACAGATAAGACTGCGGACATCGTTCGCGCTCACGGCATGAATGCTTGTGAACGTACGAATCCGAATCTGCGTGGTAAAGGCTACGCTATTGAGTGGATGCTCAAGGAATTATGGGCTATGCCACGCCAATATGATGCCATTGTCATGTTTGATGCTGACAATTTGGCGCATACCAATTTCTTGAGTGAAATGAACAATGATCTGTGTACAGGTGCCCGTGTTATCCAGGGGTACATTGATACTAAGAATCCTGAGGATTCTTGGATTACAGCGGCATACGGGGTATCTTATTGGTACATCAACCGTTTGTGGCAGCTGTCACGTCACAATCTGAACATGGCTAATTTCCTCGGTGGTACAGGCATGTGCTTTGAAACAAATCTGCTTAAGGAAATGGGCTGGGGTGCGACAAGTCTCGTAGAGGATTTGGAATTCACCATGCGCTGCACGCAGTGCAACGTATATCCAAGATTTAATTACGATGCCAAGGTATATGATGAAAAGCCGTTGACGTTCAAAGCCTCGTCCAGACAGCGTCTGCGCTGGATGCAAGGTCATTTCACGGTCGCTCGTCGTTATTTCTTCCCGTTGCTGTGGCAAAGTATCAAGCATAGAAGCCTGATTAAATTCGATATGGCTCTTTATGGTCTGAACGTGTATATCGTACTGCTCACCTTCTTGATGACAGTAGCTATGTGGATAGATATCGCCTTCTTTGGTGGACCTAATATCGAGAACATCTATGTACAGTTACCAGCTTGGACCGGTGTTATAGCTATTGGTTTGAATGTTGCTACTTTTGTGCTCGCAATGATTTTGGAAAAGGTCACATTCAAAAAAGTATATCTGTACTTATTGCTGTTCCCGGTCTATGCGATATCGTGGTATCCAATTACGGTCTATGCGTTCTTCACACAAAACAACAAGCAATGGAGCCATACCCAGCATACGCGTGTCGTTCGCCTAGAAGAGGTTCAGAGCAAGCAAGGGTAATTAGACGGTGGAATAGGACTAGAGATCGGTGTCATCAATTTTTATTAAAGTGTTGACACCTCGATTGCACCGTGATAAGATATTTGAGTATGTTAATTGAAAAGTATGGATTAACAAGTAGAAGGTCCGACTTCTCACCTGTCCGGTATTGCCGGCTGGTCATGATCCAATGATTTGTGAATTGAACTTTCATGATGAATTGAGTATCAGACAGGGATGTCGGCTGTGTAGTCGTCATCCCTTTTTTGTGCTTAAACACAATACAACAATAACAGGTTCTGGAGGTGGAGGGTTATTAGTAAGGAACATATGATCAATGATGAGATTCGAGTGAGAGAAGTACGTCTAGTTGGTGCGAACGGTGAACAAATCGGGATTAAACCGACGCGTGAAGCTTTGCAAATGGCGATTGACGCAAACTTGGATCTCGTGAACGTGGCGCCTCAAGCGAAGCCGCCCGTGTGTCGGATTATGGATTACGGAAAATTCCGCTATGAGCAACAGAAGAAAGAAAAGGAAGCCCGTAAAAACCAGAAGATCGTTGACATCAAAGAGGTATGGTTCCGTTCCAACATCGAGGAACATGACTACCAAACCAAGTTTCGCAATGTGGTGAAGTTCCTGAATGAAGGGGACAAGGTGAAATGCTCCGTTCGTTTCCGCGGTCGTGAAATTACTCATGCTAACGTGGGTCAAAAAATTCTCGAACGTGTGAAATTGGAAGTTGCTGATCTTTGTACCGTGGAGCGCCAACCCAAGCTCGAAGGACGCAGCATGATTATGATATTGGCTCCAAAGAGTCAATGACAAATTAAGGAGGAAGTTCAATGCCTAAAATGAAAACACATAGCAGCCTTAAAGGCCGCTTCAAAATTACCGGTACTGGTAAAGTAATGCGTTACAAAGCTTACAAAAACCACTTGCTTTCCCACAAATCCAAACGTGCAAAACGCGTTCTGGGTACTAACCCTGAGATGGCACCTGGGGACGTTAAGCGTCTGAAACAAGGTCTTGCTAACCTGAAATAGCACAGCACGGCAATGAAGAAAGTATAAACATTATTTGGGAGGTCATTTGATATGGCAAGAGTAAAGGGCGGATTCGTCGTTCGTCGTCGTCATAAAAAAGTATTGAAGCTTGCTAAAGGTTATTTTGGTTCCAAACACCGCATTTTTAAAACAGCTAACGAGCAGGTAATGAAATCGCTTGTTTACGCATACCGTGACCGTCGTCAGACGAAACGTAACTTCCGCAGACTGTGGATCGTGCGTATCAACGCAGCAGCTCGTTTGAACGGTTTGTCTTACAGCAAATTGATGCACGGCCTGAAATTGGCTGGTGTGGACATTAACCGCAAAATCTTGGCTGATCTTGCAGTCAATGATATTAATGCATTCAACTCTTTGGCAACTGTTGCTAAAGGCAAAATCAACGCTTAATTATTCATAATGAAGGCGTGGAAACCACGAAAGTGGTAAAGAGGTATCCCAAGCAGTACGCTGTGTAGGGATGCCTTTTTTTGTACATACTCAATGGTACGGAAAAGACTTTGTTTTCTCCAAAATACGAATAAATATGACGTAGGATGGAAGAATGTATGTTTTTTTTAAGATTGTAGCGCTTACATTGTTGAGGTTTTAAAAAAAAATTGACCCAAGGTTATTAATTGTCTAGATTTTAGCCGATCATAATTGTATAATCTCTAAAGTAAGTCTTCTGTACGATCTGTCTCGTCAGTAAATGACATGCATGAGCATGTACATGTTCAAAGAAAAGAGACAGTCCAGGGATCTAACACTAAGGGGGAACAGTATCAGCATGAAGAAAATGTTCAGTATGTCTTTGGTTATGCTGCTGGCGATCTCGGTCATTCTCGCAGGCTGCGGTAACAAAAATCAAGGTGCGTCCAACGCAAATGGTGGAGACACAGGTGGTTCTGCCAAAACATCGAATGTCCAAATCGGCATGGTTACAGATGTGGGTGGAGTAAACGACAAATCGTTTAACCAATCTGCTTGGGAGGCACTACAAGCCACTGAGAAAGAATCAGGCGTTAAAGTTAAATACCTGCAAAGTAAATCTGATCAAGATTATATTCCTAACCTGAACCAATTTGTTAAGGGTGATTTTAACCTGACTTGGGGAATCGGTTTTAATCTGGCGAATGCGATTGGACAAGTAGCGAAAGACAACCCGAGCAAGAATTTGGCGATCATTGACAGTGTCGTGGATGCGCCTAACGTAAAATCGGTTGTTTTTGCTGAAAATGAAGGTTCCTTCTTGGTGGGGGTTGTAGCTGGTAAGCTTACCAAAACAAACAAAATTGGTTTTGTGGGTGGACAAGATAGCCCGTTGATCAAACGTTTTGAAAAAGGATTCGAAGCAGGAATTAAAGCTGTAAATCCAAATGCAAAATTGGAAGTTAACTACACAGGTGCATTTGATAAGCCGGATCTGGGTAAAGCAGCGGCTGCGACGATCTATAACAGCGGTGCAGATATTATTTTCCATGCAGCTGGCGGATCTGGTACAGGTGTATTTAACGAAGCACTCGCACGTAAGCAACAAGGTCAGCAAGTATGGGTTATTGGTGTGGATAAAGACCAATCGCTTGAATTTGGTGACGACGTAACATTGACTTCGATGGTAAAACGTGTAGATGAAGCTGTAAAACGCGTATCTAAAGAAGTAATTGACGGTAAATTTAAGGGCGGTGTCGAAACACTGGCTCTGAAGGATAATGGCATTGGTTTGGCAGACACTTCAACGAAAAACGTACCTAAAGACGTGCTTGATATTGTAGAACAATACAAGCAAAAAATTATTAAGGGCGAAATTACAGTTCCTTCGAAATAAGTTTTGGATTGAAGAATATAGAGGTGGCGACAAGGCTGGTTCATAAGACTAGCCTTGTTCTTACGTCTGGAGTTATATGGATTATAACGGGCAAAATCAGCTCATTGGAGCACATACTATAAAGTGTATAAGGGTGATCTCATGGATGCAGCGACCCCCGTCGTTGAGTTAAAGCAAATTACAAAACGATTCCCCGGCATCGTTGCCAACGACTCCATCAGCATCAAGCTGCATAAGGGAGAAATTCATGCCCTTTTGGGTGAGAATGGCGCGGGTAAATCTACGCTTATGAATATTCTTTTCGGACTGTATCAGCCGGATGAAGGGAACATTGAAATCGGAGGTAAACCTGTACAGATTGATAGTCCAAATAAGGCGATTGATCTGGGGATTGGCATGGTGCATCAGCATTTTAAACTCGTACAGCCGTTTACCGTTACCGAAAATATTGTCCTGGGCTCGGAGCCACGTAAGGGTCTGAAAATCAATTATAAAAAGGCTGCCGCAGAAGTACAGCGGTTGTCTGAGCAGTACGGCCTTCAGGTGAATCCGAATGCCAAAATTGAGGATATATCTGTGGGTATGCAGCAACGTGTAGAAATTATTAAAACGCTTTATCGCGGTGCAGATATTCTGATTTTCGATGAGCCTACAGCTGTACTGACACCACAGGAGATCACTGAGTTGCTGGATATTATGAAACGTTTGGTGGCTGAAGGCAAATCAATTATTCTTATTACTCATAAACTTAAAGAAATCATGCAAATTGCGGATACCGTTACGATCATTCGCCGAGGTCAGGTTATTGATACGGTCAAGACGTCTGAAACAACACCAAATGAGCTGGCTGAGAAAATGGTGGGCCGTCGTGTGTCCTTTAAAGTGGACAAGCAGCTTGCGCAACCAGGACAAACGGTATTGGAAATGAACAATGTAATTTCTAAAAACAAGGATGGTATTCATGTTCTAAATGAGTTGAACCTGCAGGTCAAGGCGGGCGAGATTTTGGGGATTGCCGGAGTAGATGGTAATGGACAGAGTGAGCTGATCGAAGCTTTGACAGGCTTACGCAAGGTGGATGGCGGGAGCATTCGTTTGCTCGGACAAGAGGTGGCCAATCAGTCACCACGCAAAATTTCAGAGGCAGGCGTTTCACATATACCAGAGGACCGTCATAAGCATGGGTTGGTGCTGGATTTTTCTATGAGTGAAAATATGGTGCTGGAGACGTATTACCAGGCGCCTTACAGTAAAAATGGCTTCTTGAACAAAGAAGCTATAGAGAAACAGGCTAAAAGTCTCATCGAAAAGTTTGATGTTAGAACACCGGATATTCACACGAAGGCAAGAGCATTATCTGGTGGGAACCAGCAGAAGGCTATCATTGCACGTGAAATTGATAAAAATCCGGACCTTCTCATTGCAGCACAGCCTACACGCGGTCTGGATGTTGGAGCTATTGAATTTGTCCAGAAACAACTGATTGCGCAGAGGGACCAAGGTAAAGCTGTGTTGCTCATATCTTTTGAACTGGACGAGATTATGAATGTATCCGACCGAATTGCTGTCATCTATGAGGGCAAGATTGTCGGGGAAGTGCTGCCAGAAGAAACGAATGACCAGGAACTGGGACTGATGATGGCAGGAAGTGCAGTGAAGAAAGGAGTAGAGAATGGCTAATCTATTGAAAATATTCACAAAAGACTCCTTTGTACTGGCGCTGGTCTCTATTATTTTGGGTCTCCTTCTGGGTGCTATCGTGATGCTGATTGGCGGGTATGACCCTATTGTGGCCTATTCTGCTTTGTTTAGCCGTGTATACGGAGATTCTTATAACTTTGGAGAGGCTATCCGCGAGATGACTCCGCTGATTTTGACGGGGTTGGCATTTGCTTTTGCGGCCCGCGCCGGATTGTTTAATATTGGTGGCGAAGGTCAGTTTCTGGTAGGTATGACAGCTGCTTCGATTGTGGGCATTAAACTCCATGGGTTGCCAGCTATCATTCATGCACCTTTGGCTGTGATTGCAGGCGCAGTTTTCGGAGGCCTGTGGGCTGCGATTGCTGGCTATTTGAAGGCCAAACGAGGCGTGAATGAAGTTATTACATGTATTATGATGAACTGGATCGGCCTGTATTTGGCTAATTTGGTGATCAATCAGTTCGCACTTATGGAAGGTGAGAATCGTTCTGTGGATATTCAGCCTTCTGCTTCAATTTCCATCGAATGGCTGTCCCAGATGATGGGGAATGCTCGGGTACATTGGGGTACGGTTATTGCTGTGCTGGCAGCAGTCTTTTTCTACATTTTTATGTGGAAAACAAAGCAGGGCTATGAGCTGCGGGCTGTCGGATTTAATCAGGATGCATCCCGTTATGCAGGTATGAATGTAAATCGTAATATTATAAAAGCGATGTTCATTAGTGGAGTTTTTGCCGGATTAGCAGGGGCCTTTGAAGTGCTGGGAGTATTCCATTACCAATCTGTCATGGCAGGATCACCAGGAACCGGTTTTGACGGTATCGCCGTAGCTCTGATTGGGATGAATAACCCATTTGGTGTGCTGCTCGGTTCTGTTTTGTTCGGAACGCTTACGTATGGTTCTGCGGGGATGAGCTTTAGCGCAGATGTACCGCCCGAAATTATCCGGGTTGTCATTGGCTCGATTATTTTCTTCATTGCGGCCCAAGGTATTGTACGTTGGGTTGTGAAGCCGCTCTACTCCAAGCGGAAGAAAGAGAAGGTGTTGTAAAATGAGTTGGTTAACACTTGGTGAATTAATCCATACAACGCTCGTTTTTGCGACGGCGATTATTTTTGCGTCTCTCGGCGGGGTTTTTTCAGAAAAATCCGGTGTGACGAACCTCGGATTGGAAGGACTTATGGTATTTGGAGCGTTTGCAGCGGGTGTTGGCGGATTCTATGCCGAGCAAGCTGGACTAGGAGGCACCTCTGCGGCTTGGGTAGGTGTGCTGTCAGCTGCGGTGTTCGGTATTCTGGTTTCGCTAATTCATGCTGTAGCCTCTATTACCTTTAAAGCTGATCAGGTAATAAGTGGTATAGTTATTAATTTTCTGGCAGCAGGTAGTACACTGTATATGGTCAAGCTTTTATTTGAGGGTGATGGTGACACCGGTCGGATTCAGGGTTTCAACGAAATATCCATCCCTTACCTTGTGGATATCCCGATTGCAGGAAAAGCCTTTTTCCAAGCTTACCCAACGACATATCTAGCCATTCTATTGGTTATTATTGGATATTTCACCTTGTATAAAACACCGTTTGGCTTGCGTTTGCGTTCCGTTGGGGAGCATCCAGGAGCGGCCGATACCGTGGGAATTAAAGTAAATCGTCTTCGTTATATTGGTGTGATGATTAGTGGGGCGTTGGCTGGGATTGGTGGAGCTACAATCACTCTAACTACAACCAACATGTTCTCACACAATACAGTTTCGGGGCAGGGATATATTGCTATTGCCGCTATGATTTTCGGTAAATGGAATCCGCTCGGTGCTTTTGGCGCAGCAGTGTTTTTTGGTTTTTCACAAGCCATTCGCAACTATGTGCAGCTGTTCGCATGGTCACAAAGTATTCCCCAGGAAATTATTTTTATGTTGCCGTATCTCCTGACGATTATTGTACTGGTAGCGGCTGTCGGACGTTCACGCGCTCCGGCCGCTTTGGGTCAACTTTATGATCCAAGCAAGCGTTAAACTTATAAACAACTGATGCTGTATGTTTTGCAAAATGTACATGGGTGTATAAAAAATCTGGTATCTGCATATGCAGGTATCAGATTTTTTTATATTGTGCAGGCATTTAAACATACGCTACTGGCATGAATGGAATAGACTGTGCTATGCAGATTGGACGGGACGCTCGGCCCCTGTCAGCTCCGGTCTATTTTGTGGTGGTGATGAGCTATCAAGGAGCCGTTCAATCTGTCCATCCGTTGAGAAGAAGGAGGAAATACGATGAAACAGGCAGTAACCAGAAAGCAGGTGGAGAAGCTTGTCGGCAAAGTCATCTTTGCTACTCGCAAGGATGGTTCCCAGGTCAGCGGCAAGCTGATTCGCATTTCGGGTAACCGACTGGTTCTTCAACCAAACCGCAAGAAAAAAGTAAACACGAAGGCAATTATTCCTCTGGTGCTGTTTGACTTGCTTGCCATCGGCACAGCTCCATACATTGGTGCCTATGGTGGGGGATATGGTGGCTACGGTCCGGGCTATGGAGGACCAGGATATGGTCCGCAGCCAGGCCCGTATACAGACGGGGGATACCCCGGGGTAGGATATCCGTATTACCCTAATTTATTTTAGTCATACAAAATCCTGAGCCCGAAAAAGATACTTTTTACAGTAACTTTTCGAGTTCGTGGCATCGGCTCAGAGCTACGTATCGCAGCATTTGATATTGATGACGCAGATAAAAGTGGATCCCCCTGATATTGTCTTCATCCACCATCACTTTAGCCCGCTTGCAGCGACGCAGTCGTCCGTAGTGTTCGGCATGCTCAAGCAGTTTTTTTCCGTATCGCATACCTTGATGAGCCGAAGAGATTGCGATCAAATCAATGTATAATAGTTCGCCATGCAGCATAACATGAATGAAGCCAACAACCTGTGCATTATCCGGTCTGCAAGCTACAAAAGTGATGCCCCGGTTTAAGCGCCGGGGTAATTCTTTGCGTATTTGCTCCATTTCTTGGGCACTTAAATGCGATAGGGGGACAAGCTCTTGCTCGATTAGACGAAAGATGATGTTGTCATCTAGAGAGCTGCGTTTTCGAATCATAAACGGGCCTCCTTTTCTACCCTTTTAACAAGATAAGACGTGGCTTTGGAGGAGTGTACTGTCTCACCGTGTGGTCTTTTTTATAATATGCGGGTACCTCTTACAAGCGTGCGACTCGGAGGTGCTTCAGAAAAGAAACATAAATTTTTATGAAATATGGGTATTGACTATCCCAGATGGGAGACATATAATGTGTCTAAACATTTGAAAGAATGACATGAACTCAACGGCAATGAAGAGGACGAAGTGATTAGGGCTCTTTTGTTCAGAGAGTGAGGCATTAGCTGCAAGCTTCACCAAAATCCCTTTTTAACGAGCTCACCTTGGAGCTGTTTTCCTGAAAAGTATTTGGGCCCGATGGTATTAACGGCGTACTAAATCACCTATTAGGGAAAATCGTACGGTCTACGTTACAGACGCCAGATATGGAGATCCTTTGTGATTTCTGTACCTGCCAAGGTTCGATATTGCGAAATATCGGGCAAACACGGGTGGTACCACGGAAGCTACAGCCTTTCGTCCCTCAGTAACAGCAAGTCTGTTCTAGGGATGAAAGGTTTTTTTGTTTTTACAAATGTCAGATGTATGTAAATTTTGTAAAGGAGGATGACCAATGAGTGCACAAATTCCTGAAGTTAGGTCAACCAATGAATTACGTGAAAAGTGGATGAAGCCTGAAGTGATTACAGGTTCGGAAATTTTACTCCGTAGCCTGTTGCTGGAGGGAGTAGATTGTGTCTTCGGATATCCTGGTGGTGCAGTGTTATATATCTATGATGCCATGTATGGCTTTAAGGATTTCAAGCATGTCCTCACTCGTCACGAACAAGGAGCTATTCATGCGGCAGATGGTTATGCACGGGCGAGCGGTAAAGTGGGCGTCTGTATTGCGACTTCCGGACCTGGAGCGACAAACCTGGTAACTGGTATTGCGACGGCTTTTATGGATTCGGTGCCGTTGGTGGTCATCACGGGTAACGTTGTATCTTCCCTGATCGGTACGGATGCTTTCCAGGAAGCCGATATTACGGGAATTACAATGCCGATTACGAAACATAGCTATCTGGTAAGAGATGTAGAGGATCTACCGCGAATCATCCATGAGGCATTTCATATTGCCAACACAGGGCGCAAGGGACCGGTACTGATTGATATTCCGAAGGATATTTCTGCAGCCCAGACGTTGTTTGTCCCACAAACGGAACCTGTGACCATGCGGGGTTATAACCCGAAAGTGTTACCCAACAAAATTCAACTAGACAAGCTAACTCAAGCTATTTCCGAAGCAGAACGTCCATTCATTCTGGCAGGTGGAGGAGTTGTATACTCCGGTGGACATGAAGCACTTTACGAGTTTGTTCGTAAAACGGAAATTCCTATCACGACAACATTGCTCGGATTGGGTGGTTTCCCAAGTGGACATGAACTGTGGACGGGGATGCCGGGGATGCATGGAACATACACCTCCAATCAGGCGATTCAACAGTCTGATCTGTTGATCTGTATCGGAGCCCGCTTCGATGATCGGGTAACAGGCAAGTTGGATGGGTTTGCTCCTCAAGCTAAAATCGTCCACATTGATATCGACCCTGCTGAAATCGGAAAAAATGTTGCAGCGGATATTCCTATCGTGGGTGACGTGAAGGCAGTGCTGGAATTGCTGAATCAGGATGTGAAACGTGCGGACCTGGCAGATGCATGGAGAGCGCAAATTCAGCATTGGAAGAATGAGAAACCTTATTCTTATAAGGATTCTGAAACGGTGCTTAAACCACAATGGGTTGTTGAGTTGTTGGATGAAACGACCAAGGGTGGTGCAATCGTAACGACAGACGTGGGACAGCATCAAATGTGGGCAGCGCAGTATTACAAATTCAATCAGCCACGCTCATGGGTCACCTCTGGTGGACTCGGTACGATGGGATTTGGTTTCCCTTCTGCAATCGGTGCTCAAATGGCCAATCCCGACAGATTGGTAATATCGATTAACGGGGACGGCGGTATGCAGATGTGTTCGCAGGAATTAGCCATCTGTGCAATCAATAACATTCCGGTTAAAATCGTAATTATCAACAACCAGGTGCTTGGAATGGTTCGCCAATGGCAGGAATTGATCTATAACAATCGGTATAGTCACATTGACCTGGCGGGAAGTCCGGATTTTGTGAAACTTGCCGAAGCATACGGTGTCAAAGGGCTGCGTGCTACGAATAAGGAAGAGGCACGTCGGGCTTGGCAGGAGGCGCTTGATACACCCGGACCGGTCGTTGTCGAGTTTGTAGTCAGCAAGGAAGAGAACGTATATCCAATGGTGACGCAAGGTTCGACAATTGATCAAATGCTGATGGGGGACGAGTAAAATGACAACAAAAAATACCATTGCTGTACTGGTAAATGATCAACCCGGCGTTTTGCAACGTGTGTCCGGCCTGTTCGGTCGCCGCGGCTTTAACATTGAGAGCATAACTGTGGGACAATCGGAAGAAGTTGGATTATCCCGTATGGTCATTGTGACTGTAGGGGATGAGAACAACCTAGAGCAGATTGAAAAGCAGCTTTACAAGCTGGTTGATGTGATCAAGGTCATCGATCTCAGTTCCAAACCAATGGTAGCCCGGGAATTGGCGATGATAAAGGTAAAGGCAGAACCGCCTCAACGGCCAGAGATTATGGGCGTGGTAGAAACATTCAGAGCAGCTGTAATTGATGTTGGAACGACGAGTTTGATTGTACAGGTCATTGGCGATACAGAAAAAATTGATGCCATGATCGAGTTGTTGAAGCCTTACGGTATTCGGGAGTTGACTCGAACCGGGGTTACAGCTATGATACGTGGCAATGCTTAATATGGAGCTTTAACGAATTACCGCTTATAGCGCATTACATCAATAAAGAACCGCCCGCATAAGAGCGGGGACTCGAAGAGATTTTTAGATGCTAATCACGAGGGAAAGTCTCTTGGAGTACCCGCTCATTATGAAGGGTCCAATTAAAAGGAGGAAATTAACCATGGCAGTTACAACGTACTACGAAAAAGATGCAGAACTCAGCGTATTGAAAGGAAAGACAGTGGCCGTTATCGGTTACGGTAGCCAAGGGCATGCTCAAGCACAAAACTTGCGTGACAGTGGTGTGAATGTTGTTATTGGTTTGCGTGAAGGCAAATCGGCTGATGTCGCAAGAAACGACGGTTTTGAAGTTCTGAACGTAGCTGATGCAACAAGCCGTGCAGATGTGGTTCAAATTTTGTTACCTGATGAAACTCAAGCTTCTGTGTACAAAAATGAAATTGAACCTAACCTGAAAAAAGGCGCAGCTCTTTTGTTCTCCCATGGTTTTAACGTTCATTTTGGACAAATCGTAGCTCCTAAAGATAGCGATGTATTGCTGGTTGCTCCAAAATCCCCAGGACATATGGTACGTCGTACTTATGTAGAAGGGTTTGGAGTACCGGGGCTGATCGCAATTGAGCAGGACGCAACGGGTCAGGCCAAAGAAATCGGACTTGCTTACGCAAAAGGCATTGGCTGTACACGTGCGGGCGTAATTGAAACCTCCTTCCGTGAAGAAACGGAGACGGATCTGTTCGGTGAGCAGGCGGTATTGTGTGGCGGCGTGAGCGCACTTGTAAAAGCGGGCTTTGAAACATTGACTGAAGCAGGTTATGCTCCTGAGATGGCATACTTTGAATGTTTGCATGAGCTTAAGCTGATCGTTGACTTGATGTATGAAGGTGGATTGGCAACGATGCGTGATTCCATCAGTAATACAGCGGAATATGGCGATTATGTAACTGGACCACGTGTGGTAACGGAAGATACGAAGAAAGCCATGAAGGATGTGTTGACTGACATTCAACAAGGTAAATTTGCTCGTGACTTCATCCTTGAAAATCAATCTGGACGTGCATTCCTGACGGCTACTCGTCGTAATGAAGCTAACCATCCGATTGAAGTGGTGGGTGGACAATTGCGTGAAATGATGCATTGGATCAAAAAGTAATAATCTTTTGTACTATGAATTCGACTACATGCATTATTTATAAATATTAATTACAATGCGGCCCTGCTTATTGCGTGAGCCGCATTGTAATTTAAGGGTCCTAATCCTGAGGAGGTGCGTTAGGTTGCGCAAAATATATATATTTGACACAACGTTGAGAGACGGAGAACAGTCACCTGGCGTGAACTTGAATACTCGTGAAAAAGTGGAGATCGCTCATCAGTTGGAGAAGCTGGGAATTGATCGTATGGAGGCTGGGTTCCCGGCTGCTTCTCCGGGTGATCTGGCAGCTGTTAATGCAGTAGCAAAAGCTGTAAAAAATTCGACGGTGATTGGTCTTTCGCGTGCAAGGGAACAGGATATTGATGCAGTTCGCGAGGCACTCAAGGGAGCTCAGGACCCGTGTATCCATATCTTTTTGGCAACCTCTCCTATTCACCGTCAACATAAGCTGCGGATGGAGAAGGCACAGGTTTTGGAAACTGCTCGTGCTGCCATACGCTATGGGTTGAAATATTTGCCTAAAGTGGAGTTTTCCTTGGAAGATGCAGGCCGTACAGAGCTTGATTTTGTGGTTGAAATGGTCACCATGGCTGTACAAGAAGGAGCTTCTGTCGTCAATATTCCAGATACGGTAGGTTACTTGACACCCTATGAGTATGGAAATATATTCAAACATATTAAGGAAAATGTAATCGATGTAGAGAAGATTCAATTGAGTGCACATTGCCACAATGACCTGGGAATGGCTACTGCTAATACACTTGCTGCCATCCTGAACGGCGCGGATCAGATCGAGGGAACCATTAACGGTATCGGTGAACGTGCTGGAAACACGGCCATTGAGGAAATCGCCATGGCACTGGAGACGAGACAGGAATTTTTCCAGGCCAAAACGTCTCTTCAATTGTCTGAAATTGCGCGCACGAGCCGTTTGGTTAGCCGTTTGACGGGGATGGTAGTGCCGGGCAACAAGGCAATTGTTGGAGCCAACGCTTTTGCGCACGAATCAGGTATTCATCAAGACGGCATGCTGAAAGAGAAAACGACTTATGAAATCATGACACCAGAAAGTATCGGTCTGAAAGAAAGCAAGCTGGTACTTGGTAAGCACTCAGGTCGTCATGCTTTCCGTGAGCGTTTGATCGAGTTGGGCTACGAATTGAACGAAGAAGATCTGAATCGCGCTTTTGGGCAGTTCAAGGATTTGGCTGATAAGAAAAAGGAAGTTTCGGACGATGATATTTTGGCATTGCTGGAAGAAAAATTGGCTGATGCACCTGAAGTCTTCAAGCTGGAAACGATTTTTGTTACCTACGGGAATAAGGCTACGCCTTCCGCACAAGTGCGTCTGGTTAACGATGAAGATCAGGTTATTGAGACAGAAGCTGAAGGAAATGGTTCAGTCGATGCGATCTATAATGCGATTGATCAAGCCAGCGGTGAGAGCGTTGTACTTTCAGATTACTCCATCAAGTCTGTTACCCATGGTAAGGACGCTCTGGGTGAAGTCCATGTAGTGCTGACGCAAAACGAACTGTCTGTACAGGGACGCGGGGTAAGCACCGATATTCTGGAAGCAAGTGCTCGGGCTTACGTGGATGCGCTGAATGGTTTAATCGACAAGCGTAAAAACTACAGTAATCGCGTAGATTATAAATCTTAGTTTTTATGCAGACTTAAGAGTTGGGTTTACAGGATCGGTTTTTTTCGGTCCTGTTTTCTTTTTTTCTGATGAAAAAACCAGCTTATAGGCTGTGCCTATTGAATTGATAGATTCTATATCTTGGTCAAAGCCCTGCCATATATGTTACAAAGAAGGTATGAAAAATACAGTTGTATGGCTGTATAACAAGAGGAGTGTACGTGATGGCAGACGTTAAAAAGATTGCGGTAATAGCGGGAGATGGAATTGGACCTGAAGTGGTCGCAGAGGCAGAGAAAATTTTGAAACGTACGGAAGAAGTATTCGGCTTTTCATTTGAAACGGAGCGTGCGCTGTTCGGCGGGATTGCCATTGATAAGAAGGGCACACCATTACCGGAAGAAACACTGGCAGTATGTCAGTCTGCAGATGCTGTTCTGCTGGGAGCGGTAGGAGGGCCACAATGGGACAACAATCCAAAGGAACTTCGTCCTGAAACCGGACTGCTGGGCATTCGCAAAGAGCTCGGTCTGTTTTCGAATCTTCGTCCTGCTGTCGTCTTTGACTGTCTCAAGGACGCGTCTACATTGAAACCGGAAGTGTTGGAAGGAACGGACTTGATCGTGGTGCGCGAACTGACGGGCGGCATTTATTTCGGCGAGAAGTTCAGACGAGAAAGTCCTCAGGGTGAGGAAGCAGTTGATACTTGCGCATATAATGTAACAGAAGTAGAGCGTATCGTGCGCCAATCTTTCGAAATTGCACAAAAACGTCGCAAAAAACTTGCATCGGTGGATAAGGCTAATGTACTGGAAACTTCCCGTTTATGGCGTGAAGTAGTGAACCGGGTTGCTGTAGACTACCCGGATGTCGAGCTGGAGCATGTATTGGTTGATAACTGCGCCATGCAATTGCTGCGTCGTCCATCTAGCTTCGACGTCATCGTGACGGAAAATATGTTTGGTGACATTCTCAGTGATGAAGCGGCTATGCTGACTGGATCCATCGGCATGCTCTCCTCCGCATCACTGGGAGAAGGCAGCTTCGGCCTTTACGAGCCGGTACATGGCTCGGCGCCTGACATTGCAGGTCAAGGCCTGGCGAATCCCATTGCAACGATTTTGTCCGTTGCTTTGATGTTCCGTCTTACCTTCGGGTACGAGAAAGCAGCAGATGCCATTGAGAAAGCCGTAGCTGAGGTGCTGGATGCAGGGCACCGTACGGCGGATATTGCGGTGGATAAATCTCAAGCAATCTCGACAACTCAAATGGGTGATCTGATCGCAGCAGCTATTCGCTAAAAGCTTCGTAAATGCACCCGTTCTGAAAAAAAGCTTCCTATTATATAGTAAGGTTATACAGTCTGGCTTTTTGGCAAATGTTTAGCACAGTAGCTCCTGAGCAATCAGGAGCTATTTGTATATTCAAAGGTTCAAAATGTGAATAAAATGTGAATTTTTAAGCTAGTTTAAAATAATTATAAAAAAGTAATGGTTACAATATTGACTTTGATTTCAGCGAATGATAACATTTATCAAGTAAGTTGTTGTTTATTACAATACAGATGATTGAGGAAAGCACATTTGGTGTTTTTCTTACATATTTTAAAGGAGGATTTCATATTATGGCAGAAAGATTGGTAGGAAGACCCGCCCCTGATTTTGCATTGGAAACAGTGACTGGAGACGGTCAAGAATTTGGTTCGGTGAAGCTTTCCGATTACCGTGGCAAGTGGCTCGTATTTTTCTTCTATCCACTGGATTTCACTTTTGTGTGCCCTACGGAAATTACAGCATTGAGCGATGCTGCTGACCAATTCAAAGAGCTGGATACTGAAATTCTGGGTATCAGTGTAGACTCCGTGCACAGTCACAAAGCATGGATCAACACAGCTAAAGAAAACAACGGTCTAGGCAAACTGAACTTCCCATTGGCTTCTGACATCACGAAAAAAACAGCAAGCGATTATGGCGTTCTGATCGAAGAAGAAGGCGTTGCATTGCGCGGCTTGTTCATCATTGATCCAGAAGGCGAATTGAAATATCAAGTGGTTAACCACAACGATGTAGGTCGCAGTGTAGAAGAAACATTGCGTGTACTGCAAGCTTTGCAATCCGGTGGCTTGTGCCCAATGAACTGGAAACCAGGCGATCAAAATCTGTAATATAAGCTTCACAAGTTGAAATTAATTAAACAAACAAGCCCCCAACTAGCGGTTACTCTACCGTTATTGGGGGCTTGCTTGCCTGCTCTGTGCAGCGGAAAATGTGAGGACAGCCTGTTTAATGAGGCAACGCAGAGTGAGGTAACAAATAATTATGGAAATGTTGTTGTGTTCTGGAGGAATTTTGCCTGACGAAAGCGAATAAGGTATTGTAGAAGATAAGCAAGGCAGAACAGGTTTTGTTCAGAGGAGGCTGAGCCCGGATGAGTTATTGCTGTGGAGCAAGCATGGTAGGAACCAAGGGAACGCTGAAGCATTACCGCACCCAAGTTCATAATGTTCCTTTGCTGTTTTGCCCGGTATGTCGTCGCATTGAAGTTCATTATAAAGTCGAAAATGAGTATGAAATCTTGGCTGAATATGCACATGGAGATGGGGCAAGCGAGATTGATTTTCAGGATTATGTCATGGAAGACGATGATACGATATTTGAAAATTGTGTGAATCGTGAAAGTGAAGATGCGTTTGAAATTGTGAAGCGTCAAATTGACATATCCCTGGATTTATTGATGGTAGCCAAACAGATGAATGATGAAAAATGGCAGGGAGAGCTTAAGAGAAGACTGGCCGTTATGAGCCAAAGACGATCCCGGCTTCAACATAATAAGAGCGGCAGTTGACATCCTACACACCAAAGAAGCTCTCAATTCTGGAGAGCTTCTTTGGTGTGTAGGGCGCTTGTTCCTAACTTCATTTTTCATTTTGGTAATGTTGCGCAGATATTATGACGAAAGAAAACAGGATAAAAATTTGGATTCGACACTTTTTCCGATTGACTGCGATCCTTAATCTTGTCTATCATAAAATAAGACTGGAATTGGAAAGAGATGGTCGGATTTCTGTGTAACTGTTTTCTACACCATTGAAGGGTAGTCGATAGATGCCTTTCTTTTCTTCAAGATTATTACGCGTCCGATACGGCCAGTTTGTCATTCCGAAACAAGGGGGAAGCCTGGCATGATCAGTGAATTCCAAGAAGCCTTGCTTGATACCGTGGGAGCTTGTCCTTCCACACAGATCGCCAATAACAAGTATGAAAATGTGCTGGAGAACCTGGATAGTGGTATCATGCTGTTTGACAGTGACGGGGTACTGACCTTTATTAACGTGCAAATGGCGAAATTGCTGGAGCTACCACGGAGTTCGCTAGCAGGTCGCAATTTGATGCAAATTTTGCACCATCCTGAGTTAAGCCGGTTTAAGAAGAAGAAAATCATGCGGATTTATAAAGAAACTATCTTTCATAGAAAGCGCTATCATGAGTTAATTGATGAGTATGGTCGGCATTGGTTGATAACAGTAACCTATGGTGATCAGATGGATGGCAATTTTTTGTTTAGCGTCAAGGATGTGTCGGATTATAAGCAGATTGAGCAGACAGCATATCAAAACGATAAGCTGGCGATGCTGGGACGCATCTCGGCCTCTATTGCTCATGAAATTCGTAACCCGCTTACCGCAATCCGGGGCTTTATTCAATTGCTTCGACCGCATTTGGTGGAGTTGGGCAGGGATGAGTATGCCCGCATTATATTAACAGAAATTGATCGTGCGAACGACATTATTTATGAGTTCTTAAATTCGTCCAAGCCTTCGGCTCCGCAAAAAACGGCTGTATCTGTGATGGGGCTGCTGAAAGAAGTAGTGATGCTGACAGAAAGCGAAGCATTGATGAAGGGTTGCCAGATTGCATTGGACGAAAATGATGAGCTCATGAAGGTTTCCATTGATGTGAAGCAGATTAAGCAGGTTATTCTCAATATGATTAAAAATGCAATGGATGCCATTGAAAGCATGGGTGGGGAACGAGAGGGCTGCATCGATATTCATACAGTGCTTGAGGGCAATTATGTCCACATTTGTATTGAAGATAACGGATTAGGTATGGATCACAATACATTGACGCGTTTATTTGATCCTTTTTTTACAACAAAAGAAAGTGGAACCGGATTGGGATTGGCTGTGAGCTATCGAATTATCAAAAATCACGGAGGTTTCATACATGTAGACAGTAAACATGGAAGTGGCACACAATTCAAAATCACGCTTCCTGTAGTTTAATATGGGGAGGTTTTCGCAGAGGGGTCCTGTACATACTATTTCTTTTATGTTGTGCAGCGTTGGGGTATAGGTATCACCTTTTTGGAAAAGGTTATCTGAAGCGCATAATCTGACAAGATGATGCGCTTTTTTGGTGCTGTAAGCTCGGTTATTTGCGTAAATGCGAAAATGAATTCATGAATTTAAGACAAAAAAATGATTCACCTTTCACAGATTAAATGCTATTATATACCAGAATACAACATTATTTTTGATACTATAGACTTAAACAACGGCTTCCAAAGCTGTCAAACGTCTTAGATGATCGGAATCTCCGATATGCAGGGGGCTGAAGAGGCTGAATGAGTATACGGCTGGAAGTAAAAAAAACGATAGGTATCGGCATTGCTGCGATAGTTTTGTTTGTCTTGGTTCAGTTATTTCACGTAACTTTGAATAAGATATACTCCCATAATGTTTTTTTCTTGTTATATCCGATCATAGGGTTTGCCTGTGCTGCGATTTGTTTTTCTATTTTTTATCAATCCTGGTCCGTTTTACTGGAACAGTTATCCTTGCAGAGACTTCTTATTGCCCCGACGTTTTTGGTGGCTGGTCTGCTTTACCTTGTTCATATTGTTTCGTTTAGTTTCGTAAGCCTGACGGACTTTGCTTTGTCTCCGGGCATTTCGTTATGGCTGCTGTTTGTAAATCGTGCCTTTACTTCTGTCTTGCTCTTATGTGTTTGTTTCCTCCCGTTTAGCAAGACGAAGTCTGAATACAAGACAGTGGCTTTGTGGGCAGGGATAGGCTGCACTTTGCTGATTCTAGGAGTTATTAAGATATTTGGTGCAGGCTTACCGGATCTACGTATACGATACGAAATAGGCAACCTGGGCTGGACGTTAAATCTGGCTGTCATGTTACTACTTGTGTTCACTTTTATTTTCGGGGTGCGAAAATATCGGAAAGTCCGCCCGGCGGAGTTGGGCATGTTGCTTATGGTTCGTGGAATTGGACTGTGTGTTGTGAGTCAGTTGTTCTATTTATTTTCTGAGCAAATGAGCGATATTAATCACCTATTGGGACTTTTGACCAACGCGATAGCATTCTATAACATGTTGAGCGGGCTGGTCCGGTTGATGGTTCTGGTTCCTTATCGTGAAAAGCAGGCAGCAGAATCTGAGTTTAATCACATTGCTTATAATGATGATATAACAGGACTCCCCAATCGTCGCCGCCTTTCCCAACGTTTAGATAAAATATTGCGCAAATCATTGAAATCGGATGAGACAGTAGCACTTTTAGTTCTAAATATTGATCGTTTCAAGGCGATTAATGATTCGCTTGGACATATGGCAGGAAATTATTTGCTGTATGCAGTAGGCGAACGCTTGGGGCATTTTAGCCATGAAGGGGAAGCTGTCTTTAGCATGGGCGGAGATGAATTTGCCTTTCTTCTAACGGGATACGAAGATACAGATGCTATGAGAAGTCGTATTGATGATATGGTGAAGCTGTTCGATCTGCCTTTCGATATTGATGGTGAGTCTTATCATGTGACGGTGAGCGTTGGTATAGCTTTGTACCCGTTGGATGCGAATCAGAGTGAACAGCTTATTCAGCAGGCGGATACGGCTGTACATAGTGCTAAAGAGCAGGGAGTGAATTTTCAGCGGTATGCTAGTTCGATGCAGATGCGAGCGCATGAAAGACTCCAGCTGGAAAATGATCTGCGGCGAGCGCTTGAAAATGAGGAATTTTCATTGGTGTATCAACCTCGTGTCCACCTGCAAAGTGGCGAGCTAACGAGTTTGGAGGCGCTGGTGCGTTGGAATCATCCTCATCGTGGGATGGTGATGCCAGGCGATTTTATTCCGGTGGCTGAAGAAAGTGGTTTAATTGTGCCCTTGGGGGAATGGGTGTTACGGGAGGCCTGTCTGCAAAATAAGCATTGGCAGGAGCTTGGGTACCCACCAATCCCGATTTCGGTCAATTTATCCATGCGCCAATTTCAGCAAAAAAAGCTGGTGGATGTAATTCGGGGCATTTTGACCTATACGGAACTTGAAGCACGCTATCTAGAGCTGGAGATTACCGAGAGTATGACCTTTGATAAGGATCGAGCCTTTGAACAGTTAAAAAAAAATAAAGGCTATTGGTGTCGCAATCAGTATTGATGATTTTGGAACTGGCTATAGCTCATTGCATTATTTGAAGAATCTCCCGATTGATCGTCTAAAAATTGATCGTTCCTTTGTAAATGAGGTACTGGTCGACAGCAAAAATGCAGCAATTGTATCTACTATTGCCTCCATGGCTCACCATTTGAAGCTGAAGGTTACGGCTGAAGGGGTAGAAAATGAGGAGCAGCTTCATTTTTTGCAGGCACAAGATTGTCATGAGGGTCAGGGGTATTATTTTAGTCGCCCCATTCCGGCAGAAATCTTTGAAAAATTGTTTTTACGTGAACCTATGAATTGGCTGGCTCAGGATAGTATGTAGTATACTTGCATTTTGCTGAAAGGTAAGT
The DNA here is from genome assembly GCF_053570945.1 of Paenibacillus sp. CMM36. Classification (NCBI taxonomy): domain Bacteria; kingdom Bacillati; phylum Bacillota; class Bacilli; order Caryophanales; family Paenibacillaceae; genus Paenibacillus; species Paenibacillus sp. CMM36. Next base: position 434,799 of record NZ_JBSEDY010000001.1, read on the forward strand.
TATACTAAATAACATCCTGATTCAGCTGGTTGACGATAGGTTAAGCGTGCCATACATAAGAATCGAGATATTATAAAATGCGGGTGTAGTTCAATGGTAGAACTTCAGCCTTCCAAGCTGATAGCGTGGGTTCGATTCCCATCACCCGCTTACTATTTTAAGAAGTTCGAAACCCTTGTGACGCAAGGGTTTTTGTTTTGTTTGGAGTAGATAAATACATTATAGCCGGGGTGCCAATGGGGTATCACGGCTTTTTGCGTTCTTACGAACTATTTTTACATTGCCACACAAAATAAAATATAAAACATTTAGCTTATATGCTATAAATAAACAGATAAAAAGAACTATTTACCATTTACTAAAAAATAAGTATAGTCGCATTGTTGGGATTTAACTTAAAAAAGGATGGTGTAGCTGCAATGAGGAAAATTTCTTTTCTGTTTTTAGCATTAACTTTGGTGCTGCTTACTTTCCCTGCAAGTTCTACGTTCGCCGCTGCTGATTTTCCGAATACGTCGACGAATGGAATGACTGGTTTTACCGGACAGGCTAAAAGTGAAAATGGAGCTACTAAGCCTGCCACAACAGGGGGAAAAGGCGGTCAGATTATCTATATCAATAATCTAAACGATTTGAAAAACCAGTTAGGGGATTCAACTCCTAAAATTCTGGTCATCGAAAAAAATATCTCTGCCTCCTCTAAAACCGTGGTCAACATTGGTACTAACAAATCGCTCATTGGTTCTTATGCGCAAAACAAACTGGTTAACATTCATTTGAAAACAACAAATAATTCGGGAAATGTGATCTTTCAAAATTTAACTTTTGAGCACAGTGCCAACATTAACGGTAACGATGACATCCAACTTTATCTTACTGCGGGCACAAATTATTGGATTGATCATGTTACGTTTGCAGGTCACAGTTATAATGCAAATGGCTCGGATCTGGACAAACTTTTGTACATAGGCCAATCGGCTGATTATGTAACCATTAGTAACTCCAAATTTGCTAATCATAAATATGGTCTCATTTTGGGATATCCTGATGATGGCAATAAAAATTATGATGGCATGCCCCATATCACGATCGCTAATAATTATTTTGAAAACTTACTTGTACGTGGTCCAGGACTCATGAGATATGGATATTTCCATGTTAAAAATAATTATATTAATAATTTTCAGCTTGCTTATACCATTGCTACGAATGCAAGAATCTATTCTGAGTACAACTACTTTGGAAAAGGTAGTGAAAAGGGCGGTATTCTTGATGATAAAGGCAATGGCGAGTTTAAAGATGTAGGGAGTTTTCCCACCATCAACAATCAAAAATCGCGTGTAACCAACTGGAATCCAAGCAAGAACTATAGCTATCAAGTTCAGACTCCTGAATATACTAAAGAGTTTGTAACGAAATATGCAGGCTCGTCGAATACAACTTTGGTATTTGGAAAATAACGAGGGTTATTTGCAAATGTGTTGTGATCTGCTATACTAACCGCAAGTAATTATCCCATGAAAAGGAAGGTAACCATACGTCCGATGAAGTAAGCACACTGATTTTCCCACTTAACTGCACAGTTACTGGCAGGCGGCTGTAAGCTGCAACGGGAGAAGTGTGTCTGAAAATGAATGTAGGGACGTATGCGTTTATTCCGGAACGGGATTTGGCTTATTCGTTTACGGTGTTATTTTTCATAAGCGTATGTTCTGAAACGATTCATAACAGTCATTCTATATTCCTTGTATGCAAGCCGCAGCCTTCTGCGGCTTTTTTTATTGCTTCCGGGGTCAAAAAACCGGGCTGGGAAAGGATGATCGGTATGAGAACGATTTTGCGTATTCGCAATGTAGTAAAGGATTGGAACGGGACATCTTTATTTGAGAATGTGTCGTTGGATGTGATGGAAGGAGAACGGCTCGCACTGTTTGGAAGAAATGGAGCAGGTAAAACGACGTTATTGCGAATATTGCTGGGAGATGAAGTGCCAACCTCTGGTCAAGTAGAGCATGATTTGCCACTGGAAGAGCGGGGCTGGCTGAAGCAGCAGGATACGGTGGATGGGTCTCGAACCGCACTGGAGGCCGCACAGCAGGCCAGCCCTCGGCATTGGCTCCTCAAGCAAGCGTTGGGACAGCTGGAAGCTGACCTAGCCGATGCTGGGAAGGATATGGAGCATCATCTGGAGCGTTACGGCGAGCTGATGGATGAATACGAACACCTGCAAGGCTTTGCCTGGGAGTCTGAGGTGGAAAAGGCGCTCACTCGAATGGGAATGCCTGCCCAGACGTGGTCCATTGCTTATGGTGACCTGAGTGGCGGACAGAAGACGAGAGTGCGGTTAGCCGGACTGATGGTCAGGCAGCCGAGGCTGCTGGTGCTGGATGAGCCGACCAACCATTTGGATGCCGAAAGCTTGCTTTGGCTGGAGCAGTGGCTGTCCACGTATCCGGGAACGCTGCTGTTTGTATCGCATGACAGAGCCTTTTTGGATCGAGTGGCTACGAGTATAGTTGAGCTTGCATCAACGGGTATTGGGCGCTATAAAGGCGGCTATAAGGAATATAAAGCGCAAAAGGAGCGGGAACTGCGAGAGCAGGAAGCCAGCTATCGAAAGCAGGAGCTGGCGAAACAGGCGCTGGAGGAAACGATTCGAAATTACAGGGAATGGTTTCACCAGGCACATCGTAGCGCATCCAAAGTCGAAGTGGCTATTACACAGAGCTTCTATAAGGCCAAGGCTAAAAAAAATATCTCCCGTTATCATGCGAAAGAAAAAGAACTGGAGCGACTGGAGGCTAACAGGGTAGAGCAACCGTGTGAGGCTGCGTCTTTGCACATGAAATTAAGTGACAACGGGTTTCAGGCAAAATATTTGCTGCGTGCTGAGAAGGTTGGTTTTAATTACGACGACCGTGTCATTGTAGAGGGTCTCAACTTGAACATTGTACGTGGAGACCGTCTCGCTGTTCGGGGACCGAATGGAATTGGCAAGACAACGCTGCTTCGGTTATTAACGGGTCAACTGGAACCGCAGTCAGGAAAGATCACAGCCAACCCACAGTTAAACATCGGATATTTTTCACAGGAGCTGGAGCAGCTTCCAGAGGATCAAACGTTGCTGAACAGTCTGCTTGCACTCCCGGCGATGACTCAAACAGAAGCGAGAACAGTGTTGGGCTGCTTTCTTTTTGCGAAAGAGGACGTGTTTAAAAGGATCGGGACACTCAGTATGGGAGAAAAATGCAGGGTAGCTTTTCTGCGTCTGTACTTTAGTGGAGCCAACCTGCTGGTGCTGGATGAACCGACGAATTATTTTGACATTGAAACCCGTGAAATTGTAGAGGATTCTTTACGCAACTATGATGGAGCACTGGTGCTCGTCTCACATGATCGGGAGCTGGTGAGGTGCACGGCAACTCGGTTACTGGATATGAAGCCGGGAGGCGGATATGAAATTTATGAGGGGACAGCCGACGAAAAGCAGGAAGATGAGCAGAGCCGTCAACGGGAGCCAGAAGATCAGGAACGGCGTGAGGAACGGCTTCGATTACAATTGCGTCTTACAGAGTTGATGGGAATGACGGGCACGAATGACGAAAATGAGAAGTTGTTGAGCGAAATTAGGCGCATTCGTGCAAATCTGGAGCGGTTGGATGATCTCGATATCTAAAGGAATGAAACGTATGCCCTGCTTGCCAAAGCGCGGTAGTTTGCATATAATAATGAACAATAGTTCGAATTTTTGAAAATGTCTTGATGGAGAAGAGTAGACAGTGTCCGATTGAACAGGGAGGAAGCGTCGTAGGATTGAGAGCGTTTCTGCAAATACTGGGCTGTTGAAGTTCGCTCCGGAGCAGTTCCTTGAACCTCAGGCGCCATGTGAATGGCGAATGTGCAAGTAGGGGATACCGGTTCACGACCGTTACAACGTGCAGAGCGAGACGATGATGCACAGCATAAACAATCACCTGTAACTAGTGCCGTAAGGCAGAACGCCGGGTGAGCTGAGCTTATTGTCTAACGAGGGTGGTACCACGGTCTTTTCGTCCCTTACCGGGAGAAAAGACCTTTTTTTGTTGTCTGAAAAGCTGGATATGAAGAAAGGGGACTGAACAGGCGATGAGCGAAACCATCCAAATGAAGGAACATTTGCTGGCCTTGAAGGAAGAAGCACTGGAAGTATTGGAGAAGGTGGCAACACCCAAGGAGCTGGCTGATCTACGGGTCAAATACTCGGGGAAAAAGGGCGCACTGACTGAAATTTTGCGCGGTATGGGCAAGCTGAGCGCGGAAGAGCGTCCGGTTGTTGGACAGGTCGCCAATGAGGTGCGCGAGGCGATTGAAGAAGTCGTTAACCGTAAGCAGGACGAGTTCACGAAAGCGGAAACGAATGAGCGTTTGCAAGCGGAAAAGATCGACGTTACGCTGCCTGGACGCGCGTTGCCGCAAGGTGGACTGCACCCGCTCAACAAAGTGATTGAGCAAATCGAGGATATCTTTACAGGTATGGGCTATCGAGTGGCTGAGGGTCCACAGGCAGAGACGGATTATTATAACTTCGAAGCATTGAATCTGCCTAAAAATCACCCGGCACGCGATATGCAGGATTCATTTTATCTGACCGAGGATCTGTTGATGCGTACTCATACGTCACCAGTTCAGATTCGCGCGATGGAGGCGATGAAGGACGAAACACCTATTAAGGTTATCTGTCCGGGTACAGTATTCCGGCGTGATGATGACGATGCAACGCATTCTTTTCAATTCCACCAGATTGAAGGGCTTGTTATTGGAAAAGACATTCGCATGAGTGATTTGAAAGGAACCTTACTTCAATTTGCACGCGAAATGTTCGGAGAATCGACCGAAATCCGTTTGCGCCCAAGCTTCTTTCCATTCACAGAGCCGAGTGCTGAAGTAGACGTGACTTTTGTGAAGAAAAATGGCGAACGCGTATGGATTGAAATTTTAGGCTGTGGCATGGTCCATCCGAAAGTGCTGGAGATGGGCGGTTTTGATCCCGAGGTGTATAGCGGCTTTGCATTCGGTATGGGTGTAGAGCGGATTGCTATATTGAAATACGGTATCGACGATATTCGTCATTTTTATAACAGTGACCTGTCGTTCCTGAAACAGTTTGCGCGTCAATAAACAACTATATCAAGGGAAGTGAACCCATATGAAAGTATCATTCGAGTGGCTGTCCGAGTATGTATCGCTGGATCAGGTAAGCGCGGAGGATCTAGCAGAGAAAATCACCCGTTCGGGCATAGAAATTGATGAGGTCGAGCAGCGCAATCAAGGGATTACTGGCGTCGTTGTCGGCTATGTTAAAAGCAAGGAAAAGCATCCAGATGCTGATAAGCTGAATGTATGTATTGTCGATGCAGGTCAAGAGGAAGATCTGCAAATCGTGTGTGGTGCCAAAAACGTGGATGCAGGTCAAAAGGTTCCTGTTGCAGTTGTAGGTGCCAAGTTGCCGGGAGATTTCCACATTAAAAAGGCCAAGCTACGTGGTGTTGTATCCATGGGTATGATCTGCTCGGCCAAAGAACTGGGCATGAATGACAAGCTGCTTCCAAAGGAATTGCAAGAAGGTATTTTGGTGCTGCCTGAGGATGCTGAAATTGGTATGTCAATTACGAAGCTGCTGGCGCTGGATGATCAGGTGCTGGATTTTGATCTGACACCCAATCGTTCGGATTGCCTGAGCATGCACGGAGCAGCATATGAAGTGAGTGCGATTCTGGGACGTGATATTTCTCTGGCTGATCCGGCTAAGGATCTGGTGGAAATTAGCGATGCAGCGGCAGATCATCTGTCTGTGAAGGTAGATACTCCTGAACTGTGTACGCACTACGCGGCCCGTTATATTACAGGTGTAAAAGTGGGGGTTTCCCCATTATGGATTCAAAACCGTCTGATGGCGGCAGGTGTTCGTCCCATCAACAACATCGTAGATATTACGAACTACGTCATGCTGGAATACGGTCAGCCGTTGCATGCTTTTGATGCGGATAAGCTGGAAAATGGAAATATTGAAGTTCGACTCGCTCGTGCAGGCGAAACATTGATTACACTTGATGATCAGGAGCGTAAGCTGGAGCCGCATATGCTGCTGATTACAGACGGTGTGAAACCAATAGCATTGGCAGGCGTGATGGGTGGAGCCAACTCCGAGGTTACGGATGCGACGGTCAGCATTGCGCTGGAATCTGCGAAGTTTGACGGCGGTACAGTTCGCAAAACGTCTCGTCAACTTGGACTGCGTTCAGAAGCAAGTCTGCGTTTTGAAAAAGAGGTTGATCCAGGCGCTGTTGTGCCTGCTGTGAATCGTGCAGCTGCGCTGATTCAGCGTTATGCAGGAGGCACTGTACACCAGGGCATCGTAGAATCTGCGTCTGCAAAAGCTGAAAACCGCATTATCAAGCTGTCGCTAGATAAGATAAACCGATATTTGGGAACCGAACTGTCGCTGCTTGAGGTGAAAACGATTTTCGGTAGACTTCATTTCGGATGTGGCGACGCAGAGCAAGGGGTACTGGAAGTTCAAGTTCCTACACGCCGTGGAGATATCACCATTGACGTGGACTTAATCGAAGAGGTTGCTCGTCTGTATGGTTACGACAATATCCCGACCACGCCGATTGAAGGTCCTACAACTCCGGGAGCTTTGACAGCATCACAATCATTGCGCCGCTCCCTGCGCAGATTGCTGGCTCATGGTGGCTGGCAGGAGACGATCAGCTACTCTTTTGTACATCCGCAAAGTACGGGGTTATTTAATGCCCTGACAGAAGGCAGCCATCCGGTACGTTTGGCTATGCCTATGAGCGAAGACCGTAGTGTTTTGCGTACGAGTATCATTCCGCAGATGCTGGATACAGCGGTGTATAACATGAACCGGAAGCAAGACAATCTGGCGATTTTCGAGATGGGAACAGTATTTTATACAGAGGAACAAACATTAACCCGCCAGCCGCAGGAAATTCAAGTGCTGAGTCTGTTGTTGACTGGGGTACGCCGTGAAAAACAATGGAATATTGGTGCTGAAAAGGTTGATTTCTTTGATATTAAAGGCGCGCTTGAAACGGTGTTTGACTATTTCGGATTGAGTGCCAGCATTCGTTATGTCGCTGACCAACCGCAAAGCTACCACCCGGGCCGTTCCGCTTCGGTATGGCTGGATGTGAATGGAAGCTCTCAACGGATCGGTACCCTTGGGCAGATTCATCCGGAGCTCCAACAATCTTATGGGCTGAACGATACGTATGTTGCAGAAATTGCGTTGCAACAGGTCATTGAACACGCAAACTCTCATATTCAGTTCAGAGAGCTGGCTCGCTTCCCATCCGTGGAACGTGACATTGCCCTCGTGGTCAATAAAGACGTTGAGGCAGGCGAACTGCTTCGTGTTATTCACGCTGCAGGCGGAGAGCTGTTGCAGGATGCACGAGTGTTTGATGTATTTACAGGCAGTAAGCTTGGTGAAGATAAGAAGAGCGTAGCTATCTCTCTGACCTATCGTCACTGGGAACATACGTTGACGGATGAAGAGATCAATGCGGCGCATACTCCTGTCGTTACGTCTCTGGAACAAACTTTTGGAGCGGAATTGAGAAAGTAGCAGGAAATGCGGGAAGCCGTATCGAATCTTAGTGACAGAGGTTCGATACGGCTTTTTGGCCTATCATCATAGAAGCTCTCTTACTCTGATAATTACCCGCTGCGGGGAAGCCGGACTAATAAGGTTGAACGCTTCACGGAAGGCGGGTTACCATAGTACCGGACACACCTTAGAATCAACATACAGTAGTATTGAAGGAGGGCATAATTGTGACTACACCAGATCGTACTCGCGTCACTGTAGAGATCTACGGTACTTCTTATAAACTCGTCGGCAGCAATACCGATTATATGAAGCAGGTTGCCAATTACGTGGATGAGCGTATGCACAGCATTTCTCAAGCTCATTCGCGTCTGGATATGCCCCGAATTGCCGTGCTGGCTGCGGTTCATATGGCAGAAGAAGCTGTACAAATCCAGGAAATTCAGAGTCATATGAACCGCTTAGCAGCGGAACGAGCAGAGCTCCGGGGAGATCTGGCGCAACTCCAGACAGCTCTAGGGGAACAACAGCAGAAAAATACAGATATGCATCAATCTCTTATTCAACTGAAGGAAGAAAAGGAAGCAACGCAGAAGAAGCTGATGGAAACCGAATCTGTATCAGCCAAGGAGATTGCCCAATTGAGGGCAAAGCTGGAACAGCAGGAGAAAAAGGCGGCTGAACTTGAAAATGGACAAAAACAAGCTAAACGTGAACTGGAGGAGTCCCGTCAAGAAGCTTCTCGCAAGCTGAAAGAGCAGCAGGAGGCGGCCAATGCGCGTATCCGGCAGATAGAAGAGCAGATGAAGAAGGAAGTATCTGAAGCGGCTAAACAGGCAGAAGCCAAGCTGTCAGCTGCAGAGAAGACTCATCAGGAGCAAAAGCGCACAGAACTGGACAAGCTGCGATCTGCTTTGCAGCAAGAGCATAGCAAGAAGGTAAGCGAATGGCAAACCAAGTGTTCCGGACTGAATGAGCAGCTGGAGCAGGAACGTAAACAGGCTGAATTGGCGTTGAATGAGGAAAAGCTCCAGCATCAGGAAGCGCAGAAACGAGCTGATGAAGCCGCACTGGAGCAGGAGATTCGGGTCGAGGAGCTTCAGGAACAATTAGAACAAGTACAGGCAGGCAGTACAGAGCTTTCTTCTCGTCTGGGAGAGGCTCAAGAGCAAGCAAGAGTACTGAAGGAACAACAGTCCGAGCTGGAGTCTGTGCTGGAAACACAGCGACAGGCTGCGATAGAGCGAGAGCAGGTAGATACGCTTGCACGTGAAGAATTGCAAAGTCGATATGATCAATTAGAAGCTGAAGCCAAGGCTAAGCAGCAGCAGACGTCTAAGCTGGAGGAAGAACAGCGGCGGATGCAGAAGCTGTTGGAGCAAGCTCACGTATCTTCTCGCAAGCTACAAAGTGAGCTGGCTACGCTAGCTGAAAGCGAGAAGTCATGGAAGAAGCTTGCAGAAGAACGCCAGGTGGCAGTTGATGAACTGGAGCTCTCCCTGCTGGAAGCACGTGAGCAGAAGGAAGAAATACAAGTGCAATTACAGCACGCAGCGGCTGAGCTCGAAGCTATTAATGATAAATTTGCTTCACAACAGCAACGGCTAGTTCAACTCGAAGCGAGAATCAAGGAGCTTTCACCTGAGCTGATTCGCGTGCAGGATGAGCTTGAGAAAGCCAAAGTCCGAGAGCAAGAGGGAACTAAGGCGTATCAATCGCTTCAGGAGCAATATGGAAGCATGAAGAGCCGAGCTGGACAGCTGGAGCAAAATATCAAGCAGCTCCAGAAGGAAAATCGAGAACGGCGGAGTGAACTGGAACGTGCTGAGGAAGAATCCCTGGAATGGCAGCTTAAATACGATCAGTTGAAGGCTGAAGCGGAACGTTTGGAAGCTGAAGATGCTGCCCGTAAGGAAGAATTTGCTTCTTGGGAGCGGGAAATAGCGGTAACGGTTCAACAAAAGGAACAGCTTCAGGAGGAGATTCGTTTGGCTGTTGAAACTGCCAAAACGGCGAAGGCTGAACAGCAGTCCATAGAGCAGGAACGAATGGCCTTGCAGTCTGAATTGGACGAAGTGGGTCAAAAATATGAAATGGCGGCGCATCAGCTTCGTCTGTTGCAAGTACAACAGAACGTAGATCGGGAAAATACGGAGAAGATTTCTACGGAATTACGTCAATTACAGGAAGAATACACCAAGCTTCAAACTGAGTATAATGAATGGATTGAACTTATCGAACAGGATCAGTAGATACGGATTATACATGTAAGGCAATCCCCGGCTGCTCATCGCCGGGGATTGTTTGTTTATTGTATCCACTCAGAGGTGTAAATGACAAAAAGCTGTCCTTTGGCAGATGAATTCTGCTTCGGGACAGCTTTGCCAGAAGCGATTACTGAAATTAATTCCCGTTTTTGCGACCGGCTTCAAACGGTGTCGATACCGGAATGAACAGGTCGATAATCCCGATAACCAATGCAGCGAGCAATGCGCCCAGAACGGAAACACTGACATGAGCGACGACATATTGAGCGACCCAGATCACCAGAGCGCTCACAAGAAAACCTACGATACCGCGTCCAAATGGGGAGACGCGTCGACCAAACACCGCCTCGACGATATAGCCAATCAAGGCAATGACAATGGCTAGGATCAGCGCGCTCCAAAAGCCGCCTACACTAAATCCGGGAACGATCCAGCTTACGACCATCAGCACCAGAGCGGCAACGATGAAACGTACAATGTGCCCGAGAATGCTCACGGAATAACCTCCTTTGTTTTTTGAATCAGGGTTAGACAAAGGTTAGTGTGTGGCATGAAGAGCTTTCTTATGTGTAAAACAGAGTTGGCAAATAGCGTAAGTTTGCTGCTTTCGGTATAATATAGATATAAGTGAAAGGAGTAGTGAAGTTGGACTCTAAAATTTTCAAAACCCTTGAATATCAAAAAATTCTAAATAAACTAAGTCACTATGCCCAAACGGCAACGGGACAACAGACAGCCCTTCAGCTACAGCCCAGCGATGATTTGGAGCATATCAAGAAAATGCTGAAAGGTACGGATGAGGCCTATGCTGCTGATCGCCTCAAAGGAGTGCCTTCATTTAACGGAGTAGTGGATATCACTCCGGCGGTGAAGCGTGCCCGTATTGGTGGAACATTAAGCCCGCATGAGTTGCTTGGCATTCGGACAACGGTTCAGGCCGCACGCCGTATACAAGTATACGTGACAAGTTTGCATGAAGAAAATCCTGTCGAAACATTGCTGTATTGGAGTGAGCAGCTTTCGGAGCAGAGAGGTTTAGAAAACTCCATCAAAGGCTGTATTGACGAAAATGCAGAAGTGTTGGATTCTGCCAGCACAGAGCTTTCACAAATCCGTCGGGAGCTACGCTCGGGAGAAGTGCGTATTCGTGAGAAGCTGGATTCCATGATTCGTTCCTCAACTGTATCCAAAATGCTTCAAGATCAGTTGATTACGATTCGTGGAGATCGGTTTGTGATCCCGGTTAAGGCCGAATACCGTTCTTATTTTGGCGGAATTGTTCATGATCAATCCGGGTCAGGTGCAACATTGTTTATCGAGCCTGAATCTATCGTAGCCATGAACAATAAGCTGAGGGAAACAAGGCTGAGAGAAGAGCGTGAAATTGAAGTCATTTTACAAAAGCTGACCGCACTTGTCGCAGAACAAGCGGATATGTTGCTGTATGATGTGGACATTTTGGGCAATCTTGATTTTATTTTTGCAAAAGCGCGTCTCGCCCGTGAAATGAAGGCAACCTTGCCTTTAATGAATGACCGAGGGTACTTGAAGCTGAAAAAAGGCAGACATCCTCTAATTCCGTTGGAGCAGGTCGTTCCCATAGATGTGGAGCTGGGCAATTCATACACCTCCATTATCGTTACCGGACCGAACACAGGGGGGAAAACCGTTACCCTGAAAACCATTGGCCTGCTTAGTTTGATGGCGATGTCTGGACTGTTTGTACCTGTTGAGGATGAAAGCCAGCTGTGTGTATTTGATGCAATCTATGCTGATATTGGTGACGAGCAGAGCATTGAGCAAAACTTAAGTACATTTTCCAGTCACATGACCAATATCATTAGCATCCTGAAAAATATGACGCCCAAAAGTCTTGTATTGCTTGACGAAGTGGGGGCAGGAACGGACCCCGCGGAAGGTTCGGCTTTGGCTGTGTCCATTTTGGAGCATATACATGCCATGGGTTGCCGTATGGTTGCGACGACTCACTATAGTGAATTGAAGGCGTATGCCTATGAGCGTAAAGGAATTATTAATGCAAGCATGGAGTTTGATGTCGCTACCTTAAGCCCGACTTACCGCCTTCTGGTCGGTGTCCCCGGACGAAGTAACGCATTTGCCATTGCCGAGCGATTGGGATTGCCAGGGCGCATTTTAGACTATGCCCGTGGTGAGGTAACAGAAGAAGACCAGCGCGTTGAGCACATGATTGCGTCACTGGAGCAGAACCGTTTGACAGCTGAGCAAGAACGGGAAAAAGCGGAGCAGTTGCGTAAAGAAATGGAAGCATTGCGTAGCCGTCATCAGATGGAGCTGGATAAGCTGGAGTCCCAACGGGACCGTATGCTGGAAAAAGCTGAGGATGAAGCAAGAGTTCTCGTGGATAAGGCTCGTAGCGAAGCTGAGAAAATCATTACTGATTTGCGTAAATTGGCTCAGGAAGAAGGGGCTTCGGTTAAGGAGCACAAGCTGATTGCAGCTCGCAGAGAACTGGATGAGGCTGAACCGAAGCAACGCAAGAAAAGTACTGTCAAACGCCCGGCCGCTACGCGTACTCGTTCTATCATGGCTGGCGATGAAGTATCCGTTCACAGTCTGAATAAAAAAGGCCACGTGGTTGAACTGTCCGGTACCAAGGAAGCTGTGGTTCAATTGGGGATCATGAAGATGAAGGTCAGTCTGGATGATCTGGAACTACTGCAACCTGCCCAAACAACGACTCCAAGAGTTCAAAAACCAGTCACTGGCGTTAAACGGACACGGGATGATAACGTACGAAGTGAACTTGATCTTCGGGGGGCGAACGTGGAGGAAGCCTTGATGGAAGTGGACCGCTTCATGGATGAAGCGTTTCTGGCCAATCTGGGTCAGGTACACATTATTCATGGCAAAGGTACGGGTATTCTGAGAACCGGTATTCAGGAGTACCTCCGCAAGCATAAACATGTGAAAAGCTACCGTATCGGTAATTACAATGAAGGCGGCACAGGCGTAACCGTTGCTGAATTGGAATAGCTATGGGTTGCCGGCTTTGCTCGGGAACGCTTGGTAGAACGGGAGGGACGAAGTGAAGATGGCGATTGATGAATTGCTGTCACATCCGTTGGGGATGATGCTGGGTTATTTCTCGGTGGCGGTGCTGGAGCTAATTGTATTTTTGTCGTGTTTTGAGCTGGTAACCCGCTATAAATGCTGGGAAGAGATCAAGCGCGGCAATGTTTCAGTAGCCATGGCTACGGGAGGGAAAATATTCGGTATTTGCAACGTGCTCCGCTTTGCAATGGAAGCCAAATCGAGCGTGTACGATACGATGATTTGGTCGTTCGTTGGCTTTTTACTGCTACTTGCGGCGTACTTTCTTTTTGAGTTTCTGACACCGGTATTTTCTATCGATCAACAGATTAAAGAGGATAACCGTGCTGTCGGCTTGTTCTCCATGATTATTTCAATATCGTTATCTTATGTGATCGGTGCCAGTGTAACTTGACACATCCTGTATACTAGAGCTTGGTATACGCTTGGAACGGAAGGATGATAAAGCTTGGAAATGACTATTTGTCCATGGTGTAACATGGAAATTATTTGGGATGAAGAATTGGGCCCTGAGGAAGAGTGTCCCTATTGCCATAATGATCTGAAAGGGTACTCTGACATCACTGATGATGATGAAGATGAGTCTGTTTCTCCACCTGTTCATAGACATGCCGGTGAGCATGGACATGAAGAGACGAAACATGATCATGTGACTTCTGTAACCCCGGCGCCTCACGCTCATGGAAAAGAAGACCTGAAGGGTTATCGTACATTGAGTATTCAGCTCGGTGATGATGAAGAGCAGGATATTTTATATGAGGCAGAGGATGAAATCGTAGTTGAAAAACCGGTTGATGCACCGTTGTTGCAGGATAATGAGCTGCATAAGCTACCTGTTCTGCATACTTTGCAAAAATTTGAAGAAAGCGGTGCGGATCTGATGGCTTATGAACAAGGTGCTGAACAAATACTCGACAGACAAGATGAGGTTCTTGAATGTTCCCAATGTGGAGAGTACATGCTGCATGCGGGTTCGCAAACCGTAACCAGAGAAGGTTTTGAACCGTCGATGTCGCCAGCACTTGGCAAACCTGTTCTGGACTTGCCATTCGTCTTGAATGTTTATGTTTGTCCTAGCTGTTTTCATGTCCAGCACACATTGTCAGAGAATGACCGACTGCGGATGCTGGAGAAGCTCAGCGGTATTTCCAACAATTAAATAGCAATCCCCCGGATAGGCCCAAGCTTAATACGGGCATCTTAATCGAAGAAATCTTTGAACAAGCTGGCTTGAAATAAGCTGATTGGTGATTTTTCGGTTAGGGGGAACTGCATTGAAATCAAACCTGAACGGACAATCCATTCTGCTATTAAGCTTGAATGGATTGTTTGTGTTTGCAGCAGCATTGTCAGGCACATTTCTCAACGTATATTTATGGAAGAGCAGGCAGGATTACGCGATGATTGGCTGGTTTAATGTCAGCCAACAAATTGCGCTGGGAATTATGGTCTGGGTGGCTGGGAAATGGGTCAAGGAACATAACAAAATGAATGCCCTGCGCGTGGGGACAGCACTGTCCGGTCTGTTTTATTTAATCGTGTTATATACGGGACCGCAGGCTGTAAACTACATATGGCCGCTCGGAATGTTATTGGGTGCAGCATTAGGTTTATTCTGGCTGGCGTTTAATGTCATTTTTTTCGAAGTCACAGATCAGGCAAGTCGCGATCATTTTAACGGATGGGTCGGTCTGCTGGGTTCGTTTTCCGGTATCGTGGGTCCTTGGCTGTCTGGTTGGATTATTGCTCGTATGGAGGATGATGCGGGTTATCGAGTAATATTCAGTATTTCCTTAGCTTTTTATGTCGTAGGAGTGGTACTTAGTTTCTTTCTTCGCAAGCGTAAGCCGACAGGAAACTACAATTGGAAGGAGCCTAAGCAACGATTGTCACAAAAAGGGAGCATGTGGCGTCCCTTGTCGTTATCGCTTGTTACCCAGGGCATCCGTGAAGGGGTTTTTGCCTTCCTGATTACGCTGCTCGTGTATGTAGCTACTCAACAGGAATGGAAGCTGGCACAGTTTTCACTTATCACCTCGGCGGTTTCATTTTTCAGCTTTTGGGCTGTCGGAAAATGGCTCAAGCCACACTATCGCTCGGCTGGTATGCTGTTGGGTGCTGTATTGTTGGTGATTGCGCTGTTACCATTATTGTGGCGTATGGAGTATATCACGCTACTGATTATGGGGATCGGCACCGCTATATTCCTGCCCTTGTATTTAATTCCTATGATCTCAGCGAGTTTTGATTTAATGGGTACGAGTGAAGGAGATGCGAATCAGAGAGTGGAACTGGTTGTACTGCGTGAACTGTGCTTAATGGTAGGCCGGTTGACCGGTACACTCATTTTCTTGGGCGTCCTAAGTATCAGCAAGGCTCCTACAGCGATGATTTGGTTGTTGATTGGACTTGCATTAATGCCAGTGATCGGCTGGTTTTTTATGCGAAATGTGCTGAAGATGGAACAGAAGACAAAGCGAAGCAATTCTCATTCCCATGCACAACGCTGGCGCAAGCAAACGGAGTAACAGGAAAATTCAACACAAAAAGAACCTCAGAATTCACTTATATAGGCGAAAGGAGGTTCTTTTTGTATTCATATGTTAAACCATTGGTTTTGTTGCTTCTGGCGAGGGTTTGGTCGTACGGGTCAGAGAATACAGCTCCATTTCAGGTCGGTGTGTGCCCGTCAGTTCATCAGCCAATAGCTGTGCGGCCATCATATTCGTAACCGTCCCATTTCCCCCGTAACCCTCCAAGAAATAGCAGTTTGGAAAACGCGGATGTGGACCAATATACGGCAAGCCGTCGTGAGAGGAGCCGAATACAGCCGCCCAAGCGTAGTCGATCTGAAATGGCACACTGGGAAAATGCTCCTGTAGTGCTTGCAGCAGCTTTTGTTGTTGGTGTAGTAGCCTGATTTCACGTTGGTTGGCGTCCAATACAGGTTCATCCAAACCACCAATAATGATACGTCCTTCCGGTGTGGAGCGCATATATAGATAAGGACGGGCCGTTTCCCAGATCAGACACTGCTCATGCCACAAGGGAGCATCTCCGATTGGATTGGTGGCGATAGCATAAGAGCTTTGCAGAACGGCTCCCTGATCGGTTTTAATCTCTTGTGTTTCATAACCTGTTGCAAAAACAACCTTTTTTGCTCGGATCATTCCACCGTTAGTATGACAAACGACCTCATTATCATGGAATTCAAAATGCTTGGCTTCCGTATGCTCATATAAGCGAACACCGAGACGGTTGGCAGATTGCAGCAGGCCCTGGGCAAACAAAAATGGATTAACCTCAGCATCTTCGTGTGTGTACAAGGCTGCCGGTTTTCGAAAAGGAAATCGGGCAGCAACCTGTTGCTCATCCCAGTACTCCACTGGAAATCCAAACCGGGTTAGCTGTTTGTACTCTTCCTGAAGCACCTGTACATCTTCTAGTGTACTTGCATAGTACAGGCTGCTTCGCCGAATAAAGGAAGGGTCTGTATCCAGTGTGGCAGCCAGCTTATCTAACTGATCTAGTGCATCCTTGCACATGCGGTAAAACAGTACACCGTTCGTTTCACCAAACGTATTGATGAAAGAGGTTAAGGTCTTGTCATTGCTGTATTGCAGCAGGCCAGTATTGGCCGAAGAGCTTCCAGTTACCAGTTTGCGTTTGTCAATAACCACGGTGTCTACCTGTCGTTCTCCCAATAACCGGGAGCAGATGGCCCCCCCCATCCCTCCCCCGATGATCAATACATCACAATTTAAATCCTCTGCCAAAGGCGGAAAATCCAGCGCCTGCTCCAATGTATTCGGCCAATATGTATTCCCGCTTATCAACTCCATATAAAATAGCACTCCTCATAGGCAATATGTAGTATTTCTTATGTGTACATAGTATTTCGCCAAACGGACAAGATAACCAGCGTGCAACAAAACTTTTAAGGAGGCACAGAGATTATGCAATCTACGAACATGCAACCCCTGTCAGGCAAAGAGCTGGAGTACATCGTGGACTCCATCTCCAATGAAGAACTACTACTCAAACAATGTGCGGCCACAGCGGCGTCTATTCAGCACCCAGCCATCCAACAAGCCTGTTTACAACTGGCAAGAACTCATGAGCACCACTTGAATCTGCTTTCTAATGCTCTTCAACAGCATCAGCAGCTTGCTCCAATGCAACCACAGCAGTAATTTGGATTTACCAATAAAGGAGGTTTGACAGAATGTATTCACAAAACAATATGTCATTTATGCCCGAAGAAGATTTGCTCTATACCATTCTTGCTGATATGAAACGTACAGTGCGCGAATACACAACGGCGACGACAGAATCCAATTGTCCGTCTGTGCGTCAGATGTTCACCGACCTTACGAATGATACATTGCGTCTGCAAGGTGATTTGTATCATCTGATGAGCCAAAATAATATGTACGCCACTCCAACTAAAGCACTGCGCATCGATTTGGACAAACAGATTCAAGAAGCTCGCAAGACCCAACAAGAATGCCAACAGTTCATTCAGCAAAAGTCGACATCCGCGGGAGTATATGGTCAATCTATGCACCAGCAAGGCCAGTCTACACATCAAAACAACCCTTATTATATGTAAACGGGATTTTCTGTTTTTGAAGCAGATTCCCATAACAGCCGTCCACCTGCCGGGTTTACCGGAGTGGACGGTTTTTCTTTGCAGGTTTAAAGTGCGTATTGTATGATGTATAGTAATCTCTTTCGATGGAGGCCTTATGTAGAATGACAGAGCTGAATGAATTGAAATTAAAAGTGCTGGAATTGTTAAAAGAAGATGCAAGAAGAACACCGACTCTATTGGCTACTATGCTGGGGGTTGACGAGCAGGATGTACGCATCTCAATGAAAGAGCTCGAAGACCAACACGTGATTGTCAAATATGCCGCTGTAGTTAATTGGGACAAAGTCGACGACGAAAAGGTTACCGCTTTGATCGAAGTGCAAATTACACCCGAGCGTGGAAGAGGCTTTGAAGGGATTGCAGAACGGATTTATTTGTATCCGCAAGTTAAATCGGTCTATCTCATGTCCGGAGCATACGATTTGCTGGTAGAGGTTGAAGGCCGCAATCTTCGTGAGGTCGCTAACTTTGTGTCGGAGAAACTGTCGCCTATTGATTCGGTCTTGTCTACCAAGACTAATTTTACGCTTAAAAAATACAAGCAGGACGGAATTATCTTTGAGGACCATCAGGAAGATAATCGTCTGATGATTTCGCCGTAAAGGAAGATCATGATGAATCTCAAAACAGAAGCATTTACCGACAGTAACAAAGCTATGAGTTCCTATTTGTCCCCGTTGGTGCGCGAGATCCCATCTTCGGGTATTCGTAAGTTTTTTGACTTGGTGGGTGGCAACAAGGATATTATTACCCTTGGTGTAGGCGAACCGGATTTTACAACCCCTTGGCATATGCGGGAAGCCTGTGTCTATTCATTAGAGCGAGGTTTTACCAGCTATACGTCTAATGCGGGAACGCCAGAACTGCGTGAAGCGATCAGTGATTATCTGAATGAGCAATTTGAAGTCCGTTATGATCCTAAAAATGAGATTATCGTGACCGTTGGGGGAAGCGAGGCGATTGATCTTGCTTTGCGTGCGTTAATTGTACCTGGCGACGAAATTCTCGTGCCCGAACCGTGCTACATTTCATATTCTCCAATCACTGCAATTGGAGGCGGGATTCCGGTAGGTATTGAAACCTTTGCTAAGGATGAATTCAAGCTGACGGCTGAGGCGCTGGAGGCAAAAATTACACCTAAATCCAAGGTGCTGATTTTATGCTATCCGAGCAATCCAACTGGGGCTACGATGACTTATGAAGATTGGCTTCCGATTGCCGAAGTCGTGGAAAAGCATGATTTGATCGTCATTTCTGATGAAATTTATGCTGAATTGAATTATGGAGAGAAGCACGTCAGTTTTGCGGCTATGCCTGGTATGATGGATCGTACAATTCTCGTCAGTGGTTTTTCCAAAGCCTTCGCCATGACAGGTTGGCGTATTGGATATACATGCGGACATCCCGATCTGATTGCCGCTATGCTCAAAATCCATCAGTACACCGTAATGTGTGCGCCTTCTATGGGGCAAGTTGCGGCACTGGAAGGGTTGCGGAATGGTTTGGGTGAGAAAGATCGTATGGTAGAAGCCTATAATCAGCGTCGCCGTCTGATGGTTGAAGGGTTTCGGGAAATCGGCCTGGAGTGCCATGAGCCAAGAGGGGCTTTTTACGTTTTCCCTAGTATTCAAAGCACGGGACTCAGCTCAGATGAATTTGCACAGCGTCTTTTGGCAGAGGCTAAAGTTGCGGCTGTACCAGGTAATGTGTTCGGTTTGGGAGGCGAAGGCTATCTTCGTTGCTCATACGCGACTTCTGTTGCTCAGCTGACGGAGGCACTGGATCGGATTGGTCATTTTGTAGAAAAAGTAAGAAAAGAAGGTTAAAATTATTTTTTTATGGGTAATTCATAAAAAATAGTCTTTTATTTCTAATTTCTATGCTATAATTTGAAATCGATAGCAGGAAGTTCAATTTTTCAATTGTAGGAGGAATGCTCATGTCATATGTTGGATTTAATTCGTCTAGTTCAATAGGATACGACATTTCTCTGGAAGATGAAATTTTGTTCCTGCGCAATGAGATGATGCGGACGTTTCAGAAAGAGCAGTCCTTCACCTCTGATCTTGTCATCGAGATCAGCTGCAAGCTCGATTTGAAAATCAATGAATATATGAAGCTGTATGGTACGGAATGCAAGGTTTAACCGTGTGAAGTCAGCCAAATGTAAGAAGAAGGCCGTCGAGCCTTCTTTTTTTGCGTTCACAACTTATGATATATTAATGGCATGGAAGAGGGGGCGTACATATGAGAGCGGGGCTAAAAAGGCTATCGCCGTGGATCATCGGAATGCTGACACTTGTATTATTGGCTGGATGTGGGGGACGGGACAAGGACAGCTTCTCCATTTTTATTATGGATAAAGGGGATGCTTCAGTCATCCGTGAGGAGCTGGCACAAAAGCTTAAGGATAAGCTGGGTGAACAGGCTCCGACTATTGAGATTTCAGTCAGTCCGCTGTATAACCAGCAGAAGCTGGTTGTAGAATATGCGGCCGGGGAGCATGATCTGTTTCTTTTGCCAGAAGAGGACATGAAGCTGTATGGACAGAATGGTTCGAATCTGCCGTTAGATGATGCTTTTGACAAGAAGACGTATGCCCGGGGCGTGTTCGAGGGCGGCGTATTTAAGAAGAAGGGGCAGGAGGAAGAAGGAACAGATGTGAGCAAGGAAACTCATTTGTTCGGAATTCCGGTGGAGCAGATGAAGATGTTTAAGGAGCTAAAATATAACTCCAAAACATTATTTGCTACCGTTCCGCCTCGTACAAGCAATAAGGAAGAAGCCATCAAGGTGCTGAAAGCACTTACGGAATGATAAAGGGGATGAAATGGAATGGGAATCTATACTAGAACAGGTGATGAAGGACAAACTTCTGTGATCGGCGGTCGAGTGTCCAAAGATGATGATCGTGTGGAAGCGTACGGAACAATTGACGAGCTGAACAGCTTTGTAGGACAAGCGATCAGCTTTGCCGAAGGGGAAGAGTTTGCGGATATTCGGACTCAATTGGAAGAAATACAGCAGGAGCTGTTTGATTGTGGTTCGGATTTGGCATTTGTTAAAATCAGTGAAAGCAAATATAAGGTGAAGGACGAGCTGGCAGAGCGTCTGGAAGGTTGGATTGATGCATGTCAGGAGGAAAATCCGAAGGTGGAGCGTTTTATTATACCAGGTGGTAACACATTATCCTCAACGCTTCATGTATGCCGTACGGTTTGCCGACGCGCAGAACGCCGTGCGGTTACACTAGGTAAACATACGGACATCAATCCGGCGGTACGTCGGTATTTAAACCGCCTTTCCGATTATTTCTTTGCCGTCGCTCGCACAGCGAATGTCCGTCAGGGCGTACCCGATGTCGAATATGTGCGCAGCAAAAAAGTGTTCCGCAAATAAGGAGGCAACCGGGAATTTGTGATGAGCTTGTACTATGAACCTATCGTATATACGATCCCTCCGGAGGAGGAGGGCATGCTGTTGAAGACTATTTTACAAAAACGTATGAACATTTCTCGAAAGTTAATATCCAAACTCAAGCTGACCGAGCAAGGTATTATGCTGAACGGGACGCGTGTGTACATCAGCGTAAAGGTGAAATCCGGGGATCGAGTAGAAATTCGCATGGAGCGCGAGCGTTCTGATGATATTTTACCTGAACCCATTCCTTTTGAGATATTGTTTGAGGATGAACATCTGTTAGTGGTGAATAAGGCGGCGGGCATGATTGTCCATCCGACTCATGGTCATTACACAGGAACACTGGCTAACGGGGTTGTGCATTATTGGCAGACCAAGGGGGAGCTGTTCCGGTTTCGTCCTGTTCATCGTCTTGATCAGGAGACGACGGGGGTGCTGGTCGTAGCCAAAAATCCATATGTACACCAGCATATTTCTGAACAGATGATTGCGGGAACGGTGGATAAGCGCTATACGGCTCTGGTGCATGGGCGCCCTGAGCTGCAGGAAGGTAAGGTAGACGGACCGATTGACCGCAACCCGGATGATCCGCATTTGCGTATGGTGACTCCGGATGGTTATCCTGCCCTTACGCTGTATAAGCTGGAGGAAGTGTGGAACGGGGGAAGCCGTATCGGACTAAAGTTGGAATCCGGGCGTACGCACCAAATTCGAGTGCATATGACTTATATCGGCTGCCCGTTGATCGGAGATAAAATGTACCGGATTACACCTGATGATGCTGCGCAACGTGAGCGATATGATCAGCTTGATGTCAAGATGCCTCGACAAGCCTTACATGCTTCAGAGCTGTCCTTGGAGCATCCTGTAACCGGGGAGCGGCTGACGTTCTATGCTCCTCTACCTGACGATATGGCTGAAATGCAGGAGCTTTTAAGAGAAAACCAAATGGAGGTTAAACTAGCGATGAGCCAACTGAAAGTATATCAGTATTCTAAATGCAGTACCTGCCGTAATGCAGTGAAATGGCTGCAAAACAAGGGGCATGAGACGGAACTGATTCCTATTTTTGAACAGCCGCCCGGCCCGGAGGAATTGGAAGAATTGATTCGCAAAAGCGGGCTGGAGCTGAAAAAGTTTTTCAATACTAGCGGTGAGGTGTACAAAGAGTTAAAGCTGAAAGATAAGCTGGGAGACATGAGCCGTGAAGAGCAAATTTCGCTTTTATCCTCAAATGGAAGATTAATCAAACGCCCGATTGTAACCGACGGTAACAAAGTAACGGTAGGGTTCAAAGAGGAAACATTTGAGGGCACATGGGGAGCTCAATAACGCCCAATTTACCCCCACGATATGTTATACTGTGGGGGTTAAATATTATGATGAATGGGAGCAATACAATCTGTGACACAACGCAATGAACAATCCGTAATGCTGGTTGACGGCATGGCCCTGCTATTTCGCGCTTATTATGCAACCGCCGCAAACGGTTATATCCGTCGTACAAAAGCTGGGGTGCCAACGAACGCCATATATGGTTTTATTCGATATTTTTGGGATGCAGTCCAAACGTTTAATCCTACACATGTTATTTGTTGCTGGGATATGGGCGGAACGACATTCCGTGGGGAACATTTTGCTGCGTATAAGGGAAATCGAGCCGACGCACCCGATGATTTGATTCCCCAATTTACATTGATTCGTGAAGTGACGGACAGCCTCGGCATTCCCAACATTGGAGCGGAAGGCTTTGAAGCCGATGATTGTATCGGTACGCTTGCACGCCATTATTCGCAAAATGAGGACATGGATGTAATGATTCTCTCGGGAGATCATGATTTACTTCAATTAGTGGATGATCGGACACGGGTCATTATTATGAAAAAGGGCCACGGCAATTATATGGTATACACCCCGGAGACCCTGCTGACTGAAAAAGGGCTTAAGCCACGCCAAGTGGTGGACCTTAAAGGCCTGATGGGGGATGCAAGCGATAATTATCCAGGAGTACGAGGTATTGGTGAGAAAACGGCACTCAAGCTGGTGCAGGAATACGACTCTATTGAGGGCATTCTGGAGAATCTGGATCAATTAACACCATCGGTCCGCAAAAAAATTGAGAGTGATTTGGATATGCTGCATCTTTCACGCAAACTCGCTGAAATTCACTGTGGTGTACCTGTAGCATGTGCTTTGGATAGTTGTCTGCTGACGTTGGATCACGTGCAAATTGTAGACAAGTTTGAGCAGCTTGAAATGAAAAGCTTGTGTACATTAATGGGTGTCGCAACCGGATCATAATGAAGCTATTAGGCTTGGTACGACAATTTAAATAAAGTAAGTTATATAGGGATGCTGAGGCTGGATGCGTCAGTGTCCTTATTTGTATACGTTATGTTAACGGAGTTATATCGTCTTGTGAAGGATTATATACAATTGCGATTAGGGGATTGACCTCAGGTACATTTCAGGTGAATATAGTGGAGAGAGAACCGGATTATCGAAAGGGGACAACAGCAACTATGACAGTATTGGGAGCAATTGAGGCAGGCGGTACCAAATTTGTATGTGGAATTGGCAACGAACGTGGAGAGGTACTGGAACGAGCGAGCTTTCCAACAACCACACCAGCAGAAACAATGGAGAATGTCATCGCATTTTTTGAAGGCAAGGGCATTGAAGCATTGGGCGTAGGTTCGTTCGGGCCGATTGATCCTATCGAAGGTAGTGATACATATGGTTATATTACAACAACGCCAAAGCCACATTGGGGAAATTACAATCTGATTGGTAAACTGAAAGAGCATTTTGATGTGCCTATGGGGTTTGATACGGATGTGAATGGAGCAGCACTTGGTGAGTCTATTTGGGGTGCCGCCAAAGGATTGGACAACTGTCTGTATATCACGATAGGTACAGGCATCGGGGCAGGTGCTTTGGTTGGTGGAAAGCTAATACATGGATTATCTCACCCGGAAATGGGGCATATTCTGGTACGTCGTCACCCAGAAGATACTTACGAGGGGACATGTCCTTATCACGGAGATTGTTTGGAGGGTCTGGCAGCAGGTCCTGCGCTCGAAAAAAGATGGAAGGTTAAAGGACATGAGCTTTCTGTCGATCACCCGGCCTGGGAAATGGAAGCGCACTATCTGGCACAGGCTTTAATGAGCTATGTATTAATCCTGTCCCCGCAAAAAATTATTATGGGCGGGGGAGTAATGAAGCAAGACCAATTGTTCCCGCTCATTCGTACCAAACTACAAGAACTTTTGAACGGATACGTGCAGCATTCGAGTCTGACAACAGATATTGAGCAATATATCGTATCTCCAGGATTGGGTGACAATGCTGGATTGTGTGGTGCTCTGGCATTGGCAAAGGAAAAGCTGAATCATTAGAATTTAGGGTTGACGGCACTCCAAGGTACGGTTATTATATAGGCAACAGTATAGTACGGCTCAAAAAGGGAAGCACCTTTCTTGCGAACACGCAGGATAGGTGCTTTTTTTTGCGTTTTTGTGTTGTGCGGGACTGTCTTTCAACGATATGAGGGAGGAAGAAATCATGGAGATTGTATTTTTAAATCGCTTGTCCAAACGGAATGAACAGGGCTATGAGGACTTTGCTCAGGTATGGATTGGGCAGCATGAAGGGGGATGGAGTGCAGGCTGGAGCACACACCATGTCCCGGATGAAAGTATAGACGACCTTTGGTATGAGGGCAGCTTGTGGCAGGAATTACTGCATGTATACCGTCATGAGCTGGCGCTCAAAATGGCTGAGGGCTACAGGCCCTTAATCCATGGCGTATTTCATGAGCAAGAAGGATCATCAGGGCGAGGACAGACGCTGCAAAAGCTGTATTGCTACAGTGATTTGTATCCACGTGATGAAGTGTATGAGCAATTGACGATGTGGAGACGGCAAAAAGCAGCAACGGAACGAAAAGCACCTTATTTTATCGCTACGAATCGACTGCTTCGGCTCATTAGCGTTTATCTTCCCCATACCGAAGAAGAACTGTTGGAGCTGCCTGGTATGGGTCAGGGTAAGGTGTCGCAATATGGGACGGAGCTATTGGCTATTACGACACAAAATGACCGCACCACGCCATTTCCGTTGAACTGGGTAACAGAGACGCTGGAAGAAGAAGTTTTTTTGTCATGGCTATACAAGCAAAAAGAGAACCAGTACAGGCAGGAGCTGAACAAATTCAGCTTAACTAGAACGATTATTGAAGGCATTTCGGACGGTCTTTCACTGGAGCATATCGGAATGAAGACAGGTTTGCATCGTAGAGAGATGATTGAAGCTGTGGAGCATTTGGATAGAGATGGTATTGATATGGAGAAGCTGATCCACAACGAATTGGTGAATGTATCTGAGGCGGAGCAGGCAGCTATCTGGTCTGCTTATGAAGAGTTGGGGGATACGTTGCTCAAGCCCGTCATGCTGAAAGTGTATGGGGAAGAAAAGGCAACCGAAACAGGACTGGATCAGATTTATGAGCGTCTGCGTCTGATCCGTATACGGTTTCGTCATCAGCAGGTACCCGACCGACATGTTGGATAATATAGAACTGGTTGGATAAAGCTAGGTATTAAAGTATATTCAGGGTCCAACATACTAAAAAGCAGCAGCCAGTTCCTCACAGGACACGGCTGCTGCTTTTTATGACCAAGCTTGAAAATAGAAAAAAGTATCCAATTCGATACTTTTTCCCCTTTTATTTTTAAACCCAGTCTTTCTTACGGAAAATACAGAACATACTGACGCCTAATGCCACCATAATACCAATGACGACAAAATAGCCATAACGTGTATGAAGCTCAGGCATATTATCGAAGTTCATCCCATATATTCCGGTAATGACCGTCAATGGCATAAATACGGTCGTAATTGCTGTAAACACACGCATAATTTCATTGGCACGGTTGGCGATACTGGATTGATAAGCTTCTCGAAGGTTACCCATCAAGTCGCGGTAAGTTTCGAAAGTCTCCGAAATTTTCACAGCATTTTCATAAATGTCGCTAAAATATTTTTGCAATTGATCGTCGATGAGCCGCAAATCCCGCTTGTTCAGGGTATTGATGACTTCTTTTTGCGGGCCCAACACTTTTTTCAGCCACAGAATCTCACTGCGTAAGCCGATGATTTCGTTCAAATGCGACTTTTTCGTATGCATTAGAATATCTTCTTCCAGCTTTTCAATGCGGACCTCAATCCGGTCACCAACCAGAAAATAGTTGTCAACAATTAAGTCGACCAACAGATACATAAAACGGTCAGGCTGGCTGACTTCTTGCTCCCACAGCATAGGCTTGAGGGTACGAAGCTCATTGATTTTCTGCTTGGTCACCGTAATGATAAAATGGCGGCCGAGAAAAATGTTCAAAGCTCGCAAAAATATTTCTTCATCATCAAAACGAATGCTATTTACAACGATAAAATAATGGCTTTCATAAATTTCAATCTTCGGACGCTGTTCTTCTTCACTCAAACAGTCTTCTACTGCAAGATCATGCATGGAAAATAAAGGCTGGAGCACTGCCAAATCATCGACATCGGCATCAATCCAATAAAAACCTTCTGCCGGTGCAGTAAGCGCCATTTCAATTTCTTCGACAGGGGTAAAAACCCCGTTGTTGACCAAACGGATTTTCATATACGTCACTCCTTATGCTCCGCCGTAACGGAAATACGTTTACCTTAAGCATAAGGAATGGACTCAGTTAGCCAGTTAGCCGGTGCGGGTAAGCGTGCACTCTCATCAAAAGCCGGAGGCTTTTGGAGCATGCAGAGCCTGGCGTCCCGTCTTTCGGCAAGCTGAAGTCATTCCTATGCTGTTGTTCAGGGATCGCCGCCTATTCGGACTCGGGTCGCCTTCCATTCCGGATTCACCTCTCAAATGTTCTTTTTTTAGATTGCCACAGTATCGCAGGAAACACTCAAGTCTGCACTACTGCTCCATATTTTTGCCTAATAGCACTTGTATAGTATAACGCTCGGCCTACGGCCTTTCAAGCGCAAAATCATGGGCAAAATCAACAGTAGTGGCAAGAGCTTCAGCGATAGGAGGGATATGATTTAACCTATGGAAAAGGTAGACAAAATGTGAATGCAGGTTACAAATTTGCAAGTCCCATCTTGACGAAGCCCAGCCGATGCATTAAAGTGAACAACAAGAACTTTGTGAACCCAAAATGAATATAGCGAAATCTTATCAAGAGCAGGTGGAGGGACTAGCCCGATGATACCCGGCAACCGGCGATTTTAATCGCACGGTGCTAATTCTTGCAGGACGCGCGCTTTGTACAAAGCGCGTTGCCCTGACAGATGAGAGAGGCGCATATGGATACAAATATGACCTTTCTCTAACCAGAGAAAGGTCTTTTTATTATATGCCCGGCATCTCAACAAGACGATTTTCGCAAAACTTACCGAACAAGGAGTGAGTTTACATGCCGATTAAAATCCCAGACACATTACCTGCTAAGGAAGTGCTGGAGGGCGAAAATATTTTCGTAATGGATGAAAGCTTGGCTTATCATCAGGATATTCGTCCGTTGCGTATCGCCATTTTGAATTTAATGCCTACAAAGGAAACGACGGAAACCCAACTGTTGCGTCTGGTCGGCAATACGCCGTTGCAAGTGGATGTCACGCTGGTGCACATGAAGTCTCATGTATCCAAAAATACATCGCAAGAATATTTGAACATGTTCTATAAAACGTTCGACGAGATCAAGAACAGTCGTTTTGACGGCATGGTCATTACAGGAGCCCCGGTTGAACAGCTTGAGTTTGAGGATGTGAACTACTGGGAGGAAATCCGGCAAATCTTTGAATGGACGAAAACGAATGTAACTTCGACCATGCATATCTGTTGGGCCTCACAGGCAGGCTTATACCATCATTTCGATGTCCCTAAATATGGGCTCGACTACAAATGCTTCGGTGTATTTCCACACACCGTGATAAAACCTAAAGTAAAATTGTTACGCGGCTTTGATGAACTGTTTTATGCCCCTCACTCCAGACATACGGAGGTTCGTCGGGAAGATATTGATCATATCGCCGAATTAGAAGTTTTATCCGAATCCGAGGAAGCTGGGGTGTACCTCGTAGCCACGCTTGACGGTAAACAAATTTTTGTAACTGGGCATTCTGAATATGACCCGCTTTCACTGAAATGGGAATACGACCGCGATGTAGCCAAAGGAATGGATATTGAAGTCCCCAAAAATTATTTTCCTAATGATGATCCTGAGCGCACCCCCCCCTCAATTTGGCGGGCGCACGCCAATTTATTATTCTCGAATTGGCTGAACTATTATGTATACCAAGAAACACCTTATGATATCGGGCCCCAGATTTAAAAAAGGAGCATGTAGTTTACCTTTGTAGAGTATCACCTTGCAGTAGCGCAGCAGTATAGTCTTTGACATCCATTTTTGCAGGATTGGTTATAGCACCCACTATGGAAGTTAACAGGAGGATTCATATGAGTGAGAAACAGTGGAAAATCGAAAGTAGATTGGCACAAATCGGTTCAGTAGAAGAGCCAGTAACCGGGGCTGTTAATTACCCGATTTACCAATCTACGGCGTTCCGCCATCCCCGTCTGGGTCAAAGCACAGGATTTGATTACATTCGGACGATCAATCCCACGCGAAAGGTACTGGAAGAGGCTTCTGCTGCACTTGAATCGGGTGATGCAGGCTTTGCATGCAGCTCAGGTATGGCGGCGCTGCAAACGGTATTTGCATTGTTTGGACAGGGAGATCATCTCATAGTATCGCTGGATCTGTATGGCGGGACGTATCGTTTGCTGGAGCGTATTTTGTCTAAATTTGGTGTGACAGCCAGTTATGTGGATACGAACGATCTTGAAGCGCTCGAACAGTCATGTCGACCGAATACCAAAGCTGTATTCATAGAAACGCCTACAAATCCGTTAATGATGATTACTGATATTCGAGCGGTGGCTAAATGGGCATCACAACATCAGTTGCTTACCATTGTAGATAATACGCTGCTAACGCCATATTTCCAGCGGCCATTGGAACTGGGCGCGGATATTGTGGTACATAGCGCAACCAAATATTTGGGCGGACACAACGATGTGCTGGCAGGGTTGATCGTAACCAAAGGCAAAGAGCTATCAGCTGAAATTGCATTCCTGCACAATTCCATAGGGGCAGTGCTTTCCCCAAGCGATTGCTACCAGTTAATGAAGGGCATGAAGACGTTAGCGCTGCGTATGGACCGGCACGAGCATAATGCAACAGTGCTGTCTAACTATTTACTGACGCATCCGGCTGTGGCGGAAGTATTTTATCCAGCTCTAGAAGGCCATCCAGGTCGTGAGATTCAAAATAAACAATCCAGCGGAAATACGGGTATCTTTTCCTTTAAAGTAAAGGATGCTCGTTATGTGGAACCTTTGCTTCGTCACATTAAGCTCATTGCGTTTGCGGAAAGTCTCGGCGGTGTGGAATCGTTAATGACCTATCCCGCTGTGCAGACACATGCGGACATACCAGCAGAAATTCGGGATGCAGTCGGGGTAGATGACAGGCTGTTGCGTTTCTCCGTAGGCATTGAGCATACAGACGACCTAATTGAAGATTTACGTTCGGCGTTGGAAGCGGCACGTCAAGAAGTAGAAGGAGGAGAGCTGCAATGATAGAGGATGCGAGGAGGATCGGGCAGGATCTGAACAAAGAGCGGAAGTTCGCTACCAAGCTGCTGCATTTTGGCTCTGAAATTGACAGCGTTACGGGGGCATCGAGCGTCCCGATCTATCAAGCTTCTACCTTCCACCATCACGATATTTTTAATCCTCCACAGCATGACTATAGCCGTTCAGGTAATCCGACACGACAAGCTTTGGAGGATTATATCGCTTTATTAGAAGGCGGGGCGTGCGGTTTTGCCTTTGCATCAGGTATGGCGGCCATCTCTACTACATTTATGCTCTTGTCTGCTGGAGATCATGTCATTGTTTCCGAGGACGTATATGGAGGAACATATCGACTGCTGACCTCCATTTTGAAACGGATGAATATCGAAACGACCTTCGTCGACATGACGGACCTCAACCTTGTGAAAGATGCGTTGCAGGAGAATACAAGGGCTGTATATATGGAAACTCCGTCCAATCCGACACTCAAAATTACCGATGTGGCAGGAATAACTTCTTGGGCACAGGACAACGGGCTTTTAACGTTATTGGATAATACTTTTATGACACCTTATTATCAACGTCCGATTGAGCAGGGAGTTGATATTGTATTGCACAGCGCGACCAAGTTTCTGGGCGGACACAGCGATGTGCTGGCAGGACTTGCGGTAGCACGTACCGAATCGTTGGGAAGACAAATCAAGCAGCTCCAAAATGGACTGGGTACCGTGTTGGCTCCGCAGGAGTCATGGTTGCTCATGCGCGGTATGAAGACACTGGAGGCTCGTATGGCTCACAGCGAAAAGAGCGCAGCGAAGCTTGCTAACTGGCTGAACGAGCGCAACGACATTGAGGCGGTATACTACCCGGGTCTGGAGAATCATCCAGGGCGTGAAGTTCATGAGTGCCAATCCAGCGGTTATGGTGCAGTGATATCTTTTGATGTGGGTTCTGGTGAGCGTGCAAAAGAAGTCCTCAGTCGCGTACGTATTCCAATTGTAGCGGTGAGTCTGGGAGCTGTGGAAAGCATCTTGTCGTATCCGGCGATGATGTCACATGCGGCTATGCCCCATAGTGTACGATTGGAGCGCGGGATTACGAACGGACTACTCCGTTTCTCCGTAGGTTTGGAGGATATTGACGACCTGATCAGTGATCTGGATGAGGCGCTGCGCTAGAGCGTTAGCACATCCGCAGCATCTTTGTCGTTTTCACGCTGAGAGCAAATATGTACAGTACTAAACAGCAAGTTTCCAGTATTTCAGGAGGCTTGCTGTTTTCTATAAAATAACATGAACGACAGTGTGAAAAAAGACACTTTTCAGTTCTGTTTTCTTATTTTTTGGCTATATGCAATGTTGAGATAAGCTTGGCAGTTGCCTGTTTTCCTAGGTGAAAAGCAGAAAGAAGCGGGAATAAGTATGGTTCCTTACCTAAAGATATGTTAGTATTATCATTAGGTTTTACTATGCTAAATAGCACAGACAACATACAAGGCTAGTCATGAACATACATTACGGCAGGGTTCGAACGCAGGTTTGTGAAAGCATTCTCGTTCATAAGTCCTGTCGTTCATTTCGTCGCCCTGTGACAGCGAAGGAGGATACACCATGAGTGTAATCGACCATATTTTAGATAAAGCCCTACGCGGCGAACGCCTGAATTTAGAGGATACCGTTGCTTTGTTCGAATCAGACGAGGTAGAAAAAATCGGTCATGCGGCGAATAAAGTCATGAATCGCATGCATCCCGATCCCGTTAAAACCTTCGTTATCGGACGAAATATTAACTATACAAACGTGTGTGACGTATACTGTCGCTTCTGCGCTTTTTATCGTAGACCAGGTTCTGATGAAGGTTATGTTTTGCCGGATGAGGTGATCTTTCAGAAGATCAAGGAAACGCAGGAAGTAGGTGGCACCGAAATTCTAATGCAAGGCGGTGTGAACCCGAATCTGCCGTTCAGTTATTATACCGATTTGCTGAAAGGTATCAAGGAGCGTTTTCCCGATATTACGATGCACTCCTTCTCGCCAGCTGAAATTCACAAAATGAAGGAGAAATCTGGTCTTTCTATGGAAGAAACAATCCGCGCCATTCATGAAGCTGGATTGGATTCGCTTCCGGGCGGAGGTGGAGAAATTTTGGATGACCGCACACGCCGCAAAATTAGCCGTCTCAAAGGCTCTTGGCGTGATTGGATGGATGTCATGCAAACGGCTCATAAGGTTGGGATGAACACGACTGCTACGATGGTTATTGGCTTTGGCGAGTTGATGGAGGAGCGTGCGCTGCATTTGTTGCGTGTTCGTGATGCTCAGGACGAATGCATTGAAAACAAATATAATTCTGAAGGATTTTTGGCCTTTATTCCTTGGACCTTCCAGCCAGACAATACCAACCTGAAGAAGGAACGTCAGACGCCGGAGGAATATCTGAAGACCGTTGCGATCAGTCGTCTTGTATTGGATAACATCAAGCATATTCAATCCTCATGGGTAACTATGGGACCTGAAATCGGTAAAAAATCGTTGTACTACGGTTGCGATGATTTTGGTAGCACCATGATTGAGGAAAACGTAGTTTCCGCTGCAGGCGCAACGTATAAGGTTAACATTGAATCCATTTTACAGTTGATCCGCGAGACGGGTCACATTCCGGCACAGCGTAATACCCGTTATGATATTATTCGTACTTTTGACAGTGCCAGCAGTATTGAACATGATTTTATCATGCAGAATTAATATCCGTTAATATAGTGTTCATTACAAAACGCCTATCTGTACTAATCGTTATACATAGATTAGTGCAGATAAGCGTTTTTTTGATGTGTTACTTTGCTATGCTTTCCATCGTTTCATATACATGATCTCAGCTTGCGGGTCTGCCATTTGAATGACTGCCTTAAAGCGCTGCAAATCCAACAGATGAACGCTGTAAACGATGACCATTTGTTCTTTTTTATCCTCAGATTCGCTTTTGATCTTGCCCTCTATCTGGGCAGAGCCTACAACAGGCGTGCTGTGTATACGCAGCCTGCGATATATGGCATCCTCGACGGTTGGCTGCTTCTTGCTGACAACACAAACCATACGCGTCAGACCGGTAAACATCAGCCGGGTCGTTTCGTAGGCGGCGAGGCAGGATAAGGCTGAATATAGAGCTGGCTCCCATCCTAGCACAAAGCCAGCTGTAATGAGCAGCAGACCATTACACAGCATAACAATCTGTATTAACGGAATCTTGCGGTGTGTTAGCAACAATGTGGATGGACGGCCATCGCCTGATTCGTTAAGTCCTAGTGAATCGAGCAGACCACCGTGACGAGCTGCCAGCCCTGCGCCAAGCCCGATACAGATTCCGCCGCCCAAAGCACATACGACCGGATGGCCGCTCACTGCCGGAAAAGGCGAAAGAATGATGGCTGAGCCTGAAAAGGCGAACAAGCCGGGTAGTGCACGGAGCAGCATGGGTTTGTGAGTAGACAGAGAATACAGCAGCATGAGTGGTAAATTCAAAACGAATAGCAGTAACCCAAAATGCTCTTGTGTATAAAGCGACATGAGTCTGGAGATCCCCGTGACGCCTCCAGCGATCATATCATGCGGATGCAAAAACAATTCTAGACCGACGGATGCCGTAATCCCGCCAATCACCGTATAAAAGACAGGGAACCTGCTCGCATCTTCTGAAGCGGGCTTCACAAGCCGCCTCATAGAGTTTCGGCATGTTTAATAGCGTGCGGCATAGCCTTCCCTCCTATGGATTGTCGTATCCAGCTTTACAGTTACGCCGAGTTACTTTCTTCTTTTCGTAGGCGGGGGTCCTTGAACTTGAATATTTTGTTTAACATATTAAAAATAGGTTTTGACTGCTTTGTGAGAAGTGGTCCAAGAATGGCCAGTATGAGTACATAGATGGCTGCAAAGGGTTGAACAATATCAAGTAAACCACCTTCCTTACCCAAGTTGGCCATGATAATCGAAAATTCACCCCGTGCCACAATGGTCAGGCCGATATTTGCTGACGCTTTGGGAGATAAGGAGGCCGTACGCCCAGCCAGCATTCCTGCCCAAATGTTACCAAACAACGTGAGGACAACTGCTGCCAGCGCAAGCCATATCGCGTTTCCTCCTAGGGACAGTGGATCAATGGATAGTCCAAAGCTGAAAAAGAACAGGGCACCGAAGAAATCGCGGAAAGGAACAATTAAATGCTCGATTCGTTTGGCATGTTCTGTTTCGGCTAGTACCAGACCGACCAACAGGGCGCCGATAGCTTCCGCCACATGAATCGTTTCCGAAAAACCTGCCACCAGAAACAGGGAGCCGAAAACAACAAGTCCGAATACCTCATTGGAGCGAACACGAAGAATCCGATTTAACAGAGGGACGGCCTTACGGCCGATAATAATGACTGCAAGCATAAAGCCAAGCGCGATTAACGCTGATAGCAGCACACCCCCGAGCGAGGATGAATCGCTAAGAACCAATCCGGAGAGGATGGAGATGTATACGGCGAGGAAAACATCCTCGAACATAATAATGCCCAAAATCATTTCAGTTTCAGCATTGGCAGTCCGCTTGAGATCTACCAGCACCTTCGCAGCAATAGCACTGGATGATATGGTTGTAATTCCGGCGATAACCAGCGTTTCTGCTACAGGAAAGCCGCTCAGGAAGCCAAGAGCCAGCCCCAGTGTGAAATTGATGCCAATATAAATGGTGCCACCCACGGCAATGGAGCGGCCTGATTTAATTAACCGACCTACTGAAAACTCCAGACCCAAGTAAAAGAGAAGAAACAGCACTCCGATTCTTCCCATAAAATCAATAAAAGGGGCGCTTTCGATAAAGCGAAAATCAAAATGCCATAGCTCCATCGCATGCGGTCCAACTGCCATTCCGATCAGGATATAAAAAGGGATGACCGAGAAGCGCAGTTTGGAGGAAATAAGTCCGGCTGCAGCGATGAGAGCAATTGCCAATCCAACCTCAAATACCAGATGATCCATCCAATCACCCGCTTCCGTTCATAAGGATTTGTTTAAAGCGTTTTTGCTGATCGCGTTCCCCAACAACAACTACAGTGGCATCATCGTTAATAATCACTTCAGGACCAGGATTTACATATTTCTTTCCCTTTTTCTCCACAATGGCAATAACAGTGGCTCCCGAATTTTGCCTAATATCCAGCTCACCGATGGATTTGCCAACACTTGCATAGTGAGATTCCACTCTATACCATTCGATAATAAAATCGTCAAACGTCATTTCTACACTTTCAAGCTGTTTGGGCTTATATGTCATACCCCCGATGATGGAGGCTACCAATCGCGCTTCCTGATCATTCAGGGTTGTCGTAGAAATACTTTGTTCCAAATCCTCGTAATCAAAGTGATACAACTCACGCCTGCCATCATCATGAATAATAATGACAATTCGGTCGCCACTCTCTGCATCTATTCGATACTTAATCCCGATTCCTGGCAAAATAGACTCTCGAATATCCATTTGTAAAGCCTCCTGTACGATACGTTATTTAAATGAATGGTATGGGAAATAAATCACATGCTTTGGGAGTGACATGGAAACTTTCTTTTTGTATTAAATTTTATAAATTAACATAGAAAACCTGATAAATATACTTAACGTATTACACTTATTGGGAACGGTTAACAAATAGACATGCAAATGTGGTGATGTGCATGCTTAAGGGAGGTTAAGCCACATAACTAGAGGTAAATTTGATGGGGAACAAGTACAATTGCTTCTTTAGTTTGCAAATGACAGGAATAAAAGGCAGACGTAGTTTAGGGATGCTCAATAGCAGCACAAACGCTATCAAAATGACAAAGGGAAGTGATTTGGCCGCAGCGATCACCAGATGAAGTAAAGGGGAGGATTTGCGTATAGCTGGTTTGGGATGGTGCTCCAGACCGTGAGAATCTGTTTCTAACGAGGAAACATCAGCATGAGACAGGAGAGAAGATCCCGCAGTAAACTGAAGGGATTGAGTAGTGTCTTCTGCATGAAACGTCACAGGAAGGGACAAAATCTGAACGAGGCTCAATATGACGATCATGAATGTACGCAGCATGTTCAGCATCGTTGACATCTTATCTCCTCCCTCTTGTGAAAAATTCATATTAATTTAACCTTAACATACCCCACCCTAAATATTCAAACGTCTTTCGTTTTTTTCCTATACCACAGTCATTGTTTATAACACGCCAACCGGCTTTTTGAAACCTGATCATCCTCTTTTGACTATGTCTTTCTGTTTCCAGTCGTTCACTTCGTATAACCCTTCAGAGGCCGCCATATACTGAAAGCAGTGATCGAAAGGAGTGAGCCAATGGAACTGTTTACAGTGTGGACCAATACAGACGGAGATCAGGAAACCGACCGGTTTTACGAAGTGGTCAAAAGTAGAACAAAGGGGCTACATATGTCACGGCGCGGATTTCGATTCACTTTCAGACAGCTGGACAACAAAGTGGCATGGACCTGCAAGGGCACAGAAAGCAATTCGGCGTTTGAAAGCTTTCTCCCCTGTGTATACAGCATCATGTCTTCGGCAATAGCGGATTATATTATCGAGGTCAAGGAGTGGGGGCTGCTTAATCTCATTCTCACCAAAGCCTGTTCGCTGCTGGAGAAAGAGGATACAGAGCAAATTCGCAATATGATTCGTTCACTGTTAAACGATGATGGCCCGAGAGGTCGTTTGAAGCGTCATGGTAAGCTGACCACTCTCCTGGAGAAGGATTTCAAGGAGCTTCGTGTGATCAATTTGGAAGGACTGATTCAATTTAGGCTCCATGCGTATAAAAAAGAGCTTGAAGAAATCGTCGACTATGCCATGGAAGAATTCTGGGCAGATCGGCAATACGAAGAATTTATGGGGCTGCTTAAATATTTTGTTTTTTTTCAGGAAAGCAAAGTTCCGCTCGTACACGTACTTCACCAAGGCGGACATAATTTTACGATTCTTGATAGTGCCATGGTGCCGATACCGACTCCCGATGCAGATGACATCATTGTCGAGATGCCAGGCATCGAACTGGAAATGGAGGTCGAGGATCGAATCGTGAGCACCCTTATTTCGATTTCTCCTGCTTCCATTATATTGCATACAGACGATGAGCACACCCCCATAGTGCGGACACTCCTGCATATTTTTGAAGATAAAGTGAAGCTGAGCAGATTTTATCCAGGTCAGGATGTTCAAAAATAATAATCTGTTCGTATAAACCAATGGATTTCTGGAAAGCCTTTGCCTCAAGGGGAGGTTTTTTATGAGATCCATGTTGGTATGGAAACGGATTTTGGGAACCGTGTTAATCGCAACCTGTCTGGTATTGCCCGGCAATGAAGTTTACGGTCACAAAGAACCGGTCCAGCATAAGAAATGGCAGTCCACACCTGTTTTAGCTCCACGCGAAGAGCAGGTTATTACGACCATGACGGTCACAGCAACAGGATATACAGCAGGCTATGAATCGACTGGCAAACGGCCAAGTCATCCCGGTTACGGTATTACGTATTCCGGTGTAAAAGTGCGTCGTGACAAGAACACGCTGTCTACGATTGCGGCTGATCCCAAAACGTTTCCTTTGGGAAGCATATTGTACATTCCTGGTTATGGATACGGGATTGTAGCAGATACAGGTTCTGCGATTAAGGGTAATAAAATTGATTTGTATTTTAAAACAACCCGGCAGGTGTATTCTGAATGGGGCAAGAAAGATGTGGATGTTCAAATTATAAAAAAAGGGAACGGAAAATGTACGGAAAAGATGGTGAAATCGCTCCAAAAGGCGATAGAAACGCATAAAACCATTCCGACCGCGACACTGGATGCTTCCATATAATCCTTGAATATTGTTTTTTCCAACATCACATACTATGTTGCGGGATGAGTTTATCCCACAAAACATACTGGGAGGTTAAGAATTATGCCAAATCAAGGCGGAAGTTCTTTCACGAACAAAGGCTTCAATGCGAGCACAGGAAATCAGTTCAAAGCGGAATTTGCACAAGACAATACGGTAGGTGTTGTTTCACAAAAGGTAAAGCAGTCTGAACAAAATAAAATTCAAGACAACTTCCAGACACCAAATGAGAAGTATGATGAAGAATTTGCAACAGATCAAGGCGGTACAGGTGCAGTAGCACAAAAAGTTCAAAACTCTAGTCGCAACAAAATTCAAAACAATGCTCAAACACCGAACGAAAAGTTCGACGAAAACTTTAACACGAAATAAAAAAGCATATATAATCGATAATGCTCCGGATTATATCCGGGGCATTTCGTTTTGAGTAAAAGTGGTTAGGTACAAATAGGTCTAAGGTTTTATCTCCTTTTTAATTGTTTTTAAGGTGGAATTAAGGTTTAAAGTGCAAAATAAAGTCAGTTAAACAACACCACCTTGAAGCATAGGGTTTGGGAGGAGATATACAATGGACGAATTTAAAAATAATAACTCCGGACGCCGGAACGACAACGATCAGGTTGATACCGATAACGTAACTCGGCAAAACGATTCGAACGGTTCCTCATATTATTATTCTTACGGCCCTTTTTCTTCAGTTCAATCGGACGGACAACGTAAGGAAGGGCAGTCGGTGGAAAAAGATGTTGAGATCACGCCACCGCAGGCAGTAAGACCCCTTCCTCCCTCATACCATCGTGCTATGCCTGAGCAACAGGATGGTTCGGGCCGAAATGGCGGCAACTGGCAATTTAAACCGAATAAGCCCAAGTCGCAGGTGAAAACAATTTTCTTATCTTTTTTGGCCGGGATGCTGGTCATTACGGTATTGATGTATACAGCTGACCGAACAAATATGTTCACACCCGAGACGGCGTTGACTTCGGCGGCAGCTGAAAGCGGAGAAACGACTAATTCGGGAACAACCAGCTCGACTCCAAGCGCAGTTCCGGCTGTGATGCCTTCAGGTACCGCTGATGTTCAATCTGTTGTGGCTAAGGCTGGACCGGCAGTCGTCAAAATCGAAACGCTTGCCAAACAAACCAGTGGCAGCAGCGGCAGACAAAGTAGCCCTTATTACAATGACCCGCTGTATCAATACTTTTTCGGTAATCAGTATGGTGACAGTGGCAGCAGCGGTAACAGTAATGAAAATGAAGGTAGCAACAGCGGACAGCTGACTCCGCTTGGTATTGGTTCCGGTTTTATTTTTGATAAATCGGGTTACGTCCTAACCAATAACCATGTTGTTGAAGGCGCGAGTGTGGTTCAGGTTACAGTAGAGGGAACTAATAAGCCTTACGAAGCCAAAGTCTTGGGCAAAAATGCTGATCTTGATTTGGCGGTACTTAAAATTGAAGGCAAAAATAACTTTCCGACAGTAACTTTGGGTGACTCGGATAACGCTAAAGTCGGCGAGTGGATGGTCGCAATTGGCAACCCTGAAGGCTTTGAGCATTCGGTAACAGCCGGGGTGCTAAGTGCGAAAGAACGTACGATCACCATTAATAGTGAATCAACTGGAAAACCGACGCAATACAAGCATCTCATTCAGACGGATGCGTCCATTAACCCTGGTAACTCTGGTGGACCGCTGTTAAATCTGCAAGGGCAAGTTATCGGTATGAACGTAGCTGTTAGTGCAGACGCACAGGGAATCGGGTTTGCGATCCCGTCCAATACGATTTTGGAAGTCGTCGATAAGCTGAAAAATAACCAGCCTATCCCTAAAGAACCTGTACCTTTCATTGGTGCAAGTCTGTTAAATTTGAGTCCTGAAGTAGCCAAAGAACTGGGAACAACCCTGACCGAAGGCTCGGTTGTGCGGGATATTATATACAAATCACCAGCTTATCAGGCTGATCTGCGTCCTTACGATGTGATTATCGGAGCCAATGGCACGCCTTATAGCACATCACAAGAGCTGATCCAGTTCATTCAAAAACAAAAAGTGGGTACAGCACTGACGCTTAACATCGAACGAGCTGGGCAGAAAAAAGATGTTCAACTGAAAATAGGCAATAAAAATGACTTTAGCTCGACGCTCCAGCAATAAGATGATAACTTTACAAAAATGAACATGTGCACGCAAGAAACGGAAGGAAGATCCCTTCCGTTTCTTGCTGTATGAAGTAGCAAGATGCTACGCGCGTGTACTCCTGCTACAATAGAGGGAAAAGAAGAGATAAAGGAGTTCGATCGTGTATGCGTTCTACTATTTTGATCATTGATGACGATGAAAAAATTGTTTCCATGCTGCGCAGAGGACTGGCATTTGAAGGCTATGAAGTGCTGACAGCCGCCAATGGAGCAGAGGGATTAAATAAAATGCTGACAGCTGAGCCTGATGTAGTCGTGCTGGATGTAATGATGCCGCAGGTCGATGGTTTTGAGGTATGCCGTCGCATGCGGGAGGGGGGAAGCACGGTACCTGTCCTGATGCTTACAGCCAAGGATGAGGTTGAGAATCGGGTTAAAGGCTTGGATCTAGGGGCCGATGATTATCTCGTCAAGCCGTTTGCTCTGGAGGAGTTGCTGGCACGAGTGCGAGCGCTTTTGCGGCGTAAAACCGAACAACAGGGCAATAACGGAAATAGACTTACCTTCGAGGATTTACAACTGGATAACGAATCCCGTGAAGTGGTTCGTGGCGGCAAACGCTTGGAACTGACGGCCAAAGAATTTGAACTGCTCCATTTGTTCATGCAAAACCCGAAGCGTGTTCTGTCGCGTGATCTGATTATGGACAAAATTTGGGGCTATGACTATAGCGGAGAATCGAATGTGCTCGAAGTATATATTGCCATGCTACGACAAAAAACGGAGCAGGATGGCGGTAAACGTCTCATTCGTACAATTCGGGGAGCTGGCTACATTTTAAGAGGTGATGTGTAATATGTCTATTCGGTGGCGGCTGACAGCTTGGTATTCGAGCATCTTGGCTATAGTGCTTGTCATTTTTGGTCTGGCTATTTACGGACTGGTTTATTATTACACATACAATGAAGTAAAAAGTCAGCTTACGACTCAGGCGCCACGGATTAACAAGCAGCTACTGCTTACAATTAAAGGGGGATTATTTGAAGTCCCCAATCTGGATTTGGGTTTAGTGCAAGAACGTGGAATTGATGATTCACAGCTATATGTACAAATTTACAATTATACATCAGGTGTTACCAAAACCACCCAAAACATGAAAGACCTCAATATCACCTTCCCTGTCCCATCTACAGCGACAGGAGCAGTTCAAAATGAGGGAATCCGGCGTGTAAACGTAAATGGGGATACCTTTATGATTTACCAACAGCCCATTAAGTCCGAGGAGTTGGGCTTGGTAGTCGGGTTGCTACAGGTAGGACAATTCACGGGCTCTCAGGATCGACTCATGAACAGGTTGCAAAATGTGCTTGTATATGGTTCGTTGTTTGCATTACTTGCTGCTGCGACTTCAGGCCTCTTTCTGGCTCGCAAGTCTATGAAGCCGCTGGTCAAGGTAATTGAGGGGGCAAATCAGATTCAATCCAGTAATGATTTGAGTGTTCGGATTGAATATGACGGACCACCAGATGAAATTGGACAATTAATCGGGACAGTTAACAACATGCTGGGGCGTACAGAGGTGTTTTACAAGGAGCTGGAAGATGCGTACGGTGCACAGCGCCGTTTTGTGGCTGATGCTTCCCATGAGCTGCGTACGCCGCTAACGACGATCCGTGGCAACGTTGATTTTTTGCTCAAAATGTGGACTACCGAACCAGGAGAGCGACCGAATATGGATGAAGAGATGATTCGTGAGCTTTCTATGGAGGCATTAAATGACATGGCAGATGAAGGCAAACGGATGAGTCGTTTGGTGAGTGATATGTTGTCACTTGCGAGAGCGGACACAGGGAAAACGTTCGATAAGACTCCCGTTGCGCTAGAACCCCTTGTAAGTGAGGTTGCCCGTCGTGCTCAGTTTTTAGAGCGAACGGCCGAATGGAATGTAGGAGATTTTTCGTTGCTGAATGGTATTTATATGGATGGGAGCAAGGATTATTTACAGCAAATGCTATTCATTTTCATTGATAATGCATTCAAATACACACCTGAAGGTACGGTCCGATTTGATGCCATTGTTTATCAAGGACAGGTAGGGCTACGGATCAGTGATACGGGCATTGGAATGGACAAGAGTGAGGTTCCCTTTATTTTTGACCGCTTTTACCGGGCAGATGAGTCGCGCGGGGTGACAGAGGGAATTGGGCTGGGGCTGTCTATTGCCAAGTGGATTATTGATGAACATCACGGGTCTGTGGAAGTGGTTACGCGTCAAGGAGAAGGGACGACATTTGTCATCTGGCTTCCGGTCAGCTTTTCCGCGCCTTTGGAATAGGCTATAATAGGAAGGCAACTACATCATAGAATTGGCCGGTAAAGGCTTGGATGCCCACAGCTACCGAGTTATCGGAGCTGTATACTGTGTCGAAGAAAGCGGGGGCTCATTTTGGAAGTACTCAGAATTTCGCCCCGGGGTTACTGCTACGGCGTAGTCGATGCCATGGTATTGGCTCGTCAGGCAGCCAGAAATCTGGACTTACCCCGGCCTATTTATATATTGGGCATGATCGTGCATAACAGTCATGTCACGAATTCCTTTGAAGACGAAGGGATTATTACACTGGACGGCCCGAACCGTATGGAGATTTTAAGCCAGGTAGAGAGCGGTACTGTTATCTTTACTGCTCATGGCGTATCACCAGAGGTACGCAAGCTGGCACGAGACAAGGGGCTGACTACGGTAGACGCGACTTGCCCTGACGTCACAAAAACGCATGATCTGATTCGGGAGAAGTCTGCCGAAGGCTACCAGATTGTTTATATTGGCAAAAAGAATCATCCAGAGCCGGAGGGAGCTATCGGTATTGCTCCTGACCATGTTCATCTGATTGAAAAGGAAGAAGAGATCGACAGCCTTACGTTGCCAGCTGGCAAAATCCTTATCACGAATCAGACGACCATGAGCCAATGGGACATCAAGCACATTATGAAGAAGCTGCTGGAGAAGTTCCCGGGTGCTGAGATACACAATGAAATCTGTTTGGCGACGCAGGTACGTCAGGAAGCGGTAGCTGAGCAAGCTGGACAGGCGGACCTGGTGATCGTTGTCGGTGATCCACGCAGTAACAATTCAAACCGATTGGCTCAGGTGTCGGAGGAAATTGCTGGTACAACAGCTTATCGTATTTCTGATGTAACCGAGCTGAAGAGAGAGTGGCTTGAGGGCGTAGCCAAAGTGGCTGTGACTTCTGGGGCTTCAACGCCGACACTGATTACCAAAGAGGTTATTACGTATTTGGAGCAGTATGATGCGGCTAACCCGGATACGTGGGAGATTCAGCGAACCATAGATATGAAAAAACTGCTGCCTCCTGTACGAGAGAAGTCAAAAACGACGAAATAGTATGCAATTGATTACAGCCGTTATTCGGATACAACCATCCGGATAGCGGCTTTTCAATCGTTTAAATTATAGATATTATCCGGTAGCTTCACTAAGTTTGAATATTGAATAATTCGGGATAATTAAACCTTGACGAGTATAGCTAAAACAGGTATAGTTGCTTTAACGAATAAAAGCTTAAAAGCGAACAAGCGTCTAAGTGTCATAATATCAATCTATTACTGGTTAATAAAATATGTTTCATAGAGAGGAATAAAAAAATGATCGTTATCGCTGGTGTTCAAACACCTGAAGAGCATATTCAAGCTATTGTTGAAGTTATTGAGAAAGAAGGATTGCA
This sequence comes from Paenibacillus sp. CMM36, assembly GCF_053570945.1. Lineage (NCBI taxonomy): Bacteria > Bacillati > Bacillota > Bacilli > Caryophanales > Paenibacillaceae > Paenibacillus > Paenibacillus sp. CMM36. The sequence continues at coordinate 478,319 of NZ_JBSEDY010000001.1, forward strand.
GGCTCATGTATCAAGGGGATCGGATCGCACGATCATCGGACTGATCGGTAGCGTAGAGCCCAAGCTGGCTGAACATCTGCGTCAAATGAAAGGCGTAGAAAATGTGGTTAAAATATCGAAGTCCTACAAATTGGCTAGCCGTGATTTTCATCCGGAAAATACGGTTATCTCCATTAAAGGTGTAAATATCGGTGGGGGCGAGCTTGTCATTATGGGTGGACCATGTGCCGTTGAGTCTGCTGCACAGATAGATGAGATTGCCGGATTGGTCAAAGCAGCAGGTGCGCAAGTTCTCCGTGGAGGTGCCTTTAAGCCGCGTACAGGGCCTTACAGCTTCCAGGGAACTGGTGTAGAAGGACTGATCATGATGGCTGAGGCCGGCCAAAAGCACGACCTCCTGACCATCACAGAGGTCATGACACCTGAATACGTAGACATTTGTGCGGAATATGCCGATATCCTGCAAGTAGGTACACGTAATATGCAAAACTTTGATCTGCTGCGCAAGTTGGGAACTTGCGGCAAGCCAGTGTTGCTCAAACGCGGTTTTAGCTCGACTTATGACGAGTTTTTGAATGCTGCCGAGTACATCCTGGCAGGTGGCAATCCGAATGTTATGCTGTGTGAGCGCGGTATCCGCACATTTGAAACCTACACCAGAAATACACTCGATTTGTCTGCGATCCCTGTGTTGCAACAATTGAGTCATTTGCCAGTTATTTCTGATCCTAGCCATGGCACGGGTAGACGTGAATTGGTTGTTCCTATGACGAAGGCTTCGGTTGCTGCCGGAGCGGACGGACTAATTATTGAAATGCATACAGATCCCGACAACTCGATGACGGGTGATGGTGTGCAATCCCTGTTCCCGGATCAATTTTCAGATTTACTAAAAGATTTGGAAATATTGGCTCCTGCTGTGGGGAAAACATTTCACACGCCTAGTACCATTGCCTAAAACCAATGTTTAACATTAATGCATAAAAGTTTTGCTGCAACGCAGTAATGAGATTTAAATTGCCTAAAAGCCCGATGTTTCGGGCTTTTTGTGCTATCCAAATGTTATCAAGGGCGTAAGCATATCTAACATTAGTTTAAAAAATACCTTACATAGCTATTGACCCGTGTCATGTTTGAGATTTATAATGACGACAGAAAAAAACATTCGATCATGAACATTTCAGGGTTGTATAAGACTTAATGTTCGGAAAAATTGGGAGGAAGAAGACATGTCCGTTGAAAACGTATTGAAAACAATTCAGGAAAATAATATTGAGTGGGTAGATTTTCGTTTTGTAGATTTGTCTGGTCGTGCTCACCATATTTCATTGCCAGCTTCCGAAGTAGATGCAGAAACATTTGTTAACGGTGTTGCTTTCGACGGTTCTTCCATTCCCGGCTATCGTGGCATCGAGGAATCCGACATGGTTATGCTGCCCGATGCAGAAGCGGTTTTTATTGACCCTTTCACTCAGCATCCTACACTGAATATTCTGTGTGACATTGCTACGCCAGACGGCGAAAAATACGACCGCGATCCTCGCGGCATTGCAAAAAAAGCTGAGGAATTTCTGCAATCCGCAGGAGTCGGCACAGCAGCATTTTTTGCACCTGAGTCCGAGTTTTTCATCTTTGATGATGTACGCTACGAAAGCGGCATGAATAGCTCCTCCTTCTTCGTAGATTCCGAGGAAGCAGCTTGGAACACGAACCGTAAGGAAGAAGGCGGCAACCTGGGCTTTAAAGTGGGAGTGAAGGGCGGATATGTACCTGTAGCGCCAGTAGACACCCAACAAGATATCCGTAGTGAAATGTGCCGTTTGCTTGAAGAAGCAGGTCTGAGAATTGAGCGCCATCACCATGAGGTAGCTACGGCAGGCCAAGCGGAAATCAACTTCCGTTTTGACACACTCAAGAAAACAGCAGATAACCTGCTCGTTTATAAATACATTGTACACAACACAGCTCGTCAATATGGTAAAGTGGCAACATTCATGCCGAAACCGATTTTTGGGGATAACGGAAGCGGTATGCACGTTCACCAATCTATTTTCGATGGGGACACTCCTTTGTTCTACGAAAAAGGTGGTTATGCTAATCTGAGCGAAATGGCTCTTCATTACATTGGCGGTATTCTGTACCACGCACCTGCGTTGATCGCTTTGACCAACCCAAGCACCAACTCGTTCAAACGTCTCGTTCCTGGCTACGAAGCACCAGTTAACCTGGTATTCTCCAAAGGTAACCGTTCTGCGGCTGTACGTATTCCAGTAGCAGCTGTTACTCCTAAAGGCTGTCGGATCGAGTTCCGTACACCGGACTCCACGGCTAACCCTTACCTTGCCTTCTCAGCAATGCTGATGGCGGGTCTGGATGGCATCAAGCGCAAACTGAACCCAATCGAATTGGGATATGGTCCACTTGACAGCAACATCTACGAGCTGTCTGATGCTGAAAAAGGTAAAATCCGTAGCGTACCTGGTTCATTGGATGAGGCTCTGGACGCTCTGGAAGCTGACTACGAATTCTTGACTGAAGGCGGCGTATTTACGAAGGACTTTATTGATAACTATGTAGAGCTCAAACGTTCTGAAGCTAAATCGGTGAACATCCGTGTTCATCCACACGAATACAGCCTGTATTTTGACTGCTAATAAGTCGATAGCATAGCTGCTTTGAATAAAAAACATTAGCTTACGGGTAACACTTGTTATTCAAAATAGGTCTCCGGTCTTATGCCGGGGACCTTTTAATATTAAAGTGAAAATCACAGAATAAAGATGTTAAATATGTTAACATTCACAACTTTGTCACATCATAAATGAAATTGAAAACATTTTTATACAAGTCTTGAACGCATTTATGAATACTGCTATCATAGCGATAATATCCACACCAGAGTAGAGAAGGGATGGGAATTTGTTGAGTAAGAGAGCCTACAATTTTAATGCAGGACCAGCGGCATTGCCGCTCAAAGTACTGGAACGTGTACAAGCTGAATTCGTAGATTTCCAGGGAACAGGGATGTCGATCATGGAAATGTCACACCGTGGAGCTGTGTATGAATCTGTTCATAATGAGGCGCAGGAACGTCTGTTATCTCTGCTGGGCAATCCACAGGGCTACAAGGTGTTATTCCTACAAGGGGGCGCAAGTACGCAGTTTGCAATGCTACCTTTAAATTTCTTGCGCGAAGGACAGACTGGGAGCTATGTAATGACAGGTAGCTGGTCGGACAAGGCATATAAAGAAGCCAAGCTACTGGGCAAGGCTCATATTGCTGCATCCTCCGCTGATGAGAAGTACATGCGTCTTCCGAATGTGGATTCCTTGGACTTGCCTGAGAATACTGCTTATATGCATATGACGTCCAACGAAACGATTGAAGGTACACAATTTAAGCAATTTCCGGATACGGGTTCCGTACCATTGATTGTGGACATGTCCAGTGATATTTTTTGCAAGCCTTTTGATGTTACTCAATTTGGATTGATTTATGCTGGCGCACAAAAAAATCTGGGACCTTCTGGTGTGACGGTCGTGATTGCCCGTGAAGAGTTGCTGACTTCCTCACCGGACAATATTCCTACCATGTTGCGTTATAGCACATATGAAAAAAATAACTCTCTCTACAATACCCCCCCATCTTTTGCCATATACATGGTGAATGAAGTGCTGAAATGGATTCAGGAAGAAGGCGGTTTGGAAGGTATTGAGCGTGTGAACCAGCAGAAGGCTGCTTTGCTATACGACCGTATTGACAGTAGCGAAGGCTTCTATCGTGGTTGTGTGGACAGCGCTGATCGCTCTATTATGAATGTAACCTTCCGCCTTGCGAATGGGGATCTGGAAAAACAATTTATTAAGGAATCCGAACAGGCCGGGTTCATCGGACTGAAGGGACATCGCAGCGTAGGAGGGCTTCGCGCCTCGATCTACAATGCTGTTCCATTGGAGAACTGTCAAGCATTAGCCGAGTTTATGGACGGATTCAAGCAACGTAACAGTTGATTACGTCGACATATATTTCGATACACGATATTTGAAATCGAAAAAGTAAATGTAGAGCCTTCCCTGAATGTGTATAGGGGAAGGCTTTTAGTGGTGTGGGTTGAAATTTTTGTCGTTTGATGTTCATATCTGTCTGATTTTGTTAAAATAGAAGAATGTGTATGTTTTCAATGTATACACTTTGGTTAAACTGTAGGTTATTTGTCTGATGAATTTAATGATGAAGGGAACGAAACGAGATGCCATTACATATTGTGCTTGTCGAGCCGGAAATCCCGGCCAACACAGGTAATATTGCCAGAACGTGTGCTGCAACCGGAACTCATCTGCATTTGGTGAAGCCACTCGGCTTCCGTACCGACGATGCCACGTTAAAACGCGCCGGACTTGATTATTGGTACGCTGTCCACATTGAATATCACGAGTCTTTTGCTGAAGTGCAGGAGAAATATCAGGAAGGTCGCTTTTTTTATGCGACGACCAAAGCAAATCAGCGGTATAGTGATATTGCATTTCAGGATGGAGATTTTTTGGTATTTGGTAAGGAAACGAAAGGCTTGCCTCCTGAATTGTTAGCTGCTAATCCAGATACATGTATCAAGATGCCTATGTCTGATAAAGTAAGATCTCTAAACTTGTCGAATTCCGCTGCAATTATCGTATATGAAGCGCTGAGACAAATGGATTTTTTGGATTTATCATAAAGAGCATCAGGTGAACAAGTATAAATGCGAATAAAGAACCAGGACCTTAGTTGCTAATAAAAGTTTCACTTTTATTGCTCAAAAGTATATGACAGTGGAGCTTAAATCAAGCTTGTATGGTCAAAAATTTGCGAAATTTCTCAACTAGGGCTAATAATAATTGGCTTTCCGGTCGATAAAAATATTATAGACATTCTGTACCATACTTTGATATGGTTCATGATTTTATGAAAAAATGTAATAAAATTTCCTGTGATCAGCAGGATTCGACAAAAAGACAGCGAATACTACATAAAGAATAGTGTCTTTGTACCTAGTTTTTCGCATGGTAAGAAATTGTAAGTTATTACTCAATAGGAGAGGTGTACGATCACGATGAAACCTGCCGGTGTGGTACGTAAAGTTGATCAGCTGGGGAGAATAGTTTTGCCTAAGTCACTGCGTAAAAGATATCAAATGAATGAGGGAGATCCTGTCGAAATTTTGGTTCAGGGTGACCACATTATTTTGGAGCGTTACCGTCCAAAATGTGTATTCTGCGGGTCAGTAGAACAAGTGAACGATTTCAAAGACCGTTATATTTGTGCTCAATGCCTGACAGAAATGACACAGTATTCCTCCTAAATGAGGCAAAAGCATCACGACATTCGTTCGTGATGCTTTTTTTCGGATAGAGACGTACGTCGGCAAGCATATTTAATTTGGTAGCAGACTACACATAACTATTTATAGAACAAAAAATGAGTAGGGACTGGACGCAAATTACCATCTGACGGTTTGTTTACGACTCGACCGTTAAGTATAAGCGACGAGGAACCGCCTCCGTCCAAATTATAGGCATCTTGAACACCTAGATTGTACATTTTTCCTTGCAGTTCTTCGAGCGTCGCGCCCGAACCCCCGCTTTCATTGTAGCCGTCTACGACAATAATGAGCAACTGATCATCTTTATAGTTGCCAATGACCGTACGTGGGGCCCGCTTGGGGGAGACTTTCCATTTGTCAGGAATAGGCATTTTTTGTCCCCTTTGCAGCAGGACGGGAACGAAGGTAGCCCCAAAGGTAGGCTTTAAGCTGTCAAGTGCACCTTGACTGTAAAATTTGCCACCGATAAGCTTGCCATCGTTACTCAATCCGACGAAGGATAAATCCTTAAAACTGGACTGAAAGCCAGTAAGGTAGTGGCCATTCAAGACAGTAGTGCTTAATGGATAGCGTTTGCCGTCTCCATCCGCAAAGCCGCCTGCATTGATGCCTGCAATAGCTCCGTGTCTCAAGACTGCACGCATGGTGGTTTCGGAGCCACCCAATTTGTCACTTCCCAAAGACATTTTCATAGCAGTAGGATCTTTAAGTTTGACCTTCATAGCGTAGCCATGATAAATTCCCGGGTTTACCTTAAACAATTCAATGGTAATCCGGTTGCTATCTACCCGCTCATAGGGAACTCCCAGTTTGGCGGTGATGCGTCGATCATAGATGACCGCGGGCCGCTTGGACTGCGTAGAGGCAGTCACGACAAGCTGATTCATCGTTTGGGTCGTTTGCTTGTAGAGCTCAGAAGTCCGGCGAATTGTAGATAAGGTGTACGTTGCCGTTTGCTTGGCTTCATCAAGCTGCTTGCCTACTGATTGCGTTTGTAGAGTGACTTCAGCTTTTTGCAGACTTGAAGAAGTAGACCCAGGAAAGCTCAATGAGGGATGCACTAACAAAATACACCCTAACAAACCGATAAAAGGAGCAAGGGCCAACATAAAGAACCGATTCACTTGTTTTGCGTCTACATTCATTTTAGCAAGTCCATTTTTTTCTGAAGTGTATTGAGCTGCTGCTTGACTTCGTTTAATTGGGTGTACAGTTTATTACTGTTATCGGTCTTATTGTTTGCATTATCCTTCGTGAAGGTCAGTAGTTCATTGAAGGACTGGACTTTGCCTTGCAATCCGCTAACTTCCTTGGAAAGAGCAGTCAGTTGCTTTTCATAGTCAGATTTGAGTGCTTGAATCTGTTGGTCTGTATGGGTTTGCATCTCGTTTAGCATTTGCTGCTTCAAGTGATTGCTATACAGATAGGTTGCGAGAGCACCTAGTATAATAAGAATGAACCAAAATAGCAGAAAAGCCTTTATGGGTAACCCCTTTCTTGAATTGCTCCGCCGAGCTTCGGCAGAAGGACGTTCAGGTGAAGCTTGCATACGATTTTCAACTCCCGTGTAAAGTCAAATTTCCAGTCTTTATTTGCAGTTCCAATTCTATCATGGGCCTATTTATTTCGCAAAAGCGAAATAGTCGTATAAAAATATTGGAAAAAGAGATTGCATCGGAAGGAAGTCCTAGGATACAATTTCCTTAAACGTTTTTCGCTTCCTATACGTTCACATTCGCGCAATTTCTACATATGCAATCACCAATTTTAGGATTATTTTCGCTATTAACTATGTATTTTTTTGTAAAATCAGGAGGTTTAGATATGAGAAAAGTATGGCAGGTGGTCATCATAGATATCCATCCTACAAGTATGCTGGGAACAAAGCTTATTTTGGAAGACCAGCAGGATTTGCTTGTCAGAGGGATGTCTTCCTCCGGAACGGAAGGCTTGGAGCTGGCTTGCTCCATTCGACCAGAAATCGTTTTAATGGACTACAGGTTGCCTGAGGGAACGGCGGAACCATTTTTGACACAAATGCGGGCCTTGTCTCCGGACAGCCATATTGTTATTATGACGGATGAGGATAATATTACTTTGTTTCAGCAGCTAATTTCGCTCGGAGCAAATGGAATGTTATCCAAACAGGCATCACCGAGCCAGTTAATCCATCTGATCAACGGTTTACGCGAAGGATTTGCTTCCTTGCCGATGGATTGGATTCGGTATGGAAACTGGCCCTTTATGCCGTTAATGGCATCCGAGCCTTTTGACGAATTGACACAAACCGAAGTGTTTATTATGGAACGTATTGTACAAGGAATTACATATGACAAAATTGCTATCGAGATCGAAGTTAGCCGGCGCTCCATTGATAATTATCTACGTAAAATTTATGCAAAATTAGGCGTGTCCAGCCGGGCGCAGGCGATTGAACGTTATGCCTTATATGCGCGTCAGAGGAAGCAGCTATATGCCTGATGCGTCAGCCCGGAGATCATGACCTATTTTTCAGGAGAAGGAGGATGTTCATGCAATATTCCTTTGCTTCACGAACGGCTGCGATGTTGGCTTCTCCAGTGCGTCATATCCGGGAAAATGCGAGAAGACACTCCTTTATATCTTTGGCTGAAGAATTGCCTGCACAAGAGCTGTTTCCGGTGAAGTTGCTGGAAGAAGCGGCCCATGATGTGTTTGGCTCCGGCCCTGATGCCCTCCAGTATGGTGAACCGGAGGGCTATTTTCCTTTGCGAGCATGGCTTGCGGGTGAGTGGGAACAGCGTAAAGGAGTAAGAGTACCACCAGGTCAAATCCTTCTCACGACAGGTAGTCAGCAGGCCATTGACCTGATCATAAGGCTGATGGTGGATGAGCGTGATCCGGTATTGGTCGAAAATCCTACATCTCCTGGATGTTTACAAGTACTATCTATGCAGGGTGCACAGATCGTTCCTGTAGAATCAGATGGGGAAGGTGTCATTCCTGATAAGCTTGAAGCTTTAATGATCCGTTATCGACCCAAGCTTTTTTTTGCCACGCCAACGTTTACGAACCCCACGGGCTCCTTGTGGAGCGCGGCAAGGCGGCAGGAAATTTTGGACCTGTGTAGGCATCATGAGGTACTGGTAGTTGAGGACGATTCTTATGGTGAATTGCATTTGAAGCAAAAAAATGAGTCCCATGACAAGAGTCCGCATGGTCAGAGTCGAAAATTCGCAGAGACTTACCCCTCACTATTTGCGCTGGATCATGCGGGTCAGGGCGGTCAAGTGCTCTATATCGGTTCGTTCAATAAAACCGTTGCTCCTGCGCTGAGAACGGGCTGGGCTGCTGGTCCTGCGCCGCTGATTGAAGGAATGTACGCCTTGAAGCAGTTGGCTGATATGCAATCCAGTACGATGAACCAACGGCTGCTGTTCCAATTGTTGACCAGCTCGCGTTTTCAATGGCACGAGCACTTAGCGATGCTGAACAAGGAATATTCTACTCGACTTCAATTAATCTTGGAGTTGCTCAAGCGTCCGTTTTGGAAAGACGTGACGTATCATATTCCGTCCGGTGGCATGTATGTATGGGTGCAGTTGCCCGATGGACTGGATAGCGCATTGCTGCTAAAGGCGGCGTTACCCAAAGGCGTAGCCTTTATGCCAGGTGCGCTATGTGCGGTTGGCAGTGAAGGCGCGTCTCATATTCGCCTTAATTTTAGCCATCCGGGCCGTGAGCAATTGCTTATGGGCATGAATCTGATCGGTGAGACGATTAGCGAATTTACTGCCCGGAGCTAGCAAAAACCATCGCCCCATGTCAGTCATCCTCCGTTTCCGCAGCAACGGTGGAGTAAGTGATTGGCGCTTCCGCAATCTGGCGCTGTCCACTGTCCTCGTCAAGCTCTGCGTCCATTCCAGCGGCCGTTTTAATGCCATGTTCTTGCAGTACTGCCGCATACTCATTTAGGGCAGCTTCGCCAAACGGAGTCAGTCGATAGCGGCCGCGGGATACGCGCTCAAACCAGCCGTAGTAGTTATGCTGAAGCACGGCAGCAGCTGTGCTGACGGCTGCTATGCGAGCGAGCTGCGCCGGAGCGGCCTCCCCCAAGCTCTGCAAGGCTGCCGCTACGCGCAGCGCTTTTTCCCGATAGGCAGTGACCAGCTTGCGTCGGGTGCTGCCGCCGGTATTGTGGTCACCGCTGCGTGCGTGAAATTCCCGCAGTAGCTTTTCCTTGCGCGAGCCGTGGCGTACCGTTGCTGCGTTGTGGACATTGTCGCTATGCGCCGCAGGCTTACACAGTACCTCAACGAGCGGCGGCTTGGTTTTAAAATGGGTAACGGTGAGCAAGCCAAGTCCTAACTGGCGGCACAGTCCGACCAGCTCGTTCCAGCGCTGATTCACGGCCCCTTTTTTGGCACGATTCCGTTCTACAGCCACATATACATTGCTGCTTAGTTTCAAACGCTGCATGCCTTGCAGCACAAGCGCCAGGTTAAACGTCTTTTTGATCTCTACAATCAGTGGTGTCTGTTGCCCTGGCTTGATACCCACCAAATCGCAGTTGCGCACCTCTCCTCTGACTTCATATCCCAAGTTCTCAAAAAAGGCTTTCACCGGAGCGTACAGCTCCGTCTCATGCCGAACCGCCATGACTTCTTCCGCTCCTTTATCCCATTATTCCGAGCTTATATTGTACCATAATGCGTCAGGTCCGCGTCGTTGTTGTATATTTTAGCACAGTGTATCCCTTGGTTTTTTCGATAAAGCAGAGAGACCTGTCACAAAAAATAGGTCAATTCTGAAATCAATCTGCATAGGTATGTATTACACTTTTTTTAAGGGGATTGCATCATATCCTGAAAGGCGTGACGAGTGTAGCCATAATCATCCGGAGTGGAGGATAGTCATTACGCAGTCATGGGAGGAACCGAGCATGAATATTTTTGAACGCGTTGCGGAGTACCGGGCGGAAAACAACCGTCTGGCCTGGAGCGGCACTTTTAGAGAGTATATTGAGATACTCAAGAAAGACCCGACGCCGGCGATGACAGCTCATGCACGGGTTTACAAGATGATTGAATCTTTTGGTGTAGAAGAGGTTGGGGGACATAAGCGATATAAATTTTTTGAGCAGGAGATCTTTGGACTGGATCGAGCGCTGGAAAAGTTGGTGGAAGAATATTTCCATTCCTCAGCCAGGCGACTCGATGTGCGCAAGCGTATCCTTCTTTTGATGGGACCCGTCAGTGGGGGGAAATCGACACTGGTCACGTTGCTAAAGCGTGGTCTGGAGAAATTTTCGAGAACGGATCAGGGAGCCGTATACGCGGTTGAAGGCTGCCCGATGCATGAGGACCCGCTTCATCTGATTCCCCATGAGCTGCGTCCCGATTTTGAAAAGGAGCTGGGTGTACGGATTGAAGGTAATCTCTGCCCATCCTGCCAGATGAGATTGCGCACAGAATTTGATGGCGATATTGAAAAGGTCCGCGTGGAGCGGGTGTTTATATCGGAAGAAAACCGGATTGGTATTGGTACGTTCAGCCCTTCTGATCCGAAGTCACAGGATATTGCTGATTTGACGGGGAGCATCGACTTTTCCACGATTACGGAGTATGGTTCGGAATCCGACCCGCGTGCGTATCGGTTTGACGGAGAATTGAACAAAGCAAATCGTGGACTGATGGAGTTTCAGGAAATGCTGAAATGCGATGAGAAGTTTTTGTGGAATTTGCTTTCTCTGACCCAAGAGGGGAATTTCAAGGCCGGGCGGTTTGCGCTCATCAGTGCAGATGAGATGATCGTGGCTCACACCAATGAATCCGAGTATAAAAGTTTCATTGCAAACAAAAAGAACGAGGCATTGCAATCAAGGATGATTGTAATGCCGATTCCTTATAACCTGAAGGTGTCTGAAGAAGAAAAGATTTACGCCAAGCTCATTAAACAAAGTGATATGAGACATATCCACATTGCGCCTCATGCGCTGCGTACGGCTGCCATTTTCTCCGTACTTACCCGCTTGAAGGAGACGAAGAAACAGGGGATGGATCTGGTCAAAAAGATGCGCATGTATGACGGTGAAGAGGTCGAAGGATACAAGGAAGCCGATCTGAAAGAAATGCAAAGTGAGTTTCTGGAGGAAGGTATGTCCGGGGTAGACCCGCGGTACGTCATTAATCGCATTTCTAGTGCATTGATTAAGCAAAATGTGGAATCCATCAATGCCCTGGACATTTTACGAGCAATCAAGGATGGTCTGGATCAACATGCCTCCATCACAAAGGAAGAACGGGAGCGCTATCTGAATTTCATTTCCGTGGCTCGTAAGGAGTATGACGAATTGGCGAAAAAAGAAGTGCAGAAGGCCTTTGTGTACTCTTTCGAGGAATCAGCCAAGACGCTGTTCGACAACTATTTGGATAACATCGAAGCTTTTTGCAATTGGGCGAAAATTCGCGATCCGCTTACAGATGAGGAACTCGACCCGGATGAGCGGCTCATGCGCTCTATTGAGGAGCAAATCGGGGTATCGGAAAATGCGAAAAAGGCATTCCGTGAAGAAATATTAATCCGTATTTCTGCGTATTCTCGCAAGGGACGGAAGTTTGAGTATCATCATCATGATCGGCTGCGAGAAGCCATTGAGAAGAAGCTGTTCGCCGATTTGAAGGATATTGTGAAGATTACGACTTCAACCAAAACGCCTGACGCTAATCAGCTCAAACGGATGAATGAGGTGATTAAACGACTGATTGAGGAGCATGGCTACACAGGAGCCAGCGCTAACGATCTGTTAAGGTATGTAGGTAGCCTCCTGAATCGGTAAGACGAAATAATAAATAAGTACAGCATGGTGAAACTTTGGATTGATCTGGATGGTGCCACACAGTTGTGAGGTTCCGATAAACGTGTTTTAGAGGGAATTCGGCAAGCACAGGGGGGTCAGGTGCCTGTCGAATTCTTTTTTTAGTATCATTAGGCAGCGGAGAGTGCCTGCAATATTGCTTCTTCGCAGGAACATACAGAGGAATTGGCTTCGTTCACGAAGCTGATAAAACATGGTGAAGGAATTGGAAATGCTACAGCACTCCTCGGAAATGTTAAAGGTGTAAGATGTGGTTTGAAGACTATCCTTACGTTGGAAGCTTACTATTGCAATGATTCAGTCATAGACTTTTTCCATTCCATATGAGCCGCAAATACTCTTTTCCATAACTCGTCCCGTTCCTGGTGACTGTAGTTAACGAGCGGCTCGCCAAATACATCTGCCAACACTTCCAGCCACTGCGATTTTTGATCCAGCTCTATTTTTTCCAAACCGTTTAGCCCGCGCTTTTTCCAAATACATCCTCTGAGTTCATTCGCCTCTAATGCTTGCCTTTGCCGAATCAGAAATAGGTCAAACCATGGAGATTCCGCTGAGCGGCTATAGAAATGATGTTTCGGCATGAATTCTTCCAAATCCTGAACAACCGCAGGAGCAAAATCAACGCCAACAAATGAAGCAAGCGAGTCATGCTCTAACCGCCAACCTTTTGTAACAACCCCGGATTCCATGACTTTATAATGAAGAGGAGCCTGTTCATAAGTTCCCATACGGAGTGGAAGAGGCTCATATGGCATATCGCCCAGCCCGACATCAACAATCCATACTTCATCTTCATGATGCTCATTTAGCAAGTTCACTGTTAGTCCAAGATGAAATGAATTAATGCGTGGTTCAGCTCCCAGAGGTTGTACCCCGGCACGATGCAGAGAAACTTTGTACCCTAGTGAATATAGTAGTGCACTAAAGGCACCATTCAGATGAAAACAATAACCACTTCTCCCATGTAGAATGAGTTGAATAGATTCTTGAAAACCAATGGCTGCCGGCTTCCTTGCATAAATGTCCAATGTTTGCCATGAAAGATGTTTTACATGAGCCTTATGCAGCTCAACTAAATAGGGAAGGGTAGGAGGCTGAATTTCGAGAATTCCGATTCTGTTTAAATAAGCTTTTATTTCTTCTTTTGTCATGGTGTACATGTACAATCACCTCTATTGTTAGTTTCCCAAATTCTCTTCTCGAAACCATTGAGCATTGAGTCTTAGCATCATTGTAGAAGGGGGAAGTGCTGTTTACAATGCTATAAATTTTTGATTGTACCGGTACAGTTAGCAAGTCGATTAGCTTTAGCGGCATGCGCTTTTCCTGTAGTTGTTGTCAGAACACAAAAAAACAGACCGTTTCATCGGGTCTGTTTTTTTGTTTAGTTCCAAGCTGACCGATTATAATAGTGATCTGAGTTCACGTCGGTATTTGTTCAAATGAACGAACGAGGGAATGACTCGTTTGGCAGAACGGAAGCCGCCTATTCTGATATTGCGGACCACATGATAGGGAGAGATCAATAGTGCGTGAAGCAGATGCAAATCATGGGTGCTCAATGGACGATATCGTTGATAGTAATCTATCGCGCGCAGCATCTTTGTCCCATTCCAAAGACAATTCCGATGAAGAAGATGGGAGAGATCTTTCATCCTTACATGTAGGGAGCAATTTTCAAAGTCGATCAAATGGATTTTGAGCTGTTTGTCTTTAATCAGGTTGGGATAATTATAGTCGCCGTGTATAAATGCGGCGGCTTTTTGCTCCCGAGCAATGGCTTCTCTAACTTTGGGCTGCTGTAGACGATGGGACACTTCTTCACAAAGAGCTACGAGATGTGCTGTGCCTCTGTATGGGATGAGGCGTTTTTTGTATCCAGCTATTTCATCGCTCAAGCCTTCATAACGGATTCTGGATGGCGGAGCTTCAGTGACAGGAAAGCCCATGGCACTGGAATGGAATTTGGCTAAAGTAGCAATTCCCTTTTTGAAGTCTATTCTTTTTGTGAATTCTGGTCTGAGTCCATGAACCCAATTGGTTAATGTATACGAAACACCTTCATAGGTCATGTAAGCCGTTTGTTGTACTGTTGGATAGACCTTTTGGCTGCGTGTAAACCCGCGCTCATCCAGGTAGGACAAGACACGTGTAATAAAACGGATCTCTTCTTCCGGGAATTTGTAGGGTTTTAAGCAATAAGTCGTATTAGCGGTCTCAATCTTGTGAATGTCCTTCATTTGACGGGTACGCTGAATTTTGATTCCATACATCTGCTCAACGTTCGATAAAATCGACATTTTGCTCCTCACTTTCTTTTATACATGAGCCCACTCCTGCAAAATATGGATGATTTGTAATCGAAGAGGCCACGACTGATCCCAATGGTCCAGGATTTCACGATCTCTTGAACGGTGCGGGTGTCGGGAAGCATGCCAGGCTTCTCGTGGTAGTTTATATAAAGCCGTAACAATCTTCCGTTCAGTTCGGCTTAGTGGCTTGCGTTTTTGGTATCCCTTCAGCAAGGACTGCACAAATTCAGGATTGAATTGAGTCGTATTCATAAGGGCCTTTGCCAAATCAGCATAGACTGAGCCGATCTTAACCCGATCCCAATCAATGATTTTGAGATGACCATCATCCGAAATAATGACATTTGGGGTAGTGATATCACTGTGTATCAAGGAGGGGTGCCGATGTTCCATCCGAAGTAGCCTTATGATGGATGCATCCTGCAAATCCTTCCATGCTCGCCTGGATAAACGTTTGCAGTTTTCGCCGTGAGCATTGTACCAGTTGCGGTACGTTTTATCATGGCGACTGTTTTTTATCATTTTTCTTTGAAAAAGACGATCCTGGTTTTTCCATATCCGCAATTGTTGAATGGTCGGAGGAGACTTTACTTTATCCATCCGATGCAAGCCGGTGGAGGTGGCGTGAAGTGTGGCAAGTGCCCGCCCCAGTTTTTCGAAATCTTCAGCGGTCTCCAGTCCCCGTCCTTTGACCCACTGGCTTACATAAAATGGCGTTCCTTGATATAGAGTCCATAACTTGCCGGAATGAATGGGGAGCCATGCGGGCATGTAGGTATACTTTCTCTTTTTCAAAAGCCTTATATGGCTCGCAGCTCGTTCCATCTGTTGAATCGTATTTGAACGGACCATCTTTGTACGACTAAAAGGTTTTAATGCATAAGTTCCTTTTTTCGTTTTCACCTGGATCACTGCATTTTTTCGGTATAATGATGAGACTAAGCTTGATTTTAATGGAATCAGGCCGAAACGACGGGTGATTTTGCGAATCTGTGCTTTAGTATAGGATTTCGCCATAAGAACCTCACTTGACTTTGAATTGAAGAACAAGGTAATCCTCTGTTAGTTATCAGTCTATTCATAAGGAAATAATAGGTGCAGTTTTATGAAGCTATCTTCGTTCTTTTCTTGTGTCACATGGGTCAAAAAAAACGGAGCAGCGAAAGTTCGCTGCTCCGTTTTAATTAGCTCTGTATTTAGTTACCCTGATTATTGACCTGGGTGATAATATTCGTTGTCAACATCTTCGTCTGTATCCACGATTGTGCCAGATGATGCATGGATTTCAAGTTCAACGGTTCCTTCGTTGGTGAGTACCTTTACCTCGTAGATGAACTGTCCATCTTCCTTATCCAATTTAGAAGACAAAAGGGTACTCCCGGGCACGTGTTTAAGCGCAATTTGCCCAGCCTGCTTTTCAGTCAGGGTGATGTGATTTGGCTTGTTAAGGATGGACTCGTCATTCGAGTCATGATCAAGCTCAGAATGGGAACGGATGGTTTTCCCAGTATAAGCATCAACATCTATATCCCAATCTTTATCTCCTTGTTGGAGATCCACCTCATAGTAGACCTTTCCGTTTTTGCGCTCCAGTTCGACATCTTCAACTTGTGCATTATTCCCCACAGCTTTCTTGGCAATGTTGGCAGCGGCGGTCGCTCCAATAAGACCCGTAGGTTTAGCGGCCCATACGGCACTCGCTGAGACACCCGTAACCGTAACTCCAAGCAGAACCGTGGCTGCCATAATTCCTAATGTATAATTTTTTTTCATTACATCATTCCTCCTTGTGCTATAGCATGAATACAGCTTATCTCTTGAACATGAGAGGAACATAATAGAATCATGAGAAAACCATGAGAAACATGAGCTAAGATGATCGTCAAATCGTCATGATTCGTCGTGCTCCTGTTTTTCTTTTTCCCAAGTTATAGAGTCAATAGAGCCCGATACTGCATTGACCTGTACTACTGCTTCACGCCCATCTTTTACCTCAACCTCAACCAGATAGTAGAGGCCTTTGTCGTTGCGATGAAGCTCAATATCATCGGATGTTCCGTTAACTGCTTGGGCAGCAAGCTTGGCTGCTTCTTTCTCCGTAATGACGAGAGAAGCTGGGTCAGGTTTATTAGTTGGATTCGATGTGTCTCTGGTTGGTGAGGTACCGGGCTTGTGGTCCTGGGGCTCCTGCTTCGCATCTGTATAAGCCTGTGCCCGCTTAATGGATTCGATGACACCGTCATAGGCATTGGCTCTTATATCGTATTTCCCTTTGGCGCGTTCCAGCCTGATCAGATAAAAATCACCCAAGCGTTGCGTTTCAAGCACCTCACCGGGATACTGATGTAAAACGGATTGGATGACGGCCTTTTCTTCCAATGGAGAAGCTGCTAACGACCGTGCCCAAGGCCACTGTAAAAGACAAATTGTGATCAATACAGCCGCCAGCGTACCCCCAATCATCCACACATAGATGGCTTTCATCGTTATTTCCTCCTTTGGCTTATTATTTTGGAACGGCAGGGAGGATGATCGTTGCAGTTGTTCCGCTTCCCTCTACACTTTCTAGCCCAATTTGAGCATGTATAGCTTGTGCAATTCCTGTAGCCAATGATAAGCCTAGCCCAGCCCCACCTTCCTCGCGGCTTCTGGCTTCATCCACACGATAGAAACGGTCGAATACTTTAGATAACTTTTCTTCCGGGATTCCAATTCCTTGATCTGTGATTTTTATGCAGGGTTGAGTTGTGCCGTCCACGGTATCAATCATCAGGTATATCGGCTCGTCACTGTATTTGCGTGCATTATCCAAAAAGATAAATAGGAGCTGCTTCAGCTTATTTTCATCGGTATAGCCATTGCAGTCTGCCTGTACATCCAGTTGAATTTGTCGGGCGAACGCATTTTCAAATGTAGTCTTTAATTCTGTCGCGATGCTGGTCAGGCGTACAGACTCCAGCACGACATTCCACTGTTCTTCGTTTCTGGCCAACAAAAGAAGCTGCTCTGCCATGTCCTTCATTCGGATCGCCTCGGAATGGATCGCTTCAACGGATTCGGCAAAAATCTTGGGATGCTGCAACCCCCGCCGTTTGAGCAGGCTGGCATAACTTTCAATAATGGTGAGCGGCGTCTTCAATTCATGGGACGCATTAGATACAAATTGTTCTTGCCTGACGAAATTTCGCTCCAGCAGTTCAATCATGTCATTAAATGTTTCACCCATTTCGACCAGTTCGTCGCGTGATGATGAATGGAGCGGAAGACGTTTAAATTTCCCGCTGCGCTGAATTTCTTTCATCGTGCTAATCATAGATGTAATGGGACGTGTAATCAGTCTGCCGAGCAGTCTTCCCGATACCACGACAGGAATGAGCGCAATGCCAGTGACAGCAACAAGTACGATTCTGAGTACCTGTAGCGTCTGCATCGTCGGTTGCAGACTTTCGGTCACCTGGAGATTGACAACCTCGCCATTGGTCCAAATCATGGGGAGCGATACAAGAATGTAACGGTTGCTTTCATAGGTAATGATGCGAACCTGCCGTGTTTCATCAAAAACGCCCTTCATCAAGCTAAGAGATTGCTCGGAAGAAGAGGTGATAGGGGGAAGAAAGTCGCCTTCTGGTTTCATTAGCCGAAGCATGCCATCCAGCGGTACATAGGCTCGGAGAAGATCCTCAGCGGCTACGGATACCGGAGCACGTTGAATCCCACGAATCATGTTCTCTGCTGCGGCCTCTACCTGGTCTTTTCGACTGTCTATCGAAAGTTGGCTGAATAGGAAATAGACTGAGAAATGAATGGCCACAAGTAAAATCCCGAATAATAACGAGGTATACGTATGGATTTTGTTTTGTAGCTTCATAAGGATTCCTTCAGAACATAACCAATTCCGCGTACAGTATGGATCAGCTCAGGGAGCTGGCGCGTAGGGTCGATTTTATTGCGCACGTAGCGAATATACACATCGACCACATTGGTATCGCCCATATAATCTATACCCCATACATTTTCCAGTAATTGTTCGCGGCTAAGTACCTGTCGCTGGTGTCTAAGTAAATGAACGAGCAAGTCAAATTCTCGCGGTGTAAGCTCAATGTTGTGCTCTCCTCGAAGAACTTCACGAGTACCTTCATGGAGACGTAAATCCCCGGCACTAAGCCATTGATCTACCACTTGTGGAGCCATGTCTTTCGTTGCACCCACTCTGAGTGCGGCCCGTACACGTGCAAGCAGCTCTTCGATCACAAACGGTTTGGTAACATAATCATTGGCTCCCAAATCGAGTCCCTCGACCTTATCTGCAATGGAACTTTTAGCCGTCAGCAAAATGACAGGAACGTTTGCATCATGCTTACGAATCCTCCGAAGTAGCTCGATGCCATTGAGACCGGGAATCATAATATCCAGCAATACTAGATCCCAATTGCCTTTGCAATACGTCTCCAACCCATCAATTCCGTTTTTTTCTTTACATACTTGATAGCCTTCAAATTGAAGCTCGATCTCTAGAAGCCGGGCAATCTTCTCTTCGTCTTCTACGATCAAAATAGAATGTTTCATGATCATGCCCTCCTGTAGGCGAATAGCTGATACGGAAGTATTTTAGCATATACGGACAGGTAAGACACTTCAAAGCGCAAGGCAGTGAGGGAAGAGATGTTTATACTGCGTCATATTTCCTTGACATTAAAAAGAGTCAATGTCTAATGATGGCGCTATGGAAAGTTGGAGTAACATAAGTTCAGGTCGCGGGCTTGCCCTTTGTCGCCAGGAGCGTAAAATAAAATGAAGCGAGAGCAGGGAGGGCAGGACATGGATAAGAAAATACTGATAGCGGACGATGAGGCGAGCATTCGAAATGCGCTGGCTTATGCGTTAAAGCGAGAGGGCTTTTTGGTGGAAACCGCCGTTGACGGGGAGGACGCCTTGGAAAAAATACGTTTGTTCCATCCGGATGTGCTCATATTGGATGTGATGATGCCCAAACTGGGTGGATATGAGGTGTGCCGCCGTTTGGAAAGTCGGAAGGGCATCGGTATTTTACTGCTGACGGCCAAAAACGATATCGTTGATAAGGTACTCGGACTGGAGCTGGGTGCGGACGATTTTATGAGCAAACCGTTTGATCTGAGGGAGCTGCTCGCTCGTATTAAAGCATTGGTACGGAGACTGGAGCGAGAAGGAGCACCTGCCCCGGAAGGAACAGAAATGGTACTCGGCCCATTACGGGTACGTCCGTCCAGCCGAACAGCTGAACTTGGAGCCATAGCGCTGGATCTGACCCCCAAGGAGTTTGATGTGCTGGCGCTGTTGGTATCTCATGCCGGAAGGGTGTATACACGGGACGAGCTGCTGGAGCAGGTATGGAGCTTCGATTATGTGGGAGGAACGCGGACGGTGGATATTCATATCCAGCGTTTGCGCAAGAAGCTTGAGCCGCATCAGGCGATATTGCAGACCGTGTATGGTATCGGCTATAAGGCAGAGAAAATGACGTGAACGAACATCATTCACTCCATCAGCAAGGAAACTCGCGGTCCACCGACCAGCAGAAGCGTAAACGCAAACCTACAGGCTTGAGCCTGCGTTGGAAATTTCCGCTGGTACTGGCGGCTTTGCTGCTGTTTACTGTCGGTGTGCTGAGCTGGCTCGTGCTTACTGGTATTCGCGCTAACCAGACAGATCAAATGGAACGCAGCTTAAAGCGTCAGGCCGAAATTGTAGAAATGCGTGTAAAACAGTCTTACCTGTTGGGAGTGCGCCAATCACCGGAAGACTTTATGAAGAAGCAGGCACCTGGGCTCGCAGTGGAACTGGGCGTATCCAGTAATATGCGCGTTATTTTATATGATGGTCAGGGGCATGAGGTTGGCAATTCTCTACCGCTGGCTTTTAGAACAGATGTCAGCCAGGCGCTCTCCTATGCGATCCAAGGCAAAATTGCATACATTACGGAAGGAAGCGCAATCACTTATTTGGCTCCGCTTCAAGGTCCGGACGGCTTACTGGGAGTGGTACAGCTTCACAGCTCAATAGAAGCGCAGCAGCAGTTCTACCGGGCCATTGCCCACTTGTTTCTATGGACGGGGGGTGCGGTGCTGGTATTGAGCTTTATCTTAGGTTTAGGCTATGTCAGCCGCCAGACGAGGGACATCGGAAGACTAACTCGCGCTTCTGAACAGATATCGGCAGGGCATTATCCGGAAGCCAGACTGCTTCGGCGGCAGGATGAGCTGGGAAGACTGGATGAAGGAATGCTCCAGATGAGCCATGTGATCCGGGAGAGCATTACCGCGCTGGAAAACGAAAAGCTTCGGCTGGAAGAAACGGTTCAGCGTTTGAGAGAGCTAGAGCAGCAGCAAAAATCTTTTATTGGAAATATCAGTCATGAACTAAAGACCCCGTTAACCTCTATTCAAGCTTATGCTGATTTACTGGATATGTATGGGGATGATCCTGAACTGGTGCGTGAAGCGAGAGAAAGCATCAGTAAGGAAACAAAACGGTTATACGAGCTTGTCGAGGACTCGCTGCGGCTATCTGTGCTGGATAAATATGATTTTGAATTGCATACGGAGGTTGTGGAACTGCATTCGTTACTGGAAGATGCGGGGAGCCATATTCGAGGAAAAGCGGCAGCGCGTAGACTGGATTTTTCGATAGATACCGTTCCAGCCCAGGTGTGGGGAGACCCTAAGCATCTGATGCATATTGTACTAAATTTGCTGGATAATGCAGTAAAGTATAATCAAGACGGTGGATGGATTACGTTATCGAATCGGGTAGAACAGGACACTGTGATTGTGTATGTACGCAATTCCGGTCCGTGGATTCCTAGGGAGCAATGGGACATGATTTTTGAGCCGTTTGCTACTTTAAGTCGTGATCGATCTCGCCAGGACAGCGGTACGGGACTCGGTCTTCCTCTGGCACGCAGACTGGCGGAGCGCATGGGGGGAGAGTTGCAGCTTACAGCTTCAGATTATAGTAGCTTGGAAAATGACAACAGGCATACAAATGTAAGTGGAAATGAATTTTCGCTTAGACTCCCTCTCTTGGTTCACGATGGCTCCCTGTAAACGGCCAACTGTTAGCACAGGGCTAGAATGGTGTCTTGTTTACAACTTGGAAACAATTCGATGTATTCATGAGATGTTCGGGCATTAAACTGGGGGTATCGTTAACAAGGAGGCCGTTGTACATGATAAAGAAAAACATAGACAGCTATGGGCAAAAGAACGGTTCCTCTCATCGCGAAGATTCCCGTACAAGAATTTTCAGACAGAAAGCCACTGGGCTGCTTATGACCGGCTTAATCGCCGGAGGATTGCTCAGCGGTTGTGGCATGAAGAGCGCAGGAGAGACAAATCCAGCATTCGGTATGAAACCGGGCCAACAGCTTACTGTGATTGACACGGATGCAGCCCAGCAGCAAGTAACGGACGAGCTGGTGGTATCGTCTATCGACAGGCTGGGGGATGTCTACGCGAGGTCTTGGCTGAGTGACGAAGAGCTGATTGTGGAGCGTAAAACCCAGCTGTGGATTCATAATGTAGAGACAGACAAGGAGCGGATTTTAACACCAGGTCGTAAAGCTCCACAGTTACTTGCTGTGGTATCACCGGATCAGCGCCATGTCTTCTTTACTGAAGGTAGCCCCAACAGCAAATATGATATTCAGGGCTACATTTTGGAACTAAGCAGTGGTAAGGTTACATCGATTGGCAAGTTGGATATGACTAACGAAGTGAGCTGGAGCGATGAGAATCATCTCATTACAGGCACACCGGATGGTAAAATCCGACTGATTGGTCTGGACGGCAAAGCTGAAGAATTGAATTTTCAAGATCCGAATCGCTCTGAATTGATGTCTCATGTTGAAAAAGTGGGTAACGCCATATTTTATACAGGCAGTGATAAACAAGGGTATCCAGTGCTGAATCGGTTCACCCTTAATCATCCTCAGGCTGTGACCATTGCAGAGGGTGCCATGTCCTTTGCCGTGTCGCCTGACGGTAAGTCTATTGCCATTGAAAAGCGGAAATGGAATACATCCGAACCAGCCCGTATGATCATTTTGGATGAACAGGGCAAAGAGAAAGGAATTGTCGGGCAAGGTACTTTAATGAGTCGTGGAAGCTGGTCCAGTGACGGGTCCAAGCTTGCTTTTTCCATTTATGATGAGGATCAGCAAGGCATGAGAGGGCTGTATGTATTTGACCAGTCCACGGGTAAAACCACTCCGGTTACGACCAATATCCAATCCTATGACAGCCCAACGGTATGGAGCCCATCCGCCCGGTTTTTATCCATGTACCAGAACATTTCGGAAGGTGGAAAACAGCTCAATCAAAGCTATATCGTCGAATTTAAGGAAAAGTAGTAAAAGGCGTATATCCGTTTGTTCGGAATGCGCCTTTTTAAATGCAGACTGGCTATTGATTTTATATGAGAATCAATTTCATAACTCATTAAAGTTTGATGGTTGTAACTAGAAATAGACAAATTAAAACATTTTGATCTATATCTAGTTTTAATTGAAGCAGCTAGAGGTATTATGAAATTGATGCATGACTATACAAATTTACGATGATGCTTCTTACCGTCATATGAGAATAAGGCGAGCTTACCCTCAATCATCGTTTCCAAATGAACGGTGCGCCCCCACAGCTGATATACATACGGAAGCGTGCGCTCCATATATTTTAAATCTAGCTCAATGCCTTCGTACTGGTGCTTGAGCTTCAACTCGCCCGTATGCAGGTAATCTCCATCCTCGACGACGATATAAGGGGAGCCTCCATTCACACGTGAAAACACGAGCTGATCCCGTATGTTTTCCCAGGATTTATCGGTAATTTTCCAATCAGGTCCTCGTTTCTCAAACACGTACAGATCCAAATCCTCTGTCAGCTTCTTGGTCATGTAATTGCGTATAAAAGAGGTGTCTGAGTCAAACTCTCGCACCTCGAACATTTTAGCTCGACCCTCGCCCGGTTTGCGCCCTTGTCGCTCTTGCTCCTCACGGGTTGGGTTATCCCAACGTTTTTCAATATCCTCAAATATTTTCAGTCCCAAATAGTACGGGTTCAGGCTTTGCTTGGAAGGCTGTACGACAGAAGCGTTCAGCATCGCAAATTCAACGGTTTCCTCCCCGGTCAAATCCAGTTCCCTGACAATCCGCTGGTGCCAATAGGAGGCCCAGCCTTCATTCATGATTTTGGTCTCCATTTGGGGCCAGAAATATAGCATTTCGTCCCGCAGCATCGTCATAATATCTCGCTGCCAGTCCTCCAGTACCTCGGAGAATTCCTGAATAAACCAGACGATATCTTTTTCAGGTTCCGGTGGGAACTGGCGTACCTTAATACCCTCGGTCTCGGCCGAATCATGCTGCTTTACTGTGTCCAGTGACCACAGATCATCGTAAGGTCCGATGGGACGCTGGTGTTTTTTGGGTTCTTTTTGCTCCTTGATTTTGAGTTCCATATAGCGCTGTTTATCCAGATGCCTTGGTTTGATAAGCTGTGGGTCTACATGCTCCTGTATCGCCAGTACAGAGTCAATGAAGGATTCAACAGTCTTTGAACCATATTCCATTTCATAGCTGTTGATTCGATCTGCTGTGGCCGACATACTCTCCACCATATTGCGATTAGAAGCTGAAAAGCGGGCGTTGTGTTTGAAAAAATCACAGTGTGCCAGTACATGAGCGACAATTAGTTTATTTTGCACCAAAGAATTTCCTTCCAGCAGGAAGGCATAGCAGGGATTGGAGTTAATGACCAGCTCATAAATTTTGCTCAATCCAAAATCGTACTGCATTTTCATCTTGTGAAACGTTTTTCCAAAACTCCAGTGGCTGAAGCGCGTGGGCATACCATAGGCTCCGAACGTATAAACAATATCCGCCGGACAAATCTCATATCGCATCGGGTAGTAGTCGAGCCCGAATCCATCTGCAATCTCCATAATTTCTGATATCGCATATTCTAGCTCCTTCTGGTCGGTGCTCATCCCACCGTTCCCCCTTCCCGTTTGCGAAAAAAGGTGCGTAAGGCTTGGTATACCTCACCTTTCTCCTTGATGACATAGTACATAAACTGATCCTTTTTAATATTCTTGTAGGCTGACATCAACGTGCTGCTGCGATTATATTGATTCACTTCGCCATAGCCGAACATATTGCTCCGCTTTATAAGTTCCTCGATTAGCTTCACGCACCGCTCATTGTCCGAGGTCAGGTTATCGCCATCCGAGAAATGGAAGGGATAAATATTGTAGCTGGAAGGAGGATATCGTTTATCGATAATCTCTAGGGCTTTCAAATAAGCGGAAGAGCAGATCGTGCCGCCACTTTCTCCGCGGGTAAAAAATTCTTCTTCCGTAACCTCTTTAGCCTCGGTATGATGCGCGAGAAAGACAATTTCCACCTTTTCATACTGACGGCGCAAAAAGCGGGTCATCCAGAAAAAGAAGCTGCGAGCACAATATTTTTCAAAAGCGCCCATTGAGCCTGAGGTGTCCATCATGGCTATAATGACCGCGTTGGATTGGGGAATGGTCTTCTCTTCCCATGTCTTGTAACGAAGATCGTCCGGACTAATATGATGAATGCCGGGCTTCCCTTCACGGGCGTTGCGGCGTAGATTTTCGAGAATGGTTCGTTTCTTGTCAATGTTCGCTTGCATGCCTTTTTTACGTATATCATTGAACACGATAGATTCAACCTCAATTTGATCCTTGTCTTTTTGCTGTAAATTCGGCAATTCCATTTCCTCGAACAGCATATCTTCCAGCTCTTCTATGCTGACTTCCGTTTCCATAATATCGTGTCCCGGCTGGTCGCCGGCTTTCTCACCTTTACCAGGCTTCTGGGAGGCAGAATCACGCCCGATGACATCTCCCACCTGACTATCTCCATCCCCTTGGCCTACATGCTTTTGCTTTTGATAGTTATAAATGAAGCGATATTCATCCAGGCTGCGAATCGGCACTTTAATAATCTGTTGACCGTCCGACATAATAATATTTTCTTCCGTTATCAGATCGGGTAGATTTTGCTTAATGACATCTTTGACCTTCTGCTGATGACGTTGCTGGTCCTGGTACCCTTTGCGATGCAGCGACCAATCTTCGCGGGATACGACGAATGAATATGGCTGGCGTGGTTCTGGCATTATTAGGCACCCCCCCAAGTGGATACACGGCACAGTTTGGCCTTGTTGGTTATTAAGTATATTCACGGGGATGAACGATATGTGATGGAACTCGATTTAAATTCTGCCCGTTTGCTTTTATAATGAAAGTAAAAAATGTAAAAAAAGAATGGAGAACCTTGGGTTATGGAAGAAATTGCAGTACTTATAGTAGACGATGAGCAGGGATTGCGGGATATGCTGACAACGGTGTTAAAAAAAGAAGGGTTCCTTCAAGTTAAGCATGCTGCAACGGGGCGGGAAGCGCTGCAAGTCGTGATGGAATCTCATATAGATGTGATTGTACTTGATGTCATGCTGCCTGATAGCGATGGGTTTGAGATATGTCGTCAAATGCGTCTATATACGGATGCCCCTATTCTTTTTTTGACGGCAAGAGATACAGATCTAGACAAATTAATGGGGTTCGGTATCGGAGGAGACGACTATATTACCAAACCGTTTAACCCGCTGGAAGTCGTTGCCCGTATGAAGGCACGAATGAAATATCGGAAAGTTTCGACAGTGGCCATGAAACCGACCTTACGCACTTTAGATTTTGGATATTTTCGACTGGAACTGGAATCCGGTGTGTTGTATGTGGAGGACAAGCAGGTCGAGTGTCCGGCACGTGAATGGCTGCTGCTGGTATTTTTGTGCAAGCACCCTAACCGTATTTTCAGTGTACGGCAGCTTTACGAGGCGATATGGAGCGAGGCCTTCTTGGGTGATGAGAAGACCGTAGTGATTCATATCTCCCGTTTGCGGAAAAAAATAGAACCTGATCCCAAGCACCCGCAATCTTTAATCAATGTAAGGGGGCTTGGTTATAAAATGATGTCAGTCAAGATGGAGGAATGAGGATGAACTCTCTGGTTAAGATGTCCTTCCGTTTTATGAAAGTAACGTTATGTTTTGTACTGGCCTATGTCCTATGTTTTGTTATTTGCACGATCTTATATATTTTTATAAAAAGTATATTTGGAGCATCTCAAAATATAAATATTAATCTATTCTGGACAGGACTTGGTATCGTGCAGAGTGTTGTGTTCATAGCTGCCTACGGATGGTATATAGGCAAACCTTTGGTGTATGTAATTAAATGGATTGGAAATATTGCGACGGGGGAATTCCAAGCACCGCTAAGTGAACTGGAACTACCGGAGCGCAAAAAAAAATCAGAAAAATAGCTATAAACCTCCGTATCAATTGTATAAAGAAGTTTTTGAACAAATGAACATCTTATCGTCTCAATTGCGCAGCAATGAGGAAGAGAGAGTGGAATTAGAGAAACGAAAACAGCAGTGGGTAGCAGGTGTCAGCCATGATCTCAAAACACCATTATCTTATATTGAAGGATATGCGGCCATGCTGACTGCTCAAGAGTATGATTGGTCCGATGAAGAAAGAAGAAGCTTTAGTATGAGTATCAGTGAGAAAGTGACTGAAATGAAGCAGTTGATTCAGGATTTGAATGCTTCTATGCAGCTTAAGGAAAGTCCACTGCCCGTCCAATTGGAGAAGGAGGACATTGTGGAGTTTCTCCGTAGTGCAGTCATAGATATCGCTAACCATCCTTCGGCTGAGCAATACGAATTTTCTTTTACGTCCATGGAGGCGACTTGTATTATGTCCTTCGATAGCAAGCTATTAGGCAGAGCGCTGCAGAATTTTTTGATTAACGCCATCATTCATAATCCTCCAGGTACACACGTTTCCATGGAAGTGAACAAAGAGAACGATAAGCTTCATATTTCTATCGAAGATGATGGAATAGGAATGAATCCTAATGAGTGTAAGCAGGTATCTCACTCCGAAGGGCATGGAATACCTATTGCCAAAAGCTTTATTGAAGCGCACAACGGAACGCTTCATATCCTTTCAGGCAGTAAAGCGGGTACAAGGATGGAGATTTCACTGCCGCTAAACAACTAACTTTGTAACATCGAATCTCACATTTTGCAGTGTGCTCGATTTTTTTGCCTGTTGTTTAGGGACTGTTTACTTGATGTTAACTTTACTTCAGTAAACTGTATGTAACTTAAACTTCAGCATTAGAAGTCGAGAGGAGATCAGGAAGTGTCTGAATATGTAATACATACACAGCAGCTAACTAGGCGTTTTGGAAAGCGGGAATTTGTAAAACGAATAAATCTCCAGGTACCTGGACAACAAATTTATGGGTTTTTGGGACCTAATGGGGCGGGTAAAACAACCACGATTCGTATGCTACTTGGGCTGATTAAATCCACCTCCGGAGAAATTGAGATTTTTGGGAAAAAGCTGAAGGATCAGCGTATGGAAATATTAAAAGATGTTGGTTCCTTGGTTGAATCACCTGCCTATTATGCCCATTTATCCGCATATCGAAATTTGGAAATCGTTACAACCATGCGTGGACTGCCGACCCGAAGAATTCATGAAGTGCTGGATTTAGTGAGATTAACCAAGGATGCGTATCGTCCGGTAAAAGGATATTCCTTGGGGATGCGACAAAGACTGGGGATTGCTATGGCGCTTATTGCCAACCCCAAATTATTGATACTTGATGAACCGACGAATGGTTTGGACCCATCTGGTATTCAGGAAATTCGGGAGTTAATTATGAGCCTCCCTGGTGCTTACGGAATGACGGTACTGGTTTCGAGCCATTTATTAAGCGAAATTGAGCAGATTGCAACCTATGTAGGAATTATTAATCAGGGTGAAATGATTTTCCAGGGAACGATGAAGGAACTCACCGCCAAAAGCAAGCCTCAATTATTCATTGAAACCCCAGATCCTGTTTTGGCTGCCGGTGCACTGATTCAGCATGGATGGACAGCCGGAGCTGAATCGATTGAACAAAATGAGGTCGTGACCCCTATTGTAGATCGGCAACAATCTTCGGAGATGATCAAGGTGCTTGTGGAACACAATCATCCCATTTATCGGGTCACAGAGAAGAAAAAAACATTGGAGGAGATATTCCTGGAGCTGACAGGTAAGGAGCGAAGCTTATGATACTCCGGGTTATAAAGGCAGAGGGGCTTAAGCTGAAGAGAATATGCTGGTGGATTCCTCTTATACAGGGGTGTGTACTTACAGGCATGACTGCTGTGGAATGGTATCTTTACTTTCGGCAAGGACCAGGAGGTGTCTATGCTGGTTTTGCTGTTATGTTTATGTTCCTTTCGTTTGTGATGCTGCTTGGCGGCACACTTTTGGCGAGCATTATGGCCGGTACAGAGCATGATACTCAAACATGGAAGCAACTTATGGCCATGCCTGTTCCCAGAAGTTATATCTATTTATCCAAAATCGTATGGATCGTGATTCTGCAATTGGGTACCGCCTTGATCACTGTAGCAGGTATGAGCCTCATCTGGGTGTTATATACAAACGAACCCATT
Organism: Paenibacillus sp. CMM36; assembly: GCF_053570945.1. Classification (NCBI taxonomy): domain Bacteria; kingdom Bacillati; phylum Bacillota; class Bacilli; order Caryophanales; family Paenibacillaceae; genus Paenibacillus; species Paenibacillus sp. CMM36. The sequence goes on from NZ_JBSEDY010000001.1 coordinate 507,446, forward strand.
CCTTGGCGAATCATGCTCTTACAGCCGATTAATGCAAGTTTGGCTACCCTACCAGTACTTGCAATTCAACTTTGGTTGTCTACACATTTCACTAATCAGGCATTCCCATTAGCGTTTGGTATATTCGGTTCTATTGCAAGCTTGTTTTTGGCACGCACAAGTATTCTGTGGATTAAAATATTGCCTTGGTCGTACCCTGCACTATCAAGTCCTCTGATGAAGGAACACATGATTTGGGTGATTGTTGCTTTAAGTGCAGGAGTCATCTTTACGGGACTTGGTACATTACAGTTTACCAAGCACGAATTCAAATAGAGAGGAGAAGATACATGGGCTCTATTTTACGCGTAGAGATGATAAAGCTTCAATGGATCATGGTATGGATTCTCATTATATTAGATGCGGTCATAAATTCTTTAATGGGAGTCCTGGAGCTGAACGATTTGAAGCAGTTTTTTTCGCCCAGTTGGTTAACTTTATATACTTATTCAGCGCAATTTCACTCTATGTTTTTTTATCCGCTCTATTGTGGAATTATCGCTTCTCTTTTGTGTGCTTATGAGCATCGGGATGGGGGATGGAAGATTTTATTAAGCAGCCCGTATCCTCGTCAGCAAATTTATTATGCAAAATATATATTGCTCATTCTCATACTGGGTCTTGATCAACTTATATTTGTAGTAGGCTATTTTGTAAGTGGAAAGATAGCAGGTGCTCCAGGAGAAATCCCTTGGTCTGTCGTTCTTTCTACCGGTTTGGGAGGGTGGCTCGGGATTTTCCCCCTAGCAGCACTACAGCTTATGCTCTCGATAAAAATTCGGAATTTTGGAGCTTCTCTGGGGATGTCTATTTGTTGTGTGGTTCCTAATATTGTCATAACAGGCTTTCACTCTTCCATAGGTGCGTGGTTTCCTTTTACGATTCCTTATTATATTATGATGCCGCAAACAGCGACTTATGCACCCAGAGTTGAGCCTTACAGCCTCGGATTGATTGTCATTTTTACGTTTTTAGCCTATCTGTATGGTGGGAGAAAGATGTTTGTGAATAGGGACTGGTTGTAGTTAGGATAGCATGAGGATGTAATCCATAAGCGATCCTTTCAGTCGACAAGTTAATTGAAATAAACAATGATTACAAAAATAACGACAAAATCTTGCGGAAAAATTGCGTTGTTTACTTTCAAATCAGATAGTAATATATAGAAGAAAGAGCACTTCTTTTGGAAAAAATGTGAAAATAAAAAAGTTTTAAATAATATTATAGGATACTTATAAGGGGTTGGTATATTGGATTATATATTGAATTGTAATAATGTTACAAAGAAGTATGGTAGTAAAAAAGCTCTTGACTCATTAACTCTTTCAATAAAGCTTGGAACTATCTTAGGACTTCTTGGTCCCAATGGAGCAGGGAAAACGACATTAATGAAACTCATCGTATCTCTGCTGAGGGATTATAGAGGTGAGATTCGTATTAAAGGTTTGAAACCTAGTGTTGAAACGAAGAAGATCGTTTCTTATTTGCCTGACAGAGAATTTCTTTACCAGTGGATGACCATCGAGCAAGCTATTGCTTTTTTTGAACATTCTTTTGTCGATTTTAACCGAGGTTTAGCATACAAAATGGTGAAATCATTGGGTTTGGATATAAACGACAAAATTAAATCTTTATCTAAAGGAATGCAGGAAAGATTAAGTATTTCCTTGGCTTTTGCAAGGAAAGCAACGCTGTATATTTTGGATGAACCTTTGGCGGCTGTGGATCCTTCTACACGGGATAAGATTATACAAATTATACTTGATAACTTTGATCCTACTAGTGCGGTTATTATAAGTACTCATTTAATTAATGATGTTGAAAAATTGTTTACTGATGTAGCATTTGTGAATGACGGAAAGGTACTGCTACAAGGAAATGTAAAAGATATAAGAGACGAATATGAACAGTCTATAGAGGAAATATTCAAGTCTATGATCTAAGATGAGGAGGATTAATTTTGCGAGTTTCATCTTACAACGAATATTTGCTATTAAATGATTCTGATGAGGAAAGTTATTTAATTTATAACAGCTTATCGAATGGATTCGGTGAAATACATAAGGGTTTGTATAATGCCTTAATTCAAAAAGATATGGACTATCTTGAACATTGTGCAGAGAAAGAACAATTACTTCAAGGTCAGTTCCTATATGTAGGGCCTATAAAAGAACTAGACCAGATAGAGGAACAGTTCAAAATAGTTAGACATCAGAATGAGACCTTGAATTTAACTATTTTGCCTACATTTAGCTGTAATTTTAGATGTTCTTATTGTTTTGAAAATTTGACTTCTAAATCAGGAAAGAGAGCTTTTTCGCAAAAAATACAGAATGAAATTCTGACTTATATAGAAAAGTCGGTTGAAGAATTACATTTTAAACGTATTATTGTGAATTGGACAGGAGGTGAACCATTACTTGAATTTAAAAATATAACCAGTCTTATGGAGCGTATAAACTTTATCGCTAATGAAAATAAAATATCTATTGATCATTTTATGGTAAGTAATGGATACTTACTTACACCTGACCGGGCTAAGAAATTGAAAGAATTAGGTGTTAAAAGAATCCAAATTACAATAGATGGATCAAAAAAAAGCCACGATCAAAGAAGAATATTAGCTAATAAAGAAGGCACTTTTGATAAGATAATAGAAAATATTAATAAATCATGTGAATTTATCCATATTACGATTAGAACAAATGTGGATTTGGATAATATTCATTTTATGAATGAGTATATGGAATATATGGGGAGGCAACTTTTCAAAGAGAAAGTAAGCATTTATTTTTCAGCAACTACTGAATATAGTGCAGGGGGGTGCGTCAGTAACAGCAGTTGTTATGCGAATAAAGATTTTTCAAAGGTAATAATAAAGTTATACGAAAGCGCATTAGAAAAAGGGTTGAATATATCTTACTATCCTCAGTATGAACCGGTTGCTTGCGCAGCAATCGCAGCTAACTCTATGGTCATTCAGCCAGATGGAGGTATTCAGAAGTGTTGGAATACGGTTGGAAATAAGAACTGTTTAATTGGACATATTAGCGAAAATTTTAGTATTGAACAACTTAATTCAAATGCTTAGTTTTAACTTTCGTCATCAATAAATCTGGAAAATTTAACTATAGCTATTAATATATTTGAAAGGAGGTGAGTTGAATGCGGTGGATTGTAAAACCTCAAAAAGTAATGAACTCTGTAACTCCTGCATTTTGTCTTGTAGATAACAAAAATTCTTGTGTCTTGTATGTTTAAACAAAATCTTCTGTATTACCGCCTGTTTTTTACTAAACAGGCGGCTATTTCATTGAAAAGGGGCTTAATATGTTATTTTCTCATATATTTAAAGTAGAAATCAAAAGACATTTTATGGTGTTTGCTATTCTTACGATCTTAAGCGGTATATTTAGTCTTCATTTTTTAATTAATAATCATCAACAATTAGCATTCTCTTATCTACTAATCAATATGGTTATAGGGATATTGATACCCATTTACATATTTATGGACTTTTACAATGAGTTTTTTATAGGAAAAATGACACTTAATCATATGCTACCACTCAAAACATCAAGTCTATTTTTTATTAAATCAATAGTATTTTTAATTGGAATTATGGTTGTATGGGGGGCAACTCTCATAGAGATTTTTCTTAATCCGCAAGGGTTATACTTAACGCGCATTGTGCAGTCAACTAGTCCTTCCGAAGGTATTTTATATTTATTTTGCTCAAAGTTTTTTGGAATGTTAAGTGGGCTTTCATTGATGGGGTTTGCAATCTCTTTAGCAAAATGGGTGAGTAAAAAGGTAGCGACAGGTCACCTATTGATTGCCTTTATTTTTATTGCAGTAATCGGCTTTCAATTTGCTTTAATAATAAAAGGGTCTTGGCATTGGAGCATTGGAACATCATCACTAGAATCTTTTAAACAGTACGCCAATATGCTTACAATAAGTACCTTTTCCAATCGACCAACCTTTCCCGACATTAAAGAAACAATTCATTGGGATTCAGTAGTAATGAATGTAATTGTTACAATAATTTCAGGAAGTTTTGCAGCTTTACTATTTAATTCAAAAAGGTACGAAATTTATGGTAAATAAATTGGTTTACATTCAGTGAGCCTTTATTTTAGCTCTAGGAGGCAAGGGGGTGATCGATATAAATACCATTGTAATCATAGAAAATCAATTGACTTGGCAAAATAAACTCAAAGTATGGATTGAGCCGGAAAAGGACATGTATGCATTTTTTTTTTAGATCGTATACTGATTTTATTGAAAAAGGTATATTTGAGGATTAGCAACTATTAGTTTGTGATATAGAATTAATCAGTTTGGATGAGCTGGAGCCCATATACAGAAGAGATCGGCCAATAATAATAAGCATTTCAAACCATAAGTCTCCCAAAATAAAGCAGTTATTGAAACTTGGCATCTCCGGCATTGTGTATAAGACAGCTACATCGGCACAATTGATGCGGACCATTCGTAATGCTTTAGATGGATTGGCTACGTTACCAATGGAATTATTTCAAAGCTTACATACCATTCCAGAATATGATGATATATTAATCAGCCCTAAGGAACGCTCAATTCTAGAAGGGTTAGCACTAGGAAAAAGCAACAAAGAGCTAGCAGCCCTTTTATATGTTAGCCAGAGGACAGTCGAATATCATTTGACACATATATTTAGTAAATTCAATGTTCATACAAGAACTGAGGCCGTAATGGCAGCTAAGTCTAAAGGAATAATTCATATGTGAATACCTTTTTCTGAAGGCAGGAAAATGACTTTATTTCTATTTAAATATAAATATAGGTTTTTTGTAGTCATTTTTATGATCAGTCTCGCTAGTTTGCTCGATATTTATCTAGCCTTTATATTCAAAAGTTTAATAGACACCGCCACATCGCAGGGGGAAAAGCAGTTTATTGAAATTTCCTTAATTGCAATAGGCTTCATTATAATTAACTCTCTCGTAAAAATGTTTTCCAATTTATCGCAATCTTCTTATCTCTGTAAGACGGTGTTGCTTTTAAAAGAGATTGTTTTCCAACATATTCTATATAAAGACCATTCTCAGTTTACTTCAAACCATAGTGCAAAGTACATTTCGATCATGAATAATGATATTAAAATGATTGAGGATGATTACTTAAAAAATATATTTTCTTTGACCAGTACAGGAGTTTCGTTTTTGGCGGCTCTTTTTGCTATGTTTGTTTTGAGTCCTAATATTGTTGTTATATTACTTTTACTTACACTAATATCTATTTTAATTCCACGTATTTTTGAAAAAAAAATCCGAGCTGGAAAACGAAATATTGCAGATGCTTTAGAAAAATTTACGATAAAAATAAATGATGTTTTTTCTGGATTTGCTGTTATTAAAAGCTATGGAGTAGAGCAACATGTGGAGCAGCAATTTAGTTTGAATAATACTGTCGTTGAAAATAATAAGTATTTATTTTTTAAATTAAATGCTTATGTAAGCTCATTGAGCGATGTATTTGGCGGAGTAATGTTTATCTCTGTATTTCTTGTTGGCAGTTTTTTATCCATTCGAGGAGCTATCACACTAGGTACTATGATCGCTTGTGTACAGTTGACTAATAAAGTTGTCAATCCAGTATATATGAGTATTCAATACATAACTCAAATTAGGGCATTGCGTGATATTTCGGCTAAAATATTAGAAATTTTACACGAAGATCAGGATGGTAACCAATATATAAAAAAAACATCAATAGAACACTCAGTTCGTTTTACAAATGTGAGCTTTGGTTATGCCCGAAATCACCTAAATTTACATGATATTAACATGGTTTTGAATAAAGGGGGGAAATATGCCCTTGTAGGGCCTAGCGGGTCTGGAAAGTCTACTTTGCTTAAGCTCCTAATGAAACAATATGATGATTATGATGGAATTATTTATGTAGATGATTTGGATTTAAAGTTCATATCTGCTGAGGATTGGTGTCGGTTAGAATCGGTTGTGCAGCAAGACGTTTTTTTATTCGATGGCAGTATTAAAGAAAATATTACAATGTATCAATCGTTCCAAGATGAGATTCTTTCCAATGTGATAAGTGCCTCTGGGCTTAATAAACTTATCGATAAATTGCCTTATGGTTTGGACACACAGATTGGTGAAAAAGGAGGGAGGCTATCAGGGGGAGAAAAACAAAGAATTGCGATTGCCAGAACCTTAATTAGGCAAACACCGTTATTACTCCTTGATGAAGCAACTTCATCTTTGGATAGTGAAACGGCGAATGCCATTGAAGAGGTGATATTAGGTCTCGAAACTATTACATGTTTGGTAGTAACGCATCGTTTGTCTAAAGCTGCATTGCAGAAATATGATAAGATATTTGTTATGTCAGATGGAAGAGTAGTAGAAGAAGGTTCCTTTGATTATTTAATAGAGAATAAAGGTTATTTTTATCATTTATATAAATTTGTAAATGATTCTTCAATAAATCAGACACAACCTATATATACTTGATTTCACGATTTAACTATAGTTAGTTCTACACCCTTTTTTGATCTACCCCATCTATAAAAGTCGAACTACAGCCATACTCACAATACCGACAACGACGGTAGCCAGCAGGTTTTTGCTCCACAAGGCGGTCACTAGCGTTGGAAAGACAGCCATAAGCACTTGCCCATTAAAAGTGACGGAGGTCTCGGTTCGGACGAGCAGATTTTCCATCACGAGTGCAGTGAAAATACAAATAGGAATATAGGAAAGCCATTGTAGCACTGGCTTGGGTAGCGCCAGCCTTTGCAGCACGACAAAGGGAATGATCCTTGGGATCGCCGTGACAATCATGGCACCGATAATGATATACAGGACATGGGGATTAATGTTCATTTGTCGGTTAACACTCCAATCGTTGCGGTGATCATGGTCGCTACAATGACAGCAATATGTGACGGCACCCACCAGGACAAAAGGTACATCAGAACAGCCATACATAGCACAAGCAGCAGACGATGCTTGAGTTTGGAGGTATGGACACTTTGGAGCTGGGAAATGAGTAGGGCAAGAAACATCGCAGGCAAGGCAAAATCCAGACCAAAAGCCTCCGGTCGGGAAATCCAGTTTCCGAGAATCCCTCCTGCCACACAGGATGCAATCCAGGCGAGATAAGCTGTAATATTAAGCCCGTTCATCCAACGGTCACTGACCTGTCCGCCTTTAGCCAATTTATCAGACGCTACCCCAAAGGATTCATCCGTCAAAAGAACGCCGATACCTATGTTTTTCCATAGTGAATATTTAGAAAAGTAAGGAGCCAGCGATGCACTTAGCAGCAGATGGCGGGCATTCACAATGAATGTCGTTAAAATAATGACGGATGGAGGACTGGCTACAGCCAGCATTGAGCACATAATAAACTGGGAGGCTCCTGCGTATACAAGCGCCGACATCAGGGCAATTTCCATGGTGCTAACCCCTGACGAAGCGCCCACAATCCCTGCCGCGAACCCAATGCATACATAACCAAGCAATGTAGGAATGCAATCTTTAACCCCTTGTAAAAAGCTGAGTGAATCATGCTTCGTTCCGCTCAACTCCGAAGCTATGGACATTTTAATCTTACCCCCAGTGTATAAATTTTTTAATAGTATATAACGGAAGTCGTAAAGTATCAATATATTACACAATTGTATGTTATATTGAATATCACCTATAGCGAACACACAGTATTATTGTCCGCTCTCGGCTACACTCTTCTATTCAGAAAAATTACAGCCTAATAGAGTAGAATACAGGAGAATTGCCCTTAAAAAGCTGTTTGATTTACTATTGATGACCCAAGGAAGGCTATGTATTTACCAAAAAGCTTCGCTCGTGTTCCGGTTGCAGACGATTTGGCAGCAGCCAGCATCCAAAAGCGGTGTTCAAATCGGATGTGTTCATACAAGGACTGTTTTGACTGAATGGGGAGTTCGTAAAAAAAGGGCGTCCCAGTCAGTTCATGACTTATGGGACAACCCTAAGATGGTGACTTATATAAGCTCCTGCCGTTTTTTCAGATATCTGTAGAGAATAATTCCCGAGACCGCGCAGATGGCTGCGCATAGACCGATAACTCCATATCCCGCCTGGAGCCCGCGCAACATGCCAAGCTCAGTAGTTGCGCCGTAGACTATCTTGACCCCTTCGATTACCCAGCCGATCACATAGTTGCCAATGACACTACCTATACCCATCAGCGTGACGACGAACGTAATAGCTGTATCACTGTCCTTCGGATATCTCCGTGCTATGAACGCCATCACGGTCGGATAGATCATTGCAATGCCTGCACCCGATACGGCAAAGAGAAACGCCAGTCTCTCCCCACCCGCGATTGCTGCGAACGTACATATCGCTGAGAAGGCGGAGAATAGAATCGTCGAAAGCACAAACCCCATCCGGTCAGTGAGCGGACCAAGCAACAGGCGCCCCAACGAGAAGGTAAGAAAGAACGCTGAGAGCATGCTGGACGCCTTCACCGTACTCCATGAATACGCTTTCTCTAAGAAGTTGACTAGCCAGCCCCCAACTGCGAGCTCAGAGACTACCCCAAACGACAGGATCATTACCATCATCCAGAGTGCCGGATCGCGGGTTAGGGTCTTGAGTGAGGTCCGTTCCTCATGCTGCAGATCGTCTCCCGGGAAGGTACTGAGCAGCGCGGCCACAATCGGCAGCAGGCAGAGCGACAACATAGCCAGATACATCCCCCGCCAGTCCAGCGTATGTCCAAATACCGTCAGTGACATGACTCCCGTCGCCAGCAAAGGGGCGACTGTTGAGCTGAGCCCATAGAAAAAGTGGGACAAATTCATCATCGTGCCGGTATTTTTCACAAAAATCCTCGCCCCCAAAATGGCGAGCGCAATCTCCAGCATGCCGTTCCCAATATACATCAAGAAGTAGGACGAGGCGAAGAAAGGATACGTGTGCGACAGATAGATGAACACTCCCGAGATGATCATGGAAGCAAAGGAAATGATGCTGACCGCCTTGATTCCCCACTTACGGACAAGAACGGCGGTGAACGAGCAGGCAATCAAATAACCAAGTGCGTTTAGAGACAACAATGTTCCGAGCTGCTGTTCATCCAGATTGAAGTCGAATTGAATGCGTGGAATAGCAGGGCCTTTAATATTTTCCGAGATGCCAAATACAATAAAGCCAATAAAAATTGTCGCCAGCTGCATCGTGTACATGTAACGGGACTTGCGGGTTTGCGGATTCAAATTTAGTCCCTCCTAGATAGTCAACGTTGGTTTTCTCACCTGTTGGGTGTTCAGGGACGGAAAAGTCATAGGATAGCAGCCCTCCTTCAGGATATTACAATGGTTTTCAAAAACGTTTTAATAAGTGAAGTTTAAGGACATTTATATTCAATGTCAAATGTTTTTATTGGCATGTTGAAGTTAACGAGGAACCTGACCATATTACAGTAAATTATAGCATGCCTACTTCCCGTTTAAGCCTTGTATATACCTTGATCGGCTTCTATATATAGCGAACACACAGTCTTTTGTGTATTCTTCTTATATAGACTTTTGGATACAAGGAGGCATCGTCCGTGGATTCAATGCAGTATATTATTGGCTCTAATTTGGCTCAAATCAGGAAGACTAGAGGATTAAGTTTGGATAAGGTGGCTGAACTGACAGGGGTCAGCAAAGGAATGCTGGCTCAGATTGAGAAGGGGAAATCCAATCCTACGGTAACAACCCTTTGGAAAATTGCGAACGGTTTGCACGTATCCTTCTCCACCTTTCTTAAAGAAGACCCGCCGCAAATCACGAAGATTCGAAGGGAAGACCTGCATCCGGTTATTGATGAGGACGGTAACTATTTTGTTTACCCTGTATTCCCGTATCACGCGGAAAAGAAGTTTGAGGTGTTCACGGTAAGTCTGAAGCCAGGCTTTACACACCAGGCAGAGAAGCATCTGGGAGAGGAAACGATTCTCATGATCCGTGGGGAAATGTACTTTGAGATGCAGGGGCAACAGCTCAAGCTGAGTGCAGGGGATGCCGTGCAATTTCAAGTATCTGACATACATACCTACCGCAATGATTCGGATGAGGATGCCGATTTTTATGTATTGATTTATTATGCGGATTAGTGGGATGATTAGCATAGTCTAAAACAGGCTTCCACATCAGGATTTTGCAAAATCCTGAGATATAAAAGAGAGCAACGAGGAAAAGAGAGGAAAGAACCCATGGAAAGCAAGTACATCCGAGAAACCTACTGCTTTAAGACATCCCGAGTATTTCCCAACGATATCAACAATCATAACACGCTCTTCGGCGGCCGATTGATGTCGTATATCGACGATATCGCATCTATTGCAGCTGCTAAGCTGTGTCGTACGAACACAGTTACAGCCTCTACGGATTCGGTGGATTTTTTGCTACCTATCCATCCGAGTGATTCTGTCACGCTAGAAGCGTTCGTAACCTGGACAGGCCGTAGCTCGATGGAGGTGTTCGTAAAGGTAATTCGTGAAGGACTAATGACTGGCGACCGAAAAATCGCAGCCACCGCCTTCCTGACCTTTGTGGCATTGGACGAGAACAACCGTAAAGTGACCGTGCCGCAGGTGATTCCAGAAACAGAAGAGCAGTTACAATTGCACCAGACGGCTCCATCACGCGCAGCCATACGGCGTCAGCGGAGGGAAGAAAGCAAGCAGCTGGCTAGTTTTCTGACAACAGATTATCCGTGGGAACTGTAACGTACTAAAGATTATCAATTTCATCGTTTTACGTAAAAAGGAGCCGTTATTTCCGTTAGCAGTCACCATGATCTGCTCGGAATACGGCTCCTTTTGAAAATAACTTGGGCTATTCTACTTTAACTACACGGAAATGCTGATTTGTCCCACCATTATCGCCCCATTGAATGGCTTTGGCTCCATCGGCGGTGGCGCCTTCAGAAATATCGATCAGCTTGCCAGTTGCCCGATTTTTCAGCTTGTAATAACCACCGGTTACGGATACTAATTGCCAGTGCTGACTGGACCAGCCTCCGTCGCTCCACTGCTCAATAACTGTACCATCCGTTGTAGTACCGCTTTCAACACCAATTAGCTTTCCGCTGCTGCGGTTCACAATTTTATAATATCCGCTGCCTGCATCTTTGAGTTGCCATTGTTGGCTTGCTGTTCCCGCATCTGCACGCTGTTCCAGGTCTGCGCCGTCCGTCGTTGCATTGCCAATAATGCTTAGTGGCTTATTGCTCTTGCGATTCACTAGCTGATAATAGGCATCCGGATCAATGGCAATTGGGGTCGTTATCCCCTCGACCACACCACTGGCGGTGTCAATATTAATGCTGTCGAACCAATCCATAGCTAATGAAGTCGCTGTTGGAAAACGCAGTGGCAACCATACATATTGAGAATCCTGCACAGGACCGCTCCACGCACCCGCCCAACGGTCGCCCAAATACAGGTATGAAGTTGTCTGGGCACCTTCAACAGGAATCACGTAAGCCGACTGTGAACCATAAGTCGTACCGTCCCCAAAGTTTATCGTATTACTCCAGGTTCCTTCAATGCTGGATGCGGTAGCATACTTGGCCTGATTGGGATTCCAGCCGGTCGCCCCTGATGTAATCAGGAAGTAGACGTCTCCTTTTTTGAACATCGCTGGAGCTTCACGGTATTGTCCAGGCCAAAGTGTAGTCACCAGCGATTCAACTTGCAGAAAATCCGGTGTCAGACGATAAATGTTCAGATCCGCGTTTACCCGGGTAGCCGAAATAAGGTAAGCTGTACCGTTATCGTTGTATACGGTCATATCGCGCGAATCGTAATCCAGAGGACGGAAGCTACCCTGATATGTGTAATCGCCGTCCACCGTATCGGAGGAGGCGACAGCCACTCGGGCCTCGTTGTAATTAACCCCATTCTCCTTGTGCATCCATAATACGTATTTGCGTGTTTTTTCATTATAAATCACTTTCGGACGTTCAATATTCGAAACATTCAGCTCTACGGCGGAGCTGCTGGTCAGTACGTTTTTACGAAACTCCCAGTTTTTTAAATCAGAGGAACGGTAGGCGGATACCGCCTTGAACGTGCCGTTGGGATTACGATTTTCACCAAACCAATAATAGTAACCGTCTACTTTAATCATACCACCCCCATGGGCATGGACTACGTTTCCATCTGTATCTTTAAACTGAATGCCATTCACGACATTCGCTGAAGCGGCTGAAGCGATCTTAGGTGAAAACATCTGAAAAATGCTCAACGTCAGCAAAATAGAGAGCATAATACACAGCAAGCGGGCAAAATCATATTTCATTGTTTCGTCCTCCTCTGTATGCTTTATTTTAAAGCGCTTTCATTAATGGACTCTATAAAGTAGTTTTAATAGAGCTACTTATCCCAATTGTATCCATATTGAATTGAAAGTGCTAGAGTAGTATATTGACCATGTACACGGCACACGCCATCCATATCTAACAGACTTCCATCGAACGGTGAGTGTTACAAACTGGCTGATATTCATTAGGTATATAGGAGGCGACCATGAAAATATACGCGATTGATACGAGCAAGCCGGAAGCTGAGGAGCATTACGAATTACTGGTACCTCGGGTTTCACTAGAAAAGCAGCACAAGTTAGATCGTTTTTTACATCGGGAAGATGCTTTGAGGGGCTTATATGCCGATGTACTGCTAAGATGGTTGGCCTGTCGGCAATTGAAGGTATCGAATGCCAGTCTTCAATTTACATACAATGCATTCGGTAAGCCTTCCTTAATAAATGCACCTGCATTCCATTTTAATGTTTCTCACTCGGGAAAATGGGTGGTATGCGCTATTGATGATCACCCGCTTGGAATCGACATTGAGCAGCTCCGTCCTATTGATTTTGAGGTAGGTAGGGTGTGCTTTTCGGACACAGAGTATGATGCGTTAATGCGTCAGGATGCAGACAGCCGCTTATCCTATTTTTACGATCTATGGACGCTTAAGGAAAGCTTTGTGAAGGCCGAGGGGCAGGGACTAACCCTACCGTTGAAGTCTTTTTCATTTGAGCTAAAGGCACAACCATTCATAGGCTTCACGACAGAGGGCTTTACCACCGAGTATTATCATTTTAAGCAGTATGAGCTGGATCAGGATTATAAAATGGCTGTCTGTGCAGCTCATGACCAATTTGCCGAGCAGGTGCAGCAGATAGATATAAATACACTACGCTTGGAAGTGGCAACACAGGCGTAATATGAAGTGGGTATGCGTATAGTTGAAAAAAGGAGATGAGTGGCGTTGACATTCGTTTTGTTCAAGCACGGCCGGTTGTATGGGGAGTGGGCTTCCAAAGGAGACTCCATCGTTGTACAGCAGGGTCGGATACAGGCCGTCGGATATGCTCGGGAGCTTGAATTGCAGTTGTCCGGTAAGGAATATGAAACCGTGGATTGGGAAGATGCCTATGTACTGCCAGGCTTAACCGATTCACATATGCATTTATCTATGTATGGTATGAAGTTATCTATGCTCGATTTAACATCAGCTACCTCCAAGGGCGAGATGCTGGCTATGCTACGCAAACGGGTCGCTGTAACACCGCCGGGAGAGTGGATTTTAGGACTTAACTGGAACGAAAATGCTTTTATTCCTGTTGAAATTCCGGATATATCCGAGCTGGATGCCATTACAGATCAGCATCCGGTATATCTCACTCGTACGTGCTTTCATACGTTTTTGGCCAATTCAGAGGCATTTCGACGTGCGGGTATTAACGAGGACACCCCTGACCCGGCTTCGGGAGCCTATGGACGAGACGCAGATGGACGGTTGAACGGATTGGTTTATGAGGAAGCCTCCTTTGCCTTTACTAGCGTGCAGCCAGAACCGGATTATTCGGTTAAGAAGGACACGATTCGGCGGGCTTGCCTGGATGCGCTACGGCTTGGTCTGACTGCTGCGCACACAGAGGATTTACGTTTTTTGGGCAGCGTGGAGACGATGCAGCGAATTTACAGGGAGCTGAGAGAAGAAGGCCTTCCTTTTCGCACACACCAGCTCATCTATCATCCATTTTTGGAAGAAGCGAAAGTGCAAGGGCTGCGTGCAGGTACCGGAAATGAGTGGTTTAAAATCGGTGCGATAAAAATGTTTGCCGATGGCGCTATTGGTGGAAGAACGGCATTATTGTCTGAACCCTATAGTGATGCTCCGCATACCTGCGGAATGGCGATTCAACCGCAGCCGGAGCTGAATCAGATGGTGGCTGCTGTCAGAGCCGCAGGCTATCCCGTGGCTGTGCATGCCATAGGAGATGGGGCGGCGCACATGATTTTGACAGCGATGGAGGCCCATGCGCTCACGGAGGAAAGCGGTTTGCCAGATCGTCTGATCCACGGACAGGTGCTTAGGGGTGATTTGGTCAAGAGAATGGCGAAGCTGCCGCTGATCGCGGACATCCAGCCCCGTTTTGTCGCAAGTGACTTCCCTTGGGTACTGGATCGGGTGGGGAAAGAACGGACTGAATATTTATATGCCTGGAAAAAGCTACTGGAAGCAGGCATTCCATGTGCTGGAGGTAGTGACGCGCCGATTGAGCCGTTAAACCCTTTTCTTGGTATTCATGCGGCAGTGACTCGCGCCAAGCCGGAAGAAATGCATGAGGGCTATCTTCCCGCTGAAAAGCTGGATGTACATGAAGCCATTCGTTTGTTTACCACGGGAAGCGCAGTAGCAGCTGGTGAGGCTGATGAAAGAGGGACGATAGCTGAAGGGAAAGCCGCTGACTTTACAGTCATTGACCGTGATGTATCGGAAAGCCCGCAAGCTTTACTTGATGTTAAGGTACGAATGACAGTTGTAAACGGGAAAGTTGCATATCGGTCATAGGCTGGTGCTAAGTATGTATGCCAAAAGCCTTCAACTTCACTTTTCATGTGAGGTTGAAGGCTTTGTATTTTATAAACCACGCTGTATAAATCGGTCAGCGTTTTTTACACTGGACCACAGATCAGAGCTGGCTCCGCCCGCATACCAGTAGGCGAAGCCAGCAAACCCAGCATCCTGTCCCAAGCGATACTTACGAGTGAAGGATCGTCCTTCCTCGAGCCACAGCTTATGAAGCTGCGTGTCTTTGTAAGACACGGTATACTGCTGAATATCCTCATTCCAGATTGGTTGGGAGACGGAACGGGATATGAGCTGGTTTTGCTGATCTAGTGAAATATCAGAGGAAGCGATTGACTGTCCGCTAGCGTTAAGCGTCCAGTTCCGTGTAAATAATGGCAACGCCAAGATCGCTTTCTCTGGATAGGTGGTTTGTACAAAACGCCGCACGCTTTCACGGAGCCATGGCAGTGAGGACACAGAGCCGGGGATCGAGCTGCCTCCCCAGTGCTCGTCATATCCCATCAAGATCAGATAGTCTGCCGCAGCGCCAAGCTGTTTATAATCAAAGGCGGCAGTCCAGTCCGTTCCGTAATCAGGAGATACACAAATCGCCAGTACCGTATTCTGACTTTTTAACTTAGCTTTTAATTGTTGGACGAACAATGTTAAATGGGCACGATCCTGACCATCTACATTTTCAAAATCAATGATAAGTCCATTCAAACCGTGTACAGATACAGCATTAGCAAGCTGACTTATGGTTGTATTTCGTAGAACCTCACTGGACAAAATTTGGTGCGTCAGTGCCAGGTTGGAACGGTTGCCTACCATCGCCCAGATATTTTTATGATGCTGTTTGGCCCAGGTGAGCAGCGATGAATTGGTATAATCGCTGATAATACCTGTTTCATTCAGAAAAAACCAACGTGGTGACAGGGTGTTGATGTTGGATTGGAGCACCGTATTTTCAAACTGCTGAATGGTTTGATCATATTGCCAGCCAATTCGGATGGAAGAAGCGGTGGAAGCAGTTTGGTTAGCATGTTTTGTTGAATACGTTAGCAGTCGCTCCAGTAAGACCGCTGTTTCTTCACGAGTCAGAGAGGATGCAGGACGAAAATAGTTACTTTCACCTTTCATAAAGCCGTAACGATTTACGGTGATTACCGCATCAAGAGCCCAATCTGCAATTTCGCCAGTATCTGTAAAGGAGGAAGTAGCATCTCCTGATCCGCCCGAAGAGCGGATGAGACGTGCGATCATCAAAGCCGCTTCTTGACGGGTTATAGGACTATTAGGTTGGAATGTGGCAGACGTTCCCCCCTGAACGATATTGAGCTGCGAAGCCGCTTCAATCCATCCATAGTACCACGTCTTTTTGGCAACATCTCGGTAGGAGGGAACGGGTGCTTGTACAGGCTCCAGACCGAGTGTACGGTCCAGTGCGGTAACCCATTCGGCTCTGGTAACAGCCTTTTTAGGAGAGAAGTAACCAGGTCGTGTACCGTTCAAAATTCCTTTAGCGTGCAGGGAAATAATAGACTGATAGGCATAGCTGTGTGCAGTATCTTGGAACGTAGCGCCGGATGCTGCTGCTGGAGCAGCTAAGTATGAAGAGAATGTTGTGAATATTGTGATGGCTGCCGTTGCTGATAGGGTAAGCTTGGCTAACCAACGTGATCGTTTGGAACTCATACCAAATAACCTTCTTTTTTATGATAGATTGTAGATTCATAGTTCGTTACTCGACGAATAATACTATCAAAAAGAGGAAAGTTATTCATTGCTAAATTGCTGGAAAAATACCAAAAAACCCGCTACCTATGCGGCAACGGGTCTGATATTGGATAAACTATGCCTTTTTGGCATACATAATACCGATAGTCTGTGGACCACAATGACTGGAAATAACACAGCCTGCTGTAGTTAGCAGTACCTCATGTGCGTTCGTTTCTTCTTTCAAGCGAGCTTGCAGCATCAGCGCATCTTCCTCGGCCAAAGCGTGCACGACAATAATGATATCGTTATCCATCTGATCTCGTTGATTCAGAGCGTTTTGCAGCATCTGATCCAGTGCTTTTTCACGTTTGCCGCGGACTTTGTAGGCTGGCGTCATTTTTCCGTCAATTACTTTGATCACCGGACGAATTTTGAGAAGACTGCCGATCAGATTTTGCATGCCTGAGCATCTTCCGCCTTTATACAGGTATTCAAGTGTATCAATGACAAATTCCGTATCTATTAGCGGCCTGGTTTTCGTCAACATGTCTACAATCTGCTCTATCGTATTGCCGTTGGTTGCCGCACGAGCAGCTTTCATCACAAGCAGGCCAAAGCCACACGACAAATTCAAGGAATCAAAAACCGTAACGCGGCCTTCCGGAAATTCAGAGGCAGCGAGTAGTGCATTCTGGTACGTTGATGATAGCTCGGAAGACAGACTGATATATATAATGTCGTCCCCTTGTTCTATGTAAGGAGCAAAGGCTTGAATAAAATCCGACGGAGAAGGTGCGGCGGTACGTGGTAAATGTCCCTCGCGACTTACACGTTGAAATAATTGTTCCGGGTGAATGTTCACCCCGTCCTGCAATGCTTCATCACCAAATACCGTATACAAAGGTACAATGCTAATCTCGTACTGTTGCCGCCAGTGAGTAGGAATATCACTGGTACTGTCGGCAAAAATTTTAATTTTGTTCATACATTGAATCCTCTCTGTGTGATGCAGAAAAATTATAAAGATTGCACGGAGGAAGGATAGATATCCGCTGTGCTATTCGGAACGGAAAGACCGATGGCAAGAAGTGCAATAAAGCCTACAATAATAAGTGCATTAATGATTAAGCCTGTAATAGCAAAGGTTTTCTTACGATTTTTTAACGCAATTCCAATGATACCAACGACAAGTCCGCTACAATTCAGCAACAGGCTGCCTAAAAAAATAAAAGGAAGCAATACCGTTCCGGTTTGCTGCAGAGCGATTTCCGGGTTCATCGTCTGGTATTGGCCGAAATGAGCCAGTAGATTAATAACCATAATAGCCAGAATAATATATCCGATCAGACTGACAAGCGACATAATAAAAGAAGCAATTCCGGGACCGGAATGTTTGAGCTTGACCGGAGGCTGGAACACAGGAGATTCTGAAAAAACAGGGTGCTCCTCAGACGCAGCAGGCTTTTGCAAATTAGGATCTTGGTTACTCATTTTTTCCACTCCTTGAACATAGTCCGAACAGGTACTAATTTTCCACAAAATAAACAAAAAAGCAAGCCACCCTACACATTACCCTTCAAAAGACAGGGTCTAATCATCCAATTCTGTATGCGGTCTGTTCACACACGCTGGCTGGTAAACTTCATACGGTTTCGATAAAATAAGAAGAACATTCGGCTAAAAGGATGAGATGAAAAGGAGTACACAAACATGCAACGGAAATGGATATTTACGGGATCTATAATGATGATGTTGGCGGTAGCCATTGGAGCGTTCGGGGCACATATTGTGAAAGCCCGGATCGACGCGGATGCTTTGGCCGTATATGAAACAGGTGTGAAATATCATATGATTCACGCTGTCGGTTTGCTGATCATTGCGTTGGCTGCTGGACAGTGGGGGCCTTCCAACCGTCTAAGATGGGCAGCTCGTCTGTTATTGACGGGTATCATTTTGTTTTCTGGTAGCTTGTATGTGCTAAGTCTGACCGGAATCCGTGTGCTGGGAGCTATCACCCCTCTAGGAGGCGTGTGTTTTATAGCAGGATGGATATTGCTGGCATGGGCTGCCATGGGTCTGAAGAAAGAGGATTAAAGTTCTTTTCGGATAATACAAAAAAAGAGAGTGGACAAGAAAGACATCATGTTTTTCCTGACCGTTCTCTTTTTTCATGCTTCGTTTTTTGGTGAAGTATTTACATTTACGATGTGATTTCATCGATCTCATTCATTTTAAAGGAGTACACTTGCTTCTCATCTACATGATACACACTCAGCAGGCTATTATCATGGTCCAGATTGAGGATGCGGCAAGGAATGCTGCGTTGTCCACCATAGCGGTTTACGATTAACCGTACAAGCGTATTATCATGTATATAGCGTTTGATCCATTCATACGTACTAAGGTCTTGTTGTGTTGCAGGCTTTGGCTGTACGTGGGATTGTTTGATCTCTTGAACGACTGGCGGCTTGTTCGTAATTGCGGCTGATTTCTTTTTAGAAAATTTTTCCGCGAGCGTAGCGGCTGCATCAGATGGGCTATTCACGGCTGACTGTTTTTTTAGGTACAGTGCAGCTTCAATTAAATTGCCAAGTTCGATACCGGATTGAATCCGGCTATCCGCAATGTGTTCGTTTTGGCTCAAGAGATTAAGCAGGAACTGAAGGGCCTCTACATTCGAACGGCCTTTAACTAATACATCTACATTAAATAAATAACTGGTTTCGTCTTGATTTGATTCCTTTTTCATACATCCTCCAGCCCAAGCCATGGGTAATTAGTCTTTTATGGTACCTATCAATATATCATTAAAATGTAATCTATCATAGTGCCTAAGGCCCTGTTGTTGGATATTAACAAAAATAAAATCTATATAAAGCTTTATGTGTAAAATTTTAATGGAGTACACTGGAATTGTACATTTTTTGCATGTGTATACGAATGAGGAAAGTATGTGAGCATCGGATATAGATAAGCAAAGACAGAGTTACATATACAGAGAATAAAGGAGGTAGTGGGTGAAATCAAGTAGTTTAAATTTTAAATATATTACAGTGGAAAAACATAACGGAGAAGTACTATTCATCCAGAAGAAAAGTAAAATTCCCCCTTAACGAAAGGGGGACTGGGCATATAAAAAACATGATATATTAACATGGTATATTATAGTAAGTGAAATTAAAGCGAATTTTATTTTTGATCAAAAGGGGATCCGTTGTGATCGAATAAGGTAGTCATGTTCGACTGCCCAATTCACAAGACCACTCCAGAAATCTTCACAGGCTGAAATGATCTTCGCTGGTTCAGCTAAATCTCCGGACATAACCAACTTAACTACATGATCGAATCCTTCTGGACGACTCGGCAGTTCCAGGGCCTCCGGTAGAACCATTGAACCCGTTGAGAAAAGCTTCTGATTATGCAACCCAACTAACATAGCCCCATATTGAGCAAACTGCATTACCAAGTACGGCAAGTAGGTAAGAGGACCATGTACACGGATATTTCTAAGCTTTCCTATAAACTCGTACATTTCACCTACAAGCACTTCGTTGATGGCATGCCTGAAATCTTCCTTTGTGGGGGATTCGGCAGCTTCCTTTAATATAGAAAAAAAGTCTTCAGGATCATACAGACGAAGTGGGGAAAAGAAGGGGCCATGTGTCAACGGCCATTCGCCCTCAACAGTAGAGGCAATTTTAAGAAGAACGTCTGAACTACAGACGTTCACCTCCGCTTTCCAGGGTCCCGCTGACCATTCATGGCTAAATTCTACGGGGCCGTTTGATTCACTTAGTACACAAAACATTTCAATGTCCGAGAAAGGGCCGTCAGTACCTTTGGCAACAGATCCATAGACCCCTATAGCCAGAATTTTGTCTCTATATACTTCATGTAACCTCGCAGCTATATCGTGGCAAGTCTGAAGTCTCTCACTTCGAGAAATGTTGACAGGTCCATTCATGTTCATTAGTATCCTCCTCTGTTTTATTAGGGTGAGTTGAAACTAAAACATGGATGGAGGAGCTCGGGCTTAACGGGGGACATTTTTTCGATTCATTCGAATTCCTCCCAAGCGATTTTGTTATGGGGATTGTACCCAAACGGGTTTATTTTAGCAAGCATGTTGCCTTTTCTATCTTGCTTACGGCTATGATAGGGCGGTTATAGGGTGAATCCATAGCTGAAAATTGTTGCTGGAGAGCTGTGGAAAATAGCGGCAAGTTTAATGCATATATTTTATGAGTAAAGCGATGATCTGAAGAAGTTATTTTTTAAGGGAACTAGAAAAATTATGGTCAATAATTTTCTTTTCTTTAATCAATCTTCGTAAACCCAATACTTGTGCCCTACGCTATAGCACTTGGATGGGACTAGCCCAGAAAGAAACAGATGAAAACGGGACAGGCTGATCTTCTCATAGCTGAACTAGGCATAGAGGAATGAGTCATATGTTCAGACCTCGAGGGCAACAAAAACTCAAGGTCTTTTTTATATGGATCGAGTGAGAGAAAAAATGCAGATTAGGAGTCTTAGAAGCAAGACAAACAAAAGCCAGACCTAAAAGGAGGGGAACGCGTGGAGCTGACAGACGATCATTCAATTATTGAAGCTGTACTAAAAGGCAATAAACAAGCGTACGCGGGCATTGTCCGGCGCTATCAGAATAAGCTTTACGGATTGTTCCGCAAGATGGGGTCTTCCGAAGCGGATGCTCAGGATCTGACTCAGGAGACACTACTTAAAGCCTATCGTAAACTGGGAGCGCATAACCCGACGCAGAGTTTTGCCGGTTGGATGTATACAATTGCTGTCAATTTGCAGAAGGACCGTGGACGCCGAAAAGATCCAAAGTCTCTGACACAGGAAGATACATATGAACGTGAAACACCTGAATCGAAGTTGCTGCAAAAGGAACTGCGTTTCGAATTGGATTGCTTGTTAGAGACGCTGCCCGAGCATTATCGACTTGTGTTGATTCTGCGCTACACCAACCAACTGAGTCACAAGGAGATCGCTGGTATTACTGGCATGTCGGTTCGGCAGGTTAACAACGCCGTCCACCGTGCTAAAATCAGTCTGCGCAAAACCGTAGAAGCCAAGGAGGGGCAACGTTATGAGAGTCTGGGATCGTACAACAACGAAAAAAGCCAATCTTGAAACAGAGGACGGCAAATCGACGATAGAAGACAGAAACTGGGAAATTTTGTTGTTTCACGAAAGGCTATCTAATGAGTTTACCGACCAGGTGATGCTGGCGCTGGAAGGAATCGAGATCGAACCAGCTGACAGAGCCGACGCGAGCGATCATGATGTATCCAGATACTCTCCGAGCGAGCAACCAGCGGAAACGGAGGCACAGATCTTGACGGGACCGACTGAATACAGGAATCGGCAACAGAACGCAGCCGCGTACGATGACACGTCCATCGTCGCCCAGGTGAAACATTACCGCGCTGCCAGACGCACTTCACAGTTTAAAGTATGGAGTTTGGTGGTCGCCGTCGTTGTATTTGTGGTTAGCACACTGCTGTATACGCAGCCGACTCTTGCAGATATGGTGAGGTCGCTGTTTGCGAAAGACAGCTATGTGGATAATGGCATGAAGAAGGTCCGTGAAGCAGGACTGGTACAGATTTCGGGTGCCAGTGCTAAAGATCAGGGTTACACTCTGAAAGTCAACGAACTTATCGCCGATTCGACTAGAATGATTATCGGAATCGAAGTTTTCGATGTTGAAGGAAATGCTGTAACCGGGGATTTTAGTATTCAAGATGTCGATTTCAGCCTCTTTGATAACCAGAGAGGTGATGTTGGCGCTGTTCCTTTTGAAGTAAGCACAGGGGGCAACGAGAATATTAGTAGGATTGAGTTCGACTTTATGCGGCCGGTACTGACCGACAAGCTGCAGCTTAGTGCACATATCCGTGAATTGAGGCTGTATGCGGACAAACTTAATGTGGAAGCTCCTATTAAAACGGTAAAAGGAGATTGGAGACTGGATGTGGAGGCAGATCTAACCAAAGCCAAAGCGCAAACGTTGCTGACTCCGATTGATAAAACGTATGAGACGCCAAGCGGCTTACGTATTCACATGCAGGGAGCTACCCGGACGCCGAGCGGCGGATCATTGGAATATACTACAGAGTTGACCCCAGAAGCCGCAGACCGAGCGCTGAACGGACAAAGCGGGTTCCACGAGCTTAAGTATCATCTGGAAGATGCACACGGGAAATGGCTTGGGGATAACAGAGACCCTGAATTCGGACGTCGATCTGGATTGGACCGTTGGAGTGGCAAGACGCACTGGTTCTACCAGTTTAATGATTTTGCCTATGATAAGCAGCAAATTCGATTCGTATTGGACGGCTATATAATTCGAGAGAGAAGCGAGGCGTCGGTCGTGCTCGACCCGGCTCAAACTTCAGCTGTGCATCCCGTTAAATTCGAAGACTCGGGTGATGCTTATCTGTTCAAGGGGCTCAAACTTCGTTCCAACAGTTCTAATTCGGGCAAAATGTATGCGACCATTCCGATAGGCGGTATCTTCAGTAGTCCTAACTTCACGCAAGACATTTGGGTTGCCGTTGACGAAAATAATAAGGAGTATTCGATGTTTTTTGGCGGAGGCTACACAACAGATCGTTCAGGTGTAATCGAGCTGCAGGAGGATGCCGGATATTTCGTTGATGGGCTAAATCAAATGCCGAAACAGCTCACGCTAAAACGAAAGGTCGTCAACCATTTGTACAAGGATGCCGATTGGTCGTTTGTCATACCGCAAACGGGAACGAACGGCGTCATCCTGAAATAAGCAAGCGGGTATGTATCGAGGTTGATGGATGAGAAGCGTTTTTGGTATGCTCCCTTGGTGCAAAGTAGCTATGACAAGAAAGAGCCTGAATCATACCCTGTAACCAAGGAATTTATAACAGAGGGCCGAATGGGCCCTCTGTTTCCTACGGTCTAAGTGACTGGTCCAATTTACTGATTCGCCATTCAGCGAGGGTTTAATTTCACTTGTGAGCCCTTGCCGCCCGTCTGGATTCCAGTATCCTTCACTCCGGCTTCCTTCAAATCGATTAGTAGCCGCTCTAGTACCGCTTTGGCGACAGGCGCTTCTTTTGCACCAGACGCTTTAACGACCAGCTGCACCGGTTTGCCGGAACGCAGATGTTTGTCTGCCTGACGCAGCTTCGTGTCGTAATCATGTTCCTCAATATGAGCAGTGAAGCGAAGCTCCTTGATCTTTTCTTTGCCGCTGTTTTTTGCGGCTCGGCCGACATTTTTGCTTGCTACGGCTTCTTTTTGCGCCAGCGCTTTTCCTTTACCCTTCGCGACCAAGCTACAGGGTGGTGGACTGCTCATCAATGAGGTGCAGACCAGGTCCACCCCTTTGGATCGGGCCATAGCCAAGGCTTCTGACTTGGATACAACGCCGAGCTTCTCCCCTGCGAGTCCAGTGAGTACCACTTCGTCAGCTTTAATTTGCTCGTTGGTTAATACCGCCACGTAAATGAAGCCTCCCTTAAACAATGATAAAGCTATCATATACGGAACCTGTTTGCGATTCAATTTTAGATTTATCTGTATTGACAAAAGTCACTAAGCCCTATAATCTTTTACTGATAATGATTATCATTTTCCAATGCAATATACATACAGGGGTGATTGAGAGAAATGAAAAAGATGTTGAATAGCCTATTATTATTTGTAGTTTTTACTATTGTATTGGCGGGCTGCGGTGCGGCTGGGGATAGCTCGAAGACGGAAGGTACTGCAGGGTCTGAGCAGACATCCACAACGGCTGGTCCGGTTACGGTTAAGGATGACCATGGGGAAGTCAAGCTGGACAAGCCAGCGGAACGTGTGGTTGTACTCGAATGGACGTTTACCGAGGACCTCATTGCACTTGGCGTACAGCCTGTCGGTAATGCGGACAATGAAAACTACAAGCTGTGGGTAACACCGGAGGCGAAGCTGGCTGATACCGTAACTGATATCGGCACACGGGGCGAACCGAATCTAGAAGCGATTGCGGCGCTTAAGCCGGATCTTATTATCACTAACGCCGATAACAATGCAGCGATCTATGCACAACTTAAGGGGATTGCACCAACGATAGAATTCGATCCTTACAAGGGGAACGGCTATGATTACGACCGTATGGTCGAGATTTTCAAGCAAGTCGCTGTGGCTACTGGAAAAACGGAACAGGCTGATAAGGTCCTAAGCGAACTTGACCAGCACTACGTAGAGGCAAAGGCTACATTAGAGAAAGCGGGCAAAGCAGACTTTCACTATGCGCTGACACAGGCCTTCACAGCTCAAAATGCTGCCAGTCTGCGAATGTTCAAGGAAAATTCGGTTGTAGTGGGAACGCTCGCGAAAATTGGCATGGTGAACGACTGGAAGTCGGACAAGACCGAGAAATATGGGTTTAGCACCGTTGGCATTGAAGCTCTTCCAGCTGTGCAGGACAGCAATTTTATCTATATTACGCAAAAGACGGACGATGTATTTGGAGCCGCGATGAAGAACAACTCGGTATGGAACGTACTAAACTTTGTCAAAGAAAAACGGACCTACCCACTGGACGGCACAACATGGACGTTCGGCGGCCCAATCTCATCCAAAGTACTGGTTGATCAGGTAGTCGGAGCCCTGACGAAATGACCCGAACAGACACAACGGGTTTATCGAAGACTTGGCGTGTAGGAAGCATCTTTGGGGGCGGATTGATCGTCCTCATCGTGCTTTTTTTTTGTAAGCTTGTGTTATGGAGAGGCTTCGATCCCGCTTCACACGGTAATTGAGGCGTTGACCCAGCGTCAGGATACGCTTGAACATAACATGGTGTGGGATCTCCGGATGCCGCGTACGGTCATCGGAATCCTGGCTGGTGGTGCGCTTGCCATCGCTGGTGCTTTGCTTCAGGCCATCACCAAAAATCCGCTGGCGGCTTCTGATACACTCGGAATTAACGCTGGTGCCTACTTTGTGGTTGTCCTTGGCGCGGTGATGTTTCCCGGACTGCTGCATCAGGCGCCGTTTCTATTTGCCGCTGTCGGCGGCCTGCTGGCAGCGGTACTCGCTTACTTCATGGGCGGGGGACGAGCGGGAAGTCCGATTCGGTTGGCGCTT
The DNA here is from genome assembly GCF_053570945.1 of Paenibacillus sp. CMM36. Lineage (NCBI taxonomy): Bacteria > Bacillati > Bacillota > Bacilli > Caryophanales > Paenibacillaceae > Paenibacillus > Paenibacillus sp. CMM36. The sequence goes on from NZ_JBSEDY010000001.1 coordinate 533,255, forward strand.
GCCGGCTTGATTGTATCCATGGTTCTCGGTTCGTTTACCGGAGCTTTGCATATCTTTTATTCATTTGAAACGCAGGGACTGTTTCTCTGGGGTTCTGGCTCGCTTGTGCAAAACGACTGGAGCGGGACGACTTACGCCTGGCCCTGGGTCGTAGGACTCTCGGTCATTGCCTTTCTGCTGTCAAGACAATTTGATGTCCTGGATCTGGATGAGTCCACATCCACGTCACTTGGACAAAAGGTTAGTTTGACCCGGGCGGTGGGTATTGTATTAGCTGTCCTGCTGTCGACCATTACAGTTAGCGTCATTGGACCTATTGGTTTTGTGGGTTTGGTAGCTCCACATTTGGTGCGCTTAAGCGGCCTAAAAATGCATCGCTGGGTGCTGCCTGGTTCCTTTCTGTGGGGAGCATTACTGTTGACAGGCGCTGACGTGCTGGCGAAGATGGTCCACCAATCAAGCATGGATCTGCCGACCGGAGCAATGATGGCCTTGATTGGGGCTCCTTGGCTAATTTGGTTGATTCTGTGGAAGATGAAGCTGCCTTCTGGGATTAATGGACAATCTTCAATGAACATAGGTGTGCGCTCTCGGAAATCACCCTATGGCAGGCTGGTCACGTTGCTTGGGTGCGGTGCCGTGCTGTTGACCGTATTCAGCCTGATGTTTGGAGGGATGCGAATTCCGGTTGGCGATTTGCTATCTGGCCTATTTGGCGGTGAGAACGCAAATTCGGCCCTGCTGCAGTTTAGAATTCCGCGCACGCTGGTGGCAGCCGGGGCTGGTATCGCGCTTGCGGTCAGCGGTGTCTTGATCCAATTAGCCGTTCGTAATCCCTTAGCGGATGCCTCGATCATTGGTGTTTCTTCAGGGGCTGGCTTTGGCGCGCTTGCAGTGATTATCGTTTGGCCTGGGCTGCCTGTTTATATGCTGCCTATCGCGGCGATTGCCGGAGCGACGGTGTCGGCGGCGGTGATCTTCTTTTTATCATGGAACAAGCACCTAAACCCGTCTGTGGTCATCCTACTTGGGATTGCTGTATCAGCGATCGGAGCAGCTGGCATTCAGATACTGATTATCCAAGGTTCGCTTTGGGGCAGCACAGGCTATATTTGGCTGACGGGTAGTACCTACGCTCGAAACTGGGGGCAGGTGGCGACGATTTTGGCTTTTCTGCTCGTGTTGTTGCCAATAGCCTGGTGGCTAGCTCGCCGCTTCGATCTTTTGGTGTTTGACGACAGCAGCGCTATGGGACTGGGACTTCCGGTGCGCCGCACCCGGTTGCTGGCGATGGCAGTGGGGGTGCTGCTGGCGGGCGGAGCGGTAGCCTGTGTAGGTACAGTTGGCTTCATCGGGCTGATTGCTCCGCATATCGTGCGTACGTTGATTGGGCACCATGTACGTCGCTCTATCGTTCTGTCTAGCATCTTGGGAGCGGTAATGCTGGTGCTGGCTGATACGATTGGACGGACAGTGCTTGCGCCGACTGAAATTCCTTCCGGATTACTGATCGCACTGATCGGTGCACCGTATTTCCTGTACTTGATGTATCGCTCCAATAAGAGTAAGTCAGTGTAGTTGAATATGTACTTGAACAGGCTGTTTCCCAACGGATTTCCCGTGGGAAAGCAGCCTTTATTATTTATTTTTCTACGTAATCATTGGACTTTATATTTACAAATCTAATAAAATAGATATAATGTTTTATATGGAACCGTCATTGATTTATAAAGCATTGTCAAACGAAACTCGCCGTCTAATTATGCTGTGGTTAAAAAAACCAGAAGAGTTTTTTGATGAACAGGCTTATCTGAAGCAAGGGCTTAATTTTCAAATTGGTGTATGTGTGGGAGATATTCAGGCTAAAGCGGGACTTGCGCAGTCTGTGATTTCAAGTTATTTATTAACGATGCAAAAATCCGGTTTGTTAGAGTCTGAGCGTATTGGGAAGTGGACGTACTATCGTCGGAATGAAAAAACAATCCGGGAATTTGCCGAGTATGTTCAAAAGGAATTATAAATAGAAAGGAGGTTTTTTTTCACAATACATATCTACAAATCTATATATATAATTAAATTGGAGGCTTATACTTAAAATGAAAAAGGTTAACCCGTTACTTATTATCATTCTGGCTTTAGGCGTATTCGGTATTATTACAACGGAAATGGGGATTATAGGCGTTCTTCCTCAAGTAACTCAAAAATTCAATGTATCAGCTGCCCAGGCGGGTTGGCTCGTTAGTATATTTTCTTTCGTTGTTGCCCTTTCAGGTCCGTTTTTGACCTTACTCGTTTCCAGCATGAATCGTAAAGTCATTCTATTAACCGCTGTATTCAGTTTTGTCATCTCCAATATAGTCTACGCCTATACCACTCATTTTGAGGTCATGCTCATTTTTCGTGTTCTTCCCGCTATTTTTCATCCTGTCTTTTTTTCGGTCGCCCTCGTGACTGCAGCTCATCTGGTCCCTCGTGAAAAGAGTAGTAAAGCCGTCACCAAGGTTTTCGCTGGAATTACGGTAGGATTTGCGTTTGGCGTGCCTTTGACTTCCTATCTTGCTGAAAAGATATCGTTAGAAGCTGCCTTCTTATTTGGAGCTGTCGTAAGCATGATTGCATTTGTGGGAATACTCGTATGGCTTCCTTCCCTGCCAGTTCAGGAAAAGATGTCTTATGGCAAACAGCTTGGTATATTACGTAAACCTCAATTGTGGTTCAACATTGTGACTGTTATTTTTATCTTTGCAGCTATGTTTTCGGTGTATAGCTATTTTGCCGAATATCTTGGAGAAGTAACTCTGATGAACGGGTCATGGATCAGCATGATGTTGATGGTCTTTGGAATCGTCATGATTTTTGGAAATTTTTTATTCGGGGGATTATTACATAAAAATCTGACCAAGACCGTAATTATGTTCCCATTGCTATATATGGTCATTTACGTATTCACCTATGCTCTGGGTGCTTCTTTCCTACCGATGATTGTGGTTGTGCTCATTTGGGGGGCCGTGCATTCTGGGGGGCTTATTATTAGTCAAACATGGTTAACCACGGAAGCGAAAGAAGCTCCAGAGTTTGGTAACAGCCTGTTTGTCTCATTTTCTAATCTAGGTATTACGATAGGGGCTGCTACGGGCGGGTGGTTTATCTCTCACTTGGGAATACACCAGCTCATCTGGAGCGGAATGATGTTCGCATTACTAGCTTTTTCATCCATTATCATAAAAATAAAAATATTCAATTCGAATGCAGCGGAAGCCAACGTGCGTTAAAATATGGAGAGACATTAGAAGAGTACTCTACAAGATGACCATAAAATGATGCATGGGGTGATGTTGATTGCATATCGTATGGACTTCGATCTTAATGACATTCGTAATCGTTAGCGGGATCTTGGCGTTGCTCATCTGGGGAGTGATATCCTTAATCAAGCGCTTTCGCTAAACGCAATGAGGAGTAGACATCTCTATGTGTTGAACTTATATTATCCAATTGGGAGGAATAGATGAATATTCGAATGTACCACGATCTGGAGGCTCAATTGGAAGAAGAGATTTGGGAGCTTGGAGAGGATGCAGCTCATACACTCCCATTAGATAGCAACTTGGCTGTGGAAAAAGCACAGAAGGCTTGGGATCTAATACCCGAGCCTAAGCATAAATGGGGCATCACAGGTGTAACCTTGCATCAATACGTTCAAATTCTCAATTATAACGGGCATACTCAGCGATCAGTAGAGCTTTTAAATGAGGAGATTTTAGATTTGGAAGGTACAGGGTACCGCATTATACATGCTGAACCTTATATTCAGATGGCGGAAACACTTCTTCATCAGAGCAAGCCTGTATTAGCTCATGAATATCTCCAGAAGGCATACTCGATTGGGAGGGCAAGAGCGTTTCGGGACCAGCCCGAGCTTTATCTCGAAATAGCAAAAAGTAAAGCTCTAGATGAACAGGATATACTACTTCAATTTGCGGCGTTAGATGTGAACGCCAAATTTTTAAGCGACTTAAAGGATAATAAACAAACATTGTAATGACCTCATATAGTCTGAGATAAAATGCTGATATGGATTAGACGGACAATGGGTTCCAAAATTATTTGTGGGGAGGACCAATGCATTGAAATTAAAAGAAGTGCTCTTAGCCACCCATAGTTTCGAAGCGATAAAAGCTTTTTACGGCTCTCTCTTGGATTTGCAGGTTGTGGAGGAAAGCTCTTCGCGGCTGTCGTTTCAAGTAGGGGAATCGGTTCTTGCTTTTCAGGAATCCTCCCATATGGAAAATGAGTTTTATCATATTGCGGTTACGATCCCAACGAATAAATTCATAGAAGCAAAACAGTGGGTAATCGACCGTGGAATTTCATTGATTTCAAGACCCCAAGAAGATGAGTTTTTTTTCGAAAACTGGAATGCAACAGCGCTTTACTTCTATGATCCGGATCATAACCTTGTCGAGTTCATCGCTCACCATACACTCGACAATGCAGTCACTGAAGCTTTCGGGCCCAACTCTCTACTTCATATAAGCGAGATCGGTCTTCCTGTCGATGATGTCCCTGAAGTATCTAGGATAATCACCGAAACGTTCCAACTTGATCCATGGGGAGGGGCTGGACAAAAGTTCGCGCCGCTAGGGAATGTAGAAGGATCATTTATAGTCATAGACAAGCAACGGCCTTGGTTTCCTGATGATAGGCTTCCGGCCGTATTTAATACCAGTGTCTTGTTTGAAGGTCCATACTCTGCCCGTCTTTCACTGCATAATGGTTTGTATGAATTGAGGTCAACCTGAGTTAAGGCTTCATCTCATCGCCATCACCCCCGGATTTCTGGAATAAAGCTTACGATAAGGGGGGAAACCCGGGGGCCATAATACATTCAGGAGAGAATATATGAATATTAGACTACTTAATTCAAATGAAAAATATCCAATAGATCTCTTGCTACTAGCTGATCCTTCGCGCCAACTTGTTGAGGAATATTTGAAAAGAGGGCAGTGTTATGTAGCAGAAATTGACAATCATATTGTTGGAGTCTATGTTCTTTTACCTACAAGACCTGAAACAGTTGAGTTAGTGAATATAGCAGTATCAGAAGATATGCATGGTAAAGGAATAGGCAGACTATTAGTGACACATGCCATTGAAACAGCTAGGGCACAAGGTTATAAAACGATGGAAATGGGCACAGGAAACTCTAGCATTGGGCAGTTAGCCCTCTACCAAAAATGCGGGTTTAGAATTGTAGGTGTAGATCTAGATTTCTTTATCAGACATAACTATCTAGAAGAAATTTATGAGAATGGCATACAGTGTAGAGATATGATTCGTATGTCTCAGGATTTATAGAGCTTAATTTTCTTTACAAACCCTTCAAAGGTATCTTAAGTAAGGTTCTGAAAGGTATATGATATTGTGCCAAAAGATGGTACAATGAATTGCGGAAAGGCTATACAATCATTGGATTGCAATAGTCCTTTTTTAATGAGTTGATATCCTACTAAGTTCCTGACAAGGGGTGGTTACTTTGTACAACACAACAACCACGATACTCACAGAGATAACAAAACATATGAAAGATCATGATTTAATCCTAAGTGATTTAGCTAGAGAAGCAGAAATGAATCCGGGCACCATGAGCAGTATTATTAATGGGAACCGCACACTTTCAGTCGATCAGTTAGATCGAATTACAAAAGCAATGGGGCTTCCCGTTGGCTATTACTACGAACGGTATGTGTCTGAGTATTTAACAGAGGCTAATCCGAATTGGCGTCGAATGAGTCCTTTTATACATAATTGTGCGAAATTAAATAAATTGGACTGTATACAAGAAGTTGTTAATTTATTGATGGATAAGTTAGGCTATTCAGAATCTTTATTTGAGCTTGCCGAAGAACTTTTTAGAGAAGGGCTTTACGAAGCGGCAACTATTCTATATGAGAATGTGGCTCTAAGTGAGAAAAAGCAATATTCAGAACGTCTGGCTATGTGTCAGTACCGTTTGTTCCATACAAGGCAAGGAGATAATCAAGAGAAAAACTATGAAGCAGCCGTTCAATTTGAAATATACGTTGATCGACTAGATGAGATAGAACAGTTAGATGCATTAAAAGATCTGGCGAATACATACCGTTCGTTACGAAAATGGGACAAAGTAGAATTATTCGCTAAAGCTTTGGGAGACAAGGCCAAAATTCAATATAACATGGAGCAACAACGGCATCCTTCCAAAAGAGAAAATGCAAAGAAACCAAGCTTTCCTCTGTTTGCTTATTGGGCTTTTTCTCATTTACTTCGTGCAGAAGTTTGTGAGGCCCATAAAGATTATGAGAAGGCACTTCAGCATACGTACACATATGGTGACTTAAGTTGGGTGAAAGAAACTGATGAAACTACTTTGAAGTGGAAAATGAGATATAAAGAATGGTCTAAAGCTAATACTTATGTAAATAAACTTCATGCTGGTGAAATTGCTGTTTTGGCTGATTATGTAACATTTTTTTCTTCAAGGAAAGAAGAGTTGCTTTCCGGATTAGATAACATACTTGAAGCTGCTAATCGATATCATCTAAATGTTGATCATATTCTAAATCAATTTCAAACGGAGATTTTAGCTTTGCTGGATAAACCTGAGTGTGTAGGTACGTACAATCAACAATTAGTTATAGAACGTTATGTTCATTTTGCAAATGAATTAGCGGTTTACTACTTTAACAAAAATAATTTTCCAGATGGATTTACTTTTTTGTTAAATTGTTTGGAAAAATCTACATTAATCAAAAATAAGTCGTATATAATTAAGTGTGTAAAGATGTATGAGTCCTATCAGGAGTGTGCAGCATCTGAGACGAAGATAGCATACAGAAATTTAATTAATGAGGTGGATAATAATGAAACGTGAAGTAATTCTATCTTTTTTAGTTACTAGTTTTATACTAGTAGTAGTAGTTCTCCCTCTTCAGTATCAAGACAAGGGGTCTATTTATGAGCCCACTGGACAACACGGAGGATTGTGAGAATAAAAAGGTCTCCAGTATAGGACACAGTATAACCTAAAAATATACTATTATTAAGTGGTTAGATGGAATGATCCGTCTAGCCTTTTTATTGCGTGTTTTGCTGTATATAAGCAAAATGAGGAAATCCTCTTTTGAGGAATATATGTAAAAAGTGCAAAAATGTAATGTGTGCTGTTGTAAACAACGAAGGGTATATGACTTTGTTCCAAAAGACAATGATGGGATAAAGTAATTTTTACTAACTGTTTCTCATTACATGGTTTAATTATGTATTATATGTCGAGTTTATGTTGAAAGGGTGGTTTATCTATGGAGATCACACCTACGATTAGAGCAGAAGTTCAAACCTATCTGATACGGAAAAGCTTAACCATGACCGAGTTTGGTCACATGATTGATTTGAATGTAGGGACAGTTAGTGGCATTGTGACGGGCAACCGATCAATTTCAGTTCACCAGCTAGATCGCATCACTATGGGAATGAATTTACCACCAGATTATTTTTATGAACGTTATATTGAAGAATGTATTGAGGAAGAACCGCTCAACTGGCGAAGAATCAGCCCTTTTTTGTACCGCTGCGTGGAGTTAGGGCGACTTGATTGCTTGCGAAGAGTTGTAGGTATGTTGCTAGATAATCCTGTTTATCTTCCTTCACTTTTTGAAGTAGCCGAGGATTCTTTTAAAAAAGGTTATACTGAAGCAGCGGCGTTCCTTTATGAAAATGTAGCAGAAGGGGAGAGATATCAGTATTCAGAACGATTAGCGGTTTGCCAGTATCGATTGTTTACGATTCGTATTGGAGACGATCAAGAGAAAGACTATGATGCAGCCATTCAATTTGAGCCTTACGTTGATCGGTTAGATGAGATAGATCAGTTAGAGGCATTAAAAGACTTGGCGAATACATATCGTTCGTTACGAAAATGGGATAAAGTAGAACTATTCGCTAAAGCTATGGGAGACAAGGCAAAAATTCAATACAAACTTGAACAACAGCGGCATCATGTAGATAGAGACAATTCGAAGAAACCCAATTTTCCTTTGTTTGCGTATTGGGCGTTCTCGCATTTACTTCGGGCAGAAGCATGTGAAGGAAGGAAAGACTATGAACAAGCGCTTCAGCACACTTATGCTTATTCCGATTTAAGTTGGGTTAATGCTACAGATGAAACTACTTTGAAATGGAAAAAAAAGTACGAAGACTGGGCAGTAGTAAATACGTACTTAAATAAGCTTCTTTCTGGCGATAAGAGCGTTCTTTCTGATTATGTAGCTTATATTTCTTCAAGAAAAGATGAGATTCTTCCCGCACTTGATATTATGATTGAGGCAGCTAACCGATACCATTTTGATGTAGATAATATATTAAAGCAATTCGAAGAAGAAATCATCTCCTTTCTGGAGCAGAAAAAAGTTGAAGGATTGTATACTCAACGATTCACAACGGAGCGATACACTCATTTCGCAAGGGAATTGGCGATCTATCTTTGCGCAAGGGGAGGTTTTCAGAAGGCTTCGCATTTTTGTTTAGCTGTTTGGAAAAGTCTGCTGAATCTAATAATAGAATACAAGCAATCAGATGTATGAGGTTGTTTACACATTTTAAAGAACATGCATCTGCTCACACGAAGGAAGTCTATGGAAATCTGATTAAAGCGGTTAACGAAGATGAAGAGTAAGCTGATCCCACCATTCCAGTTTTATGTTAGTAGCCAGTGAAGGCACCTCCTATTGAGCATTGAGAGAATGGCTCGAATTACGGACCAACGGGTCACCACGTGGCAGTCTGAGAATAAAATGCTCTCAAGTTCAAAATCACAGCCATTAGAAGGAGTAAGAGGATGAAGATAGATAAAATAAATGATACCTACTATGCTGGATTTGAAGGAGAACCAGAAATAAGATTGATTTATACAAATTCAGATAGAAGCTATGTATTGAAGATATGGAATGGATACTTTGATACATTAATGGATTGTTTGGTTCAACTAGAATCTGCACAAAGTAATATACTAAGTGAATATTATGCTCACGAAGGCTGGTATGAGGAAAGTCCATGGGAAGTGGAAAATATTAGAGAGACCCTACAATTGTTTGGTTCATTTGATATTAAATATTTGACCGAGGAAGAAGCGAAAAGTTTGACTAATATATTACCTGTACTTCCTGATCTTAAGAACGATATAATTATATTGTTACAGAAAGCCGTCAATGGAAACGGCAATGTGTTCATTGAGTATGATTAATATTTTATAAGCTTGCTCCTTTAACAATAAAATGGGAGCAAGCTTTTTTGCATAGTTAGTCAATTAAATAAAGGGTCGATAAAGAAAAGGAGCTATTGCGATGGGTTGGCTTCTTTTGTTTTGGGATTTTTCTGGGAAATCTACTTATTTCCTTTTATACATAAAAAAACGATTGTATACACCACTCCAGCAATGAGGCTTAGTATAAACGAGATTGATAAAGTTCTGAAAATAAAAGTAGAAGTGGGTACTGTATAAAATTCAAACATACCGTTGATTGAAGAACTCATTGTTGTTGGCCCTTTAATAAAGGAATAATAAATTCCTACACAAAAACCGTAAGACAAATACTTAATTAGATTTTTTTCAAATTTACTCATTTACTAGCCTCCAATAATGTTTATGGAAAAGGTGAAATTTGTACTATGAAGCCATTCAAAGTTATATAGGAAAAGCCTTTAAATATAGCGTCCTAGAATTATATAGTAAGGATGTTTATTGATATTATGTCAATTATATTATTATAAATCAAAAAAAGTAATAATGATATAATCAATACTTGATCACTATCATATGGATAGAACAGCTAAAACTGACTTAGGCATCATCTAACAGCGTTATACACTACTTTAGACATAATAAATCTGTTTATTTCAGTTCAAATGTCACATGGATTAAAAGGAAATAACAGGATAGCAGATGGATTTCCCTAAATCACCCCTTCTGATAAGATTATTTCCATCAAAATTAAAGTGGGCGTGGTAGAATGGGGAGAATATTAGTTCCACCTGACAAATTGATGGAAGTGGCTGATCAGTTCTTACACAGAAAGCATGAAATGGAACGTATGCTGAATTTTTTGAGTGGACGAATTGATTTTGTCCAACAAGGCTGGTCTGGGGCTACCCAAGAGAGATTTTTTCAGGAGTTTCAGGTTTCTCGACAATCCATGAGTGTGACGATTGAACGACTATCGACAGTAGCACAAGAACTTATTTTTATTTCAAAAAACTTTGCAAAGGTGGACGGGGAAAAAATCGTACTGGATGTGCCGTGGCTCGGAGCCCCTGTTAAAAAAGCATCCACAGGTGAAGGTTGGTTACATAAAATTTTTGAACAGATTGGACAAGCTGAGATCACTAAGGCTGAGGCTCAAATGGAAGCTAGCAAACTTCAAGGAGAAATCCTTTGGGATACTGCACAGGGAGCAAAAGGAGCTATTCAGGGGAATTTGACAGTGGGGATATGGCCTGATAAAGAACGGAATTATGATCATCCCATGGCAGCTAAAGTAGGAGAAATTCTCGGAAATGTAGCTACAACATTGCAAGGGGCAGGTGAGGTAGTAGCTGGAATAGGTGGAGAAGGATTATCCGTTGCTGTTTCATCTACAGGTGTAGGGAGTATCATTGGGGTACCCGGATTAATTGGATCGGCAGCTTTGGCGGCGCATGGAGCTACAACTGCGGTTAAAAGTGCAAAAGGAGCAGGGGAAAGCTCAGCAGAATTGTGGCAGATGGCGAAAGGAGAAGGTGGAGGCTCATCAAAATCCACTCCTTCTTCGGGAGCTAAGGCAGAAAAGGCACCGCATGTCGTCGAGGGAACCCACAATTACAATAGGGGTAGCATAATTAAGGAAGGAAATAAGACGAAATATACAAACCCTGCTGGCAATGAACTGACATGGGTTGATCAACATCCCAAAAATATTAACCGTGATATTGAAAACTTTATGAATAGCTCAGATGTAGGAAAGGCAACTGAAGCAAAAGTAGCTGGCTTTTTAAAAGAAGAACGTGAAGTCACTGGTTTTGGGCAAAAAATATTAAAGAAAGATGGTCAATTTGCAGGTGATTTAGATGTGGTTACAAAAAATGAATTAATTGAGGTAAAGGCTTCGATCAAAGCAGTTAAAGAAGGACAACTTGAGAAAATGACAATTACTACTGATAAGCTTTATTTTAATCCAGAACAGAAGAAAGTTATACTTTATATTGATAAGCCTTTGGGCAATCTATCTCAAAGTAATATAGAAAAATTAGATAATATCAAGAAGCTAGGAGTAACTGTTGTAAATTCCTTGGAGGAATTAAGAAAGGTGGTTAAGTGATGGGGAGTTCGGCTTTTATTTTAATAGAACGAGAAAAATATACACCTGAGAAATTACTAGGAGATGCAATCGTAGCTGCCTTTCATGCAGATGCTGGATTATATTTTGACAATGATAAAAAATATAAGAACGAACAGTTTTTTTCAACAACTCTAAATATATCTTATAACCCACTAGGTGCTGAAAATAACCAGCAGTTTATATTCTATATTGATGGAATTTATAATTACGAAATTAATTATGAGCATGATGAGGATATTAGTGGATTAGATTCAAGCTTGTCCTTGTATCAAGTAGGATGTATTGAAGATGTTTATGGTGTTGAAGAGCTGATTTTTCGATTTATATATGAATATCTCAAGCTAAATCCTACTGACTATTTTTGGATTCCTGATTACGATTGGGTCTACAGTTGGGAAGATATGCAGAAGTTCAGATCTCTGCCCTATGATCCAAACTGGTGCTATAAAAATCCTAAATCAATATAATTCACAACGATTAATGAATATCTATAAGCTTGCTCCTTTAACAATAAAATGGGAGTAAGCTTTTTTCATAGTAATTTATCTGATAAAGAAGATAATTTGCATGCACCTAAGAATTAAGAGGCGGGTTTAAACAGGAGAGTCTCCAATCAGGCTACTAACTTAGCGATATGGGTAAAGTATACGGAAGGTGCGTGAATGTTATGAAGTATGATACATTCTTAAAATTATGGGAAGAACAAAATAGTCTAATGAGACTATTGTTCTGTGAAAATAAAGTGTTAGACTGAAAAACAAAGCATTAGACCGTGAAAAATAAAGTTGTAGACTGGCAGCCGGCATTAGCCAACGGGCAGGATAACGCAACCATCAGATGGACTTATGGTTCTCATTTGATACAATTTATCCCAGAAGTATCTTCGAGGGTTAATGAAAAGCAGCGGTGATGAACTAATAGGAGACCAACACAAAAAAGTGGTAGTTTATGGATATGCAATAGTCTACTATAGGATCTTATTCTCGGTTCGTCTGAACCGATTGTAACGGAGATTCATGAAGTGCCTGGAGAGATGGAAATAAAAGTGTTGTCTGACAATGGACAGAGCGGGATTGGAAGAGCGGAAGTGAAGTGGCAAAGCCCGTAAGCGTAGGTCACAGCTCATAATACGAACGGAGAACTATAGCTTAACCAAGAAATTACTGGAAAATGCGGAGGGTAATTTGGATCGTAATTCGCTGGAATCGAGCGGAGATTCACTTCGCAGACAACTGGTGGCACTACGCGCCGAATGGAACTTGGTACTAAAAGGAGGGGCAGGACACATGCAAGAAGAACAGGAAATATTCGCGGGCGACGGATATAACAGATCGTACGCAATGGCTACGGGTATGCCGATTTTGAATCTTAGGGGTAGCATACCGCGTGAAAGTAACGGCCAACTACCGTTTCCGTGGGTGACAACGGGCATCAGGATTGATAAAGAACAGATGTTGGAAACCGTTATGAAGCAAAAGACACTCGAGTATTTGTTTAATATGCAATTCAGTAAGGAGGAAATGACCGACCGCAATTTGGTTGTAGGCTGTTATGAATACAGGAATCCGAATGACAAGGAACAAATAATGCTATATGCGCTGGTTTCGTTGAAGGAATTTCTCGCGAGATACGGCGATGAACGGGCATTGGAGATTCTGATGCGAGTTGGCTGCACATACGAGAAGATTATGGAGGAATGTGATGAAGCCATTAAAGAACACTTTGCAGTGTTGCGCCGGTCACTTCATTTAAAGAATTTGAGGGACAAATATGATGTCGTTTACGAGTGGAGTGAAGAGGAAGGGGTAAAGACGTACATAATCAGATACACCAAATCGAGTTATACGAAGATTAAAGCTAAATCATTCGAAGAGTTGACCAAACTCTATGATGAGCAACGGAAGAAGGATGCAAAGAAGACGTTCGCGACTCTGGAGCCGTTAGAAGCATTCATGCAAGCATAAGAAAACCGCCCCTTTACGGGGTGGTTATTCAACATTTCATTGAACGAAGATTCGAGGAATATCCAGCGATAGAGAGGATTCTCGACAGTCGCATCGGAAAGTGCTGACCCGTACGCCAGATATGGTCGAATGGGGACTGATGGAAGACGTTGATCCAGCCGATTATTTCGGCAAAACCAATAGAGGTAGAACGATTTAAGGCGATTGGAAGCCTAGCGATTCAGGGAGAATTTATCGCCTCGGTGTTTCTTACTGACGGTAAGCCGATCGGCAGCACCGAAACGGTTGTAGATATATCGCATGAAATAATTTAGCACCACTTGTTACGCTAACAGAGAACGTTAGTTCAATAAACCAGCGGCAGTCTAGGACTTTATTTTCAGGTCCTTGACTGCCGCTGGTTTTATATTTGGGTCAGTCTAAAACTTATTATTCCAAGTCTGACGATTTAGCAATTCAGAATCAGCTTAGGACCAACAAATCCAGTCTAAATCTTTATTTTCATCGGACAACTATTAGAGAGGAGGGATTTAAGAATCGGAAAATTTTTTATCATGGATTTGATAAGAAGTATTTTCGGTTATTTTCATTGTGGGCTGGGACTTGCAAAAATATTGGAGGCTTATAGCATAAACAAAGAGGAGGTGCATGAAATCACCATGATACACATGGAACCTATTCAAGTGGGTGAGCATACATTTATCGGAGTCGAGGTCAAACTGCCTAAAACAACGCTGTTAACGATCTCTAACTCCCGTGGTTACATCATGTGTGGTGCGTCTAAGATGCGGCTATTTCAGGGGATATAAAATTTTCTTTATTTAAGCCTTAAAGTCAAGCAGGACAAGCTTTCATAGCAGTTTTCAATTTACTGATCTTTACTGATTCATTCTATTGAAATCTTATAAATGACTGAATTTTGTGACCTCTTGGAGGAGGACAAGCATGTGACTGTGCATTGCATTTCCGTTATAATCCTTCAAAGAATAATTATACGCCCCATCATCTACTCCTTTAATGGGGGCTTAGCTACGCTGAATAATTTTATCTTGCTCTTTTAAAATACCTTGCATTGGTTTCGTCCTTAAAAATAACTTGTGTACTAACTAAGGGAGCTTTACCTATTTGAGTTTTAACTGAATAAATTTCAGATGGTTTGTATCCTTGAATTTTTACAAGATAATCGAATACTTTATTTTGAGTATCACTTTTAGCGTAACTACTAAGCATCCAAACGCTTGCGAATATCATTACTATAAAGATTGCTATTCCATATTTTCTCATAACTATCTCCTTTGTTGGAGCAAGCTAAAGTGGCGCTACCAATGACGTAATATTTGCTTCGAACCGTTACTTAAGAAAAGGAGCCGTTGCGATTTGGACAGCTTCTTTTGCTTTGGAGTTATTCAAAGAATCTACTTATTTCCTCTTATACACAAAAAAGTAATTGTATACACTACTCCAGCAAAGAGGCTTAGTAGAAACGAGGTTGATAATGTTCTAAAAATAAAAGTAGAAGTGGGTACCGTATAAAATTCAAACATACCGTTGATCGGAGTACTCGTTGTTGTTGGCCCTTTAATAAAGGAATAGTATATTCCTACAATAAAACCGTAAGACAAATACTTAATTAGATTTTTTTCAAATTTACTCATTTGTGAGCCTCCAATAATGTTTTTGGAAAAGTAGAATTCTTGTACTATGAAGCCATTCAAATTAGTATAGGAAAAGCCTAGTATTAAAAAAAATCTTTGTTAAGCTAACGGGAAACGTTAGTTGAAATCTGTTCATTGAGAGGAATGTTACATGAATGAAAAACAAAGTTTGAAGATTATTGTTACCATTTAGCTGGTATTAGATCTGGAAGAGAAGAATTATGGGTTTTTCTTGGTTTTAGGCAACACTTCGACTGCTATCTCAGCCCATTTGACAGAGCCGTACGGTGAACTACCTCCCACAAATACATCTGGACTTAGAATATTGACCAGATAAGTGCCAGGTTTTTGAATAACGACAGAACCGCTAAAGAATTTATCCTGTTTGAGGGGGATAACGGTCTTTTTTTCAACTTCAACAAAATCACCGTTCTGAAATGCTGCCACTCCAAAAGAAACTTCATTGCTTTCCAGATACGTAGCTGTCACGACTCCAGCAATTGCTATTGGGTCTCCAGCCTGTACACGGAGGTACCCCTGTGTCGGCTTGGTGAAGCGGATGTCATGCTCGTTCTCGGGATGGTTGTATCTAATAGGGACGGAGGACGGGTTTAATACTTTGCGATGCACCATAATCTTAACAGATCCTTTATCATTAGTGGTAATTTTCAACGGATTTGGACCGGGACGAAGCTCAACTGAATATTCAATCCGCCGAAATGTTTGCCCATTTATTATAATCGGCTTTCCAATGCTTTTTTCTTTTCCCTTAAACGTGCTAATGCTACCTCCAATGGAACTTGTCATGCCACCGTGCCCTGTATTTACCATAAGATAAGCATGCCCGAACTCTTTTTGTACTAATGCACTAAAAGTGATTTTTTCCTTATCCGTTGTATACGTTGGATGAAGCGCTTTAACTACTTTGTCGTTCCAGACCCAGTGCATGACTCCATTACTCCATGTATAATTTATTCCCATCTTAGGCAGAAGTGACGCTGGAATATACAATTGATCGTTTTTCATAAACGTTTTAGGGATTGGCTCATCCAGCGCTGTCATGGTTCCGTCTTCGTATCTGAAAATCTTTGCTTGGTTAGGCATCAACCGAAATGAGGAAAAAGGTACCGAGTTCTCAGTGTCAAACTCCGCCCACGTGCTGCCTGTCTTTGCATCCCACTTGGTGGTTGCCAAGTGAGCTGTTTCCAGCCATTTGAACGGGAAATACAAGTGATTATTTTTCTTCAGCAGGGGAGCGGTCTTTATGGAGACGGAATCCAGCGATAAAGAAGATTTGTTTAATTCGGCAGTCAGTTGGTGCGGAACCAGATAGAACACAGCCGCATCCTCTACTACAACGGGAAGATTGGAATTTGAATTCTCCGCATAACTCAGAGGCGCTAGAAGCAGGCCAGAAATAAGAAGGCAGGAAGATACAAGTAGAGAAACAAAAATTCGTCTCATTGAATAAACACCCAGTTTCATTTTTTTATCATATATACCAGAAAAATGAAAAAAAGTTGCGTATATATAGTCTTTTACTCTGACCATTAGCCTTTTTGAATAACTTAGTTCTTTCATTCAACTGCTTTCTTATTTTGTTTTATGACAAGCTTTATGATACTTCGACACGACTTTTACTATAAGATAAAAAAGACTAATTTACTTTGGAGGTGTCTTTTTGGAGTTATTTCTATTTATACTTAACATTTTAGTTATCCTCCTTTCTATTGCTGGCGGAGTGCTTTTAATTGGATTAGTGTACAGAGGATATGTACTGCTAGGTTTACTTATTGCTGAGAAAAAGAGAAGAATAACGGATCAATCTCAAAATCAGGCTTGACTATTAGCCCAACATCCGATGGCGGTTACATTCTATAGAATGGCTGCTTTATAGCGGATACGCTTGTTGCCATTGGCATATAAATCCCTCCTCAAAATGAGTGCAAAAAAGCCGCCATAGCTTTGGCGGCCGTGATTGGTAGGTATGTTTATACCGATTATAAAATTGAGGAATCCAAGCGGACGTCCGAAGTCAACACGGAGTCAATGCTCATCCTCGAAAAAGCTACGCTGCATCAAAACTTTGACAGTTTGAATATAGGCCTCAAAATCTTGCGAATCCCAAAAGCAAATACAGTCATAGCGGTCCATGAGCTGCGCATATTCTGGATGTATTGATCGTTGATTATATAAGTCCGAGTGGAAGTAGGGCTCTTCAGACCGAACTCTTCCCACTCCGCCGGATCATTCGAACCTCCGAGCCTTACAAGCATATTCGCCGACTCGCTATTTACTTTAGCTGGAATTTGTTCGTATGCTTGGGTGATTTGTGCATGAAATTCGTCGATCGGATTGCCGCTGACAAGGCTTTCCAAGTGGATGCCTTCACGAAGGTAAGAAACGTATGCTAGATGGTCGGCCCAGAACTTGTCGATATAAAAAAGCCGTACGCGTTGCTCCAAAGGACTCATCAGCTTCTTGCCTTTTAAAATTGCGAGCCGCTCCTCGTATAGAATTCGTCGCTGTTCCTCTACCATATCCGAATAACGGTTTAGTTCTTGATGGATATCGAAGTTCTGGCCCATAATAACGCGCTGAATATGCGCGATTTTGCTGCGTAGCACCGGGTCTTCGAGAGTCTCATCCTGCCTGTGGGCGCGAATCGCTTTATCGATGCCGAATCGAAGTAACAACTCGTCCTCTAAGCTTACGAAAAATACGGAAGCTCCAGGGTCGCCTTGGCGCCCAGAACGCCCGCGCAGTTGGTCGTCGATCCGCACGCTTTCGTGCACATGCGTACCAATCACGTACAACCCGCCCAGCTTGGCGACAACTTCTGCTTGCGTAGGGTTGCCACCGCCGATCCGAATGTCGACGCCGCGTCCCGCCATATTCGTAGACACCGTCACGGCGCCGATTTCTCCCGCTTTGGCAATGACCTCGGCTTCTTCTACGTCGTTTTTCGCATTCAGGATATGGCAAGGTACGTCGGCAACCGCTAGCGCCTTTGCCAGCATGTCCGACTCCTCCACGCTTGACGTACCAATGAGAATTGGGCGTCCCGTCGCATGTACGGACGAGATTTCTTGTACAAGCGCCTTAAGCTTGGCTTCTTTATGTGTATAAATTCGGTGCGGATGGTCGATCCGTATGTTTGGCCGGTTCGGCGGAATTTGCACGACCTGCAGTGCATAAATCTCTTTGAATTCCATGGCGGAAGCGTACGCGGTAGCCGTCATTCCGCAAATTTTTGGATACAGGCTAATGAAGTGTTGAAGGGTGATCGTCCCGAGAATTTTCCCGCCGACTTTCGAGTGCAGCCCTTCTTTGGCTGCAAGCGCGGCTTGCAGTCCTTCTGGCAAATGCCTATTCTCCGCCACGCGGCCGGTATATTCGTCGATCAGCTCGATTTTCCCGTCCCGGACGATGTAATCGACGTCTTTTTTCAATAACGTTTCCGCATACAACGCGCAATTTAACGACGACAACAAATGACTATTATGGCTTTCGTACAAATTGCCGCACCCCAGCAGCGCCTCCGCTTTCGCAGCGCCCGCCTCATTCAAATAAACGTTCCGCTTGAACTCGTCGAAGTCGTAATACTTATCTTGCTCGAGCTGCCTAGTCACATCTGCGAAACGAATTACGTCGTTGCCGGAAGAATCCGGCTCGCCAGCGATGACTAGCGGCACCCGAGCTTCGTCGAGAAGCAGTGAATCCGCTTCGTCGACGATGACGTAGTGGAAAGGACGATGCACGGTATCGGCTTCGCTTAGTGTGATCGTGTCGCGCAAATAATCGAATCCCGCTTCTTTGGCCGTCACATAGGTTATATCCGCGGCGTACGCTTCTCGTTTCTCGGACAAGCTCATGCCCGCTTGAACCGATTTTACCGTTAACCCGAGGAAACGATAGATCGGACCCATCCACTCCGCATCCCGATTTGCCAAATAATCGTTAAAAGTGAGCACATGAACGCCTTCGCCGGTCAGCGCATTTAGATAAGCAGGCATAACAGCAGAGAGCGTTTTTCCTTCGCCGGTATGTTGCTCGATCACAAATCTCTCGTGCAGAGCGATGGCAGCCATAATCTGAACATCGTAAGGCTGTAATCCGAGCTTTCGCTTCGCTGCCTCGCAGACTAGTGCATAGGCATCGACAAGCAGTTCGTCCAAAGGCGTACCCGATTCTGCTTCCTTTTTCAGCCGGAGAGATTCCGCTTTCAGCCGCTGATCGTCCCATGCTTTCAAATTCCGTTTCCTAATGAGCTCCGCTTTGTCCCGATAGCCTTTCAGCTTATTCTGAGTATCGCGGTCTTTGAATTTTTGCATCAACTTGACGGCTAAATTCATTGGAATTTGATCCCTCCTCGCTAGAAACACGCAATTCTAATAGTGGCTAAAGTATAATCAAACTCTATAACAATAGCAAAGTTTGGAATAAAAAAAATATATGGAAATGTCAAGGGTCAGCTTGATAGTTGGATATTCAACTAAAGCCTATGAAAAAGAAAACTATTTTTATCATTATCGGAGTCGTTTTAGCAATTTTTATCGTCTTTTTCCTTTTTAACTTATGGGCGATTAATAATCTGCATGTTCCTGCTCAATAACTACAATGTGTCCAAAGATATTAAGCCTTCCTTTATTGGGAAGGCTTTTTGTATTATTAAAGTGGAAGCGTGGTTAACATAATGATTACATTTAAAATAGGAGGCTTAATCGCAATTCACGAGAAACAAATAGCTGGACAGTCGCTATTTGAGATTGGGCACGACAATTGAAGCATGTGAAAGAGAATGACTTAGTTCATGGTGAGTGGGAGAAGTGGCTAAAGACAGTCGATTTTACTCCCAGAACAGCACAAAGAATGATTAAAGCATTTGAACAATTCGGAAATGCGACGACGTCGTCGCTTTTGGCAAACAGTAAAATATTTGAAATGCTATCTTTGCCTGAATCTGTAGACCGCTTAGAGTTTATTGATCAGGAACACACCATCCCCTCAACTGGTGAACAGAAAACAGTGGATGAAATGACTGTGCGTGAGCTGCGGTATGATTCAACGCTGAGACAATTTGTCTTAGGCTTCAGCTATTACATATGAGTTGAGTAAGTATGATAGAGTGTTTGAATCGATTTTCTTATTGATAATATCGGAATGACTATTATAACACTCCCACTCCGCGATTCTTGTTACGATTTACGATACGTGTTTGCTGTGTTTAAAAATGTAGATAAATAAAGGATTTTCTAATTTTTGATTTCGCACAATTTAATTTATAATAACTTAAAATTCACTTGATGCATCAAGCTTTTTTACACATTACTCCTCGATACCTACGATTGAAACCACGATGTAAAGCAATTCTTCACAAATCCCTTTATTTATCTATGTTTTAGCTATTTTTCGATACGGCAACAATTTAAATATATTCTGGCACAATTTTGAACCACAATGACTCAAAAAACCATATGAAATAAGTGTTTTATGCACATAAGATCAATTTTTACGATTGAGCTTCGATACGGGTGTAGTTACAGACTATCTCTACAGTGCCTCCAAAATTGGTGATACCCTCATATGGTTGACACAGCGTCAACTTCCTATCCACTTTACTGAGAACATCAAAATATTACTTTCAAACTATGATTACAAATAGCTTAAAAAATGTTGATCAATTTGACTTTTATTGAATCTATGTATATAATTTGAATATATTGGATAGGAATTTTTATCCAGTAGCTTAGAATATACATTTTTAATCAAAATTAGAGATTATAGCACATGTTTAGATCGCCCAAATCTATATTTACTGGTACATACTTTTTTACATAAATCTCTGTTTAAAAAAATTGATTGTTATTGGACGGTTATCCTGCCGGACATAAACAATATATTCGCAATTGCTACTTCTTACTTAGAAGGTGATTGCGTAAGCTCGTATTTCTATTTGACTTATGGAGCTAACTAACTAAATTTAACATACATCATCCTCCAAAAAATAGACATACGAGACTTTGTTATATGGAGGGACAAAAAATGAAGTATGGATAAACATGTAGACAAACTTTGAACAAGCACTCTCTTATATCAATTAAATCCCATTTGGAGGTATAATCATGAAAAATGTTCTTAGTTTAGCTTTTTCCGCTAGTCTTGCTCTAAGTATCCTTCTTCTTCCCAGTGCAAACATTTTTGCCGCCGATGAAACATCGCCTTCTTTCAGTGTTAATGACAATTCTTATCAGAAAATGAAAGATGCTGGAATGAGTGATAATGATATTGAGTTACTCCGTAAACATAATGAAAATGATCTTCAGATCCTAAAAAGCGGGGAATTGGAAGAGAAGGCATTGAATGACCAAAAAACTAGCCAATCGCTCACTGATAGCTCGGAGAATCCTAGGCTAGCAGCATCAAGTTTAGGAACAGTCGGTGATATTTTGGTTGCCTATAACGCAAGTTCGTGGGGTATTGATTTCGGATATCCAGGACATGCTGCTATTGTTTCCTTACTAAGTGGTAAAACAGTAGAATCGTTCCCAGCTGATGGAGTTCAATATCACACAAATGATTGGAGAGGTCGCTCAAATGTTTATGGAATGAGCGTTAAAGGGGCTTCGGGTTCCCAATATAGGGCAGCTGCACAATATGCAGCTAATCAAATTGGAAAACCCTATAACTGGAATTTTGTTAATCCATGGACAGAAGCTAAATTTTATTGTTCACAATTGGTGTGGAAGGCTTGGAAAACTCAGGGGATTGATGTTGATTATATAACAATTGATCCTATTGTTACCCCAATGGAAATAGCTAAATCCGGTAATACTTCAATTTACTATAGTAACTAACAAACCTAATCACTCACAGGAATATATATTTTTTCCTGTGAGTGATTTCACTAAGGGGGGACATTATGCTCTTTAAAAAAAGAATAAGAATTATTTTTGCAACTTTATTTTTACTTGGATTGGCAGTTTCAACGTTTTGGTTTACTACAACACATCATTCATTGAAAAATATAACAAAATCCGAGACATTTACTGTTGTTTATTCAAATGCAATGGATGACGGTGCAGAAATTGTGAAATACAGTAATAAAGGCGAGATTTTAGACAAAAAAAACTTAGTTAATGCCCAGTCACTTTATTATTTTGCCAAAGTAAAGAATGACTATTATTTAATGTCTGAACGAAAAAATAGACATTACATACTTAATCAAAATGGAATTCTTCAACCATTTTTTGGACCTAATAAATATGGAAAAGATAGGAATATCGGAACTTCATTTTTGAAAGAAAGCGACAATCATCTATTTTTCTCCATGAACGTGGGTATTAATCCGAGTTATTCTCCCACACAGTACACCAATGAATTGGTTTATTTCGATAAAAAAAATTTGAAATATAGAAATATTCTTTTGAATGGATATTTATTATCAACCGTTGAATACAATAATATGGCATACACTTTATATGTGAACAATAATGATAATTCTGTAGGTATTTATGTCATTGATTTAAAAACATCAAAGAAGATCAAACAATTCACTATAGAAAATCGTTTACATGGTTTAAAAGAATACTTTCCGGTAGGCCAAAATGGAGCATCACTACAAATATTTAAAGGCAAGCTTATTGTATTTCTTGATGGCAATACATCTGATACACAATTTCATCCTATAATGCAGATAATTGACCCTAAAAATGGTAAGTTGGAAAATGAAACATCTTTGTCAGATACTTCATTTTTGTTTTATGACAGCCAAATTTACAACGATAAATTATATATTCTCTCTGAAGACTTAAATTATACTATTTTCAATGACCTCAACAAAAAGCCTAAAAAGTTGAGATTAAAACAAAGCAATTCCGTCTCCGAAAAAATACAAAATGAGAAAGGAGTAATATCTGGAGTACAGTATTTTGCAGGATCTGTTTTTGTCCTATATGATTATGTCAAAAATTCTCCTGTTGATAGAATAAGGGAAATAAGAGAATATGACTTATTGACAGGCAAAGAATTACATGTCATTCCTCTAGCATTTAAATCAAACAAGGAAATGATTCGTTTTTTTCTGACTAATTAACTTTAAGGAGTGATTATTATGATTTACTGGTTATTTCCAAAACTTAATCCCCTCTTCCCTACTTTTATATTTTGCCCCATTCTGGCAATCTTGATCGGAGTATGTTTCGCCTATTTCAAAGGAAACATCTACTTAGGATTAATACTAGCCTTGCTACTGCCTCTTATATTTATTGCCACCAATTTAGAAACCATTGCAGTTAATATAGATGCTTGGCTTCTATATGGTTTTATCTACGCAATTATTACGTTTGTGGCTTATAAGATGGCGTTTTCACAGTTAGGAAAATCGAGTTGATTTTTTTACACTATTATCAATAGTCACCACGATCAAATTTTCGCACACTAACTTAGGTATAACAGGCGACGATGCATCTTTTGAGTTCAATCCAGTTTATTTGCTAATTGGAAATCATTCCGGAAATGATGGGTCTGGTTACCCGATTAAAATTTCTGAGAATGGATATGCAAATTAATTAATGAAGGGTTAGGGAAGAAGTGAAGGCTAAATTGAAATTTTTGGGGTTGGCTGCCCTTACTGTTACGTTTGCTGTAGTTATTGGTAATAATGTTTTTGCTAGTGACGATACTTCTGAAGAAATGAAGGGCGTTACAAAAGCAATAGTCCCTGACAGTGTATTAGAAGAACTTAATCATCCTGATAAAATTTATACTAAAGTTGGATTATTTATAAAAAAACCGCAATCTCTCCATGATGAAGATAAGTTCAGTCAAGATGAAGTAGTCTACGACGTTTCAAAGACTACTGATGAAACTAAAGCAATCATTCAATATGACGCTATTTACATCAAGGAAGAAGACAGTA
The DNA here is from genome assembly GCF_053570945.1 of Paenibacillus sp. CMM36. NCBI lineage: Bacteria > Bacillati > Bacillota > Bacilli > Caryophanales > Paenibacillaceae > Paenibacillus > Paenibacillus sp. CMM36. The sequence continues at coordinate 557,202 of NZ_JBSEDY010000001.1, forward strand.
AATAGATTTGTGTACTAAAGTATTTGAAAAGTTAAGTTGTATAATGGAATATCTAGGGCGACTTCGGTTGCCCTTTTTATTATGCTCAATTTAGCCAAGTCTTTTTCCAACACTTTGTCATATAGTATACATTTTGACATACTTTGCTAAATACAATTAATGACATAGTAGAGGATGATCCATATGAGTGAGATTAGACGCTATGGTTACATAAGAGTATCGAGTAAAGATCAGAATGAAGCTAGACAATTAGAATCGATGAAGGACTTAGGTATTATGGAACGTGATTACTTCATTGATAAGCAAAGTGGCAAGAATTTTGACAGACCACAATATCAAACATTAAAGAGCGTACTTAGACACGGAGACATTCTGTTCATTAAGGAACTTGACAGACTTGGACGGAATGCTAAAGAAATCAAACGTGAATGGCAAGATATAACGTATGAGATAGGTGCACACATTGTTATCCTTGTATGCCTATCCTTGACACTAGACAATATCAAAATGGTTTGGAAAAGGTTATATCTAGTATCGTGCTTGAATTACTCAGCTACATGGCAGAACGTGAACGTGAGAAGATAAACGGTAGACAATCTGAAGATATAGCAGCAGCCAAAAATAATGGTGTGGTATTTGGTCGGCCTAAAAAGGCAATAAGTGATGAGTTTATTACAGCATATGAGGAATGGAAGCAAGGTGGAATAACAGCAGTCGAAGCAATGAAGCGCGTAGAAATGAAGCCTAACACGTTCTATCGCAGGGTAAAGGAATATGAGCAACAGAAACAAGTAGGATAAATTGTTCATGTGTATGGAGCCTAGATGATTATGTCTAGGTTTCTTTGTTATGTCTGCTGATCAAATACTAGCAGGTACAATAAAAAGGACGGGGGGTATTTTACATCATAAACGTCTATTTAATTTCCAAAATTGCCCCTAACACATTCACTTTCACACTCAAGTTATTTTTTGACTCGATACCGTCCCTAATATCATTAAGGTTGCTTGTATGCCATACATCCAATCAAGGCTCAATTCATAGATTAAAACACAAGGGAATGCGAACCTGACTATTAATCTGGTACTTTGTATTGGATGAGTTGTGTTCTAATTTTTTAAATAAACTATACATCAACATAAAGATGATATCCTTAATCATGAAATCATACGTAACTATCCCAAAAGGTATCTTGAGTACTATATGAAAGGTATATGATTTTATACCAAAAGATGGTACAATCAAGATCGTTAGAGCATTTTACTACTTGTTTCACAACTACATAATAATTTTTACTATGCATCGTATTGTGAGTCTACATTGAAAGGGTGGTTTATCGATGAAAATTACACCCACGATTAGAGCAGAATTGGAACAATATCTTAAACAAGAAGGCTTAAACCTATCGGAATTTGGACAAATTACAGGGATGAATAGGGGAATAATAAGTAGCATTGTAACAGGTAATAAATCTATGTCTATTAACCAGCTCGATCGTATTACTGAAGCTATGGGCTTACCAGAGGGTCACTTTTATGAATTGTTTATAGAAAATTACATCATTGATCATCCTCCAAATATGAGGCGAATCGAGCCGTTTTTGTATCGCTGTGCGGAGTTGGACAAGTTGGATGCGGTCCGTCGAGTAGTGGGAGCCATCATGGACAATCTACTCTATTCACCCAAGCTATTTGAAATAGCGGAAGAATTGTTGTCGCAGGGACGACTAGAAGCGGCATTGATACTTTATGAGGGGGTAGCTGAAGCGGAGAGATATCAACATTCTGAACGCCTGGCAATCTGCCAATATCGTATTTTTAAAATTCAGATTAATGACGATCAAAATCAAAATGTTGGGGCGGCAGCCGTATTTGAAGCTTTTGTCGAAAGACTAGATGAAATAGACCAGCTTGACGCATTGAAGGATTTGGCTAACGTGTACAGATCATTGCGTAAATGGGATAAGGTTGATGAGATGGCGAGGAAAATGAGAGCTAAAGCCGAAATACAATGTACACTGAACCATCAACAGAACAGCCGAGAACAGATCGAATCTAGCGACAAGCTAAGTCGTCCCTTGTTTGTGTACATTGCTTATGCAGACTTGCTCTGTGCTAATGCATGTGAAGAGCAGGGTAATTATGAGCAGGCATTACACTATACATATGCCTACTCCAATTTAGATTGGGTTAGAGAGACCGATGAGGATACCCAGCACTGGATTGGCTTGTTTAAACATTGGTCACAAGCTAACATACTTGCATATAGGCTTTTATCTGGTGATGTGAGTGTGCTTCATGAATATCTAAACTTTATTGATGACTCATCAGATACGATTCAAGAAGATAGGGTAACTCAACTACTTAACATAATGACGGCGGCTAACCGTTATGAGCTTGATTTAAACGATATACTTAAACGATTTGAAACAGAGATTGCGTCTTTATCTCAGCGACCATCATCAGATGATATGTATACCCAGCAAGTAATACCGGAATACTCTGCACTTTGTGGATATGAATTGGCTTATTATTATTTAGATCATGGGATGCACAATGATGGCTTTAATCATTTGTTTTGTGCAATGGTAAAAGCGCATATACTAAATAATGAGACATATTTTATAAATTGTATGGGGTTGTTTGTGCGTTTCAAAGCCCATGCGGTATCTGAAACCAAAACAGAGTTTTACAATCTCATTGAAAAGGTGTGGTTAAACAATGTTGAAAAAAGTGGTAATGTTGATCGTTGTTAGTAGCTTTTTGTTCACCTTAGCTGTACCTATTTATCTGGATAGTCATGATGGAGGATTTCAAGTCTTTGCAACACATGGAGGAGCTTAAATACGAATTGATTTGAAAATTCGTTAAAACTGCACCCCTGAAATAGGTTTAATTACGGAACCCAATAGGCCAACGCAGGGGAACCTCAAAAATTCTATTATTAAATAATGTTCTATTCCAAGACCTACAACTAAAGTAGGTCTTCTTTATGATTTGTTAAAACTTTTTTTGTGAACTAATCCATTATTAACCAAGACGAGGGTTTGAAGAAGGAGGTGCATTATGAAAAGGGACGACGGTTTACGTCAAAGGATGGGATACCTTCAACGTTGTGCGTAATTAAGGAAGTAGCAGGATACTGTTTTATTAAAATTGTTGATATTTTAACACTTACAGGAAAATGATTAATATAGTGCCGACTTACTATTTTGCAATAATGTTGAATGAAATGTTATATTATTGTATTTTCTGTATTATTATTATATTGTATTCCAAATAAGAAAAAAGAAAGTTTCATTACATGAAAAAAAAAAAATGACAGCATTTGTGCTTATGGGGGTATTAGCACTTAGTGCTATCGCTCCATTAACATCAGCCCAAGAGATCAATTCAGACAAAATCACACCTAGTTACATAGATTACAAATCTCTTCCTGTGCCTTCGCATAAACAAGAGAAATCTAATTGGTGCTGGGCTGCTACTTCACAGATGGCTATAGAACATTTAGGTGGAAATAAAACTCAATCTCAAATCGTAAAATATATTAAAGGTAGCCTCGTAAATAAGGGAGGCACGGATAAGGAAGTAAAAAGCGCGTTAGCATATGGGGGGTTGAACTCTACAATTGATAAAGAGCCGATACCCTTTGGAACTATTATCTCTCAAATAAAAAGAAATCAACCGCAATTAGCACATATCGTGTGGAAGGACGACTCTGATCTTGGACATATGTATCTAATAAATGGATATTCCGATAATACAAATTTAGGATTTCAAAAAGTATATTACAAAGACCCTGCCGTTGGTGAGAAGATGGATAAAATAGATTACTATGATGGATTTGTTAATAATAGAGATTTTAGTTGGTACAGCACTATAAACGAAATTTATGTTAATTAAAACGAGACTAAGGAGGACTGATAAAATGTATAAAAAAATAATTGGTATTGCGTTTTCTTGTATCTTATTGTTACCTATAACCGTCTTAGCGGCAAATGAGGTTCCGAAAGAAGTTGAGCAATCTATTGAAAAGGATTTGGGGAATTTCAAAGATGATATTAGAAAGAATACAGGATTTAAAATAACAACTACTAAAGAAGCGGAAAATTTAACTCTTGATGAAGGTTTTAAGGTTTACACTGTTAATTCTAAAGCTGTTAGATCAGGGAATACAGATAGAGCTAATGACATTTTAAAATCTAAAGGGTACTTATTTTCCATAAAAAGTGGACAACAAAATAATGGTATTGTTTTTTCAGAAGATGGGAAAAGAATACGATCAGCTTATAGTGATCTTGAGTTTCCGAGTCAATTCGAAGAAGCAAAGAAATTGATTGGCTACGATGAAAGCAGCAAACTGATATATGATGATCGACTGGCTACGGTTGCTCTAATTTCTGATATAGATGGGAAGGAAGTTGTGGTTCCTCTTAGAGAGAGCGTATACATGGAATTTAAGCCATTGAAAGTATACAATTTACAGGAGTTTGTAGAGTTTCTATCTGCCAATGAGAAGGCTCGGCAAGAAGCTTCTGAAAAAAATGATTCAGATGAACTGATCTCTGGGGGGAGTCCATCTAATCTAAACTCGACTACTTCGCAGCTCATTACAAGCAAAATCAGCACAGAAAAAGTGTCACTATTTTCTATTGCAGGGTTAGCAATTATTGGTGGCATTTTTTTCGTAATTAAAAGAAGAAAAAAGTTATAGATTAATCTTGTATACAATAAACTGTGTAATAGTTTTGATATAATTAGACGGCTTGGCGGGCTGGAATTATCTATTTAAATTCAACTCAGATAATGAAGTGTTGTAGGTGGCTAGATGGATATTCCGTCTAGCCTTTTTGATTTGTGTTGAGTTGGAAAGAATCTGGAGTGAGGGATGGGAGCGCCAATCTAGAAGGGAATAATCAGCATACATATGAAAGTGCTGAGCAAAATAATTTTGGTCAGCAAAAAACACAGGCTGATATTGCACATGAGTTAAATATAACAACTCAGCAACTAAGAAACTACAAAAAACTCCTTACGCTTATCCCTGGGTTGCAAGATATGGTTGAAGATCATGGCACGTTTTAAGTCTTTAGACGTAGGTAGAAAGGTTAATCCTTCATATAACAATTAGGAATTAAGTTCATTTTCCATAAATCGGAATAGTGTTACTATGTCATAACGAATTCATGACTAGAGGTAACTAACCTATGACAACTATTAAAGTGACGCCTGAGCAACTTATGACCATCTCCAAGCAGTTTGAGTTAGCACAGCAAACGGCAACTCAAGTGAATAGCAATTTAGTAAAACAAATTTCATCTATGGGACAATTGTGGGAAGGACTGACTAAAGAGCACTTTTACTATTCCTTCCAGACCTCTCAGAAGAATATGAATGACTTTGTTACCCTGATGGATTCTATTGCTAGGGAGTTACGTCACCATGCAGATAAATTCAGATTAGCAGATCTGATGGAAACAGGTAACATTGATGCAAGTTGTTTACCACCTCCACCGAATTCATGTGCTGTTCCTGCTCCAGATACACGAAATGCATTCCAGAAATCGGTAGATAGCTTAACTGAACTAGGTCAGGATTTTGTAGATGCTAATTCAGTACGTTATGAGAAAAAGTTTGATTCGGTTTGGAGCTTCTTAGATTATATGTCGTATGGTATTCCAAAAGGAATGTATCAAGGGTACATGGAACGAGCAGCTAAACAAAACGATTCGTGGAATGACATGCTCAATTTCAGTACATTTGGAATAACGGGTATGATTCAGGGCGCATTTAATCCTACCAATGCGTGGTCAAAGGAACATTGGGCTAATATGATTGGTACAGCAGGATTGTTTGGAGGAGTCAGCTCAGTTATTAAGCCTAAAATTGGTTTGAAACCATCTATTCAGTATGAGATTCCGAAGAATAATACGAGTTCCAGCTTACGGAATTCAATAGAATCTGAATCTAAAACAGAAGTACAAACAGGTGGGAGAAACGATCTTTCAATTGATGAATATTTTCGTAGAGAAGCTGAAGCAGATGAGATGTATGATCAAATCAGAGCTTCAGATAGTGATGTAAGAGCAATAGCTGAGAATTCTGGAATGAAGGAAAGTAGGATTCAAAGAATCAAAGAACACGTTTTCATAAAAGAACACATAAAATCAAGTGGTTATGGCAGATTTCATTCTGATTACGAAATAGCTCAAGCATGGGATAGATTACAAAAAGGGATACAAACAGAAAAAGATATGGATTTGCTTAACCATGAATTGTTTGAATCTAGATTTGAGGGTATATTTAAAACAGACTATGAGACTGCTCATAACGCTGCGGTAAGGTCGGGTCGTCCATGGGAAATAGAATAGAGGAGATTTTATAATGGGAGCATTTGTATTACTTTTTAAAGAACATGAAGATGATACAGTAGTTATTTATAAATATGGTCCAAACGAACACACTATGGGGAAAATTCAATTAAACAAGGATACTAAGCTGTTCTCTGAAATTGAACCTTTACCAGATTCGAATCATTCAAACAAATTTTATTTTGATAGGGCTGCACAGCGGATGGCACGTTGCTTCGTTAAAGAAGGTGGTATATTTCCTGACAAGATGACATTTGAATCATAAAGTAGCTTCAGGAATACGAACCGAGCTTGCTCCATTGATAATAAAATGAGAGTAAGCTTTTTTCATTGCAATCTATCTGATTAAAGAGGAAAATTTTTATCCACCCTAGAATTAAGAGACGATTTTAGAAGGAGCATATCATGTTAACGCCAAAACAAGAAGAGAGCCTTAGTAAATTTATGAGTAAGATTCTTAGGCATACACCAGAACAGTTTGGTCTTGAGCTAGACCATGAGGGTTATTGTGACATTCAAGACCTGATTCAAGGAATAAGATCAGAGAATAGATGGTCTGACGTAAGCGAGTCGGATATCAAGCAAGTAGTAAGCCATTGTCCAAAACAAAGATATGAGATTGTTAATGGGTACATAAGAGCTAATTATGGGCACAGTGCAGGCAGATTGGATTATAAGGAGGCCACTCCACCAACCATTCTCTATCACGGTACAAACACAAAGGTAATCCATAACATTTTTACTGAAGGAATTAAGCCAATGGGCAGAAAGTATGTACATCTGTCTGAAGCCCTTGAGTTTGCAATTCTGGCAGGTAAAAGACGTGGGGAACTGGTGATCCTTGAAGTAGATACAGAAAAGGCATTGGCTAATCAAGTGAAGTTTTATAAAGCCAACCACGGTGTTTGGCTTGCCGACCTTGTGCCGCCACAGTACTTAAAAAAGTTTGAATAAAGCGTAACCCAGACCGTTAACGATGATCACCGAGACTAGATGAGAAAAAATTCGTCTGGTCTTTTTGATATCGTCTATTTTGCTGTACATACATTCCCCTCCTAATATTTTGAATGTATCCACGGGCGTCCACACTCACCCGCAAATGCCGCATAAAATATCCCGGATGAACAAAGAGGAGGTGCATGTAATAACCATGATACACATGGAACCCATTCAAGTGGGTGAGCATACATTTATCGGAGTCGAGGTCAAACTGCCTAAAACAACGCTGTTGACGATCTCTAACTCCCGTGGTTACATCATGTGTGGTGCGCTGGATGTTGGATTGCTCAATGAACGGCTGGCGGATCGGAAAATCCTGGCCGCACGAGCTGTGGGGGTAAAAACACTAAAGGAACTGTTGGAAGCGCCGATGGAGTCAGTGACGGCAGAAGCCGAGCAACTGGGGATTAAACCAGGGATGCCAGGCTATGAAGCACTATTGAAACTGGTGTAGTGAAGCCTATGTGCAATGTTGCATAAAAGTAGAGGAACAAGAACCGAAAAAAACCGGACTTTTTGGCTCCGGTTTTTTTCTATGAAAAGTTACACTCTATCGAGCAGATTATTCGGCTTTATACGAACGGTATGATCTGCAAGAACGATTAATCGGCAAACAAAGCGGGGAGGTTGTCGCTAAAGGGTGCTTGGACAATCCCTTTTTCGGTAATGATGGCGGTAATGTACTCATGAGGTGTAACATCGAAAGCTGGATTGTAGACTTTGATGCCCTGCGGGGCGGTCCGTTTACCAAAGCTTTCGGTAACTTCCTCCGCAGAACGCTCCTCAATCGGAATATCTGCGCCTGTTGCGGTCTGCAAATCAATGGTAGATAGTGGCGAAGCGACATAAAAAGGAATGTCATGCGCCTTCGCTAGCACAGCTAGGCTATAGGTACCGATTTTGTTGGCGACATCGCCATTAGCAGCGACTCTATCTGTGCCGACAATAACGGCCTGTACCCATCCTTTGGACATCACCATGCCCGCCATATTGTCACAGAGCAGGGTGACATCAATGCCTGCCTGCTGAAGCTCGAAAGCAGTCAGGCGCGCACCTTGCAGCACGGGGCGGGTTTCGTCGGCAAATACTTTGAGGTGGATGCCGTTCTCCTGCGCAAGGTACATCGGAGCGAGCGCTGTCCCGTATTTGGCTGTCGCCAATCCGCCTGCATTGCAGTGAGTGAGTACGCCCATCCCGTCCTCGAACAGAGGTAAAGCATGGATGCCGATCTGGCGGCATACTTCTTCGTCCTCTGCCTGAATGGCTATGGCTTCACGCTCCAGCCCGGCATTCCAGTCTTCGATCCGTCCTCCGCTAGCTTCAACGATGAGTTCCCCAGCCCGCTTCTTCATGCGATCCAGGGCCCAGAACAGGTTCACTGCCGTCGGCCGTGAAGTAGCCAAATGTCCGCACACGGCGTGTACATGCTCCAGCCACCCATCAGCGTCGATGCCGCTGTAGGCGGAAGCCCCCAGCACAACGCCGTAGGCCGCAGCCATCCCGATGGCGGGCGCACCGCGTACCTTCATGGCATGTATGCCATCCCAAACTTCATCAGCCGTGAATAAATCCAGCATGACAATCGTTTCGGGTAGCAGACGCTGATCCAGCATGGACAAGTGGTTGCCTTTCCACACCAGCGAAGATAGAGCCTGACTGGACACTGCAGCTTTCCCAGAGGTCACGGGCGCCGATTCTTTCTTTTCACTCATATTCATTAAGCTCCTTTAGTTTGGGCAGCTGTTGCTGTCCGAACAATGTCTCCCAGTTCCCGAATCGAATGAAGCCCGCGATTGCGAAGAACCAAGGATTTACCGATAGATAACGCCAGACGTTCCGCAGCTTCCTTGAGGTCAGGATCGGCTATTGTCTCGATATCTGCCACATGCGACAGGCTGATGATACGGCGGATCACTTTGCACCCTGCAAAACCAATCGTATCTTGCAGTACTTTCTGGAGATACAAGTCCTGATATCCCGCTGTACGTGCCATATGATCGGTGACATGCTCGTCCCACAGTTTGCGGAACCTACGCTCAAACTGCTCCCATACCTGAATGGCAGTCTCCAGAACCCAGTCGCGCCTTTCTTTTAGAGCCGTCTCACCAGAGGTCCATCCGGGCTGTGCAGCGTAGTTCAACAGCAGATTGGCGATCACCGCTCCGATATCAAAGCCCATGGGTCCGTAGTAGGCAAATTCAGGATCAATGACTTTAGTCGATTCGGTCGTTACAAAAATGCTACCAGTATGAAGGTCACCGTGCAGAAGCGCTTCGGTTCGTGTCAAAAACTTTTCTCGCAGCAAAGCCACTTCCAGATGAAGCGCTTGATCTGTACGGAGTGCCTCTGCTTCGTCTTCGATGTACGCACCATAGTTGTTATTATCTGAGAACCGATACGGTTCATCCAGAATCAGATCCTCAGTTATTTTGCAGAGATCCGGGTTGATAAAACGTTTGACTAGGTCTTTTTTATCCTGCTGATTCATGCCCAAATCTGAGGTGAAGAAGAGCGTGCGTGCCAGAAACTCCCCAATATGATTAGCGAAATATGGATATGTGTTTCCTTCTATTAGCCCCTTGCGCATGATGGTGTGGGAGCTAAGATCCTCCATCACGGTCAATGCAAGCTCATCGTCATACGCCAGTATCGCAGGAACCAATTCGGGGCAAATGTGGTGCTCCTGCTGAAGGGCCTCGCGTTCAATACGGGCACGATCCAGTGAGAGCGGCCAGGATTCACCCACAATTTTTACATAAGGAAGTGCCTGCTTGGCAATGATACTCTTGTTAGATTCAGAATCCGTAATATGAAAAACCAGATTTAGGTTACCATCACCGATTTCCCGGCATTCCAGACGAGCTTCCTGACTAAAAAATCCGGGGATGTTCTTCACGAATTCGATTGCTTCTTCAGTCGTTAAAGGATGATATTGGGACAACGAAGTCACCTCCATAAATTGTGCACATGTAAATAGTCTGGGAATATCACAATATTAAACCAAGTATTTTGATAGGATAGAGAAAGTATAACGAAAATCATTGAAGTTTTGTACATTTTTTTTATGGAGGATCGAAAGAGGGAGAAAGGAGAACTCTTCTTTTTGTTTCGTTTCCGTATAGAGAGGGTAAGTATGAAACAGACGTCCGGCAGGTGATTAGGATGCCCGCTGGCGTCTTACCGTCAGCAATGACGGTGATGGATACGTAAACGTTCCTGAAAATCAATTTGATGAAAAAGGAAGGGATTTATGATGGCTAAAACAACAAGTAACTCGAAAAATACGCAAACCAAATCGGTGGAGGAACTTTTAAACCGTCAAGTCGCTAACCTCAATGTGTTATATGTAAAAATTCATAACTATCACTGGTATGTGAAAGGCTCCAGTTTCTACACACTCCATGTTAAATTTGAAGAGTTATACAATGAAGTGACATTGAAAATGGATGAGATCGCCGAGCGTTTGCTCGCGTTGAAAGGTTCACCTTCCGCAACATTGAAGGAGTACCTGGAGCTGTCGTCGATTCAGGAAGCAACCGGCAACGAAGATGCTCCCAAGATGGTACAAACCTTGATCGAGGATTTTGCAACGGTATGCGAGGAGTTTCAGGAAGGTATTGAACTGGCGGAAAGCAATTCCGACCAGCCAACTGCAGATTTGCTGATCGGCTATAAAGCGGATCTGGAGAAACATATGTGGATGCTTCGCTCTTATTTGGGCTAATTGTAGTGATGGGATTACGCTTTGAAATAAACTTTTTACATGTAAAACTACTGACGTCATGCTGTCAGTAGCGTTTTTATGGCTGAAAAGAGATCATGTACCTCGTGTTTTTTGTACAAATTTATAATTATATAAACATTCGCAGGATGTATTTTGCCATTTGTGTGCTTGGTAGGGTGAACATTTTATGAAGAAAGTTGGATAACGTGTGTCTGTTGGTTGCACCCTTCAAGATATTTATTATAAAATAACTTGAGAATCATTGAGAATCAGTTTAGAATGATTATAAATAAATTTTTAAATATTACTTGAAATCAGGGGGCTCCCCTGTTTAAATATACTTTCTGATTTCGACACCACACTACATTTTTTGGAGGGTATTGCGAATATGGCTACAAACTTTAAGATTGAAGGTCTCAAAGCGACCATTGAAGGCAAGGAAATTTTGAAAGGTATTAACCTCGAAATGAAGGGCGGAGAAATCCATGCCATCATGGGTCCTAACGGTACGGGTAAAAGTACACTTGCGTCTGCTTTGATGGGTCATCCAAAATATGAAGTCACAGATGGTAAAGTAACTTTGGATGGAGAAGACGTGCTGGATATGGAAGTGGATGAGCGTGCACGTGCAGGATTGTTCTTGGCGATGCAGTACCCGAGTGAAATTGCAGGGGTAACGAACTCCGACTTTTTGCGTAGTGCGATCAACGCGCGCCGTGAAGAAGGACAAGAAATCTCCTTGATTAAGTTTATCCGTCAAATGGAAAGCAAAATGAAAGAGCTTGAAATGAACCCTGAGTTTGCTCACCGTTACCTGAACGAAGGCTTCTCTGGTGGTGAGAAAAAACGGAATGAAATTTTGCAAATGATGATGATTGATCCGAAAATTGTCATTCTTGATGAAATCGACTCCGGTCTGGATATCGATGCTTTGAGAATCGTGGCTAACGGTGTGAACGCTATGCGTTCCGAAGATCGTGGTTTCCTCGTGATTACTCACTACCAACGTCTGTTAAACTACGTTAAACCAGATTATGTACACGTGATGATGCAAGGACGTATCGTTAAATCCGGGGGTCCTGAGCTTGCTGAGCGTCTGGAAGCAGACGGTTACGACTGGATCAAGGAAGAGCTGGGTATCGTTGATGAAACTGTAGGACAAGAGGCGTAAGCCGGAAGCGAGGAGGAAAACTAATGACTACACAAACAATCCTTCCGGTAGATTCCGAGCAACTGCGTGTTCTGTCCGAACGTAACGGCGAACCATCTTGGCTGGCTGAAGACAGACAAAAAGCACTTGAGCTTGCAGGCAAACTGGAGCTTCCGGTATTTGAAAAAACAAAAATCGAACGTTGGAAATTAAACGATTACGGTCAACATAAACAGAGCGAGGTCATTGCATCGGTAGGGCAGGTTCCTGCAGCCATTGCTGATCTGGTTAAAGAGCAACAGGAGGGCGGTCTGATTATTCAGCGCAACTCCGGTGCGGTATATGTGAAGCTGAGTGAGAAATTGGCGGCGCAAGGCGTCATTTTCACGGATTTACAAACAGCGGTTAAAGAGCATGCTGATTTGGTTAAAGCTCATCTGAACACAGTGATTAAGGCAGAAGAGAATTCATTATCTGCATTGCACGCAGCACTCTGGAACGGTGGAGTATTTGCTTATGTGCCTAAAAATGTAGAACTGAACGTTCCGCTTCAAGCTGTATTCCTGACAGACGATGCGACTGCAACGTTTGCGCCGCATGTGCTGCTTATTGTCGAAAGTCATAGTTCCGTGACGTACGTAGACAACTATGTATCTGCGGATTTGGCGGCACCTGTTCTTCATAACGGTGCGGTAGAAGTTGTTGCAAATGCTGGGGCTAAAGTTCGCTATGCGACAGTCCATCAGTTTGGAGAGCAAGTAACGGATATTTCAATTCGTCGTGCCACGTTGGGAAATGACGCAGCTATCGAATGGATTGTGGGCGAAATGAACAACGGCAATACAGCAAGCAATACCATGTCCGTGCTCAAAGGCAATGGCTCCAATTCGGATGCCAAGATCATTGCTGTAGGTTCCGGCTCACAAAAGCTGAACTATACGACACAAGCACAGCATTTCGGCAAAAATTCCGCTAGTCAGATGATAACGCGCGCAGTGATGCGTGAAGAAGCGTCTTCCATCATTAACGGAATTACAAAAATTGAAAAAGGTGCTACCAAAGCAGATGGTCAGCAAACAGAACGTGTTCTGATGCTCAGCCCGAAAGCGCGTGGTGACGCTAACCCAATCCTGCTGATTGATGAAGATGATGTAACAGCAGGTCACGCAGCATCGGTTGGTCAGGTTAACCGTGAACAAGTGTATTACTTGATGTCCCGCGGAATTAGCCGGGCAGAAGCTGAGCGTCTGATTATTTATGGCTTCTTGGCACCTGTCGTATCTGAGATTCCGCTCGAAGGACTTCAACATCAGCTGCAAAGCCTTGTTGAAAGGAAGTTAGGCCAATGAATACTGCATTGATCCGTGAACAATTCCCGATTTTACATCAGGAGATTAACGGTCATCCGCTGGTTTATTTGGATAATGCGGCTACTTCGCAAAAACCGCTGGCGGTCATCGAGGCGATCAAGCACTACTACGAATATGATAACTCAAATGTTCACCGTGGTGTGCATACCTTGGGTAGCCGGGCGACGGATGCTTATGAAGGTGCGAGGGAGAAGGTAGCTCGCTTTCTGAATGCCAAGCGCAGTCAGGAAATTATTTTTACACGCGGAACAACAACGGCGCTGAATCTGGTGGCTTCTTCTTATGGTAGAGCTAACTGTAAGGAGGGTGATGAAATTGTCATCACACAAATGGAGCATCACAGTAATCTGATCCCGTGGCAACAGGTAGCCAAAGCCACAGGCGCAACTTTAAAATATATTCCACTTCAAGAGGATGGTAGCGTTGATCTTGCTGATGTGGAGAATACTATTACAGAAAACACCAAAATTGTAGCGATTGCGCATGTCTCCAATGTGCTTGGTGTTGTGAACCCTGTCAAAGAGATTGCAGCTATTGCGCATCGCACAGGCGCAGTTATCGTTATAGACGGTGCACAAAGCACACCACATATGAAAGTAGACGTGCAAGACATCGATGCTGACTTTTATGCCTTTTCGGGTCACAAAATGTGTGCGCCTACTGGGATCGGGGCACTGTACGGCAAGAAGGCGCTGCTGGAAAATATGGAGCCCATTGAGTTCGGCGGGGAAATGATCGACGATGTGGGATTGTATGAATCCACATGGAAGGAGCTGCCTTGGAAATTCGAAGGTGGAACTCCGATTATCGCTGGAGCTGTTGGTTTGGGAGCTGCTATTGATTTTCTGGAAAGCATCGGAATGGACGCCATTGCACAGCATGAGAGCCGTTTGTCCAACTATGCCCTCAAACGTCTCCGTGAAGTGGAGGGGTTGACGATATACGGACCGGCAGAACGTCATGTTGGGCTCGTAACATTCAACCTGGATGATGTGCATCCGCATGATGTAGCTACTGTACTGGATAGCAAAGGGGTGGCTGTACGTGCGGGACATCATTGCTGCCAGCCATTGATGCGCTGGCTGAAAGCCAGTGCAACTGCACGTGCCAGCTTTTATCTCTATAACACGGAAGAAGAAGTCGACGCTCTGGTCAGCGCCTTAATCCAAACAAAGGAGTATTTTGGCGATGCAACTTGATGACTTGTACCGACGCGTGATTATGGATCATTATAAAAATCCGCGCAATCGCGGACGTTTTGAGGATGATGCCGTTACGGTGGATTTGAATAATCCTACGTGTGGTGACCGGATTTCCCTTCAACTCAAAACGAAAGACGGCGTGGTCGAAGATGCCCGTTTTACTGGTGAAGGCTGCTCGATTAGTATGTCCTCAGCTTCGATGATGACAGAAGCAGTCAAAGGAAAAACGATTGATCAGGCATTGGATATGGCAAGCCGCTTCTCTTCTTTAATGAAGGGGGAAGCCGTCGAATTTGATGATTATGAAGAATTGGAAGCTTTGTCAGGCGTAAATAAGTTCCCGGCCCGCATCAAATGTGCGACACTGGCTTGGAACGCGCTGCGCAAAGGGATTGATGAAGATAAATAATTTAAATAGAACAGAGGAGGTTTGAGAAACATGGCCAAGAAAGCACCGGAAATGGAAGAGTATAAATACGGCTTTCGTGACGAGCACAAGTCCATTTTCCAAACAGGTAAGGGTCTCACTCCGGAAATCGTAAAGGAAATCTCCAAAATTAAGGATGAGCCAGAATGGATGCTGGAGTTCCGTCTGAAGGCACTGAAGCAGTTTGAAAAAATGCCAATGCCAAACTGGGGCGGAGATATGGATGAACTGGATTTCAACGATATCCAGTACTATGTAAGACCTTCCGAGAAACAAGGGAAGACGTGGGAAGAGGTTCCTACGGAAATTAAAGAAACCTTTGATAAACTGGGTATTCCCGAGGCGGAGCAAAAGTTTTTGGCTGGTGTATCCGCACAGTATGAATCCGAGGTTGTCTACCACAGTATGCAAAAGGAACTGGAAGATCAAGGCGTTATTTTCATGGATACCGATACGGCGTTGCGTGAGCATCCTGAGATTCTGAAAGAGTATTTTGCAACAGTTGTACCTCCTGCGGACAATAAGTTTGCAGCACTGAACAGTGCGGTATGGTCAGGCGGGAGCTTCATCTATGTACCAAAAGGTGTGAAATGTGAAGTTCCATTGCAGGCTTACTTCCGTATCAACTCGGAAAACATGGGTCAATTTGAGCGTACGCTCATAATTGCTGACGAAGACAGCTTTGTGCACTATGTAGAAGGCTGTACGGCTCCGATTTACAGCACGAACTCGCTGCATAGTGCCGTAGTCGAAATTATTTGTAAGAAGAACGCACGCGTTCGTTATACAACGATCCAGAACTGGGCACCAAACATTTATAACCTGGTAACCAAACGTGCGGTTGCAGAAGAAAATGCAACGATGGAATGGGTCGATGGTAACATCGGTTCCAAGTTGACGATGAAGTATCCAGCCGTTGTATTGAAGGGCCGTGGAGCGAAAGGGATGGTCTTGTCCATCGCTGTTGCAGGCAAAGGCCAGCATCAGGATGCAGGTGCGAAAATGATCCACTTAGCACCAGACACCACGTCCACCATTGTATCCAAGTCGATCAGTAAGCATGGCGGTAAAGTAACGTATCGCGGATTAGCTTCATTCGGTCGTCAGGCTCAAGGTGCAAAATCCAATATCAAGTGTGATACGTTGATTTTGGATAATCAATCAACCTCAGATACTATTCCTTATAATGAAATCATGAATGATGACATCACGCTTGAGCACGAAGCAACGGTTTCCAAGGTATCGGAAGATCAGCTGTTCTATCTGATGAGCCGTGGTTTGACTGAAGCAGAGGCAACGCAAATGATCGTTATGGGCTTTATTGAGCCATTCACAAAAGAACTGCCGATGGAATATGCGGTAGAGATGAATCGTTTGATCAAGTTCGAGATGGAAGGCAGTATTGGTTAAAATCCATTAACCCTTGGTGTCACGAGTTTTTGAAGTAATCTTAAGCTTGTTAAATCCGAGTCATGTCGATTTTATGCCGACTCGGATTTCCTGCTAGTCTAGGAGATGAACTTTTTAAGTTCGTCTTCTTTTGTTTTTTCTGTGATACCTAAGTCCATAAGCCTTCTTTCTACTACAAAAAAAAAAATTATGCTTAGGACTGCAGATAGTTGCCTAGCACTTATGTATATTTGCTTAATAGGATGTTGTGAGTGACATAAACATAAGGAGGCATGCCAACAGATGCAGAAGAACAAAGCTGGAGTGAAGAAGAAAACCCTCTCTTCTAAGCAGACACAGAGACATGTACATGAATTTGAAGGAAGCACCAAACTGGCCGAAGAAGGTGCAGACCGACATAACCACCGCTTTGCAGGTGTTACTGGGCAAGCGATTCGAGTTGGAAGAAGTCATGTCCATGAAATTGATCTTACGAAAACTGATTTCGTGAACCATTTTCATAATCTGAGAAGGATTAGAACAGGGCCCGCTATTCCAGTCGGAAATGGTAAGCATGTACATTTTGTTACGGGCCAAACTACATTAAATGATGGTCATGTACACCAGTTTAATTTTGCAACATTGATTCAGGCACCTCTTATTTAATGAACGGTGGTTTGACCGAAGCTGAGGTAACACAAATGATTGTTATAGACATCTGCTCATACAGAATGAGAGCATCGTCTTTGAAATCAAAAAGCTCTGCTAACCATAATTGGTCGGCAGGGCTTTTAGACTTACATTAATTCTGTACTTCATGATTTATGATCGGCTATGATTTTATGCCTTATGATAAGCCGCCTTATTCGAATTTTAAGTATATATTTTTTGTTTTATTTTTATGGTCAGTGTCACCAATAAGCTATCTTTAATGTTGGGACAGCTCGTCTGCCACTTGTTTATTTATCTGAAGTTTTATGGTCTAAGTCATGATGTAACTCGGTTGCTGGTATTTTGGCATTATAGATTTGTCCTTTGGCAACAGGTTTTGAGATGTATACATAGCTCCCGGTTCCATCCGGCGCACTCCCTGTTGCCCACAAACCTTCACTAGATTCTTCGCCCTCAGACAAATTCCAAAACTCATAAGCTTCAGGCTGAGACTCTTGTTCTGCCTCAGGGGGAAAAGAAGCCGGAACCACAACACCGTTTTTCTCTTCTAATTCTTGGATTGCCGCCATCCACTGATACTGGTGATAGCGGTCACGCGCTAGCATTTTCCGTAGTGTAGCTCTGACGCTTTCATCTTGTGTCATATGATATAGCCTTGCTACCTGCAATCGACCCTGACTCTCTGCGTGCAAATTGGATCGCATATCTGCCAAAAGGTTGCCACTTGCGACGATATAAGAGCCGTTCCATGGAACTCCATTTGAATTAGTAGGCAATCCGCCTAGACCGCTGACCAGCAAGTGCTGTGGGTTAATTCCCCCCATTATGGCAGCTGTAACAGGGTCTTTTGCAGCTTGTTCTTGATCTTCTGGTTTAGCTCCATCAAGTAGTTGACTAATTAAAGCACATAGCATCTCCACATGCCCTACTTCTTCAGTTCCAATATCCATCAGCATATCTTTATATTTTTCATCACCGCGACAGTTAAACCCTTGAAATAAATATTGCATCATCACGGTCATTTCTCCAAATTGCCCTCCCAAAACTTCTTGTACCTGCCGGGCAAAAAGAGGATCAGGACGCTCTACTTTCACTTCAAACTGCAACTCTTTTTGATGTCTAAACATATTTACTCCTCCTATAGCTAAAGCAACTTAGTGAATTCTAACTGTATTTAACCTTTTCAAGATGTAATAAAACGAGGAGCAGCATCACAACAATCTGATACGGGTCTTTATTCTGTTTGTTTGGTTTGTATATAAATTATTAAAGAGGGAAGCCTATGTTTCACTTTAAAATGAAGAGTCTAAGGAGGGTATTTGAATTGTATTTTTATAAAGAAGATTTAATTAACTTAATAGTACCCGATAAGCCCGATCCAGCTGCTGCTAAAGTGATTCAAGAAGTGTTAGGTGGTCGATTCGGAGAAATGCGTACTATGATGCAGTTTTTCTTTCAAAGTAATAATTTTCGTGGTAATGCTGTGCAGTACAGGGATTTGATACGAGGAGTTTTTCTAGAGGAGCTTAGTCATGTTGAACTGGTCCAACATACTATAAATCAACTTCTGACTGGCTCAGGCGCAGACCAAGCCGGCGATGCGGGAATGGATCATGCTCCTTTAGATGAGGCGATAAAACACGCAAATCCTCATCATTTTATTATGGGAGCCCAAAGTTCCTTACCTGTTGATGCAAGTGGGAATCCTTGGCTAGGTAGTTATGTTTATTCCCACGGGAATCTGGTTAGTGATTTGCTTGATAATCTCGTACTCGAATCTACAGGGGTTCTACAAAAATCCCGAATTTACGAAATGAGCTCGAACAAAACATTCCGGGAAACGTTGGCTTTTTTGATTGTGAGGGATAATGCTCATCAAAACGCGTTTGCCAAAGCATTAGAGACACTTGGAGTTGATTGGGGAAAATTGTTCCCAGTTCCAAATTACGATATTAACAAGTATCCAGAATGCCGGAAGTATGTTGAGATGGGCTTTCACAATGCGCAGTTTAATTTTCGATTGGATTCTACCCGTATTGGGGAAATATTCAATGGGCAAACTCCAAGCAGAAACGGTGGGGATTTGAGTGTAATAGATCCTCCTGAGGGTTTTCCTCTTCCGTATATGCCCGAATTGCCTAATGAACATAGTCCAGGGCTACACGATCTTACCACTTAGAATTAAACCATAAATAAAGATAGTAACGAGGTTAATATCCGTAACTTAAAAAGAGGCTGTCCTTCGTAGAAGAACCTACGAATCAAGGACAGTCTCTTTTTATTCGCGTAGTCTGTGCTTCGGCAAAACATTTCGTTCCACCGAAGTAACGCCGGGAGGCAGTAGCGGATCAGGATTCCAAATAAATTTCATCAATGGATACATGGCGTTCCCTAGACAAATCTACATATTCATCATCGTTAATTCTTACTAAGGGTCTGAAGTAATCAGCAGGATTGTTCAGAATGATCGTTCCTGTCTGACCTGTAGTCAACAGAACCTGCTTATTAATGAAATTAGGAAGCATGTGTCTGATGAACACTTGGGTAGCTTCTGGGTTTAGATGTCCAAAACTCATACTGTGCAGCTCGCGTAATACGGTGAGTAGCTCCTGCTTCGTCTGATACACACGATTGGAAATCATCGCGCTATACACGTCGGCAATAGCTGTTATGCTGGCAAAAGGATGAATTTCTTCCTTGAACAGACCATGGGGATATCCACTTCCATCTTCACGCTCATGATGCTGTAAGGCGACAATTGCAGAAATCTCATCGCTGGTTGAATTGCGAATAATATCATAGCCATATAGCGAATGTTTCTTCATTTCATGAAATTCTTCAGGTGTCAGTTTATCCGGTTTGTTCAAAATTTCATCGGGTATCATGGACTTGCCTATATCATGTAAATATCCAGCTTTACCGGCGGCATATGCTTCTTCTTCCGTATATCCAAGCCATGTGGCAATGTAATATGACAGTACGCCTACTTGGAGAGAATGATTATAGGTATAGTGATCTCCCCGTTCCATAATTAACAGCAGAGATACGACATCTTTTTGACGAGCTAGCTCTGAAACGAGAGGGCCGAACAGCTCATCAACTCGATATTCATCAAATTTGCCAGTTGAGGAAGCTTCGAGAAACATGCTTTCAAAGCCACTGATCGTCTGCTCCATGAGAGGAACGGCACGTTTGAGGGACTCGGGGGAAGCTGGAACATCGGGGGCAAAGTCAACCGGAATGCTCGCAGAACCGGCATCAATGTCGATATAATCGACACCGTGCATAATGAGCTTGGAAATATCGTCATGCTGTAGCTCGGTGCCCTGAACCATGACAGGCACACCGTGCCCATTGTATGTATCGGATTTGAGGCGATCTCCTGGCTTGGCATCGGTAACGTGTACTCTCATGCGCTAACCTCCTTATTGTCGTAAATTTGTTGAAAATACGAAACAAACTTAATATATCAAGAATTATATGGGATGACAACGACTAATTTACTATTATTCCAAGCTGTAAAATAGGTCCCAGGAACCCGATTCCTATCAGATACCTACAGTAGATAACGCCAATACTTTTCACTATGTTTGTAATATGAGATTGCCCAGAGACTACAGCGAAGCTTAAGGACTATGTGCACCCATATGTACCATATTGCTAAATAACATGATATGCTTAAACATTAGAAGCTCCAAAGTCGATATATAAAATATAGAGGAGGGCGGTTATGGAGATGACGACTCGGCAAACGTTGACCATTTTGCATACCAATGATATCCATAGTCATTTTGGCAGTATGCCTTCGATAGCCGCGATGATTAATGAACGAAGAGCTGCATTAGGGGATGCGCTACTTGTGCTTGACATAGGAGACCACATGGACCGGATGGCCCCCGAAACGGAAGGAACGCTAGGCGGGGCAAATGTGGATGTGATGAATCTAACAGGATATGATGCCATTACGATCGGTAATAATGAGGGACTGACTTTTACCCCGGATATGATTGAACAGGCATATGCGGGCATTCATTGTCCGGTCATATGTGGCAATATGACTGAGTGTGCCACAGGGATGAGTCCTGCGTGGATGAAGGAATCCCTTATTGTAGACAAAGCAGGAATCAAGGTCGGTTTACTTGGTGTGACGGCTCCTTTTGTAGAGTATTATCAATTGCTGGGCTGGGATGTGCTCAATCCGTTTGATGTGCTGGGGAAGCAGATCGCGGCACTGAGAAAGCAGGTTGATGTTTTGGTCGTGATGTCGCACCTGGGTCTACCTTCCGATAAAAAGTTAGCGTCGCAATTTCCTGAAATTGACGTTATCCTTGGAGGTCACACCCATCATGTGCTGGAGGAACCGCTTTGGATCGGGAAAACAGCTTTATGTGGGGCGGGTAAGTTCGGAACGCTGCTGGGTGAAGTGACGTTAAGTCGTAACAATAGCCTCGAACCGTTTCGAGTCACGTCAGGCGGTGTAGTTCCTGTGGATCTGACAAGACTGGACGAAAAAGTGGCATCGGCCATTGTGGTGCATCGCAGACAAGCAGAGCGCGCCATGGAGAGCACGGTTGCTGTGACGGATCGGAAACTGGAGATCGCATATGATCAGGAATCCCCTTTCGGGAATATGCTGGCACAATCGGTGTCCCATTTTACAGGAACAGAAATTGCCCTCGTCAATGCGGGACAACTGCTCGGCCCATTACCTCAAGGGGATATCAGTAAAGGAATCCTGCATTCCTTATGCCCTTCACCGATTAATGCCTGTGTTATGAAGTTGCGGGGGAGCGATATTCGGTTGGCGCTGGAGCAGTCTTTGCTGCCTGAATTTGCGGACAAGCCTATGACGGGCTTTGGCTTCAGAGGCAAAGTGCTTGGTACGATGTGTGTGGAAGGCTTGGCTATTCAGTATGACCCTGGCCGTGCTCCTTATGAAAAAGTAACGGACATTCGTGTAGCAGGTCAACCTTTGGAAGAGCATGAGGAATACACAGTGGGCACGTTGGATATGTTCACTTTCAAAGCAGGTTATGAGGTGCTTGCGAACGGAACAGATCTCCGATTTATGCTTCCAGAATTTTTACGGGATTTGATTGAAATGGAGTTGAAGCGTCCGGGCGCGATGGAAGAATGTTTTGCAGCTAGGTGGCTTCAGGTATCAAAACAATCGGGAGAGGATTAAGCTGCGACTGGTACCTGTTACATTATTGAGAGCCGGCATGAAGCTGGGCAAAAAAATATACAATGAAAATGGAATGGTGCTGCTCTCGGAAGGTGTTGAGCTTACTTCGCGATTGATTGAACGTCTAGGCCAAGTCGGTATTGGATATGTATACATTGAGGATGCTGTGACAGAAGATATCGTCATTCCTGAGATGATCCATGAACAGACAAGGGCGGCGGCGCTACAGGAAATCAAAAAGCAATTTCAAGGGTTGTCATCCTACTCCGTAGATCATAAGCACAAATATTTTGGCAAGTCATTTTATAAGGTGATGGAATCTATTCTGGACGATATTGGAGGCCGGCAGGACGCCGTCATTATGTTGATGGATATTGGGGCCGCAGATCAGGATTTGTATCATCATTCTTTGAACGTATGTCTATATTCACTTGTACTGGGAATTTCCAACGGCTACGATAACAATCAGCTGATGGAGTTGGGAATAGGTTCACTACTGCACGATATCGGTAAAATGAAAATTTCACCTCAAGTACTCTATAAGCCGGGCAAATTGACCGACGAGGAATATGAGCATATGAAAACACACACGGTGATCGGCTACAAGCTGCTTAAAGACGAACCTGGAATTCCCTTGTTGTCGGCTCATTGTGCATTACAGCATCATGAGCGTATTGACGGCAGCGGATACCCACACGGTTGGAAAAAGGACCAGATCCACGAATATGCGAAATGGATCGGCCTGGCAGACTCGTACGACGCAATGACAGCAAGTCGGATATACAAGCAGGCTTTGTTGCCTTATGAGGCGATGGAAGTGCTGTACGCCGGGGCAGGAACGTTATATGAGCAGCGAATGCTGGAAGCCTTTCGTGACTGTGTAGCTATTTACCCCTTGGGACTCTCTGTGGTGCTCAACACAGGGGAAGAGGGGGTCGTGGTGCGTATACATTCCAAAATCCCGCAAAGACCCGTCATTCGCATTGTAAGGGACCGGGATGGGCAGGAAGTGAAAGCACCTTATGATGTGGATTTGTCCATATCCCTCTCGGTTATGATTACAAATACATTGGGTGCTACTCTGGCCCCTTTCGGAGGAGTACACGTAGATTAGCAGATGATGTGGAAGAAAGCATGCAGACACTTTACACATCATGATATGATAATTATACGTCTTTTGAGGTTAATAACAGAAATAAGGTGAAAACATAATGACAGTTCTACAAAATAACACGCTACCCCAAATATCGCCAACCTATGATCCGTGGGACCCGATTGTCTCATTGCGTACACATGGTCGTCATTTGCTTACGAGTGTGGAAATGACCGTAACGCATCTGTGTAATATGCGCTGTGAGCATTGCGCTGTTGGCGACATGCTGGTTATGAAGGAGGCCCCTTTCCTTCCGTTAGACCTAATGCTGAAGCGTCTGGATGAAGTCGAGCATCTGGAGACCATCAGTATTACAGGCGGGGAACCTGCTTTGCTCGATAAAACAGTGGATGAAGTGATCGTTCCACTGTTGAAATACGCCAAAGAGCGCGGTATTCGCTCGCAAATCAACTCCAATCTGACGTTAGATATTCGCAGATATGAGAAGATGCTTCCTTATCTAGATGTGATGCATATTTCGTTTAACTATTTGAATGCGGACGATTTTTATGAAGTGGGTTTTGCAAATACAGGCCGGCCGACCCCACGTGCGGGTGCTGTTCGCCTGTATGAAAAAATGATCGAGAATGCCTGCAGATTAAGTGAAATGGGAATGTTCATTTCAGCTGAATCCATGATTAATTATCGGACACACACGAAGCTGGAGGGCATTCATCAGTTGATCAACGAAATGGGATGCCGACGGCATGAGGTTCATCCAATGTATGCGTCAAATTTTGCCTCTGCTTTGCCTGTGCTTTCACTCGACGACATGCGGAACTCTATCCATAAGCTGCTGGATGTACGTAATCAGGACATGTGGATGTTGTTTGGCACATTACCGTTCTTTGCTTGTTCGGACCGGGAAGAAGACCGCAAACTGCTTCGCCGCTTGCGTCAGGAACCGAATATTACGGTGCGTAATGATCCAGACGGAAGAAACCGTGTGAATGTGAATATGTTCACGGGTAGCGTGTATGTGACGGATTTTGCAGACATTCCGGCTTTCGGCAACATTCAGGAAGACAGTCTGGACGATATTTTTGGTGAATGGCTGAATGAGCATCCGTTGAATCAGACTGTGAACTGTCATTGTGATGCTGCTGCCTGTTGTGGACCGAACCTGCTCGTAGCGGATATGTACTACAAAGGAATAGACTTTAAATCAAGAAAAGCATTACAACTATAGAAATGGGGAGTTCGTATTGGATGGTCATACCGAGTTTCATTGGGGATTGCTAGCTGTGAATCTCCTCTTGGTACTGCTGCTTGTCTTTCTAAATGGTGTATTTGTGGCCGCAGAATTTTCGTTGGTCAAAATGCGCCAATCCCGATTGACGCAGCTCCAAAGCGAGGGTCATCGCCTGGCAGGCTATGCGCTGAAGGTGAACCAAAGGTTGGATGCTTATCTGTCCGCCACCCAATTGGGCATTACGCTGGCTTCATTGGGTTTGGGTTGGATTGGAGAGCCAGCAATATCCGGCTACCTGATAGAGCCACTCATGCACAAACTCGGTGTAACTGACGGCACCCTGATTACAACGATATCCGTTGTCGTCGGATTTTGCGTAATTACCTTTTTGCATATTGTATTGGGGGAATTGGCTCCCAAGTCTTTAGCGATTCAGAAGACTGAAGGTGTGGCGTTGTTTTTATCGGCGCCTTTGCTGCTTTTTTATAAGGTCTTTCTACCTGTGATCTGGGTATTGAATGCTGCGGCAAACTTGCTGTTGCGTGCATTCGGGATTCAGCCGGCGAGTGAAGCCGAAGCGGCTCATTCAGAGGAAGAGATTCGTATATTGATGAATCAGAGCGCCAAAAGCGGTGTGATTGATAAGGACGAAATTAAGCTGATGGATAATATTTTTGATTTTTCCGACTTGCTTGCACGTGAAATCATGCTGCCGCGTACAGATATGGATTGTTTGTATACGAATTTGTCGTTTAAGGAAAATCTCAAGATTATCAGCGAGACCAAGCATTCCCGCTACCCGGTAGCGGTTGAGGATAAAGACCAGATTATCGGTTTTGTCCATATCACGGATCTTCTGCTAGCTGAGCAGGGGGAACAACTGGATCTGGCTTCGGTGGTACGTCCTATTTTGAATGTGCCGGAGTCTATGGAAGTGAGTCACGTGCTACGCCTTATGCAGAAAAAACATTCCCAAATGACTCTCGTGGTAGATGAATACGGCGGAACGGCCGGGCTGCTGACAGCGGAGGAAATTTTGGAGGAAATCGTCGGGGATCTCTATGATGAGTTTGAGGATGAACGCCCAAGCGTGGAAATCAAGGAGAACTTCATCTCTGTGGACGGTCGTATGCTCATTGAGGATGTCAATGATTTGACTGGAGTAAACATCGAAGACGACGAGGTAGATTCCATCGGAGGATGGCTGTTTAAGGAATTGGAAGGCATTCCGGTGAAAGGGAAGAAAATTGAGTTTTATAACCTTACCTTCGAGGTGGAGGAAGCAACAAGGCTTCGCATAATGAGAGTGAAGATTCACCGCAAGCCTGAGCCTGTGATTGAAGATGAGCTTTCTACCGATTGAGTCCTGATCCACAGAGATAGGTAAGATCAGTTCAGGTATGTAAGTTATTATAGTGTGCTGAAGCAAGAACCTTTAGATCCACGTTACCGTGGTTTTAAAGGTTCTTTTTGATTAGAAATAGTTCTATAGTTATTTTTTTTGAACAATTATTTTTATCTGTGATTTTTTGTTCGAGACTTGGGCGATGCGGCATATGTTGAATAGTAAAGCAGATGGATCAACCAAAGGAGGTCCCGGCCCGTGAAATTTCCACAGCAAGGTGAGTATGCCCCGTTTGTCGGCCCGTTCGATCCGTGTCCGCCCGTTCTGTGCAAGACTTATGTGCTTCCGCCAAACTTGTTTGTGCAATTTCAGCCCCCTGGTCTACCGCAATTCAGTCCAGATGAGGCGCTGACGAAGGGAACGCTATGGCCTTTGCTTTACAGCCCTTATGAGCCTAGAAGAAACCAGGGGGGAGGCGAATAGAATGGAGAATCCAAATCAGGGTCAGTCCCCATTCCAATTCCAGCAGCAAAATCAGCATGAGAGTGGACAGCAACAGCCGAATCCATATCAAAGCCCTTATTCAAATCCGTATCCATACCAGAACCAGTATCAGAACCAAACTCAGGGCTATAGTCAAGCCGGAAACCCGACCCAAGGCTGCACGTCCCAAACCAAGCCGGGGGATGCCCAGTTTTATGCGTTGCTGGAGAAGCTCCAAGCGGTGGATTTTGTGTTGGTGGAGCTGAATTTGTATCTGAATACGCACCCAGATGATTTACAGGCCATCGAGCAGTTCAATAAGCTGACGCAGGAAAGAACGGCGATTGCTAACGAGTATCAGATGCTATATGGGCCTTTACAAAATTTTGGTCGTGCCTATTCCAAGTATCCTTGGGAGTGGAGTCAATCCCCTTGGCCGTGGCAGGTCTAGGCAGGTACAACCTTTTAACAACCTTTTATAAAGGAGGGGACATGAATGTGGGTATATGAGAAGAAACTGCAATATCCCGTACGTGTCAGCAAATGTGATCCTCATATGGCCAAACTGCTTATGGAGCAGTATGGTGGAGCGGATGGCGAGCTGGCAGCGGCATTGCGCTATCTGAATCAGCGATATACGATTCCCGATAAGGTGATTGGTGTACTGAACGACATAGGCACGGAGGAATTTGCGCATCTCGAGATGATTGCGACTATGATTTATAAGCTGACCAAGGATGCGAGCGTAGAGCAAATGAAGGCTGCCGGTCTGGGTGAATATTATGCGGCACACGACCATGCGCTGTATTATCAAAACGCTGCCGGAGTTCCTTTTACAGCGGCTTATATTCAAGCCAAAGGCGATCCTATTGCCGATCTATATGAGGACATAGCGGCAGAGGAAAAGGCACGAGCTACATATCAGTGGCTGATTGATCTGACAGACGATGTGGATTTGCAAGATAGTCTGAAGTTTCTACGTGAACGTGAAATAATCCATTCGCTCCGTTTCCGTGAGTCAGTGGAAATTTTGAAGGGGGAAAGAGACCGGAAGAAAGTGTTCTGATAAAATGATATACGAGGTCTCTTGGTGAGCTTAAGCTTGCAGGAGACTTTTTTTCTTTTGAAGTAATCTAAGCTAATGAAATGGTCCTTCCCGAGGAGCAGCAATGGGCATTTATATATAAGAGGGGGTAAAAATAAAAGCCCCGAAAAATTGCAGGCTGTCCGCCGGGTATCGTGCCGAGCACATATCGGCATGATGACTAAGGTCGGCTACATTGAACGACCTTTCCCCGGCGCGTCTTTCTCATCCCTATTGCTTCAGTTGTGCGAAATACTTCTCGTTATATAAAACACTTGGATGAGTAGGGTGGTGCAACTGAGCTATGCGATGATGCGATTTTGCCTTTTCGATGTCACCGATTCGGTCGTAACACAGGCATAATTGCAAGTGTGGAAACCAGGTATAGTACGACGAATTGGTTAGGGCCATCACATCTTGTGGAGGCTCTATCAACGTTGCCTGGTGAAACCAGTAAATGGCTTGAGTATACTGTTCGTCTTCAATCAACAAATTGCCAAAGACACAGCAGAACTGGGCGCGTGGTACATCAAGGTTAAGTGTGCGAAGCAGAGCCATACGCTGCTCCTGTTTTTGACCCTGGTGGGCGTAGCAATCCGCTAGCTTAAAGCAAGCAGCAATCCGATCCTCAATCCATCCTTGATCGAGTCCCAGATAGTGCTCGTACTGCTGGATGGCTTCTAGTATGCGTCCGTTATCATATAGTTCATTTGCGAAGTAGTAGTGATCTCGCTCAGAAAATGCAGTGCCTTGCTCCCGATGCTTGAGATATATATGCAAATTACGATCAGTGTAGGCACGTGTCTTTTTATGAGTCACCGCTATATTACTGTGAAAGGTGCTGCCAGTCACATGCAGGAATTCGTGCACAAAGCCGATCCATCTGAATCTTTGATCACGCCGCACAATTCGGTTTCTTTTGAGCTTATACAACGGCTGTCCTTGTTCATCTACAGACAGCACATAATCCATCGTAATGCTGTCATAGGAGAGGGTGGCTTGTTTCTTCCAGTTGAGAAATGATATTCGGTCTTTTTCTTCCAGTATGTCATCAGCGTCCAGCCAAAATTGATATTCTTGCGTTGCCTGATCAAACGCATAATTGCGGGCTGCAGAGAAATCATCGCACCATTCAAAATGGTATACCCGAGCATTGAACGATGCAGCGACCTCTTGGGTACTGTCAGTGGAACCAGTATCTACGATAATGATTTCATCTACCAGGTCATGGACTGATTTCAGACAGGTATGAAGGGCTTCTTCTTCATTTTTGACAATCATACATAAGCTGACAGTTACCATGCTCTTTGTCCCTCCCAAAAAACTTGGTATAATCTCCATTTTATTAGGATAGCTTGCTCATTATGTAGTAATTCCGAGGGCTCGTTGAGAGGATGGTGATAATCATAAATTCAGTCTTGCTCTAATAAATTAGAAAATCAAAGTCTGATATGAGGGGGAGGAGATTGTGCGAAATTCGATATTATCAAGCGACCGGGAAATAAATTTGATGGCTAAATGTAGTTAGAAAACGGGTGGAAAACTGAAAAAGAGTAGTTGTTTGGATGGTAAGATTGTATTTTTGTATGGATGTCGTTTTCATTGATATTTCCAGGTGCAAGTCCATTCATACTACGCTCACTCCCATATCGCTCGGTTGCAATTATGGTATGCCTTAGGATATGGAGGGGAACGGTTATGAGGCTTCTGCCTGATGGAGGCGTTGAATCATGCGTATACTAATCGGTAGCCCGGTGCACCAGAAACCGGAAATATTGTCTTTATTTATTCAAGCTTTAGAGCGACTGGAGGCACCTGATGTGCTGCCCGATTATTTATTTGTCGATGATAATGACAATCCGACTTCAAGCCAATGGCTTGCCGATTTCTCCAATCGGCTACCAGGCAGGGTTTTGCCCTTGTTGACAGGCTCACAGCAAGTGGAGAACCGAAGTGATGAGCACACTCATTATTGGCCGCCTGCTCTCGTCTGGAAAGTGGCCGGCTTTAAAAATCGTCTTATTGATTATGCACTTCAGCATAATTATGACGCGCTGTTTTTAGTCGATTCAGACCTGATTCTCCATTCCCGTACCTTATGTAAGCTGGTGGAGGCGGAGAAGGATATTGTATCTGAGATTTTCTGGACACGCTGGCAGCCGGAGGGGCCTCTATTGCCTCAGGTGTGGGTTAGTGATGAATATAATTTGTTCCATCGTGAAGAAGGCGAAGTGTTGTCGGCAGAGGAGCGAGCACAACGCGAGTTGCATTTTATACACCAATTGCATGTTCCTGGTTTGTACGAAGTGGGGGGTCTAGGTGCTTGTACCCTAATCCGCAGACGTGCACTGGAAGCAGGGATTCACTTTGGTAAAATCAAAAACGTTTCCTATTGGGGAGAAGATCGACATTTCTGTATTCGGGCAGCTGCATTTGGATTTCCACTTTTTGTGGATACACACTATCCGGCGATGCATCTGTACCGGGAAGCGGACAGAATGAAGGCAGAGCAGCTACTATTCACCCTAAATTATTTTACAACGAGCGCTGTTCATACGGACCAATCAGAACATTTAGCATATCTAAATCACTCCGATACTTCTACTAACTCTCCTGCCTTCAATCCTTCTGCATCATCAAGTCCATCTAAGTTCCCTGAACCTCCTGTTATACCGTATGACCTCCGTGAGTCAGCTGTCTTTGCCAAGTACACGGCAGATTCTTTTGTTATACCACAAACGTTCCCTGGTCCACGACAAAGTGAACTTCATACGCCGCCTGTCTCCAAACCCAAATTGACGCTGACCATGACGGTATACAATGAGGCAGATCGCAAGCTCATTGACGTGCTGCGGAGTCATCGAGAATATATTGATGAAGCGGTCATTATTGATGATGGCAGTCAGGATGATAGCGGAGAGTTGTGCCGTGAGATCCTAAAGGGAATCCCATTACGTTTAATACGCAATGAAACAGCTTCTTTTAGCAATGAATTGGAACTACGTAAGCAACAGTGGAGAGAGACGTTGGCTTCTTTTCCGGAATGGATATTAAATATGGATGCTGACGAAATGTTCGAATCTCGTTTTGCTCAAGGGGTACATTCTTTGTTAGCGGGAACGAAAGCGGATACGATTTGTTTCAGGTTGTTTGATATGTGGAATTCCACGCATTACCGCGATGATGATTATTGGCAGGCTCATCAATATTACCGTCCTTTTTTAATTCGATATAAGGAAGGGTTCTCTTATAAATGGAAGGAGCAGTCCTTGCACTGTGGGAGATTTCCCGAAAATGTGCTTGACCTTCCCAGTGAAATCAGCAACTACCGCATCCAGCATTGGGGATGGTGTACACCTGCTATTCGCATGGCCAAATTTCAGCGATATCAGTTGCTTGATCCAAGTGCTCGTTATGGCTGGAAAGAGCAATATGAATCTATTTTGGACCCGAACCCCCGACTCACGCTTTGGGTAGATCAGGACAACATAAATGGAGAAAAAGAAACTACACCAGAGTATGAAGCTACCCATGATGTGAACGCCATGGATGTTGCCGAGATTTCAAGTGTCCAGGTTATGAATAATTCCGGTCTACAAATTAAAAGTGAAATAAAGAACGTATTTTATAGTAAATGCAAACTGTGTGGTTCGTCTGACACGGGAGTATTTCATAACTATGAACGCTTTACCTTGATGGGGTGCGGCTCCTGTGGCTTGGTTTTTCGTAATGATGTGGATCATATACAGCCGGAGGATATGATTGCAGAGATTTATAATGCCGATTGGGTTGCTATGCGGGATAGTGCAGCAGCGTCAACTTATGGGGATCATGCCCTTTTTGGACTCATGCTACTGGATATGTTCAGCTCCGGTAAAGGAAAATTGCTTGAGATTGGATCAGGTACCGGAGAATTTATCCATGCTGCCCTTCAAGCCGGCTGGGATGCAGTGGGTATTGAACCTTCCATAGACTCGCGTGCTTACGCCAAACACAAATATGACGTGGATTTATTGCCGGGTTACTGGAACGGTGAAACCGAAGAAGATACTCAAACCGATGAAGCATGTGATATGCAGGAATTGAATGAAGCACAAGAAATACAAGAAGTAGAAGAAGATACTGAATTACCACTGGATCACAAATACGAGGCCGTAGCATGCTGGCATGTGCTGGAGCATATTGCGGACCCTGTTGCATTTTTGACAGATTTACGCGAACAGCTTCAACCTGACGGGACGTTATATATTACAGTGCCCAACAAAAACTCGTTCACCAATGAGGCTTATGGTGTTTATTCACCTTTATTTACCGAGGAAGATCATTTATATCATTATTCTGAGCATACGCTGGCGCTCTTACTGGAAAAGTCTGGATTGCGCTCGGTGGCTATGTTTACCCGCCAGCTTCCCTCTGGTTTGGATGCCTTGCTGCAAGCCCATCCTTTGTACGGTGATCTTGCCTTTACGGAGCAAATGGGATTGTTGGCCAAACTTCAAGGCGAGAAACGGGGTCATGAACTGTGCTGTGTTGCAAGAGTAATTTAAATCTCTCCAAAAGGAGGCAGCATCCATGAACATGTCTGACCCGTATCTGTCTCGCTTTTTTGTATATTCTGACCCCAACTCCTCCAGCATGATTTACAGACTCCCCCAAAGCTGGTGGAGTCGCCCCTATGAGTATGAGTGGTGTCTTCAATTTATGTCCGGTCAAGATTCGGTGCTGGATGCAGCGTGTGGAATTCCACATCCATTCAAATTTGAGTTGGCCCGCCGTTGCGCTCAGGTCTATGCTTGCGATCTGGATATACGGATCGTTTCCGTGGATGCCATTTTGACCGAGGTGCGGCGGGATATCGGAGAGGAGGCTGCCGAGCGCATTCAGGAGATTTTACCGGTTCGGCTCCACTCCGCACATGCCAATCTGACAGCTCTGCCTTATGAGGATGCCAGTTTTGACAAAATTGTATGTATTTCAGTGCTGGAACATTTAACACCTGAGGAGTCTTTGGCAGCCTTACATGAATTTCACCGGACCATACGCGATGACGGAATGCTTCTGCTGACGTTTGATTACCCTACAGTGGATCTATCAGCGATGGAGCAATGGATAGAGCAGGCGGGATTTTCGTATTGGAATGGTGTGGATCTCAACCTTCCAAGGGGTGCCTTACACACGGATATGTGGGGTGGTTTGCATTGTTTCAGGACTGTTTTAAAAAAATATAAGAGTTAGCGGTATGCGCAATGAGGTTTACACGGACCTCTCTTATTGCTTATCATGAGAGGGGTTAGAGTTGTAAACCTACATAGGAAAGGAATGACTGATAACTACATGAACAATGCACCTGTGTTGAAGAAACCTGAGGCTATGGTATTTGATATGGACGGTACACTTTTTCAGACGGAGACGCTATTGCTTCCTGCGTACCACAAGCTGTTTGATACGCTGCGCGCCGAAGGGCTTTATGAAGGAGAGACTCCTCCCGAGGAGCTTATTTTGAATAGTTTGGGCATGCTGCTGGATGAAATCTGGAGAAGAGTGATGCCGGAAGCCAGCGAAGCGGCCCATAGAAGAGCGGACGAGCTGCTGCTTCAGCTGGAACTGGAGGGATTGAAGAGCGGAAGTCATGCCCTGTATCCACATGTAAAAGAAACACTCCAGGCCCTTCATGAGCAAGGTGTCCGATTGTTCGTAGCTAGTAACGGTCTGGAGGACTATGTAAAGGGGATCGCTGCTGCGTATGAAATGGTTCCCATTTTTGAAGGACTGTACAGCGCTGGGGAGTACAGCACGCTTTCCAAAGTGAATTTGCTGGAAATTCTATTGAGCAAGCACGATATTTCGAACGTATGGATGGTAGGAGATCGTTCCTCAGATGTGGAAGCAGGCAAAAAGAACGGACAGACGGTGATCGGTTGCGCTTATGCGGGATTTGGTGTGGACGATGAGTTGAAGGGGTCCGATGCGATTATTACAGACTTTACGCAACTGCTTACACTTTATAAAAACGCTGAGTAACTGTGGAACACAGGTTATTGGTTATAAATAGGCTCGACGCACCATATAATTAAACATGCTGGTACTGTCGGACAGATGAAAAAAAGAAAGGAAGGCAGCCACTTTACGCGGAGCCTTCCTTTGTCTTATTCTCTGTCTTATTTTCTGTCTTATTTTCTGCTTTATCTTCTGTTTTATCTTCTGCTTTGTGGTCAGCCAGAGGCTTTGGATTAATTTGTGTGTGGTAGACCCACAAGGCATATTCCATGGGCTTGGCGATGGAGCGGCGATAGGTTTCTTTTTCACCAATACGCGAAAAGACCTCGCGGGCTGGCTTCGGGTTGACTTCCAGCACATATATATGACCGTGCTTATTAATTGCCAAATCGAGTGCAAGCTCACACAATGCCCCGTAGCTTTCTTCCAGATACGCAGCGATGTCCAGTCCGAGTTTTTCCCCTTGCTTGATGATTTTCTCTCTATGGCTTTCATCACGAATCCATTGCGTTAGCAATTGGCTCATCGGTACTGCCTTGCCTCCACCATGCAGGTTGGAAGTGACACTCCGATGCGCCCCGATGCGCCCGGCGCATCCGGTTAGCTCCCATACTCCTTGGCCATTTTTCTGTACCAGCATACGGTAATCATGGACTCTGCCATTCGGCAACTGCACAGGAATGCCTTCCTGAACAATGTAGTTATCCATGTTCCAGCTGCTCAGACGCGGCTCCAGACGGTCTAGACGTACCCGCTGCTGGGGAATGATATGGCGTTTGCGATTGCGGCCCTCAATCAGATACAGGCCTCCTTGCTTGTTAACAGGTTCAATACGTAAAATACCTCGGCCTCCCGTACCGTTAATCGGTTTGAGGTACACTAGTGAATTCTGTTTGAGCATCCGTTTGACACTATGAAATCCACTGAACAGCTCTGTTGCAGGCAAATGGGGGCGAAAGGCAGACCTTCTCGCAAGCTGCTGATGAATGACCCATTTGTTACTCAGGGGTCGGTTTAAATATACAAGGTCTGTGTATTGCAATCGGAACTGCTTCAACTGACGATATCGCTCACTGCGCTGTACCCGACAACGGTCGAAAATCATGTCTGGGAACTCTCGCCACTTTCGGCTCCATTTTCCGCTGTGTGGATCATAGATTTGGGCAAGGAGCAGCCTGCGATCCTTATGGACATCCGCAGGAGTGAATACATACATATCCAGTCCCAGCCGTTTCCCTTCTGCAATCATGCGCTCATATATGTCGCGTTCCTCTAATTGCTTCTTGTTGTTCAAATACAAAGTCATGATGCCTAGGACAGGTTTTGGCACAGCATTCCACCTTCCTCTGCCGTCTGCTTATCTTGGGATAACTCTCCGTGAAATATCAGCGTGGGTTTCCCGGTTGGTCCAGTCGTCATTTCATGCGCAACAAGCCCAGCGCGGAAACAGGTTTTGAGACTGGACATATTGTCGGCGGCTACGCTGCACGTCAGACGGCGCAGCTGTTGGAGCTGGGCGGACAGCAGTCTAGCGCCCAGTCTGCGGCCCCGGTAAAGCGGACGAACAATTACGATGCAAGCATCCTCCCCGTAATTCAGAGCGAGGGAAAATCCGGCAATCCGCAGCCCCTTCTCCGTGCGCACAAATGCACACAGGAGGGAGGAGCCAGGGGTGTTCAATTGCTCGGGCGTTAAAACGGCCAACTGCCGCAGAGCATTACGAGTAATGCGCATGCCCCCTGAGCTGCGGGCCAAAAACAGCAACTGTCGTCGTCTCAGCAGCCAGCTCCGGGCAGGCAAATGTTGAACATCGCTAATTTGCGGCATGATTCCACTTCCTTGATCATGATTTCATTCGTCCGGCCAAAAAGGAGCTGTACTGGAATATGCGTCTAAGCGACTTTTGGCGGATTTCCGGCTCGTCAAATTTCATTGGTTTGGCATTGGCCTCAAAAAACCAGAGGGTTCCGAGCGTATCCACGCCCAGATCCATGGACATTTCGCCATGAGAAAGACCGGATGCGCGTTCAATTTGACGTGCAATCTGTATGGCCGTACTTTTAACTTTGTTCAGTAGATCCGTGCTGTCCTCAGGCCCAAACAGTGAGGACAGTAGCTTGAAAGGGTCCTCTACACTCCCGCCACGCGGGACATGTGTGGTAATGCTCCCCTTACCGGCCAGTCTGGCACCGACTCCGGTGATACTCCAGGAGCCACGGATATTTTTTTGTACCAGGATACGCAGGTCGAAGGGTTTTTTCTGATGGGTTGCCAGATCGATACCCTGTTGAATGATATAAGGTGAGTTGCCTGCTTCCCGTCGGATACGTCCCCACAGCCGGGATAGCGATACAGATCTGTAGGTTACACTTTTTTTGTCATGCTGAATGGTCAGTCTGTAAGCCATTAGATGGTCTGGGAGGAATTTAAGAATCATAATCCCCTTTCCGGCCTTACCGTTTTCCGGCTTGAGATACAGGTATGGATACGTAGACAGCATTTTTCCTAAGGAAGACAGGTTGCTTAACCGTTTGGTTGCCGGAACAAGCTGACGAGTCGTTTCTGAGGTGCGCAACCACTTGAACAGTTCCCATTTGTTAAAAAAGCCTGGATTGTACAGCTCAATGCCCGAGGCATGTGAAATTTCATCCAACTTTGTGCGCACAGAGGTTTTAAGTTCATAATTACGGTTGGGGATGCGATTATAAATGACCTGTGGAGGTGGGAAATCCTGTTCCTCCCACGTCTGTAAGCTCTTGTTGAAGACATAGCCCTTAATCGTCTCATCTGCCAGTTTCAGGTCCCTGACGGTAACAATGTACACCTGATATCCCATCCGTGTTCCCGTTTCAAGAATATCCCTGAAATTGCGCTGATTGCCCTTGAAAAATTGCCCTTCGTCGTGCACTGTCAATACAGCAACGACTGGCTTATGCTCCGCCCGGGTATTCATAGTTCCTCTTTTCTGCGGAATTTACTGAGGTAAAGACAGTGGTCCAAAATATGCTCCACGGATGCTTTACCCTCCGCACGCAACGATGGATGCTGAAAAATGGATCGGCCTGGCTTGGAGTTGGCTTCAAACATCCATACCTTTTCATCCTGATCAATGCCCAGATCAAAACCGATTTCACCCAATAGATGCTGGTGATGGTGTTCAATGGCTTCAGCGAGTGTAACTGCTACGTTCTTGGCACGTTGAAGCACTTCACCCGCCCGGTCTCCGAATACCCGGTTCAACGCCTGTTCAGGTGTCATAAGAGAACCGCCATTTTTGATATGGGTTGTGACACTGCCACGTCCGGCTTTTTTGGCTCCAATGCCGACGACGACCCACTGATTATTTCCATTTTTATGCATGTGAAACCGGAAATCAATCGGGCAATTGTCAATCTCGATCAGCTGGATACCCTGTTGAATGACATAACCCTTTAACATCTGTCCCTGATTGGAGTGAAGCATCCTGAGCATGGAATTAAAAGAGGCGAATTTTAGCAATACATTGCTACTTTTCTTACGGTACCTCACATAATATCCTTGCTTGGGAACATGGGACAGACGATAGATTCCTTTACCGAGACTGCCTCCACTTGGCTTGTAATAAGCAAATTGATGTCGCTCCAGCATACCTCGGATACGTTCAGAGCTGGGATTCATATATGATTCAGGGACATAGCGGTTAACATCTGGGTTATTCTCCAGCAGATTATAGATATCGGACTTATTGAAAAAGCTCCAGTTAAAAAAGGGAATTCGTTTGCGGGAAAAGCGTTCGCGTAGTTGATTGATCGCCGGGGAAAAATCAGAGCGACGGCTCGGCAAACGGTTATAGATCACGTCCGGCAAAGGTACAAGTTTACGTGTGAATTCCCCGCTGGATGACAGAAAATAGCCGTTAATCGTATCATTTTGCCAGTTGATATCCCGAGGGGTGAAGGCAAAAATATAAGATTTTTTGCTGCCTTCCCTCAGCAGTTGCTTAATAAAGCCTGTGCGCGATCCGAAAGGGCGAGTGGTGGAGGTGGTACCGTCAGACAGCACGCCAATCAACGGCCCTAGCTGTATATCACCATCCAGATTCCGCAAATAGATGGCCCCGCTTTTGGGAACACGGATTGCATTACGTAAGCCGGAGGTCAAGTATAGATGGCGTCCCGCCTTCTGAATTGGTTTTACTGTAGCGGGAATCTGATCCTTACCGAGCCGCAGACGAACGGACTTGG
This sequence comes from Paenibacillus sp. CMM36, assembly GCF_053570945.1. Lineage (NCBI taxonomy): Bacteria > Bacillati > Bacillota > Bacilli > Caryophanales > Paenibacillaceae > Paenibacillus > Paenibacillus sp. CMM36. The sequence goes on from NZ_JBSEDY010000001.1 coordinate 595,167, forward strand.
CTCCGGATAATTTAAGGCTTTTCAACAAGGCAGTGGATATATACGCCACCTTGTCGGGCTGCTGTGAGAAATGCACATTGCAATGCGTTAAACTCATCTGTTTATCCTCCTATACCGTATGTTCAAGGGAGGCGCCCGCGCCCTTTGGCCCTGTCGCTTTGGAATGGGTCATTAAATATCGAGCATATTCGAGCGGGCGGTTGACCGACTGGAAAGCGCACTCCGGCTGACGGGTCTGAAAAAAGGCGGCCCGACCAGGTCGGGAATTAACCTCCAATAGCCAGATGTTCCCGCTCTGGTCAATACCGTAATCAATTCCCAACTCGCCAAGGCGGCCATAACGTTCCTCAAGCGCCCTGGTAATGGTCGAGGACAGCGCCCTCATCTGCCCGATGATGAGACGCGTGGTGTCCGCGCCAAATTGTTCACGAAGGTATGGCTCAGCCGGATGGGCTTCGCCACCACCGTGCAGATTAGAAGTCAGAGTTCCTTTTCTGCCTTCTCTTACAGCAAAGCCCGTCAGGCGCCAATGGCCGTTGCCATCCTTTTGCATGAGTGCGCGAACATCAAAGGGATGATTGCTTTGGCTTGTTAATTTCAAATAAGGCTGCACGATATAAGCGCGTTTGTGTGCAATTCCGTGGATCCATGACAATCCTGCATCCAATTCGGGAAACAAACGCCGGAACGGACGGTTACGGGAGTCTCTACCCTGTACAAGTAGTCCCTGGCCTCCTTCTGCCAGCCGGAGATACAGTGTGCTCTTGCCATGTGTTCCGGTCTGTGGCTTCATAAACAGCTCCGAATGGCGTCCTAGCCATTCCACAAGCTGGGCCGTGTCCCGGTAAGGCGCCGTAGGCGGCACAAAAGGACGTACTTTATCTACCGCATGCAAAGCGCGATACACCTGCCATTTGCCAGGTAAGTTACGCGACCAGTAGATGAGCTTGCGCGAATTTTGCTCCGCCATGTCTTCCAGTGTGCGCCTGACATTCTGGCTCTCGTGGACATGGAGACAGCGGTTATACACAATATCCGGCAACGGAAAGCGGCCGGATGTCCATACTCCGTTACGATAAACATAACCTCGTATGGAGTGATCTTCAGGTGAAACTCCTTCGACGGTAAACGCCATTACGCTAAGATCAGAGCGCCTGCCCAACAGACTTAGCCTGCGGCAAAAATCGGCTTCGGTAATAGGGGGAGTGGCGGCCTGATTCCGGCTAACAAGCACGCCCAGCGTGCCTGGCACAACAAGAGACACCGACAACAGCTCCTTTGGCAGCCAGACTCTGGAAGAGATGAATTCATTTGAAGCCGGCTGAATAACAGCAGTATTCAATCATTTTTTTAACGGACGGGCGAGTTTTCTGATCATTTAACGGCGTGTTGTCATTCTTCGATGGCTTCGAATTGACCTCCAGCAACCAGATGCGCCCCGTGCTGTCTATTGCCAGATCAATACCAAATTCTGCGAAATGGGCGGGAATTGCTTTTTCTACTCCGCTTGCGATATCCAGTGCTGCTGTTTTGAGAGAGGTATGCCCATTCGATTTAACGGTTGCGGGCAGCGTGGTCTTGGCAAGTGCTTCCTTGACAGTACTCAGCGTGCCGCCTCTTGCCAGATTGGACACAAAGTGGCTTCCTCCGGCGATCCGAGCGACAATGGATGTTACGGTCCAGGTTCCGGACGAATTTTTCTGTACAAGCGCACGAAAGTCGACCGGACGCTTACCGTGATCAATCAAGGTAAGTCCCTGTTGGAGTTGAAAGCGTGTTGTTTTCATTTTTCCCGCCAAGCTTTTGTACAGCTTATCGACGTTGGCATACGTTTGCTTGCGGGGTGTGCCCGCTGTTGTGGATAGCACCGAAAAGGTGCCATCGGTTTGCTTGTTAATGCGCATTATGCCTTTACCCAGGCTTCCGCGCACTGGCTTGAGAAAAACAGCGGGATACTGGTTGCACATTTTTTTGAAAACAACAAAAGTTTGCAGCAAGTGGGACTCGGGTAAATACTTGCGCAGGGAAGAATTTGATTTAAGCGCATCAAATACTTCATTCTTATCCAAAAACTTTTCGTTAAAAATAGTCGTGCCGTACTGCGATTTTACTTCTTTCATGAAATGCTGTACGCTAGTTCTGTTCTCGAGTTTACGGGAGGTAAGACGATTATTGACGACATCGCCGGCGGGCATGACCGTCTTTTTCCAGCCTCCGTCATACACCCATCCCTGAACTCGCCCGGGCTGACTTCCGATATGCTCCGGGGTGAAGAAATACACATATGCTCCTTGTCTGCGGCATTCCCCGACTAGTTCACGGCAGAACAGGGTGATCGACCCGAAAGGCTTGTCGGGCTGTTCGGGATAGTCCCGACTGACCAGCACGCTAATAAGTGGGCCCACTCGAAGTGTCCGGCGACCTCGGCTGTAGGTTACTCGCAGATCACAATTGGCATGAAGCCCCATTTTTCGGGCTAGCACGCTTCCCACACGTAGGCCGCTATAGCGGGGCACCGATATGACGGTAACCTCTTGGCGGAACGAACCGAAGGCGAGCTGAACGGGGTGGCCAGCGGATATTTTCCATTTGCGAAGCAAGGACTCGCCGACCATGAGTACGTCATCCTGCAAGATGCCCGATCCGATGATTTGAATCGTTGTTTTTTTGATGGACATCGTGGATCTCCTTCCGGGCAGCAACTTGATGTCTTGAAAGTAACGGGAAACGTGAATGGGCTGTAATAGCACTGATTCATCATATGAGGACATATATCCCTTGGTGATTGACGGACAATGTGAAATGTTGACACTAAACTTGTATTGGAGGAATAAACAATCATGAACATCTACGACAAAGCCCATGATTTAGCGAAAGCATTGAAGGAAAGCAAAGAGGTAGAGGAAATTACGTCAGCGATGAAGCTGATCGAAACCGATCCAGAAGCCAAGAAAATGCTCGACGATTTCCGTGAACGCCAAATGGAAGTACAACAACGCATGATGAGCGGCGATATGCCAGCACAGGAAGAGATGGAAAAGATGGAGAAGCTGTTCGAGGTACTTAGCTTGAACCTCAACATCCGTCGCCTGTTCGACGCTGAACGTCGCCTGAGCGTGATTATTGAGGACGTTAACAAAATTATTGCAGACAGCCTTCAAGATTTGTACGGTTCATCTCTGTAAGTTTGTCTCATATTCCTTCCTGTCCTCTCATAGACTAGATACATAGAGTCACAGGGAGAGGAAGGGATACGATTGGGTTCTTTTAAAAAATGGAAACATGGTTTGTATACACTGATTGCGCTGGCTATGGTCTTGGTCGCGTTACCACGCATCTCGCTTGCAGGCGGTTTGAACTGGGTCAACGGCTTTGGGATAGTATGGGTACTTTTTGCGCTGCTAGTCATCGGAGCGAACATGCATTTTTTGCTGGGTGTGGATGAGGAAAAGCGCAAAACGCTGGAGCGTGTGCGGCGGGCCAAAATGCAGCAGTGGCAGATGAAATGGGATAAAAAAGCTGACAAAGGCAGCATGCAGTGAGTTTTTTTAGCTTGTCTTGGGCTTGTCTCTCAGATTACAAATCAATCATAGTAAGAAGCGGTCCTTGTAAAAGAGGGGATCGCTTTTTTTGCTATTTCCAAAGCAGAGAACTCAAAATGAACAAAGGTCTTAAATAAAGGGATTTTGTGCTATAATAGATACAGAATGATACAGATTGGACGTTGGGGGTGTAACAGAGTTGGACGGGCTAGATGAAACAGTTACGAAGCACGAGCAGCTATTGCGACATATCGAGCAGTTGAAAATAGGCTCCAAAATTTCTGTGCGCAGGTTGGCTAAAGAAATGAGCGTCAGCGAAGGAACGGCCTATCGGGCCGTGAAGGAAGCTGAAAACCTGGGAATTGTCATTACCAAGGAACGGATCGGAACAGTACGAGTGGAGAAGCGCCCGCGCGGCTTGTCCGAACAGCTGACCTTTGCAGATGTCGTGAATATTGTAGAAGGACATGTGCTGGGCGGAAGTGAGGGACTGGAGAAGCCTTTGCACAAGTATGTGATCGGAGCGATGCGCGAGGAAGCCATGGCCCGTTATATTGATGCAGGCAGTCTGCTGATCGTAGGTAACCGTGAGGATGCGCATTCACTTGCATTGGAGCAGGGGGCAGGTGTGCTGATCACAGGGGGCTTCGGTACGAGCCGAGAGGTTAAGCAGCTCGCAGACAAGATCAGTCTGCCGATTATTTCCTCACGCCATGATACTTTTACAGTGGCATCTATGATTAATAGAGCCATATTTGACCGCTTGATCAAAAAGAAAATTATGCTGATTGAAGATATTGCGGCAGGCAAACCGAAAACGTTGACCTTGAAAATCAACAGCACGCTTACCGAGTTTGAAGAACTTTCGGTGACGACCGGACATCATCATTTTGCAATCGTGGATGAATGGAATCGTTTAATTGGTATCGTCAGCCGCAAAGATGTGGAGGGGCTTCAACCTGAGCATACGATGGATAAATGTCTGATCCGCAATCCGATAACGGTCACCTACCAGACCTCGCTGGCTTCAGCCGCGCAAATGATGGCGTGGGAAGGTGTGGATTATTTGCCGGTCGTGGACCGCAACCGCAAGCTGCTCGGGTCCGTTACACGGCGTGAGGTGCTGGAGGCGCTGCGTAACGCCCAAAAGCAGCCGCAACTTGGCGAGACGTTCGACCAGCTGATCTGGAACGGGTTTGCTGAGGAGCGTAATGAGGACGGATCGTTATTTTTTCGCGGGTTTATCATTCCGCAAATGGCGACCAATTTAGGTACGATCTCGGAAGGCGTACTGGTCAACGTGATGACACAAGCGGGCTACCGGGCAGCTAGAGACATGAGCGGCAAGGATTATGTGCTGGACAATTTGACGACATATTTTATTAGACCCGTACAGATAGAAGATGCTGTCGTTCTTCGTCCGATGCTGCTCGAGATGAGTCGCCGCACCTGCAAGCTAGAAATTGCAATTTCACGGGAAAATCATTTGGTATGCAAAGCAGTGATGACGCTTCATTCCATTGAACATGGTTAGTCTACAATGGATCGGAGTAAGGTGTGAAGTCGAATAGATCGACTAGTGGCTTTCAGGCAATCTTTCTTTTGCTTCCAGCCAAATTTGCAGCACGCCTTCCATTACAAGCATCGTTTTGACCTGGATCGTATACTCCTTGTCACGAACGGTGTATTTTTTTTGGTGCAGCAACATACGTACCAGCTTGCTGTCAGAGTCAATCTCGAACATATCTCTGCCACGCAGCACCTCCAGATCACGACTGACACGGCGAAGAAGTTCCTTCAGGTTGATAGGATCAATTTTTTCGGCCGAAGCTTCCTCCGCGATCAGCTTGATTTCTTTGACAACGGTTTGGCGCTTGCTGTATTTGCGCAATGTTTTGTTGTCCTCCTCGGCTTGCTGGAGCTGGAATTGAAGATCCTGGTTGTTCGTCCATAGCTGATTGAAGCTGGCATGCCAGATGACGTTGTAGATGATGCCTCCCGTAATCATACCCAGTACAAAGACGGAGGACAATTGCATAAAAGGACGCAGGCGCTCAAAAGGGGGAACTCTCATAGTCGTTTCACCTCACGGTCGTCCGTTGCCGCATACCCACTTGACCAGCTCTGCACCCATATGAGCGCCTAAAAAGGCGAAAATCAAATACAATATCTGCTTAATGGCAGGTGACAAATTACCATCCAACATATTGCTTTCAATGACCCGAATCGGGTCCATCGTCCCCCCCCACAGCGGCGGCAAGCGCCCATATTTTAATTCTTCCGGCAACCTCTAGCATCGTCTGGGTGGGCGGCTGAAGCGATACCACAGCTCCCATTCCGCCGAGCATGGCTCCCCCGAGCACGATGCCGAAGGCAATGAAGAAGTCGAGAATCGCTTTGGATATAAAAGTGCTCATGCTCTTTTCCTCCTTAGGTATACGAATCAAGACCGCGCTTGTCCGCCGAGGTCTGTACTTTTATTCTATGGGCGCTACTAACGCGGATATGATAAAATAGTTTGAAGAAAATCAAGCGGTGAAAGGAAGAGAAGCGCATGAGTTCATTTGTGCATTTGCATGTTCATAGCGAGTACAGCCTGCTGGACGGCGCGGCTCGTACCGCGGAGTTGGTCAAACAGGCATCAGCTTATGGAATGAAGGCGCTGGCCCTTACAGATCACGGGGTCATGTACGGTGCCATTCCTTTTTATAGAGCGTGTGTAGAGAACGGCATTAAGCCGATTATTGGGTGTGAGGCCTATATGACGGCAGGATCGCGCAAGGAGCGTGGCAGCCGCAAGGATCAGCCCATATATCATTTAATTTTGCTCGCCAAAAATAAAACAGGCTATCAAAATCTGATGAAGCTGTGCTCCATCGGCCATTTGGAGGGCTTTCACTATAAGCCGCGCATCGACATGGAGGCTTTGGCTGCCCATCACGAAGGCATCATATGCCTGAGCGCTTGTTTGGGCGGTGAAGTGCCGCAGCATTTACTGCATGGTCGGGAAGCCGAGGCACGACGAGCAGCGGAACGATATCGTAACATTTTTGGCGATGATTTTTATCTGGAACTCCAGGATCATGGTCTTTCGGAGCAAAAACGTGTAAATCCTCTCTTGATCGCACTGGCGAAGGAACTGGATATTCCACTGGTCGCGACGAATGACGTGCATTACTTGACTGAGCCAGATGCGGACGTACAGGATGTTCTGATCTGTATCGGGACAGGAAAGACAGTTGACGATGAGGAGCGTTTGCGTATACCAACACGTCAGTTGTATCTGAAAAGTCAGGAGGATATGGCTCGTTTATTCCCGCATGTGGCAGAAGCCATCGCCAACACGGTGCGTATTGCTGAAAAATGCGAACTGGAGTTGGAATTCGGTCAATCCATTTTACCTGAATATCGCCCGCTGCCGGAAGGAATGACCTCTTCGTCCTATTTACGCAATCTGTGCGTGCAAGGGCTGGAGCGTCGCTATGGAAGCGATTCCGGATGGGAGCAGCCGGAGGAACGGGAAAGGCTGAACCAACGGCTAAACTATGAGTTGAATACCATTGACAGTATGGGTTTCAGCGATTATTTCCTGATTGTATGGGATTTTATTGCCTTCGCACATAAGCATAAGATTGCAACGGGACCAGGGCGTGGTTCCTCAGCAGGCAGTTTGGTTGCCTATGTGCTTAACATCACGAATGTCGATCCGATGAAATACAACCTTCTCTTTGAACGATTTCTGAATCCTGAACGAATTAGTATGCCGGATATAGATATTGACTTTAGTGATGAGCGGCGTGACGAGGTTATCGACTATGTAGTACAGAAGTACGGAAATGAGCATGTAGCGCAAATTATCACCTTTGGAACGCTGGCGGCAAGAGCCGCTGTCCGTGACGTCGGTCGTGCATTGAACGTGCCATATGGAGAGGTAGACAAGGCTGCCAAGCTGATTCCGGCGCAGCTGGGCATTAATATCCGTCATGCGCTGGAAATTACCCCGGAGCTGAAAACACTATATGAAACGAAGCCCAAGACACGTGAACTGTTGGATATGGCGATCAAGGTTGAAGGAATGCCTCGTCATGCTTCGACACATGCAGCGGGTGTTGTCATTTCGCGGACTCCATTGACCGATGCGGTTCCGCTGCAAGAGGGGAGCGAAGGAGTACCTTTGACGCAGTACTCGATGGAAAATCTAGAGCGCATTGGTTTGCTTAAAATGGATTTCCTTGGGCTGCGTACGCTCTCCATTATTGAACGGTGCATACACTGGATTGCGGAAGAGCATGGAGACACGCCTGATTTTAGCCGTATTCCCGATAACGATCCCCATACCTATGACTTGCTGGGCAAAGGAGATACAGGAGGTGTATTCCAGCTGGAGTCGGCCGGTGTACGCCGGGTACTCAAGGATTTGAAGCCGAGTGTATTTGAGGATATCATTTCTGTCCTGGCTTTGTATCGTCCGGGTCCAATGGGTTTTATTCCTAACTTTATACAGGCCAAGCATGGTCAGATCGAGATTTCTTATCCGCATCCTGACTTGGAACCGATCTTAAAGGATACGTACGGTATTATTGTGTATCAGGAGCAAATCATGCAGATTGCTTCGCGCATGGCGGGCTTTTCCCTGGGAGAAGCCGATCTGTTGCGCCGGGCTGTGTCCAAGAAAAAGCGCGAAGTGCTGGATCTGGAGCGCGGACATTTTGTTGAAGGCAGTATCAAGCAGGGATACACGGAGGAGGAGGCCGGCAGGGTTTACGATATGATTGTTCGTTTTGCTGACTACGGCTTCCCGCGTGCTCATGCAGCTGCTTATGGTGTGCTAGCATTTCAGACGGCTTATCTAAAGGCACATTATCCAGTACAATTCATGGCTTCAATGCTGACGGCGGTGATGGGAAGTCATCGGAAAGTGGCTGAATATGTCGTCGAATGCCGTCGTATGGATATCGCAGTGTTGCCGCCTGATGTAAATGAAAGCAGGGTGCTGTTTACTCCATTACAGCAAGGAAGCATCCGTTTCGGCCTGGCTGCAATTAAAAATGTTGGCACACAGGCGATGGAGAGCATTCTCGCTGTTCGCAAGGAACGGCCTTTCGACAGCCTGCTCGATTTTTGTCGACGTGTCGATTTGCGAGTATGTAATAAGAGAGTAATTGAATCGCTTATTCAGGCAGGGGCCTTTGACTCATTGACGGGTCATCGGGCACAGTTGCTTGCCATGCTGGATGAAACGGTGGATGCAGCCGTCAAGTGGCGCAAGGAACGGGATGACTTGCAAATTGATATGTTTGGTTTTGTGGAAATGCCCAATTGGGATATCGAATACCCCAATGTACCCAAATTCAGTGCCAGCCAGCAGTTAGAGCTGGAACGTGAACTGCTGGGACTGTATTTATCCGGGCATCCGTTGGATGATTTTGAGTCGCTTTTGGAAAACAGCGAGGCGGATCGTCTGATGGAGCTGGGCGATGTGCCAGATGAAACGGTTGTTGTGACCGCAGGCATGGTAGTGTCACTCAAAACGATTACGACCAAGCAGGGTAAGGCTATGGCCTTCATTGAGCTGGAGGATCAGATTGAGCGCTGTGAGGTTGTGTTGTTTCCTGAGGTGTGGAAGCGGAGCCAGCAGTGGATTGAAAAGGGGGCTTTGCTTACGCTTCGAGCCAAGATGCAGCAGCAGGACGAGCACTTCAAGCTCCTTGCGGATGAGACCGCCCCGCTGGCGGAAGACTCGCTGGCACGGCTCCTCCAGCGCCGACGTGCCAGTACGCGCTCGTCCGCCGCAGCTGGAGCATCCTTACCAGCTGCTGGTTCTGCCGCTGGCGGCCCAGGCGGGAGCGCGTCGCGTGTGTCGTCCCCGCCTTCGGCAGCCACTGCATCTGCTTCGCCTCAATCGAAGGTGGCTCCCCCCGTGGCGGCGGCTTCACCGCGCGGAGTCGAAGCGGCTCGCGGTGAGCAGGTGCCGGTCCCGCGCAGCGCGGAGCCGACCACTCGTCAGCGGGTGTTTGTCAAGATCACCCGCCAGGCTGAGGAGGACGCCAGCTTGTTGGTCAGTCTCAAGGCGCTGCTACAGGAGCATCCCGGTGCTATGCCTACCGTACTTTTTTATGAGAGCAACCAGCGTCTGCTGGCGTTGAGCGATGCTTACAGTATTAAGCCCTCTCCTCAGCTTTTTGATCAAATGGAGTCGATGTTGGGTGAAGGCACGGTGAAAGTCAAATAATAGGTACACAGTACCCGCCCTTATTGTAACGGTTTAATGAACATTTTCCTTCCCTCCCGCATACACTTGGAAAACTGGCGGAACAGGGGTTCAACACGCACACTGCACCATAAGGTCCCGCACGGTGAAAGAATAGAACTGCACGGTGAAAGCGGGAGGGAAATTATGTCCTATGAATATGCAGAAACTTTGCTAAATCGCAGAGGCATTCGTATCGAGTCCATTGCGGACATTGTTTTTCAGCTTCAGCTAAAATATTATCCTCATTTGACGATGGAAGAATGTATAGACAGTGTCAAAGCGGTTTTGCAAAAGCGCGAGGTTCAATATACGTTGCTCACAGGCATTGCGCTCGATGAATTGGCTGAAAAAAAACTTCTCCCTCAGCCGCTGCAAGCCATTATGGAGGCAGACGAACCGCTGTACGGAGTGGACGAGACACTAGCTCTTGGAATTACGAGTGTGTACGGCATGATTGGCTTAACCAGTTTTGGTTATCTGGATAAGGAAAAGACGGGGATTATCGAACAGCTGAACCAAAAAGGCAGTGGTATTCATGTGTTTTTAGACGATCTTGTCGCCGGACTGGCTGCCGCTGCTTCTTCGCGAATTGCACATCGGAGTCTCCATGCCAAGCATTATCCTGCATCATTGGACGCTTAGTTGACCTGTGTAAACAGAGTTGATGATTTTCTAGGCCCTCCGACGGAACTTAAATGATCAGGAGGGCTTTTGTTGCGGGAAAAAAGTAAGGTATGTTATCATGAGTCTATTATATGGGCTCAAAACTTGAGGCTTAGGGGGTAGAAACAAGGCATGTGGACGGTGATTTATATTGCACCGACGGCCAGACTGGCTGACATGATTAAGCTCAAACTGTCTGAAGAAGGTTTTATGGTGCAGGCCCGGGCCATCAGCGCATCCAAGCAACAGTTTGAGATACTTGTGCCTTCGGGTGAAGTCGAAGAAATTCAGGAAGTGCTTAATTCGATTTTGCGCCCTTGAGTCCGGAACGGCGGAAGTGATACAGCAGCATGAGTGGAACAAAGGATGCACGATCGGCGGTAATGTTTTAGGAACAGGCGTTGACGTGTGTATGAACATAATGCTTAGAGGTGCCGCATAGACGGTAGAGGACCTTGTATCGGTTACGGCTGACAAATAAACGGCTGGAGAGGTGTAGTTGTGTTTAAAGATTTATTCCAAAAGAAGCGTAAATACGCGACCATCCCTTCGGAACGGGCGCTGAGCGGCGATCAAGCGGACATGCCGGATCGTCCCAAACGGGAAATTCCCGAAGGTCTTATGACCAAATGTGGCAAGTGCGGAAGTATTCAATACAGCAAAGAACTAGAGAAAAATTTGAAAGTGTGTCCGGTGTGCGGATACCATATGCGTTTGAATGCAATGGATCGCATTCGCATGGTGCTCGACGAAGACACGTTTACGGAATATGATGCCGATATGATTTCGGTTGACCCGCTGGACTTTCCGGGATATGCGAGCAAGCTGGAGCAACAGACCCTGAAATCTGGCTTGCGAGAGGCTGTCGTTACGGGCGACGGCCTTATTTATGGACATCCTGTTGTCGTTGCTGTGATGAGCTTTGACTTCTTTACTGGTAGTATGGGTTCGGTCGTAGGAGAGAAAATTACGCGCGCCATTGAGCAAGCAATAGACAAGCGTCTGCCGCTAATTATTTTCTCAACTTCCGGCGGAGCACGTATGCAGGAAAGTATTTTAAGCTTGATGCAGATGGCAAAAACAAGTGCTGCTCTTGCTCGTCTGGATGAGCAGGGATTGCTCTATATTTCTGTTATCACCGACCCGACTACAGGTGGAGTATCCGCTAGCTTTGCTACGCTTGGAGATATTAATATCGCAGAGCCAGGAGCTGTATTCGGTTTTGCAGGGCGTATTGTAATTGAACAAACAATCAGACAGAAGCTGCCGGATGATTTTCAAACTTCCGAATTTAATTTGCAGCACGGACAATTGGATATGGTTGTACATCGCAAGGAACTGCGCGATACCCTTGGGCAACTGCTTGATCTACACAGTGTGAAAGGGGAGGAATAGATGGCTGGCGAATTGCCTTATGAAAAGCCCCTGGTCGAGATGCGACAGAAGATCGAAGAACTCAAGCAATTCGGACAGGATAAGCAAATTGATTTTACAGATGAAATCAACCGTCTCGAGGAACGTTATCTCGAGATGGAAGAAGAAATATATTCGAACATTACAGCACCACAAAAAATGCATTTGGCTCGTCATCATCAAAGACCAACGTCTCTTGATTTGATAGAGCAGGTGTTTACGGATTTTATTGAATTACACGGCGACCGCTTGTTTGGAGATGATTTGGCGGTTGTAGGCGGGATTGCCAAGCTGAATGGTATTCCGGTGACCGTCATTGGCCAGCAGCGTGGTAAGGATACGAAAGATAACATTGCACGTTTTTTTGGTAGTGCCCATCCGGAAGGATTCCGTAAAGGCTTGCGTCTGATGCAGCAGGCTGAGAAATTTAAACGCCCTATTATTACATTCATTGATACGAAGGGCGCTTATCCGGGTAATACAGCAGAGGAGAGAGGTCAATCGGAAGCGATTGCCCGCAACTTGCGGGAGATGGCAAAGCTTTCGGTGCCTGTTATTTGTGTGGTCATCGGCGAGGGTGGAAGCGGCGGTGCGCTTGCGTTTGCAGTCGGTAACCGTGTGCTGATGCTGGAACATGCCATTTATTCGGCCATTTCTCCAAACGGTGCAGCCTCGATTCTATGGAAAGATGCTTCCAAGGCCGATCAGGCAGCTGAAGCCATGAAGATTACGGCTAATGACCTCCTTCGCATGGAAATTATCGAGGATATTGTGCCGGAGCCGAAAGGGGGCGCGCATCGTAACTATGAAGTGACCGCTGCCGCAATCAAGGAGCTATTGGAACGTCATTTGGCGGAACTTACCAATATGAACTGCGATGAATTGAGGGAAGATCGGTATCAGAAATTCCGAAAAATAGGTCAATACACCTTCTTGAAGTCTTCGGAAACTGAACCTATGTTGTAATACGCTGTAAACGGGTAACAATAAATATGACGAACTTCCTATACAAATAGGAAAAAGTGTAGTAGATTTAATTGTTGGAAAAAGATATAAAGAGTAGCACCTTTGAAAACGGAGGAAAAACCCAAATGCGCAAAACTAAGATTGTATGTACCATCGGTCCTTCCAGTGAGTCATTGGAAAATGTGAAGAAACTGATTTTGGCTGGTATGAACGTAGCCCGCCTGAATTTCTCTCACGGTGATTTCGAGGAGCATGGCAACCGGATTAAAAACATCCGTCAAGCTTGTAAGGAGCTTAACAAAAATGTTGCTATTTTGCTCGATACGAAGGGGCCGGAAATCCGGACAGGAAAGCTCGAAGTTGAACCTATTGAGCTTGTTCAGGACGAGTTCATTACGCTGACAACGGAAGAAATTCTCGGTACGCAAGATCGTATTTCTATTACGTACAAAGATCTTCCCTCGGACGTGGAGCCCGGCTCCACCATTCTGATCGACGATGGTCTGATCGGACTCACCGTTATTGAAGTATCAGGCACTGAAATCAAATGCCGCATTGTCAATGGCGGAACGATCAAAAGCAAGAAGGGCGTTAACGTTCCAGGCGTTGCAATTTCTTTGCCTGGTATTACGGAGAAAGATGCTAATGATATCATTTTCGGTATTGAGCAGGACATTGATTTCATCGCGGCTTCTTTTGTTCGTAAAGCAAGTGATGTACTGGAAATTCGTGAATTGCTGGCGAAACACAATGCAAGTCATATTCAAATCATTTCCAAAATCGAAAATCAGCAAGGTGTGGACAACCTGGACGAAATTTTGGAAGCTTCGGATGGCCTGATGGTTGCCCGTGGTGACCTTGGTGTGGAAATTCCTGCTGAAGAAGTACCTCTGGCGCAAAAATTGATGATTAACAAATGTAATGTAGCTGGCAAGCCTGTTATTACGGCAACACAAATGCTGGATTCCATGCAACGTAACCCGCGTCCGACTCGTGCGGAAGCAAGTGACGTGGCGAATGCTATTTTTGACGGAACAGATGCAATTATGCTGTCCGGCGAAACAGCTGCGGGTAAATATCCAGTAGAATCCGTATTGACAATGTCACGTATTGCAGAAAAAGCTGAGTCCTCTCTGAACTACCGTGATTTGTTCAAAAAACAAAGAACGGCTCAAGAGATTAGTATCACAGAAGCAATCAGCCAATCCGTTTCTATTTCTGCACTTGACTTGCATGCTAAAGCGATTCTGACGTCCACACAAAGCGGAACAACGGCGCGTATGATTTCTAAATACCGTCCAGAAGCTCCGATTGTTGCTGTGACAACACAGGAAAGAACAGTTCGCCGTTTGGCTCTGATCTGGGGCGTACATGCAGTACAAGGCAGACCAATCGTTGACACAACAGACAGTCTGTTTGACAACGCGCTGGAAGGTGGTCGCAAATCTGGCCTCGTTAAAGAGGGCGATTTGGTTGTGATTACTGCGGGCGTACCTCTTGGTGATTCCGGTTCTACGAACCTGATCAAAATTAGCTGCGTTCCAGCACAAGCGTAATTAAAGCCTCCGTGAAATAATACCGAGGCTGTATGTATCGTTACAACAAGCAAAAGAGCATTCAAGTCAATAAGACTTGGATGCTCTTTTTTATGTTCTCTAGCTTTTTATTTCTAGTCCTTCTTGTCGTATGAAATCAAGGAATGCCTGTTGCATTAAGTTCATGTGTGTATCTTGTTGATACACGATGTTTATTTGATAATCAGCCTCGGGATAAGGAAGCCATTCCACCGAGGGAACAGCATTTTCATGATTATCGACTCCGCTTGCAGGAAAGAAGGCAAGCGCCTCTCCGCCGCTTACGACTTGCTTTACCGCTTCCCAAGAGTTGATTTCCAGATGGGGCTTAACTAGCGAGGAGTACAGATCTACAACGGATGAACCGCTATATTTTACCCATGTGTGCTTGTCCAGCATATCGGTTCCATCGAACTCCTCTAATTTGACTTCAGGTGCACGTGCAGAACGGATAACTCCTACTTGATCTGAAGCCACTGGCTCTGCCACTGTATACTCTGGAAGAGATCCTCTATCGTCGAGAAAAGCAAAATCAATTTCCCCCTGTTTCAGTAGCTGCCTAATTGCATCCGGGGATTGAATCTCTAACTGAATACGACAATCTGGATACCGCTCAGCAAACTTAGCCATCAAAGTGGGGAGGAGATACGTACCTGATATCGACTCAGCACCTAGATGTAATTGACCCTGTGACTCTTCTGTCAGTTCATCTACAGCTTGTCTAGCTTCTTGCTCCAGAGAGATGATTTGCTTTGCGTAAGGTAATAATTTTTTTCCAGCTTCCGTTAGCATAATCCTGCCTTGTTGAAGAGAGAATAGGGAAACACCCATTTCCTTTTCCAAGCTTTTCATATGAAAGCTGACGGTAGGTTGTTTGACTTGCAAAGCTTCGGCCACATCCGTCGCCTTATGGAATTTGTCGATCAGCATCAAGATACGCAATTTTAGAATATTCATGGAATCCAACAGCTCTCCTTATATGTCCATTCATATATGAATTTCAAACTATAGATTAATTATATACCGAAAAATAATTTATCTATCAATATTTTATATTTGTTTTACAAAACCACGTCGTTCGTCTAACATTCCAGGCCTACAATGTAAAAGTGTTGATGGTCATAAATAAAAAACCGTCACTTAACTAAGGGGAGGACAATAAAAAATGTTGAAAAAATGGCCGTTCATTCTGATGACTCTCACCATGGTATTTGCACTTGCAGCTTGTGGATCAGGTAACAATGCTGCACCACAAGGAGAAGCTGCTACAGGAACAGACAATAAAGCAGCTGCTGAACTGACAGGAAACATTCTGGCTGTGGGCTCCACTGCACTTCAACCATTGGTAGAGCAAGCGGGACAAAAATTTATGGCTGTCGATAAATATAAAGGCATTGCAGTTCAAGTACAGGGCGGCGGTAGCGGTACTGGCTTGACTCAGGTTTCCGGCGGACAAGCGGACATCGGTAACTCCGACGTGTTTGCAAAAGAAAAACTGGAGAGCGGTGCAGATGAGCTGGTCGATCACCAAGTAGCTGTTGTAGCCATGTCAGCGGTAGCGAATCCTAAAGTAGGCGTTACAGACCTGAAAAAAGATCAATTGGTACAAATCTTCACAGGTAAAATCACAAACTGGAAAGAAGTTGGCGGTGCGGATCAAAAAATCGTTATTGTAAACCGTCCAAGCAGCTCCGGTACTCGTGCAACATTTGAAAAATACGCATTGGGACAAAAAACAGAAGATCTGCCGGGCTCCATTCAAGAAGATTCCTCCGGTACTGTGAAAAAGCTGATTGCTGAAACACCGGGTGCGATTGGTTATCTGGCTCTGTCCTACATCGACAACACAGTAACTGCTTTGAAATACGATGGCGTTGAAGCTAACGTTGAAAATGTAGAACAAGGTAAATATCCAGTGTGGGCTTACGAGCATATGTACACTAAAGGTGAGCCAAAAGAGCATGTGAAAGCATTCCTGGACTACATTCTGTCAGATGAAATCCAAAAAACGGATGTCGTAGACTTGGGATACATTCCAGTATCAGGTATGCAAGTGAAACGTGATGCTGACGGTAATATCACGAAATAAGGAGAGTCACACCTCCTGTTCGATGAACGCAGCTAACGCGAGTATATTCACGAAGAAGAGGCGGACTAGCGTCCGGCCTCTATTCTTCGGTTAAAGGAGTTACAGTATGGGACCAATTGAAGGGAAGGCATACATGGAACAGAATAAACGATCCCGAGTTATGAAAGAAAGACATTACTGGGAAGAATGGACCGGCCGCATATATACGTCGGTTTGTGTCGTTTTTTTAGTTGCGGTTATTGTCTCCATCGTATATTTTGTTGCCTCCAAAGGTGTAGCTACATTTGCGGTGAATGGAGTCAGTCTGCGAGAGTTTTTCTTTGGAACCAAATGGAGTCCGGATGGCGAGCCTAAGTCCTTCGGCGCACTTCCGTTTATTACGGGTTCTTTTGCAGTAACCATACTGGCGGCTTTAATTGCCAGTCCGCTCAGCTTATGTGCGGCTTTATTTATGACGGAAATTGTGCCGAAATCGGGTAAGCGTATCCTTCAACCCGCGATTGAATTATTATCCGGTATTCCGTCTGTTGTATATGGCTTTGTCGGCTTGACCGTAATCGTCCCGCTGCTACGGAACGTGTTTGGAGGACAAGGCATCGGCATTCTGGCAGGCTGCCTAGTGTTGTCAGTCATGATTTTGCCGACGATTACGAGTATTATGGCGGATGCGTTGTCTTCCTTGCCGGGGGGGCTACGTGAATCCTCTTATGCTTTGGGTGCTACCCGCTGGCAGACAATTGCTCGTGTTATTATTCCGACGTTGTTGCCTGCTCTTTTAACAGGAATTATTCTCGGTATGGCTCGTGCCTTCGGAGAAGCGTTGGCTGTACAGATGGTAATCGGGAATGCTCCGCACATACCGCATTCCTTGCTGGAATCCGCTTCGACCTTGACCAGCGTCATTACACTTAGCATGGGGAATACAGCGATGGGCTCCGTTCATAACAATGCTCTCTGGAGCATGGCGCTTGTTCTTCTGCTCATGACATTCATTTTCGTGCTGCTGGTAAGGCTGCTTGAAAGGAGAAACCGGGTTTGATGAAAGCTAAAACGACCGACAAGATCGCTACATTTGTAATCTGTTTCTTCGCTTTGTTCATTGTTGCACTTTTGGTGGGATTACTGGGCTTCATTTTGGCCCGCGGAGTCAGTCATATTTCTTTTGACTTTTTAACCAGTGCTCCCCAAACATTACGTGCAGGCGGTGGTATTGGCCCACAACTGTTTAATTCCGTATTTTTGTTAATCTTAACTTTGATTATCACCATTCCGATTGGCTGGGGCGCAGGTATTTACATGGCGCAATATGCAAAGCCGGGGAAAATTACGGACTTTATACGACTTGTCGTCGAAGTATTGTCCTCCTTCCCGTCGATCGTCATCGGATTGTTTGGACTACTACTTATCGTAAATACGTTTGATTTTGGCTTTTCCCTCTTATCAGGAGCCTTGGCTTTGGCCGTATTTAACCTGCCGCTGATGGTTCGCACAACGGAGCAGGCTTTCCGAGCTGTGCCGAAGGAGCAAAAGGAAGCTGGACTTGCGCTTGGATTGTCCAAGTGGAAAATCATTACCTCCATTTTGTTGCCAGCTGCGCTGCCAAGCTTGATTACGGGTACCATTTTGGCCGCAGGCCGTATTTTCGGGGAAGCCGCAGCATTGCTGTTTACAGCAGGGATGAGTACGCCGCCGCTTGATTTTACTGATTGGAATCCATTGCATGCTAGATCGCCTATTAACCCGATGCGACCTGCTGAGACATTGGCTGTTCATATTTGGAAGGTCAATAGTGAGGGGATTGCTCCTGACTCCAAAGATATTGCTGCAGGCGCTTCTGCCGTACTGGTGCTGCTTGTGCTTGCATTCAACTTGAGTGCAAGATGGTTCGGAAGAGTTGTATACCGCCGTCTGACAGCTGCCAAACGTATGGATTAGAAAGGGGATGGAGAACAATGGAACATGTGATTACGCGAACGGCAAAAACCGCCGCACCAGCAACATCCGTTCAGTCTACGCGTTCGGAACAGCTTGTGGGACAACCGCCGCATCCGTTCAGTACTGAGGATTTGAGTATTTATTATGGTAGCTTTGAGGCTGTGAAAAAAGTGAATCTAGCCTTTCCCGAGCAGACAGTGACTGCCCTGATCGGGCCTTCCGGCTGCGGTAAATCGACCTTTTTGCGCTCCCTTAATCGGATGAATGATGAGATTGCATCTTCCTCTACAACGGGACACATCTGGATGGATGGACAGGATTTGACGGCACCGGAAACGGACGTGATCAAGCTGCGTCAGCAAATTGGCATGGTGTGGCAGCGTCCCAACCCTTTTTACAAATCCATTTACAATAATATCGCCTTCGGTCCCAAATACCGTGGGGTGCGCAAGAAGAAACAGCTTGATGAAATCGTCGAAAGCAGCCTGCGTAAAGCAGCATTATGGGATGAGGTCAAGGATCGCCTTCACGACTCCGCTCTAGCGCTGTCTGGCGGGCAACAGCAGCGGCTTTGCATTGCACGTGCTCTATCCGTTCAACCGAAAATTCTGTTACTTGACGAGCCAGCTTCAGCGCTGGACCCTGTGTCTACAGGCAAGGTAGAAGAGCTTATTACCGAATTGAAAAAAGAATTGCGCATCGTTATTGTGACGCACAATATGCAGCAGGCTGCACGAATTTCCGATTATACTGCTTATTTTTATATCGGAAGTCTGGTTGAACATGGGAAAACGAACGATATTTTCACGAATCCTGAAAATGAGCTGACTCAGGAGTACATCATGGGTCGATTTGGGTAAGCGATGTTGCTCATCGACCTACTTTATATTAGCTTTACGTAAAATCCTCTTACTAATCCGGCATTAGTAAGAGGATTTTTATTGTTTTCAAAGTTTTTTAACTTTTTTAATCTATTAGTAAATTAAAATATATTGATCGTTTGGATATATTTTCATATAATACAACTAACTATTTATCATGCATAAATAGTGGTTCAGTCCCTCTCACTATCCAAAAGAATCCTCAGCAAGAATGTATAGGTTAAACTGAACGCAATGACCCAACTTAAAATAAGGGAGAGGTTCAAATGAAGAAGAAGATGTGTCCAACTGTAAAGATGATAGCGCTTTCAAGTTTGGCGATTACAGTAACGTCAGGGCTCCTAAGTCCCTCATGGGCTGCGGCACAGGAGATTGTGCCGGCTACATATGATTCAGTACGTGAATCGGCTACTGCTTCTTATGAGCTTACCACAGATTCAGCTGTGGGACGGGACGTTTATGGTGACGATGTAAATTCAGGTGTGTTGGATCGTGAGCAATTATTTGGGCTGTCGGCTGTGGCGAAGCCAACCGCTGTTGTCAATACAGACAGCATCCTAAACAAGATGCGCGATTTCAGTAAGTTTTCTACGGGGAATACATCCAAGGATACTACACTTGCCTTAAATATTGTATCCTGGCAATTGCCACATGGCGGATTCTTCAAAGCTATGGAAAAGAATTATAAATCCAAATGGGATGGCAAAGCTGCACGCTCCACATGGAAGAGCAAGGATGGTGTTGAACTCGGAACGTTCGATAACGAGGCGACGACAACCGAGATTCGCTTTTTGGCGGATGTATACAAAAAAACCAAAAATAAAGACATTAAGATCAGTGTACAAAAAGCAGTTGACTTCGTACTAACTTCTCAATATTCCTCCGGTGGCTGGCCTCAAGTATACCCTAAACGTGGTAATTATTCCGATGCTGTAACTTATAATGATGATGCAATGGTCAGAGTTATGGTTTTGGCTGACGATATCGTGAACAAGAAGCAGCCGTTTGATAGCGATATTCTGGATAACTCTTACCGCTCCAGACTTCAGCAAGCGCTAAACAAAGGTATCCAGTACACAATTAAATCTCAAATTGTAAATAATGGTACACCAACAATCTGGGGTGCACAGCACGATCCGGCTACTTATGCATCTGTTGAAGCCCGGGCATTTGAGTTACCTTCCAAAACAACTACGGAATCAGTAGGCATTACTGCTTTTCTCATGTCCCAGCCGCAAACCGCTGAAGTGAAAAAAGCGGCTCAAAGTGCTTTGAAATGGTTTGACGCGAACCGAATCGACGGTATGAAATACAATCGTCAAGGTCCGGAGTTTTTCCAAAAGGACGCATCGAGTGTAATGTGGTATCGGTTCTATAATGTGGAAGACAATAAATACTTCTTTTCAGACCGGGATGGCAAAAAGTATACCGACATCATGAAAATTAGTGAGGAAAGACGACTCGGTTACGCCTGGGCGGGAAGCCAAGCTAAGAGCTTGCTTAAGCTGGCTTCGGATAGCGGATATTATAAACTGTCCAAGCCGTTGCCACAATAATAAAGGCATTATTATATATGATTTGCGAGGGAGGACCGGTCGGTCTGCCCTCTTTTTGTTCCCGGGCTGTAAATATGGTTTAATGGAGAGAGGGCAAAATAGAGATAAAGATGCACAAAGATAGGAGAGCTTGTATGACTCAAGAGGAGAAACAAACGGAATTACGCTGGTATGGCGCACCGCTACGTGTCCGTTATCAGGAAAGCGACCAGATGGGGGTCGTATATCATGCAAATTATTTGAACTGGTTTGAGATCGGGCGTACCGAAATGATCCGACAGACGGGTTTTAACTATCGGAGCATGGAGGAACGTGGAGTTTTACTGCCAGTTATTGAAATCAATGCGAAATATGCGAGTCCTGCTCGATATGATGATTTAATTACCGTTTATACCGCAATTACCGACTTCTCCAGACTGCGTCTAAACTATATCTATGAGGTTCGGCGGGTAACGGATGATGAGCATCAAAGGTATCTGGGAAAGGTATGGACCCAGGCAGACACGCTGCCGGGAGAGCTGCTCGTCACTGGGATGACACGTCACGTATGGGTGAACACCGAATGGAAGCCCGTTCGACTGGACCAGGCGCTACCTGAGCTGTACACTGCATTAAGGTTTGCTTTTACAGGCGGGGAGGGACAGAAGTCATGATGATGCGTAAACGTCTGTGGCTGTTGCTGCTGCTCATTCCTTTGGCGGAGCTATACGGGTTTATATGGGTAAGTCACTGGATTGGAGCAGGCAAAACGATTTTACTCATCATTCTGACGACGCTAATCGGGGCTGCCATGATGCAATTTGAAGGTCGTAAGGTGATTGCCGATGCGAAAAATGAAATGAATCGGGGACAAATGCCCGGCCGTAAAATGCTGGATGGATTATGTGTCTTTTTTGGTGGGAGTTTGCTGCTTATCCCCGGATTTTTAACAGATATTATTGGTTTTACGTTGGTGTTCCCTTTAACACGAGCGTTGTACCGACGTTTTTTATTAAAGTGGCTGGAGAAAAAAATGAAAAACGGCAGTATTACGTTTCGGCGGTTTTGACGTGAGCTGCCGTTTTTCCTATCCATGATCTAGCGGACTCTTCCTGCGAGAATATAATTGCGCAAGTCCTGAATGACATTCGCACGATTCAGTGCATCAACGACAATGAGTGATACAGGTCCGATAATGAGTCCTAAAACGCCAAATAGCTTGAGCCCGATGAACATACCGATAAGGGTGGGAAGCGGGTTTAAGCCCACGCTGCTGGCCAGCACCTTAGGCTCCACGATCTGTCGTCCAATCAACAGGATGATATAAAGGATCGACAATCCTACCCCTAGCGCCAAATTACCAGACATATACGTATACAGTATCCACGGAATCATCACAATGCCAACCCCCAAATAAGGTAGCAAGTCCACCAGCCCGATCATTAAACCGATGGTAAAGGCGGATTCCACACGCAATATGAACAGCCCAACAATGACCGTTAATGCCGTAATGGAGATGATAATAAACTGTGCACGCAAATAGCCGTACAGTGCTTTACGTAGATCGTGCCATATATCCGACAATGGCTTGCGAATCGTATCAGGAACCGTGTTTGCGAGCATCCGACTATGTCGGTCCCAATCCTTACTAATAAAAAAAGCTGCTAATACAATAACCATTAGAACTGCTCCCATATTAGGCAGAGAGGTCAGCAAGTTCAAAACCCCATTAAAAAATTGAGCGACTAGCGTAGTGACAGCCGAACTGACGGTTTGAGTTGTTTTATCAATATTACTGTTAATGGTGTGTTGGTAATCCGGATTATCCCGGATGAAATGGTTAATTTCAATAATTACATTTTGAATCAAATCGCTTTGTGTCCAATCGATAAACAGGCTTTTAAAACGCTCAATATGCCCGTCAAAAGTCATGGCTAACTTTATAACTTCTCGAACCATGCGGGTGATTGCTGCAGACAGGATAATTGCAATTCCACCTAAATATACAAATAATGAGACCGTGACAGCCGTCCAACGTGGCATACGGGCTTTGTTACGCAGAAAACCAACCAATGGATTCATGGCATAAGCCACAAGCCAGGCGAATAGGAAAGGATAGACGAGAGGGAAAAGCACATATATGCCCAATAACAGAGCTACAATCACGATTGCCACCCATAGAGCACGAAATATGCGATTCAGGATTAACCGGCTCAAGCTCTCACGACTCCTTTCTTTTACGATAGTATTTCATAAAATAAATGCTCTACTATACATATGCGGGAAAGGGGGGAGACAAGACCTGTGTAAAAAAGTGCAAATGAATCAATATTTTTTGTAAGGGGTTTCAAAAATTTATTTATGGAAGCGATAAAACATTTGAATGTGTTGGAATAGCCCTCAATGTTCACATAAACGACAAAATCCAGTATAGTGAAAGAAGGTTTAAATATTGACATATGGCGTTAACATTACTCGGCTATTTAAAAGGCATATCTTACTTTTGAAAATGTTTACATTGCAAGTCCGTTCACAATGTTTTTACAAAGGAGAGATGTAACGATGACAGCGACTAAAGGTCTGGAAGGGATCGTAGCGACCACTTCCTCCATAAGCTCTATCGTAGATGGCGTTCTCACGTACCGGGGTTATAACATTGATGATTTGGCTGTTAACGCCGATTTTGAAGAGGTAGCTTATTTGTTGTGGTTTGGGAAATTACCTGATAAAGAGCAATTGCAGGAGCTTCGCAACCAGTTAAGCGAATACGCTGCTATTCCGGATGAAATTGTTACTCAATTAAAGTTATATCCGAAAGATTTGAGCACGATGGCTGCCTTGAGATCAGCCGTATCGTCTCTCGCTTTGTATGACCCAGAGGCGGATGATATGTCGAGAGAGTCTAATGTGACCAAAACCGTCAAGCTTCAGGCGCAATTGCCTACCATTGTGGCAGCTATAGCACGTATACGCGAGGGCTTGGAGCCGATTGCGCCTAAAAAAGGTATTTCTATCGCTGAAAACTTTTTGTATCAGCTGACTGGCAAGGATCCAGAGGAGACGGCTATTAAAGCGTTCAATCAGGCTCTCGTGCTGCACGCCGATCATGAATTAAATGCCTCTACCTTTGCTGCGCGTGTAACGGTAGCCACATTGTCGGATATTTATTCCGGAATCACGTCTGCAATTGGAGCTTTAAAAGGACCACTGCATGGTGGAGCCAATGAGGCTGTGGCCAAAACGCTGGAGGAGATTGGTGGTTTGGATCAGTTGGACTCCTATATCCAGGCGAAACTGGATAATCGCGAAAAAATTATGGGCTTTGGACACCGAGTCTATAAAAACGGTGATCCGCGTGCCAAGCACTTGCACAAAATGTCCCGCGAGCTGGGGGAAATGAACGGCGACACAACGTTGTTTGATATGTCAGTTCGAATTGAGGAAATTGTAACAGGACAAAAAGGCTTGAAGCCCAATGTGGATTTTTATTCTGCCTCTGTGTATACCCAACTGGGTATCAAGAGAGACCTGTTTACACCTATTTTTGCTATGAGTCGTGTATCCGGTTGGACAGCGCACATTTTAGAGCAGTATGAAAATAATCGCCTGATTCGTCCTCGCGCCGAATATACAGGTCCAATGGATCAAAAATACGTATCACCAGAGTTGCGCTAATCCCTTGTCGAAGGAAGATTGAGGTTGTATACCCTGAATTTAAAAAATAAGGTACAATAGAGGGGACGACGAAAGATGTACGTTTTTGTCTGTGATAAAGATCATGTCTTTCGTCCTGTACCCATTTATATCTGAGGAGGAAAAGGAACTTATGGCGAAATTTGAAAAGTTTGAGCTCCCAACTGAAGGCGAAAAAATTACGATTGATAACGGTCAACTACAGGTTCCGAACCATCCGGTAATTCCGTTTATCGAAGGTGACGGCACGGGTCGCGATATCTGGAAAGCCTCCAAGCGCGTACTGGACGCAGCTGTAGAAAAAGCATATAACGGCAGCAAAAAGATTGCCTGGTATGAAGTATTCGCTGGTGAGAAAGCTTTCAATACATACGGCGAATGGCTCCCTAACGATACTTTGGAAGCCATCCGTGAGTATATTGTAGCCATTAAAGGTCCACTTACGACACCTATTGGCGGTGGTATCCGTTCGTTGAATGTGGCATTGCGTCAGGAACTGGATTTATACGTATGTCTGCGTCCTGTTCGTTATTTTAACGGTGTTCCTTCTCCAGTGAAACGTCCTGAATTGGTAGATATGGTTATTTTCCGTGAGAACACAGAAGATATTTACGCGGGGATCGAGTATGCTGAAGGGTCCGAAGACGTGAAAAAGGTTATTCAGTTCCTCCAGCAAGAGCTGGGTGTGAACAAAATCCGTTTCCCTGAAACCTCTGGTATTGGCATTAAGCCAGTTTCTTCCGAGGGTTCAAAGCGTCTGGTACGGGCAGCCATTCAGTATGCAGTTGACCACGGACGCAAGAGTGTAACGCTTGTACACAAAGGTAACATTATGAAATTTACCGAGGGTGCCTTCAAAAACTGGGGTTATGAAGTGGCTGAGGAAGAATTTGCAGATAAAGTATTTACTTGGGCCCAATATGACGTAATCAAGGAAAAAGACGGTGAGGATGCGGCTAATGCAGCTCAAAAAGCAGCTGAAGATGCAGGCAAAATCATTATCAAGGATGCGATTGCTGATATCGCACTTCAGCAAGTACTGACTCGTCCTTCTGAATTTGATGTGATTGCTACGCTCAACCTGAACGGGGACTATCTGTCCGATGCTCTTGCTGCCCAAGTTGGTGGAATTGGTATTGCGCCAGGTGCGAACATTAACTATGTAACAGGGCATGCTATCTTTGAAGCTACACATGGTACAGCACCAAAATACGCCGACAAAGATGTAGTGAACCCTGGTTCCGTCATTCTGTCGGGCGTAATGTTGCTTGAACACTTGGGTTGGAAAGAAGCGGCTGACCTGATTTACAAAGGGCTGGAGACGTCCATTAATAAGAAGATTGTAACTTATGACTTTGCTCGTCTGATGGATGGTGCTACACAAGTGAAATGCTCCGAGTTCGCAGATACCATTATTAGTAACCTGTAAGGAAGGGGAATACCACTTGTCCATTCAACGTAAAAAAATATCCATTGTTGGCGCCGGTTTTACCGGTGCCACTACCGCATTGCTGCTGGCTCAAAAGGAGCTAGGTGATATCGTACTGATCGATATTCCGCAACTAGAGAATCCGACCAAAGGCAAGGCGCTTGATATTTTGGAGGCCGGTCCGGTACAGGGATTTGACAGTCAGATCACGGGCACTTCCAATTACGAGGATGCAGCTAACTCAGATATCGTCATTATTACAGCTGGGATTGCACGCAAGCCGGGTATGAGCCGTGATGATTTGGTAAATACGAACGCAGGAATTGTAAAATCCGTTTGTGAGAACGTGAAGAAGTATGCGCCAGATTCTATTGTTATTATTCTGAGCAATCCGGTAGATGCTATGACCTATACTGCCTACCAAACGCTGGGTTTCCCGAAAAATCGGGTTATTGGCCAATCCGGTGTGCTGGATACAGCGCGATATTGTACCTTTATTGCACAAGAGCTTAACGTTTCCGTCGAAGACGTGCGCGGCTTCGTTATGGGGGGCCACGGTGATGATATGGTGCCCCTGGTACGCTATTCCAGTGTTGGGGGTATACCTATCGAAACTCTGATTTCGCAGGAACGTATCGAAGCGATCGTACAACGTACACGCGGCGGTGGCGGAGAGATCGTCAACCTGTTGGGTAATGGTAGCGCATATTATGCTCCGGCAGCTTCGCTTGCACAGATGACGGAAGCGATTGTAAAAGACAAAAAACGGATTATCCCAGTCATCGCCTATCTGGAGGGAGAGTACGGCTATCAGGATTTATTCCTTGGCGTACCGACACTTCTTGGTGGCAATGGCATCGAAAAAGTGTTCGAGTTGGAATTGACAGCCGAAGAAAAAGCAGCGCTCGATCAATCCGCGGAGTCGGTCCGCAGTGTGATTAAAATAGTTACCGTTTAGATTCAATTTTCTACTAAAACGGTGACTATTACCTGAAGAGGTGTCCCTAAGCCATAGTCATGGCCGCGGGACACCTCTTTTACTCATAAACAGAATATAGGGAATCTATTCGTTTTCTTCCTTATTCCTTTGCTTTGACTCACTTCCCCGGTATAATAGAGTTCATATGCATTGATAGTTACATGAGGACTTTGCAAAATCCTGACATAGAAAAGCATGTCCCAAAACACTGAAAAGATGGTAGACATTCGTTGGAATATGATCGTTCTATGGAAAAAAAGTTTGTAAGAAAACAAAGAAGTGGAGGTTGTAAAATGTTTTTTATTCACATTATTGGATCACTGGCGATGGGTTTTTATTTATTGCTCCCCTTCGTGGTGGGCAAAATCGACAAATTGGCTCCTAGCGTGCAGGAAGGAACGATATCGGCTGTTCAGCTATTGAACCGTTTGGCTCAATTTGCGCTGATCTTAGTGCTTGTTAGCGGTATCTATATGATTTTTCCCTGGGGTTCTTATTCGGTAGCATGGATTGTTGTCGTTTTGCTGTTGTTTCTCGCCATTTCTGGTATTGCGGGAGCCATGGGTAAGCCGTTACGGCTGTCGCTGGAAGCGATTCGTAGCCAACAGCCTATTACGCAATATGCTGGCAAAATGCGAATGTTCAGTACGCTGCTTGCTGTCTTCCTGATTTTAATTACGTTTTTAATGGTATACAGCCATATTATTTAATTATGCATTTAGTGAGAGTCTATAATCGAATGATGACAAATGCTAAATTGAAAAACGGTCTGTGCTGAATAAGCATAGGCCGTTTTTTTTGCGCTCAAATCACTACATTGTTCTTTTTTCGTTTAACGAATAACTTTGTGTGGTAATTCAGGAGTAGAGTGGATGCAAATGTTGCATCCTAAAAAATATCTGATTTTGAAGGGAGAATGTACAATGTCTAAAAGTAATCAACCTCAGCAAACTTTGCCCCCACAGCATCAGGACCAGCAACCGGGGATTGAGTCCAAAATGTCGCCTGCACCCCAATTTGAAAAACCAACTTACAAAGCCGCTGGCAAGCTAACAGGTAAAGTTGCACTTATTACTGGTGGGGACAGTGGAATTGGTCGGGCTGTAGCTGTCACGTATGCCAAAGAAGGTGCGGACGTAGCCATCATCTACTTGAATGAGCATAAGGATGCGGAAGAAACAAAACGTCAGGTGGAACAGGAGGGACGCAAATGCGTGTTGATTCCTGGCGATATCGGAGATGATCAATTTGCCAAAAAAGCGGTTCAACAGACAGTTAACGAACTGGGCAAGCTCGACATCGTTGTGAACAATGCAGCGGAGCAGCATCCACAGCAAAAGCTGGAGGATATCACCAAAGAACAGTTAGAGCGCACGTTCCGAACGAATATTTTCGGTATGTTCTTCTTGACGCAAGCAGCATTGCCGCATTTGAAGAAAGGGAGCACGATCGTCAACACCACATCGATTACCGCGTATGCTGGGAACAAGACACTCATTGATTATTCATCGACCAAAGGGGCAATCACATCCTTTACACGTTCCCTTTCACTCAATTTGGCGGATCAAGGCATTCGGGTGAACGCTGTAGCACCAGGGCCGATCTGGACACCGTTAATCCCGTCTACATTTGATGCTAAGACGGTCAGCGAGTTTGGAGGAGCGCAGCCAATGAAGCGTCCGGGTCAGCCGGAAGAATTGGCGCCAGCCTATGTGTACCTTGCTTCAGATGATTCTTCTTATGTAAGCGGACAGGTTATTCATATCAATGGCGGTGAAGTTATAAACGGATAAAAGGACAAGGAAAAGGTTAGGGCTGTGTTATGCCCTAGCCTTTTTTCTTTTCACAGTGGAACATAATGAAGGTAGCCTGTAGAATGAGACTTAACTTACATAAAGGATGGGCATATTTTATGAAATCGTTTCGTTTCAGGCTTACCCTGATCATGCTGATTTTGATTGGCGTATCTGTCCTTGCTGCTGGAATCACGATGGGACAAATTTTTAAAAATTCGAATATGAAGGTGCTAGAGGAGAACATGGGACGGGAGATCGACCTGCTTCGAGCTACATTCCCTTTTGTTAATGCAGATGCCCTGTCCAGCACGGATTATGTCTCTTATTATTCTCAAAAGGCGAAGGAAATTGCTCGTCTTACGGAATCGCGGGTGACCTTCATTCGCAAGGACGGGACGGTGGTTGGAGATTCGTTAAGCGATCCGCGAAAGATGGAAAACCACGCATCTCGTGAAGAAATTCAGCAAGCTTCAACAGAGAAGATTGGACGCACGATTCGTTACAGCGAAACCTTGCAGCGGAACATGCTATACGTTGCAGAGCCTGTTGTATCGGATAAGGGTTTTGACGGATATATCCGTTTGTCCATGAGTCTGAAAGCGGTGGAGGAGGGAGTGCAGCGCGGCTGGACGGCCATCGGGATTGGTCTAGTGTTGCTGTTTATTGCTGCTGGACTGGTGAGCTATCGTATTGCTCGCAGTCTCACCTCGCCCATTGAACATATTACTGGGGTAGCCAACCGTATATCAGGACTGGATTATGACGCAAGGGTTGGTGTGCAGCGCCGGGACGAGGTAGGGCAACTGGGTGAAGCCATTAATCGTATGGCTGATAGTCTCCAAAACCAAATGAAAACGATACGTGACAATGAGGATCTGCTCCAGAGTGTCATGAGTAATATGACAGGCGGAATTCTAATGATTGATGCAAATGAGTGTATTGCGCTTGTAAACCGTGAGTCTGAGCGAATGCTCGGTGTCGTGGGTAAACGGGTGACAGACAAGCCGTATCATGAGCTGAAGAAGCATTATGAGCTCACAAAGCTAATTGAGGGCAGTATACAAAGCCGAGAAAGGCTGCATGGTGAAGTTCATTTGTACAATCCCGAGGAGAGACTCGTGTTGCTGGACGGTGTTCCGATGTATGAGGATGAGGGCGGATACCGGGGGATGCTGTTCCTTTTACAGGATATTACGGCTATTCGACGGTTGGAAAATATGCGGAGCGAATTTGTGGCTAACGTTTCTCATGAGCTAAAAACGCCGATTGCCGCAGTCAAGGGTTTTGCCGAGACGTTGCTCGGTGGCGGGGTTAAAGATGAGGAGACGGCCCGTTCATTTTTGCAAATTATATATGATGAAAGCGAACGATTGAATCGGTTGATCGGTGACATTCTGGAGCTATCCAAAATCGAGTCCAAGCGTTCCCCTCTGGAATGCTCGCCGGTGCACGTTTCGTCGTTCATAGAATCATTGCTGGAAAAACTGAACAATGTAGCTGCCAAAAAAAGAATTTCATTACACATGGATATCCCGGATGAGCTGTTTATGGAGGCAGATGAAGATAAGCTTCAGCAGATTTTTCTGAACCTTTTGTCTAATGGCATCAACTATACACTTGATGGTGGCAAGGTAAAGATTAAGGTTCTAACGATACAGCGGGATAATGACACCGAAAAGGTCGTATTTACAGTCAGTGATACAGGTATTGGAATTCCGAAGAAGGACCTGCCACGTATCTTTGAGCGCTTTTACAGGGTGGACAAAGGTCGCTCGCGCAACTCTGGCGGAACGGGGCTGGGATTGTCGATCGTCAAGCACTTGGTCGATTTGCATCATGGCACCCTTTCGGTGGAAAGTGAGCTTGGATTGGGTACCACATTTACAGTTGAATTACCGCTATTGCAACAGGAAGAATGAACTAGAACATTTTTTACATTCTGTTAACAATGCCGTGATAAAATAAACGGGTGTCGCATGAGTATGGAAAAAGTTTCAGGATTTTGACCAATGCGCCTTTAACAGGTAAACAGGAGATGAAGTTATTTATGGGACAACGCTTGCTGGTTATTGAGGATGAACCAACGCTTGCCAGATTGCTATCCTACAATTTGATACAAGAAGGCTTCGAAGTGGATACGGAGGATCATGGCAGTGCCGGGTTTGAGAAAGCCTCCAGAGAGTCCTACGATTTGATCCTGCTGGATTTGATGCTGCCGGGAATGAACGGGCTGGACATTCTGAGCAGACTTCGCCATCAGGGGCTGACGACGCCTATTATTATCTTAACGGCCAAAAACGGTGAAGCCGAGGTTGTCCAAGGGCTGAAGTCGGGTGCGGATGATTACATCACGAAGCCTTTTGGCGTTTCTGAGCTGTTGGCCCGCGTGACGGCTGTGCTGCGAAGAACTTCCGGTGGGGATGAAGGAGTGTTGTCTGATCAGAAAGATAGCTCCAAAATTCAATTGGGCGAGCTGGAGATTTACCCTGAAAAATATGAAGTCATTCTTGGAGGTCAGTCCATCAGCTTAAGACCAAAGGAATTTGAGGTGCTTCTTTATTTGTCCCGCAAGCCGGGTGTGGTATTAACCCGAGATGATCTGATGAATGCTGTTTGGGGTTTTGACTACATTGGCGGGCAACGGACCGTAGATGTACACGTCAGTTCCTTACGTAAAAAGCTGGAGCTAGATCCCGACTCGGTTCATATTGATTCAATCCGTGGAGTGGGGTACAAGCTGGTTGTAAATAAAAAAAGAAGCGCTTCTCATTTATTATAAATGAGGAGCGTTTTTCTTTATTCAGGGCAGTGTCCGGGGACCTTTGTGTCCATTTTGTGATTTTACATTTCATTAACAAAACTAGTCGCTAGAATCAACAAATGACCGATATGATGTTTCCGTCACTCCAAGTAGTTAAAAAAAGGGGACTTCAGAACGATGATAACGGAACCAAAGACCCAGCCGAATTCCACTGCCGTGATTGAACGTGAAGCATACAAGTCGATTACTACCTATGTGCCATGCCGGGAGGTTCCGATCATTGGTACGGATATGTCTTGTAAAGAACTGTTAGCCCTTATGAAAACACAGGAAGATATTCCTTGTGTCATTGTTGTGGATAAAAATGATCTTCCATTGGGCATTATTATGAGAGATGCGTACAATCGCCATTTTACGGGCAGATTTGCTGCGGCGTTGTTCTATGACAAGCCTGCGGCCCTATTTGCCGACCCCGATACATTAATTGTGGATCTGAAAAGCCAGGCATCGGACATTGTGGAACTGGCGATGCTGCGCGAAGATCAGCGTTTTTACGATTGTGTGTTGATTAAGGAAGGAACACGGTTACTCGGTGTACTCACGATTCGTGATATCCTGTCCGTCGTGCAGCGAATGCAAAGAGAAGCGGACGAAGAGCGGGGAGATGTGATTCGGCATAGCTATGACGGAGTCCAGCGTATTCAGCTGACTGTGCTGGATGCAGCTAAAGAGGCCGATGACAGTGTGCGGCTAACCCGCTCAATGAGTGAATTATCCCGTCGTGGCAAAGTAGAACTGGAGGATGTTTTGCTCTCTATCGTGCGGTTACGGAGCAAATGAAACGCCAGCATGAGCAAATGACGGCGTTGACGCAATCGCTGAATGACATTGCGGGCATGGCCTCATCCATTCGTGCATTGGCAGATCACAGCGGACTGCTGGCGATCAACGCGTCCATTGAAGCGGCGCATGCTGGCGAACACGGGCGAGGCTTCCAGATTGTGTCTCAGGAGGTGCGGAATATGTCACTCCAGACGAAAGCTTTTTCCACGCAGATTACAGGCTTACTCACCCATATCGAGCAAATGCTGCGTGACACCGCTGAACTGACGGATACGAGTATGCAGCAGATTCATACAGGTTCTCAATATATTTCTGCCGGAACACAAACTTTTGCCAAACTACTGCAGGCCGTCGATGAAATTGAAGCCAAAAACAGCGAAATGTCCCGTTCCGCAGAGGAAGCAGCTTTAAATGCAGCCGAAATTGCGCAGGAGCTTGAGCTCATGCTAAGTTCTTGATCATTTTACATACCGTTAACAAATCCACCACACTAAATTTACACACAGCTTATATAATCTTCATATTGTGCAAATCAGGTGCAATGCTTGAGGATCATAACTGCAACACGAAGGAGATCATAAATCCATGAATGATTCCGTAATCCGGATTGATAAGCTGAATTTATATTATGAGAAATTTCACGCGCTGAAACATATAAACCTCGATATTCCTGAAAAAACGGTAACTGCCTTTATCGGCCCGTCCGGCTGCGGCAAATCGACCCTGCTGCGTACGCTAAACCGGATGAATGACATGATACCGGGAACACGTATTGAAGGCACCGTGAGTATCGCAGGTCAGGATATATACGGCGATACTATGGAAGTAGAAACTCTGCGGAAGCAGGTGGGAATGGTTTTTCAACAGCCTAACCCGTTTCCCAAATCGATTTATGATAACGTGGCTTACGGCCCGCGTCTGCATGGAGTTCGGCAAAAGGACAAGTTGGACGAATTGGTCGAGCAAAGCCTGCGGCAGGCGGCACTCTGGGAAGAGGTCAAGGACTTTTTGAAGCGTTCAGCTCTGAGCTTGTCCGGTGGACAACAGCAGCGGTTGTGCATTGCCCGGGCGCTTGCTGTACAACCAGATATTTTGCTTATGGACGAGGCGACATCTGCGCTGGATCCGATCTCCACGATGAAAATTGAAGAACTGGTTCAGGAATTGCGAGACACGTATACCATTGTCATGGTGACGCATAACATGCATCAGGCAGCGCGTGTGTCTGGTAGAACTGCGTTCTTTTTGAATGGTGTTGTGGTGGAAGCGGCGGACACACAGACGATGTTTTCCACGCCGCAAGATTCACGTACGGAAGATTATATTTCAGGGCGATTTGGCTAAAGCCTACCAGATGAATATGCCAGAAGGGGTGACTTCGAAATGATACGTAGAAAAGGTTTTGATGAAGGGTTAGACGAACTGAGAGCCGTACTGCGCGAAATGGGTGCACACGTTTCGAAGGCGCTCGATCAGGCCATTGAATGTTTGCAGACCAAAAATACAGAATTGGCTCAGCAGGTGGTCAAAAATGATGCATCCCTCAATACGCTGGAAGAGAATATTCTCGATATGGGTTCCAAGCTCATTATTACCCAGCAGCCGGTAGCGAAGGATTTGCGCCGAATCATTGTTGCATTTAAAATTTCCAGTGATCTGGAACGAATGGGCGATTTGGCACTTGATATTGCCAAGGTGACCCTTCGTCTGGAAGGGCAGCAGATCATTAAGCCGCTGGTGGATATTCCGCACATGGCTTCCATTGTTAAAGAAATGATAGATGATGCGATCAAATCCTATTTGGATGAAAACACAGATCTGGCCTACAAAATGGCCAAAGAGGATGATCGTGTGGATTCCATGTATAGCCACATGATCAGCGATCTGTACGCCTTTATGGTAGAAAAGCCGGCAGAGGCTTCACAAGCTATGCTGCAGTTGCTTGTAGGACGATACATTGAACGAATTGGTGACCATGCTACGAATATCGGTGAAAGCACTGTATATCTCGTGACAGGGGAGAGACCAGATTTGAACCAGTAGAGCTTTCAGGTATATAGCGGTTGTTTCTGACCCAGACTTGTCTTTGAGCAAAAGGCAAATTTGGTTAGGAAGCAGCCGTTTTTTTCTGAAAAAGGAGTCTTGTATGTTAAGATAGGAAGAGGAATGCGTAAAACGTAAGAACGTTACGAATGCATTGATGAACTTGCGAGGTGCTAAATGGATAAACTCATGCTTATAGATGGTAACAGTATCATTTACCGGGCGTTTTTTGCTATGCCACCGTTAACGAATTCGAGCGGGCAACAGACGAACGCGGTATACGGATTTACGACGATGTTATTGCGGCTCTTAGAGGAGCACAAACCAACACATATGCTGGTTGCCTTCGATGCCGGTAAAATAACGTTTCGCCATAAGGGATACGAGGATTACAAAGGTGGACGGGAGAAAACCCCGCCAGAGCTGTCCCAGCAATTTCCGTTGCTGAAAGAGCTATTGACCGCTTTCGGCATTGCCCAGTTTGAATTGGATGGCTATGAGGCGGACGATATTATAGGGACCCTGTCCAAGACAGCGGACGAAGCCGGCTTCAATGTGCTGGTCGTGACCGGGGACAAGGATATGCTTCAATTGGCTTCAGACCATGTCACAGTCGGCTTGACTCGCAAAGGGGTTACTGAGGTGGAGACGTATGGACCTGAGCAAATTCAGGAACGATATGGGCTGAAGCCGCTGCAAATTATTGATCTTAAGGGCCTGATGGGCGATACGTCGGACAATATTCCTGGTATTCCCGGCGTGGGTGAAAAAACAGCGCTCAAGCTGCTGCATCAATACGGTTCAGTCGAAGAAGTGCTGGCGCACACGAATGAGCTGAAGGGTAAAATGAAAGAACGCGTTGAGACACATGCTGACGATGCGCGAATGAGCAAAGATTTGGCGACCATTTATCGGGACGTAACGTTGGACAAGCAGCTGGAAGATGTGGCCTTCGGCGGGCTGCAAGCAGAAACAGCCGGGCCAGCTCTGGCGAAGCTGGAGTTCAAGTCCTTGCTGGAACGTTTATCTTTTTCAGGTGAGGTTGGCAGTACTGGGGTAGACGTAGAGGAAGCCGCGGCTGACGTAACAGTGCTGGATGAGCAGCGGATTAGCGAATTGGTAGAAGTGTTGGATCATGTGGATGTGCTGCATGTTGAGACGCATGGCGATAATCCGCATCATGCTGACATCGTAGGTCTGATATTTGCCGCAACGGGACAGCAGTTTTTTATGACACTGGATGTACTGCAAAGCGATACAGCTACACCTATTCGCGAATGGCTTGCTGACCCTGAACGCAAAAAACGCGGTCATGATCTGCATCGTACGGATTTGGCTTTACACTGGCATGGAATTGAGTTTGCAGGTGCCGAGTTTGATGTGCAATTGGCAGGATACTTGCTGGACCCAACTGATGCAAACCAGACATTGAGCGGATTGGCAGCCAAATATGGCTTGTCTTCGATCCGTCCTGACGAAGAAGTGTTCGGCAAAGGAGCTAAATATAAAGTTCCTGACGTGGATGTACTGTCTGATCATGTGGCGCGTAAGGCAGCGGTGATTGAAGCTTTGGTGCCTGTGCAGCAGGCTGAGTTGGAGAAAACGGAAATGCACAAGCTGTTTCATGAGCTGGAGATGCCGTTGTCCCGCATTTTGGCGGATATGGAGAAGCAGGGCATTTTGGTGAACGTAGAAGAACTGCGTGCTTTGGGTAAAGAATTTGAAGCCCAGATCGCAACGTTGGTGAACGAGATCTACAGCATTGCCGGAGTAGAGTTCAATCTGAATTCGCCTAAGCAGTTGGGTGAGATTTTGTTTGATAAACTGGGTTTACCTGTCATTAAAAAGACGAAAACGGGGTACTCGACCGATGCGGAGGTACTGGAAAAGCTGGCCCCCTATCATGATATTGTACAAAACATTTTGCAGTACCGTACCATTGCCAAACTCCAATCGACGTATGTTGAAGGATTGCTTAAAGAAATTTCGGAGAAAACGGGTAAGGTGCATACGTATTTCCGGCAGACGGTTGCAGCAACTGGACGCTTGAGTAGTCAATTTCCGAATTTGCAAAACATTCCGATTCGTCTTGAAGAAGGTCGCAAAATCCGCAAAGTATTTGTTCCGTCCGAACCGGGCTGGTCTATTTTGGCGGCAGACTACTCACAGATTGAGCTGCGGGTGCTGGCTGATATTTCGGATGATGAACGTTTGAAGGAAGCCTTTGTCCACGATATGGACATTCACACCAAGACCGCATCCGATGTGTTCGGTGTAGCAGCGGAAGATGTGGACTCCAATATGCGGCGTTCTGCGAAGGCAGTCAACTTTGGGATTGTCTACGGGATCAGTGATTATGGTCTGTCACAAAATTTGAATATTACGCGGAAGGAAGCGGCTCGCTTTATCGACCAGTATTTTGATGTGTTCCAAGGCGTTCGCCGTTACATGGATGATATTGTGAAGGATGCGAAGCGGGACGGCTACGTAAAAACGCTGTTGGAACGCAGACGCTATTTGCCGGAGATTAACGCCAGCAATTTCAACCTGCGTTCATTCGCCGAGCGTACAGCGATGAATACGCCGATTCAAGGCACCGCAGCCGATATTATCAAGTTGGCGATGGTACAGATGGATAAAGCGCTACGTGAACGTAATCTTCGTAGCAGAATGCTGCTCCAAGTACATGATGAGCTTGTATTCGAGGTTCCGCCTGAGGAAATGGAAACGATGAAAGAGCTTGTCCCGGCTACCATGGAAGCTGCATTAAAGCTGGCTGTGCCGCTCAAAGCCGAAGTAAGCTATGGCAGCAATTGGTATGAGGCCAAATAAGATATTTCAATGAGTAGATAGTCCCAATTTGACGCTGCTTCCGTTATAATATAGGGTGAGGTGAAGACATCATGCCGGAATTACCGGAAGTAGAAACCATTAAACGAACGCTAAACGAGCTTATCGTTGATAAACATATAGATCATGTCACTGTGAATCTGCCGCGGATCATTCAACGGCCCGATGATATCCACGCTTTTGCCATGGAATTGGCTGATCACCGGATTACAGGGGTGGAGAGACGCGGAAAGTTTCTGCGGATTTTGCTGGACGGGCTGGTGCTGGTCTCCCATCTTCGAATGGAAGGGCGATATGGATTATATTCACAACATGATCCTGTGGAAAAGCATACCCATGTCATCTTTCATTTTAAAGATGGTACGGAGCTGCGTTATCAGGATGTGCGCCAGTTTGGCACGATGCACTTATTTCCAGCAGGACAGGATTTGCTGGAAAAGCCGCTGAACAAACTTGGCCTGGAACCGATGGACGAGGCCTTTACACCAGAAATGCTGCGTGCCGCTGTTGGAACTCGTTCGACTTCGATCAAGGCAGCGCTGTTAAACCAGTCATATGTGGTGGGCATCGGGAATATCTATGTAGATGAATCGTTGTTTAAGGCGGGGATTCATCCAGCACAGCCAGCCAAAAGCCTAACGGATAGCCAATTTCATGTCTTGCATGAGGCGATTGTCTCCACGCTAGGTGCGTCCATTCAGGTTGGAGGCTCGTCCATTAAATCGTTCGTGAATGGACAGGGCAAAGCGGGCGACTTCCAGCATCAATTGCAAATCTATGGACGTAACGCGAAGCCTTGCATCAACTGTGGTACATTGATCGAAAAATCTGTTGTAGCCGGACGGGGCACACATCATTGTCCGGTCTGCCAGCCTCTGCGCTAAACAGGCGCAGTCACCCCAAGCCCATCCCTCTCATATATTGTTCCAAGTACCAATACTGCGGAGGATTTCGGTTGTTATAAGACCCTGCCTTCGCAATGGGAGGGAATTGGAGTGGCTAATCATTGGGGAGCCCTGCTGTTACTGGCATTTGCGCTAAGTTTGGACAGTTTCGGAGTCGGTGTTACATATGGTCTGCGCAAAATGAAAATTCCACTGTTGTCGATTGCTATCATCTCCGTATGTTCAGGTTTGGTGATCGGCATATCCATGCAATTGGGCGCATTACTATCTCGTGTCCTGTCTCCTGTATATACGACCGTTTTCGGTGCTGTCATCCTGATCTGTATTGGCTGTTACTCTTTGATTCAAGCTCTGCACCGCAAAGAGGATTTGCCAGAGGATTCAGTGGAGCCCTCTCGGGGTCTGCTTCTTACAAAACAGACTGATCCAGCGAGCAGATCTGTTCTTGGGGAGAAGGAGGGTATGGAGAATGCTGATACCGAGTCTTTCCCCAGCTCAAGAAAAGATCTGTCGGCAGAAGCTTCTGTGGAGCAGCAGGAACGAACAGTATTTTCTCTGGAGTTTCGCAAATGGGGGCTTGTTATTCGGATTCTTCGAAGCCCGTCTGCTGCGGATATGGACCGTTCCGGCAGTATATCTGCTACCGAAGCGGTTTGGCTGGGTATTGCATTATCGGTCGATGCGTTCGGAGCGGGACTCGGGGCAGCTATGCTTGGTTTTCAGCCACTGTCTACTGCGCTGGCTATTACGTTATTCAGTGGAACATTTTTGATTGCAGGGATGAAGGCAGGCTTTTTTCTATCAGCATTTCGATTTATGAAGGCGCTGGGTGTATTGCCGGCATTATTACTGATTATGATGGGCATATTGAAGCTGTTATGAGGTGAAAGAGCATGAATATCGGATTAACCGGAGGTATTGCTACCGGAAAAAGCACCGTGTCGGCTCTTTTGGTCGCCAAAGGTGCGCTGCTGATCGACGCAGATGCCATTGCCCGGGAAGTGATGCTTCCGGGGCATCCGGTGTTGGCGGCGGTCATACAGCATTTTGGACAAGCTATAGTGAACAGTGACGGAACTCTGCATCGCAAAAAGCTGGGAGAGATTGTATTCGGAGACCCTGCCCAGCGGCAGGCACTTAACGATATTACACATCCTGCTATTCGTGAGGAAATGCGTATGCGCATGGAAGCATTCGAACGGGAACAGCCGAACAAGCTTGTTTTGGCAGATATTCCGTTACTGTACGAGTCGGGGCTTGAGAGCTTGTACGAGGAAATTATGGTTGTGTACGTACCACGTGATATTCAGCTCCAGCGTCTGGTGCTCAGAGACGGTCTGACGGAGGAGCAAGCTGGACTTCGGCTGTCCGCACAAATGGATATTGAGCAAAAGAAAAGCTTAGCCGATATCGTTATTGATAATAGCGGAACACAGACTGAGACGAAGCGACAAATTGATCAATTTTGGCAGCGGAAGGGACTTGCATGAATATTTTGCGAAAGAAAAGAGTCCTGCTCATTTTGTTTGTCGGGTTTGTCCTGATTCTATTCCTTAATTCAAATTGGATGTCTTGGTTCTATCCAATTCAATATAAGGATGAGATTCGGCAGTATTCACAGACGTATGAAGTAGACCCATTTTTGGTGGCGTCTATTATCCGTGTAGAAACCAATTTTAAAACCAGTAAGCAGTCACATAAGGGGGCGCTAGGGCTGATGCAGATTATGCCGAATACGGCAAATTGGATTATGGACAGCGCCCAGATTCAAAAGGTTCCGCTGGACAGTGTCAAGCACGAGCCTGGCACCAATATTGAGCTGGGAACCTGGTATTTGCATAACCTATCCATAAAGTTTCAGGATAATCCTGTAGCAATCGTAGCTGCTTACAATGCAGGGCCGGGTAAAGTTCAAGAGTGGCTGGATAAGGGAGTGTGGGATGGAAAAGAAGAGTCCATCAAGCAAATCCCTTTTGGTGAAACACGACATTATGTACAGCGGGTCATTTATTACTACAGGCAATACACGAAAATTTATAATGATTTTTAAATCCAAGTTAATGACATGATGAGCTTTTCGCTTTAAAATGAAAAAAGCGTTGGACAGGCTGTTTTTACCAGCCCATCCAGACACTTTTTCTTGTTATTTTTGCATT
Source organism: Paenibacillus sp. CMM36 (assembly GCF_053570945.1). Classification (NCBI taxonomy): domain Bacteria; kingdom Bacillati; phylum Bacillota; class Bacilli; order Caryophanales; family Paenibacillaceae; genus Paenibacillus; species Paenibacillus sp. CMM36. Next base: position 635,473 of record NZ_JBSEDY010000001.1, read on the forward strand.
ATTACCGCGATTATTGGTATTGACCTGCCAATTGTTGTTCGGCGATCGTTACGAGGCGTTTTGTGATGTAGCCCCCGATCGAACCGTTCTCATAGGAAGTCATATTACCTTGGTATCCATCTTGAGGAATGCTGATACCCAACTCTTGAGCGATTTCAAATTTCATTTGCTCCAGAGCGCCGGAGGATCTGCTGACTACCAGATTGTTGGAGTTGCCATTGTTTCCTTGTGCCATTGTTGTTCACCTCCTCGCGATATGGTAAACATATTATGATCTGTTTTGACAAAATTATTACTAAAAGTCTTCGGGAATTTATTGGAAAAAGAAAGTGGTGAGATTATGAAATGTCCGTATTGTGCCTACAATGGCACGAAAGTGCTGGATTCGCGACCTGCGAATGATAACAAGTCCATCCGTCGCCGCCGTGAATGTGAGCAGTGTGCCAGGCGTTTTACCACCTTTGAAATGGTGGAGGAAACCCCTCTCATGGTCATCAAAAAAGACGGCAGCCGTGAAGAGTTTAGTCGTGATAAAATGCTGCGCGGTCTCATTCGAGCCTGCGAGAAGCGTCCAGTATCCGTCGAGCAACTGGATATGATCGTATCCCAGGTGGAGAATGCTATCCGCAACACAGCAGCCACAGAAGTGGATAGCCAGCAGATTGGTGAGCTGGTCATGGAACAGCTCTACCCAGTGGATGAAGTCGCCTACGTACGTTTTGCGTCCGTCTATCGTCAGTTTAAAGACATCAATATGTTTATGAAGGAACTGAAAACACTGTTATCTAAAGATACAGCCAGCGACTGATCGCTGACTGTATCTTTTCTGGGCCATGAAGGGAGAAAATTATATTTTTTTATAAAAGTATTGACACAGGGTTAAATATTTTATATGATATAGAAGTCGCTTGAAACGTTGATAAAACTTGCTTATGATGGGGCCTTAGCTCAGCTGGGAGAGCGCATCGCTGGCAGCGATGAGGTCAGGGGTTCGATCCCCCTAGGCTCCACCAAACTTTTATTATGGACTCTTAGCTCAGTTGGTAGAGCAGTTGACTCTTAATCAATTGGTCCAGGGTTCGAGTCCCTGAGAGTCCATCCTTTTAGAAAAACGGCAGAGATGCCGTTTTTTTGTTGTTTATAGATCTATTCCCAGTCTAACCGAGAACAGTTATGAGTTGAATGAGCGCGTAACTGAATGCACAGAAAACAGATCCTAGCATATTCAAAAGAAGTTTGGAAAAAACATCATTGTTTAACGCTCACTTACATAATTGGCAAGGATTTCGAGATACTCGTCATTCACCAATTTTCTTGGGGCGAATACGGCTGTTAAAAAAGTTAGAGATTTTGAACGCGCGATTTTTTCATCCATCATGGAGTGGTCGGCTTCAGGTAAATGAATCACGGACAGTAGCTCTGCGGGGATTTTCTGGTGATAGACTCGCTCGGTATCCTTTACATCAACATTAATATCTTTTCCAGCCAGAACCAAGAGTACAGGAGAATGGAAGTGACTTAATTCTTCGGTGGAATCAGACAGAAAATTTTTGCGTATAAAGCTCCATCTTTCTTTGGAAATCATATCGTCAGGATCGGCTATGCTTAGATATTCTTCATAAGAAGCCTGTCTTTTCAGTAACTGTAGAATCTCTTGATCGTAGTTCAATGTCTTTTGAATTTCTTGCGGAGTAACTCCTTCTCGCTCCAGTTCTTTTCTGGTATTAAATTGTCCTTGGGAAATCCAGTTCACGGCAGGCGATACAAGGATGCTGAATGCAATATCATGCTCCTCTTTAACGATCTTCGGAATGACCCATCCTGCTTGACTGGCTCCCCATAGGCCGATTTTTTGCTTATCAATCATAGGTAAGCTTCTTGCCCAGTCTATTGCATATCGGATCTCCTGTGCGCGGTCCTCCATGCTTTGGGCGAGCCAATTGCCAGGAGCGCTGTTAATACCGGGCTTATTCAGTGACAAGGAGGCATAACCCTTGGAAGCGAACTTTTCCCACAGTGGTTTGTATCCATCATCATAGGTGTCATTAATAGGACCATCCCCATGGACAAAAATAACCAATCCAATTTTTCCCGAGTAGTTTTTAGGCAAAGTTAATGTACCTGTTAACAGCCCTTTAGGTGTCGTGATTTGTATTTTTTCTTCTGTCATCTTGTAGGAATTTTGATATAGAACAATGAGTACCAAGGCAACAGCCAGAGCTGCCGCAATACCAAAAGTAAGCTTGAGTGTTTTTTTCAATGATGCTCTCTCCTCGAATGCAGGTTCTCTTGCCAACTCATCAGATGCCATACAGGCTCCTTGAACCAAAAATGCCGTAACCCATTATATTTGGATTGTTTTACTTCAAACGCCAGTTGGTGATACAAACGGATAGCCCCTTGGTTCTTATGCGCTACGTGAAGCGTCAATGCATGAAAACCAGATTCAACCGAAAATTGCTGTGCGAAAGCTACAAGATGGCGTCCTATTCCCTGATTACGATGACTTGAACGAATCGCCAAATGATCAATGTAACACTCATTTGCAGCAGGGGTATACTCTAGCGCATGCATACCTGCCAAAAATTTAAATACATTGAAACAACCAAACTGCTTTAGGAGCGGAGTCAAAGAAATGGGGTTTGTTTCAGGAAGTGAAGAGTAGGAGGGTTTCCATTTAAGGGAAAGAACACCGATAACTTCTTCGTTTTCTTTGGCTACAAATTGTTTCATAGATGTAGAATAAGGATTTTGAACCCAAACCTGCATTAACAACTGCTGTGTAGCTTGATCCTCTAGTGTAACAAGAGATTGGAATTGTGCTTTAAACGATTCGACTAAAAGACTGCAAACAGCTTCATGGTCTTGTTTCTGGTATGCAACAATGTCAAAAGATTTTGCACTCATGTAACACCTCCAAGATTTATTCTACTTTGACTTGAATTTCATATTGTAGCTTGTTGTTGTCGAACATCGAAAGATAAGATTTTTCTACTAGAATGATCTTGCTTTGGCAGTTATATTGGTGATGAGCTACATATCGTTCCATTTGTTTGATCTCATAATCAATCTCAGGTTCTTCAATGACGGAAAGATGCTTATAAAGATAGTTGCCTTCTTCCAGAATATAGTCAGCCACATCCGCCGTTTCATAACACAGCTTCAACTGTCCAGCATCAGGCAAGTAATGCATGTCATTTTCAAATAATCGAGGTGGGGCAGGGCGGTGTTCAAATAGGTTTCCGGCAGTGAACTCTTGACCATTCTCTAATGCAAACCATAGCTTTAAATGACGGGGACCTAATCGTTTGACTTGATACTCATCGCCCTGCTGGGTCCGATTATTATATTCTTCTAACACTTTGTGAATAAACTGTTCATGCATCTTTAAGTTAGCTATTTCAGCTTGTACTTTTTGCAACGAATGCTCTAAAAGCTGGTTATAATCATCGGCAGCATAGGAAGTCATACATTCTTGAATCTGACCGACAGGGACATTTAATTTACGTAGTAATAAAATATGCGATAGCTGATAAATCTCATGAAGCCCGTACATCCGATATTGATTTTCTTCAGTATGTGATGGATAGAGGATTCCCTTTTCTTCAAAATATCGCAGTTGATGTACAGATACATTCATAAGCTGAGCAAGCTGGCTGATCGTAATGTGTTCTTTCAATGAGAGGACTCCTTACTGATATTTGAATAACTCCACTATAAACCTTAGGTCAGACCTAGGGTCAATAGAAAATATCAAACAAATCTTGGATAGGCGTAGGTGTCGAGCATTTGATGCCCACACCAAGGGGGAGACTGGAGAGTTTACCTGTCGGTAATAACCCGTTATAATCATAAGATTAGTGAGCATAAACAAGATGCTCAGGATGAAGGTTAGAATGGGGAAATCATGTTGAAAACTTTTAAAAAGGTATACATTGAGATAACGAGCATTTGCAATCTCGCATGCAGCTTTTGTCCTCAAACACAGCGTGTCAAAAAATTTATTGATCCGGAAGTTTTTCGAAATGTGCTTGATCAGGTCAAACCACATACAGATTATATCTATTTGCATGTAAAAGGAGAGCCGTTGCTCCATCCGAAAATTGATCTTTTACTGGAAAGTGCTCATGAGAAAGGCTTAAAGGTCAATATTACCACTAATGGTACCTTGCTGCCGAAGACCGAACATAAGCTGCTTGGGCAACCAGCGCTGCGTCAGATGAACTTCTCTCTCCATAGTTTTGACGGACATGAAGGCTCCGTGGATCGAGAAGGATATTTGGGTAATATCTTCACGTTTGTAAGAGAAGCGGTGAAACACAATGTCATTATTTCGTTCCGTCTCTGGAACTTGACTGAAGATAATTTGACTAATGTGCAGCGTCAGCGCAACCGGGAAACACTTGAACGACTGGAGCAAGAGTTTGGACTGGACTATCGGATTGAGGAAAAGGTGATACCGGGTAGTGGGGTCAAAATTGCACCAAACGTTTATTTGAATCAGGACCACGAATTTGAATGGCCGAGCCTCAGTGCCCCGGAAGATGACGGAAAAGGCTTTTGCCATGCACTCCGTAGCCAAGCAGCGATATTGGTGGATGGAACGGTGGTCCCTTGCTGTCTGGATGGAGAAGGTGTCATTAATTTAGGTAACGTGCATGAGCAATCTTTTTCCGACATTGTGGAAGGGGAGCGTGCAAATCGTCTGTACTTCGGGTTCTCCAAAAGAGAAGCGGTAGAAGAGTTATGCCGAAAATGCGGGTACCGCAAACGATTTGGAACATAGTCATACAGGTAGAGCTTTAATCGACAGTAGAATGAATCGCAAGAAAGATAGCCCTTTTGCAGGGCTTTTTTACTTATATTTTGATATATACATAATTAATGGTTTTAAACTGTTCAGAGGAAGTTGGATATATTCGATTGCTTGTGAGAATGATTATCAATTATAATAAATTTAATTCTGATAGGACGGAATAAGAATTGAAGGAACGGTTTGGATGGGGGCTGAGCGGTAGTAATGAAGTTGAACGATCACATTTTGCTGTGGAATCATGTTTTTATACAGGTGGTGGATGTTCGTCATAGGAAGATCGAAAAAGGAGAGGAGCTTCGAGCCTATCGACTTCCTGCCAGTGCGTTCTTATATGCCGTGCGTGGAAGCGCACGGGTACGGTTGGATACAGTATTCACAGGATAGAGCGTTTCCATGTACTGCATGGCGGAAAAGGAATGTGCCTGAGTATCCTGGCGGAGGATGTGCTTGAATATTACATCATTTTGTACAGGGCGACGTTGGCCCTGCCTGATCGCAAAGAGATAGCACAATTGCTGGAAAAGGAAAATCCCTTTCAGAATCAGTATGCTTTCGCACCACATTACCCGCTGTCCCTGTACGAGAAAGTGAAGCTGTTGGAGCAAGAATGGCGTGGAGCTTCTGGACTTGGCAAACTGCATGTTAAAGCCTTGTTTCATCAATTTGTATACGAGTTGTTGCAGCAGTTGTATTGGCAGGGCATCGAACCTCTTAAGCCCGACCTTGTATCGCAGGCTCATGCACGGAAGAGTTAAAATAACGGCCATGATGATTATGCTGTGTTTATCATTGATGCTGGGAGCTTGCTCGGCTCCGACGAATACAAATGGAAGTTCGCAAACGAAGGCTAATCATACAGCGACAACATCCAACAGCGATGGACAAGCGGCAGTTCAAGCACTGGATAAATTCCGTAGAATCAGTGAAATCTTTGGCAAGCAGAAAGAAGCCGAGCAGTGGATTACTGAATACGAGAAGAAAGCTGCAGAGGCCAGAACGAAAATTCAAGGTATCGTTAAGGACGGAGAGACGGTTTCAATTGTACAAGTCGCCAATAAATCGATATATGTTTTGGCAGCGAAAGGCGGCAATTACGGAAGTCCGACCATTTATCAGATGCTAAAGCTGCCACCTACCAAGAAGGCATTGAATATGAAAGAAGGATTTGAAAATATTTCACTTGAGGTTTTACCCGAGTATATGGGAGATCACATCTTTGTATACGGTTCAGAAGATGAAGGGGCTAATCAGATTCTGCATAGTGAGCTATGGAAAGGCCTTCAGCTGGATACCATAGTTAATCTCTTATTAGCCCACAAAAAATAAAAGGATGTACAAGTAACATCTCCTATCTAAACAAGGGGAAGCTTTTAGAATTTCAAGCTGTGATAGTCATATAGACAAAATCCGCTTAACACAAAGATTCCTAAGTGTTTGGCGGATTTTATCATGTCTATATTTCTTCTTCTCTGTATGTTTTGGTGTATCTTTGAAATTCAGATTTTTGATTATCGTAATAATCAGCTCTCGTCCAAAAAATAATTTGAGAGAATGAGTCGGAATGTTCCAAATAAGTGATTAGATATACAATTTTTACTTTATCACTCTCTACCCATACTTCGTATTGCAAGCCTTGATTCCCGTTTATATTGACCTTTACTGGTCCTGTCGAAATAATCCCTTTTCCAGACCTTTTGAGTACTAATTGAGCTGAAAACTCAGCGTAATCTTTTAATGTGATCATTGAGGATTTCTCATACGGCAGTTCAGATTTCCAATCCTTGATGATCGTCATGTATGCATCGTTTTTTTCATACCAAGCTTGAATTAGCGCATCTGGATTAAGAATTAAACCAGTCTTCCATATATAAGGGAGACGAATTTGTTGCGTGGCATCTTCACTTTTAAATGTTTTCAAAATAGTTGTTGAGCGAAGGTCTGGCTTAACTTGTGAGTCGCTTAAGACTTTCAAGGAGCTGGCTATAGTTGCAAATTCGTGATGTTGTTCTACTGCAGAGCCTCCCCTTGAATAGATTAATACTTGAAGATAGTGCTGCTTACTCTCTAACATGGCACTGAAGTAATAGACCTGTTGGCCATTGTATTTCCCGCTATAATCGGCTGTTCTCGCGGTTGTGGAATCAATCTGGATTGGGGTAGTATCCACAGCCTTAAAGTTTTCTAGGCCCAATGCGGAGATTTCTTCACGTTGCTGTACGAATTCGTCGAGCGTCATATTATTTGCAAAAGCTGACTTGGGGACACGGAAAACCAGACCTACATTCTTTTTTTCTTTGTCACAAACACTAAGCACCGAATCCAGTTGTCCCTGTTTAAATTTACGCCAGCCAGCGGGAATGGTAAGAGCCACAAGATCCTTATCCGAGGTAACGGTATGAGGCAGCGACTCTGTGACGGGTAGAACAGGCTGACTTTCTTTGTCTACAACTGTTGTACTATGAGTCGCATTGTCTACATCAGAATTTGTTTGGACTGCAGTTGCAGCATTTTTTGAGGTGCAGCTGGTAAGCATGAGCACTGCGATCAGTGCAATAACATAAAATCGGAAATGCGCAAAATTGAATTTCATGGAAATAACTCCCTCTGTTTCATATTTACAAAGGAAATTTTACCCTTTTATAAAATTATAAAAAAGAGGCGTTTGTCCTGTTTTACGTAGCTCAGTCGCTTATGGTAGTCGTTACTGAACATTGTTGACAGAGGTTGAGGAGGCACTAGAGTTGAAATTAATAACTTCAACGACTACTGTCGCGCCAACAATCAGGCCTGTATTTATAATTAGGTTTGTAGCAGAAAGCGTTGTTAAGCCGCCTCGCTGCAACGTCCCATTTACAAATACATTGTAGTATCCGCTACTGGTCGGAACAACAAGACTGTTTGTCGCGACTGAAGTACCACTATCATTCATGAAATATTGTGCTGGGATAGTGGTCACTCCACCAAATATATTACCAAGCACGACAATAGCTGTGTAACGATTAACCACTGGAGTGACATTGATACTTGTTGTGATAGCAATGTTTCCAGATACGATACTGTCTGCTTCCAGATAGATTCGAATAATAGACATAGGAATTCCTCATTCCCAATACTCCAGATAAATATCATAGTTTATGTGAATATTCTAGATATGGATTGGATGGGGAGGAGTCTTATAATTATTTCTCTTTGTTCAAGCTTCTTTGGGCACGGGTTACTATTCGCTTCGTTTCTTTAGTATCCGAAGCCATCAGCCATGCATTACAAACTTGAAGAACCCATTCCGGGTTGGTTTTGCTGGCATCATTCAACCAATTGCCAACGGAGTCCTGGACATATTTGACCGGATCGGACTGAACAGCCTTCAAGAGAGGAAGAGCCAACTCGGGATGTTCTTTTAGTTCAGGGATGTGCTTGGCCCAAACGCCTTGTGGCCGGGTTAATTCAATGGCAAAACGACGTATGTTAGCATCCTCATCTCGCACCCAACTGTCTAACAGGGCAAGCCCTTCAAGCAGTTGCAAGGATATGGATTCTCTCACGGCCATCCAGGCTATTTCACGTACTCCGAAATGGGAATCCGCTGCAAAGGGGCGAATGCCAGCCAATTTTTCCTCTACACTTAAACAGGGATCAACCCCGATGATGTAGGCAGCCCAGCAGCGAATGCTGTCTGAAAGATGCGAGGCCATCGCATCAAAGATGCGAATACGTTCTTCTATCGCTTGTTGCTCAAACACATGAAGCCACGCTCGCGCGATTGCGGGTATCATTTTCATGATCTTCTTTTCCTTCAGCTCATTCAATTCGGTCAGGAAGACATCGAATGATTGCTGCAAGTCAAATTCATCAAGAGTATTTTGCAATAGTACAACATGATCGACAGCCAGCCATTCGGTGAGATTCGCCGTCTGAAGCCGCCCTTGCTGTAGCAGCTGAAGCACATCACTAGGAATATCTGCCCCTTTGCGAGCACCTTTTCGTTGTAACATTTCATCCACTCCATATCGTAAATTGTCTGATAGGTATACGATACTTTTTTGGGGTGGAGTATAGATGTAATGTAGTTTACAACTTCACTAACTTTTCGCGATGGATGTAAACCGTCTTAAAGCCGGTTTTAATGACCTTTTCTTTGACAAGCTCCTGAAGAGCAGCTGTTACAGCCTCACGGGTGGCCCCGACCAGATTCGCAATTTCTTGATGAGAGAGAGGGAAATTGATTTTGCAATACTCATCACGGCTTTGGAGGGCGAACTGATCGGACAATTTCAGAAGAATATACAAAATTTTATCCTGTAAATTTCCCAAAGCTAAATGCTGGGCCAGACTGCTCATTCCTGAAATTCGGTCACTTAACACCTTGATCATGTTCATCATGAACCTGGGATGTTCTATTAAAAAATGCTCGAATCGGTCTTTGTCCATACGGCAGATATCGCATTCTTCTATCGTTTCTATATACATCTCCCTTGTTCCTAGTGAAATCATATCCATTTCACCAAATACATTTCCCTCGCGGAGGATATCCAAAGTAAATTGCTTCCCGTCAGCATTTAGCTTATATAGACGTACTTTGCCCTTTTTCACAAAATAAAGTCCCTCGGAAAAGGTCTCTGGAGTTTGTATAAAGTTTTTTTTCGGTATAGTCGTAATGGAGGTCATTTGATCCATTTCAATTAAATCTTCTAATGAGAGACTATGAAGCAAATTAAATTGGGACAAATATTGAATGCTATTCATATGTTCTCCTTTTCGGTTGCACAGGGTATACAGAATCATAATACAATTATAGCTTCTATAAGGTATTTTGACCTCTATTACTCACTTGTTTGCGATAGAGTGAATAATGAATTTTGGGGAATCTGTTGGATTTATATAAAAGAGAGGTTGGTATAAAATAGATATACATGATTAATAGTAGATACATAAAGAGTGAGGTAATAACCATGATTAAATTAAAAGATGTAGGCAATTTCAAGGTTCTTCCTGAGATAGCGATGCATATCGTTCAAGGCAATATATCCGCTTTACGCCAGGCGCTGACCGAAGGCTGGGATATAGAACAAGGGATCGTACTCAGCAAATATACGACATTAAGTCCACTGGATATTACACTCATAACTGGGCAAATGGAAGTCTTGAAGCTACTGGTCGATGAGGGGGTTCAACTTAATGTAAAGGATAATCCCGCATTCCTGACGGCTGTTCGCTATGGTACCGAAGAGGTTGTCCGTTATGTGGTCGCCCATGGCGCCAAGCAGGACGGTAAAAATCATGTCAAATCTGGTGCTTATGAGCAAGCCTACTACGGTAACAAAAGTAATATGCTGCTTATCCATGAGCTGGGCCTCGATATGAAGCAGCATGCTGGAGCAACACTCCGCAACGCAGTTAGTGAGCATGACTTGAAAACAGTAGCTTTACTATTGGAACATGGCGTAGATATTAATTTCAATGCCCCTAATATGGTATATCCATATAAAGCCACGCCTTTGACAGTGGCGGCGCGCAACAACGATTTTTCGATGGTGAAGTATTTGGTTCAACTAGGCGCTGATGTGACGCTGGCAGAAAAAGATGGAGAACGGGCATATACAATTGCACTAAGTAATAAAAACGTAGAAATGGCTGAGTATTTAAAGTCTGTAGAGCCTCCGGCATTTCATAATCTGGAAAATAAACGACATGCTTTGAAAAGCTACAAGCTTCCGAAGGATTTAATAGCCTTTCTGACAGGGAATCAACTCCGTGTGAACCTGCCAGAAAATGATCTTGATATTCAATTTGTTGAGTTCTTTTCAATTATCGATACGGTTGAGATGAAGGTAGGTCGGCAAAAGCTGTTGCGTCTGTCTCTAAACGTAGATAATTACTCGGATATTATATTGGTGTGGAATCCAAAGCAGAAGTGCCTGGGTTATTATGACGAGGAGCATCAGGAATATGCGGATGTGTGCAGCTTTGCTGAGTTTCTTGCACAGCCGGAAGATTATCTGGAGAAGATTATTGAGGGTGAATATGTATCATAACAAGGTGAGCCATGAATGCGGTATGCACGCAGTCATGGCTCTTGTTATTTTAAAATACAGCGCTAGTGTACACAGGTGCCTAATGCTCATCAGGAATGGTTACGTATGAGCTGAATGAGGTTTCAGGGAAATTGGGACGAATTGTGCGCATAATGGTAAAATAGTACTGATGGAAGCTTTAGAACGTTTTTGAACGTTTACTGCTGAATTCCTATGTAAGAAGAATGAATTTACATAAAAGTAGATGAATTTTCTTTAAAATGTAAACGCAATCATGTCGATTAGAGCGGGAATTCACCATTTTGTAAAAAAATGAAGTTGGAATGAATTTTTTTGAATCTTTTTGGAGAAAAATGATTGTTTTTTATTAGGTTTGTGGTACGATATAAACAGTTGGGGGAATGAAGATGCTGACGGAAGAAAGATACAAGTTAATAATACAGCGCTTACAAGAACGTGGTGTTGTAAAGTTGCAGGAATTGGCTGATCTGTTGGGAGCTTCTGAATCAACAATTCGGCGCGATTTGATAGATCTTGAGGGCCGTCAGTTGCTAAAACGGATTCATGGTGGGGCAACCTTACTGAATCAGAAAAGTCAGGAACCTGGCATGGAAGAAAAAACATTCAAAAACGTTCAACAAAAAAACGCAGTCGCCCGCATGGCAGCCAAAGAAATTTTGGATGGCGAATGTATTTATCTGGATGCGGGAACAACAACGATGGCGATGATTCCTTACATTGAAGCTAAAGACGTGACGGTCGTGACGAATGGTCTATCCCACGTAGAAGCACTGGTAAGTAAAAGAATCAGAAGCTATCTACTGGGAGGGATGATGAAAATTCATACCAAAGCCGTAATTGGCAGTATTGCCCTACAAAATTTAGACAATTTTCGATTCGACAAGTGCTTTTTAGGAACGAACGGGGTGGATATGGAAATGGGGTATACAACTCCTGATCCTGAAGAGGCGCTAATCAAGCGGCGAGCCCATCAGTTGTCAGGCAAAACGTATGTGTTGGCCGATTCCAGCAAAATTGGAGAAGTAACCTTCGCCAAACTGTTCGAGCTCAAGGAAGCTATACTTATTACCGAATCGATGCCAGAACGCTCACGCCGATCCATCGCTCAGAAAACTAAGATAATCGAGGGATAACAATGATATATACAGTAACGCTGAACCCTTCCATTGATTATATCGTGGAAGTTGACGATTTGAAGCTTGGTGATTTGAACCGGATGAAACGTGATTTGAAATTGCCAGGTGGTAAAGGAATTAATGTATCACGTGTACTAAACCAGCTGGGAGCAGATAGCACGGCGATCGGCTTTCTAGGAGGATTCACAGGCAGGTTTATCGACGATACATTGCGGGAAGAATCCATTAAAACTGATTTTGTAATGATCGAAGATGACACACGGATTAACATTAAACTCAAGCATGGCGATGAAACGGAAATTAACGGTTTGGGACCTGTGATTCGTGAGCAAGAGGCCGATGCGTTGGTGCAAAAGCTGGCCGCACTCCAGAAAAATGACATTGTCGTCTTGTCGGGAAGTATCCCGCCGTCACTTGGAGGAGACTTCTATGATCGGCTGATTAGCGTATGCCAGCAAACTGGGGCTGAATTCGTCATCGACACCACAGGTGAGGCGCTGATGAAGGCACTGGTTCATAAACCGCTGCTCATCAAGCCAAATCACCACGAGTTGGCTGAGTTGTTTGGCGTAACTATTCACTCAAAGGAGGAGATCGTCACTTACGGTCGTAAGCTGCTGGAAGCAGGTGCAAAAAATGTACTGATTTCCATGGCAGGAGAAGGGGCTTTGTTCATTACGGCAGATGAAGTGTATCACGCAAATGTACCAGCAGGAACGGTTAAAAATTCTGTAGGCGCAGGTGATTCAATGATTGCTGGATTCGTGGGTACGCTGGCTCTTCATGGCGATCCGATCGAAGCATTCCGTGCAGGAGTGGCATCCGGAAGCGCAACTGCGTTTTCCGATGATCTGGCTACTAGAGAGAAAATTGAACAATTACGGCCGCAAGTCACGATTTCAAAACGGTAATCCGGCTGCATCATGAGCTTATTATGCGTGTATCGACACGCTGACCGAACTTAGGAGAGTGTGAAAAATGAGAATAACAGACCTGATGATTAAAGAAACGATGATCATGGACCTGCAGGCGACGACAAAGGACGAGGCGATTGAGGAGCTCATCGCTAGTCTCGAAGCAAGTGGACGTATTAATGACCGTGCCTTGTTTAAAGAAATGATTTACAAACGTGAAGCAGAGTCCAGCACTGGAATCGGCGGCGGCATTGCGATGCCGCATGCCAAGACCAAAGCTGTGAATGAAGCGACTGTCGTTTTCGCCAAAAGCAGTAAAGGCGTAGAATTCGAATCGTTGGACGGTGAGCCGGCAAAAGTGTTCTTTATGATTGCGGCTCCAGAGGGAGCAGCAAATACGCATCTTCGCACATTGGCAGCCCTTTCCCGGCTCTTAATTGATACCGATTTTATCGGGAACCTTATGAAAACGCAAACACCGGATGAAGTATCTGTGTTGTTTGATACCAAGCAGGCGGAAGAAGAAGCTGCCAAAAAAGCAAAAGAGGCTAAGAAAGAGGCAGCCAAAGCGCAGCAAACGCCAGACGTTATCGTTGGCAATCCGAATTCTGACGAGTTTGTGGTTGCAGTGACCGCTTGTCCTACAGGCATTGCACACACGTTTATGGCTGAAGATGCTCTTATTAAGAAAGCGAAAGAAATGGGTGTAAATATCCGTGTAGAGACGAATGGCTCGGAAGGCGCACAAAACGTACTGACAGCGGATGAAATTCGTCGTGCCAAAGGAGTAATCGTCGCAGCTGACAAGAAGGTTGAAATGGCCAGATTTGACGGTAAACCTGTATTACAAAGACCGGTAAGTGACGGTATTCGTAAATCTGAGGAACTGATCCGCAAAGCGCTGAACGGCGATGCGCCAATTTATCGTAGTGAAGGTAAAGGCAGCGCTGAAGAGTCGAAAGCGGAGAAGAGCAGCGTAGGCAGCAAAATCTACAAGGATTTAATGAACGGTATTTCTCATATGCTACCATTCGTTGTAGGCGGGGGGATCTTGCTAGCCATTTCCTTCTTGATTGAACAGGTAGCGGGAGAAGATAATGTATTCTTCCAACTGTTACAAACGATTGGCGGCGGAACAGGTGCGTTCCACTTCCTGATTCCGATACTGGCCGGATTTATCGCGATGAGTATTGGAGACCGCCCGGCACTGATGCCAGGTATGGTTGGGGGTCTGATGGCTGTAAACTCCAATGCAGGTTTCCTTGGCGGTCTGGCAGCAGGTTTTCTGGCTGGTTATGTGGTGATCTTCCTGCGTAAAGCTTTTGCAGGTCTACCAAAAACGCTGGATGGTTTAAAACCAATCTTGTTATACCCGGTATTCGGACTCCTAATTACAGGCGCGATTATGTTCTACCTGTTTGATCCAATTTTCGGTGGTATTAATACGTGGCTTGTCAACGTTCTGAACAATTTAGGAACAGGTAATGCAGTTATTTTGGGTCTGATCCTGGGCGGAATGATGTCGATTGACATGGGTGGACCTTTCAACAAGGCAGCTTACGCATTTTCGATCGGTGTCTTTACTTCCAGTGGTAACACGAACGGAGCTATGATGGCGGCTGTTATGGCGGGCGGCATGGTACCTCCGCTGGCAATCGCATTAGCTTCGACGTTCTTCAAAAATAAGTTTACTGAGCAAGAGCGCAAGTCTGGCTTGACGAACTATGTACTTGGATTGTCCTTCATTACGGAAGGAGCCATTCCATTCGCAGCTGCTGATCCTCTGCGTGTCTTAACCTCTTGTATTGTAGGTTCAGCGATTGCTGGTGGTCTGACGCAGTTCTGGCAAATCAATCTTCCAGCTCCACATGGCGGAATTTTTGTAGCAGCTCTTGCCAATCATGCTTTGCTGTTCTTGCTTGCAGTGGTGATTGGTTCCGTAATTTCCGCGCTCATTCTGGGACTGTGGAAAAAACCGCTTGAAGCGAAATAACAGGTATGACAACAAGAGTATAAAAATAAAGAGAGGGCCACATTTTCTTAGGCCTTCAAAATAGTAAAGCCGCTAAACACCAGGTTTCTGAGTGTTTAGCGGCTTTTTCTTTATGCAAAGATGATATAACTTATTAGTAGTCTTGCATAGATGCTATAGCCTGCAAAGCTCCTTAACCAGCTGTATAAATAGCTTTCGGGCCGAAGACATATACTGCTGGTGATGGTTGTTTTGTAATAGTCCAACGGCAATATTAGGGTCTGTTAACTGGAGGGGGACGGTGACCAGTTCCTCCGGCAAAGGCATTGACGATAGAACCACTCCAACTGAAGGAATCGTTTTTACGAACGTGGGGATCGACGAGATTTGACTGACAGTATAAAAAAACGGCATCGACGGGAAGTGTGAAAGCTCTTTCTCCAGTCGTATATGGTACAAGCAGTTCTTACCTCCAACGATAAGCGGATACGCGTACAGATCTTCGAGCTGAAGCTCACTTTTTGCCGCGAAGGGATGATTACGGGACACAATAAAGGCGATGTGTTCGTGATATATGGATTCAAAGTGTAAGGAAGGAATGGAGTGAGGTTCCCCAGAGATAGCAAAATCCAGCTTACCATCCACCAAAGCATGTGCGAGTGCATCCGTGTTTCCAACTGTAAAATGACACGTAATATTCGGTTTATGCTCTCGAAACTGCTGCAGAGCCAAGGGGAGTAAGGTAGCCGCTACCGTTTCAAGCACACCGATATGGAGCGTGCCGATCTCCTCCTTTTTCAGCGACTTCGCCTGGTCCATTACAAAATTCCAATGCTGAATAAGTCCGTCTATCTCCTCGGCATATAGTTTGCCCGGGGACGTTAACTCCGCATCCCAACCCCTTTTAAAAAGTTGAAATCCCAGCTCTTTTTCAAGCCTCTGGATTTGGTTCGTGACTGTAGACTGAGCGTAGTTTAATTTAACAGCAGCTTTTGAAAACGTTCCTTCTTCGATTATGGTACGAAATGTAGTTAATTCTTTCAGATCCACGCTTGCTCATCTCCATCGATGAAATTGAATATATTTATGATTATTTTCAATTATACAGATGAAGGGTAGAGGAGTACAATCATCTTATCCCAACGGATAGGAGAGATGAACATGCCATTTGTACGAGTTGGCTACATGGAGCAACAATACACAGAGCAAGAGCTGCCTGACATTAGCCGCTGTATCATGAATGCTTTGATCGAACATTTTCAGGTCCCGCCCAAGGATTACTTTCAGGTTTTTCATGCTCATAAGCAAAGCGAGTTTTATTATAGTCCCGATTATTTGAATGTATCCAGAACAGACAAGCTGCTGTACATCCAAATTACGATGGGATCGGGTAGAACTACGGAACAAAAAAAGGATTTTTACCAAAGATTAGCCGAACTCATCTCTATTGAATGTAAAGTCCGACCGGAGGATGTTTTTGTGACACTGGTAGAGACTGAATTAGAGGATTGGTCCTTTGGCAATGGACTTGCCCAGATGATTGTATGAAGCATAAATTAATCAAATCGAGTGTTCGGGAAACGATAGGTGATTTTGCACCCGCTTTTGTAACCTATACGGAGGATGTTCTTTTTGGAGATGTATGGAGAAGAAGTGAGTTGTCTCTTAGGGAACGGAGTTTTATTACAGTTGCCGCTCTGGTGGCGGGTGAGCATGTGAATCAACTTCCTTATCATCTGAACCTGGCCAAGGAAAACGGGATTTCGGAGGAAGAACTGGTTGAAGTCATTACACAGCTTGCCTTTTATGTAGGATGGCCCCGGGCAGCCTCAGCCATTCAGGTTGCCAAAGAGGTGTTTTGCAAAGAGCAAGAAAGTTAAGCATGAACCTAAAAAACTGCTAAGCACAAAGGATTCCGAGTGTTTGGCGGTTTTTTGGCATGATTGTATTGTTATTCTGCATTGAAAGCGGTATAGTAAGAGTAATTGAATGAGGGGTGAAGTGCCCTTCGGGATTGTTACTGGTGAGCAGGCGATACCCAAATAATGACTAATTGATTTAGTCGTTATTTGGTTTTTTTGTTATTACAAACTTTGTCATTACATCAATGAGGTGAGCAGATAAATGATCATCCGGCAAATTTTTAACAACAATGTTATCCGAGTCGAAAATCAGGTGGGTCATGAATTTGTTGTCATAGGGAATGGTCTAGGCTTTAAAAAGAAAAATGGCCAGAGGGTCGATGAAGACAAAATAGAAAAAACCTTTGTATTAAAGTCCGATAAAATTCCACAAAAATTAATAGATCTTATTGGGGAAACATCTGTAGAGTATTTAAAGGTGGCGGATGAAATTGTAGGCAGCGCAAAAAAGGAAATGGGAGATATTTTTAGTGACAATATCTATATTTCTCTGATTGACCATATTCAATTTGCCATCTCTCGATACAGAAAATCCGTAGGACTTAAAAATTCACTGTTATGGCAAATTAAAAAGTTTTACAAAAAAGAATTTATGATCGGCATGAATGCATTGGACATCATCCATGCTCAATTTGGCATCCAAATGGATGAGCATGAAGCAAGCTTTATTGCTATGCATTTTGTAAATGCAAGACAAGACGGTCAGGGAATGAAACAAACGGTTGAGATTACCGAGATTATTGATGACATATTCAACATTGTAACCGATTACTACGAGATTACACTGGATGAAACTTCGTTCAATTATTCCCGGTTTATTACTCATTTGCAGTACTTTGCCCAACGATTGCTGAGCAATGAACAAGAACAACTAGCTTCAGGGGATAATTTCTTGTATGACCAAGTCAAAGATAAATACGAGAGGGCTTTTCAATGCACCCAATTAATCAATCAATATTTGGAGTTAAAGCATGAAAGTGCTATGTCAATTGACGAAAAAGTGTATTTGACGATTCATATACAGCGTGTAACCTCCAGAAATGATATAGCTAGTTCTTAGAAAAAAAAGCTTGCAAACGATTTCTAAGTGATTTATAGTAGGCTCACAACTTAAATATAAGGATTGTTACTGGTTAAGCAGGCGATACCTAAATGAATGGCAGTGATCATTTTCTTTGATCATACAGGCCTTTCGTTTAGGTATTTTTTTGTTTTCAGGCAATCTGCCCAAGAGGAGAATGAACATGGACCATAAGAAAATGGGCGAAGACATCGTACGTCTCGTTGGAGGAGAAGAAAATATTAATGGGCTTGTCCATTGTGCTACACGACTCCGATTTGACCTGAAGGATTCACGAAAAGCCGAAAGAGAAGCGCTTGAGAAGCACGAGGGAATCATTACAGTTGTTGAAAGCGGAGGACAATTCCAAGTTGTTATTGGCAGCCATGTTGCCTATGTATATGCAGAGATCATGAAAAGCAGGGATTTTGGATCGAACTCCCCTGCGGCCAGTGAATCCAGTGGAAAAAAAACATCGGTCATAACTACAATCTTTGAAGTCATTTCCGGTAGTTTCTCCCCATTGATTCCAGCGATGGCGGGCTCGGGAATGATAAAAGCACTCCTAACGGTTTTGACCTTACTGGGATGGATGTCTGCAACAAGTGATACCTATCTGATCCTGTCTGCTGCTGGGAATGCTGTATTTTACTTTTTGCCGATTTTACTAGGGATTACGCTCGGTATAAAGCTGAAGGCGAATCCTTATGTAGCTGGTGTGATCGGTGCGGCTCTCATGGAACCCAACTTTACGGGGCTGATGGACAAGGGCTCTGATGTATCGTTTTTAGGAATACCGGTGGTCATGATGAACTACTCCGCCAGTGTTTTCCCGATTTTTATATCCATTAGCATCTATGCGTTGGTAGATAAGTTTTTGAAGAAGATCATTCTTAAGGATTTACAATTGTTTTTAGTTCCGATGTTGGCTTTAATGATTATGGTTCCGCTATCTGCGATGGCTTTCGGACCTTTCGGTACAGGGGTAGGAGATTGGATTTCTTCAGGTGTGACATGGTTAATCGGTGTAAGTGGCATTTTGTCAGGGATTGTTCTTGGCGGTTTTATGACCTTTATGGTCGTCTTCGGACTTCACTGGGGTTTTACACCCATCACGATTCAAAATATCGGTGTTGGCGGGGATCCGATTGAGGCGATGGCTGCAGCAGCAGTATTTGCTCAAATTGGGGTAGCATTTGGTATCTTCCTAAAGGCGAGAAAAGATAAAACACTTAGGACTCTTGCCGGTTCTACGAGTATTACAGGATTGCTGGCGGGTGTGACAGAGCCGATTGTGTATGGTCTGGTGCTTCGCTATAAACGTGTCATTCCGATTGTCATTATCGCAGGGGCTATAGGCGGTGCCATCAATGGACATTTTGGGGTAAAAATGACGGCTTATGTTTTTCACAACATTTTTGCGATTCCAGTGTATACGCCAACCTTGGTTTACGTGATTGCCATTGCCTGCTCATTCGCGGCAGCAACCGTACTAACCCTTATTTTTGGGTATGAAAGCAAGGTGAAGGAGGAGACCCCAGAAACAGTTGAATCCGTGAAAACAGCAGAACCAGAACCTGTTATTACAGCAACCAAGGCCATTGATATCAAGAAAGAAACGATATACAGCCCGATCACAGGTAAGACTACACCACTGAGCCAAGTGAATGATTCTGCATTTTCTACAGGGGCCATGGGAAAAGGATTAGCTATTGAACCGTCTGTCGGTGAGGTTGTAGCCCCAATAGATGGAGTCGTAACCTCGCTGTTCCCCACAGGACATGCCATAGGATTGACTTCCAGTGCAGGTACAGAGATATTAATTCATATCGGAATTAACACCGTTGCGCTGAAAGGGAAGCATTTTAATCCAGTGATTAAAGAGGGCGACAGCGTGAAACAGGGCGATTTGTTAATCCAATTTGACAGGGAGCAGATTATTGAAGCAGGATACGAAATCGTAACGCCTGTCATCGTCACACTCACGAAGCATAAAGTGGACGTATTTGAGACAAATCAGGAGCAGATTCAAAAGAATGAAGTATTGTTAACTTTGGTTGTGTAATACTGGCAAGCATCATCATCACATACATGAATTGCGAACATCAGAAGGATATAACTATAACTGGAGGGACTATATCATGAAACATAATCAATTGAAGGCATTTCCTGAAAATTTTTTCTGGGGAGGTTCCACTTCCGCTTATCAAGTAGAGGGTGCATGGGACGAAGATGGAAAAGGACCCTCTGTCATTGACATGGCTAATCACGTCGAAGGAGTCACTGATTTTAAGGTAACCAGTGATCATTACCATATGTTCAAAGAAGACGTAGCTCTGATGGCTGAAATGGGATTTAAAGCATATCGTTTCTCGATTGCTTGGACACGTATTTATCCCCTGGGCGCAGGTGAAGTGAATCAGAAGGGAATCGCGTTTTACAGCTCATTAATTGACGAACTAATTAAATACGGGATTGAACCGATTGTTACTATGTATCATTTTGATCTGCCTTATGCTCTTGAACAACAAGGCGGTTGGTCGAAGAGGGAGACGATTGATGCCTTCGAGCAGTATGCCAAAACATTGTTCGAAAACTTTGGGGACAGGGTTAAATACTGGCTAACCATTAATGAGCAGAACATGCTGATTCTCCATCCCGGTTCTATTGGCACATTGGATACAAGCCTGGAAAATCCGCAAAAGGTACTGTACCAACAAAATCATCATATGTTAGTCGCGCAGGCGAAAGCGATGGTATTGTGCCATGAAATGCTACCTGACGCGAAAATTGGACCAGCGCCGAATATCGGGGTTATCTATCCAGCCAGTTCCAAGCCGGAAGATACACTGGCGGCTGATAACTATGCAGCCATTCGCAACTGGCTCTATCTGGATATGGCTGTATTTGGCCGTTACAATCACATTGCCTGGAGCTATTTGATCGAGAAAGGCTATGAGCCTGTCATTGAAGAAGGAGATATGGACATTTTAGCGAAGGGGAACCCGGACTTTATCGCATTTAATTATTATACCTCTCAAACGGTAGGAGAAAGTTTAGATGACGGAAATGATTTTTCACATACAGGAGATCAGCATGAAATTGTGGGTGAACCCGGAGCGTACCGAGGTTCCGTCAACCCCAACCTGCAAACGACGGAGTTTGGTTGGGAGATTGATCCGGTTGGTTTTAGAACCACATTACGCCAAATTTATTCTCGCTACCACTTGCCTTTAATCGTGACGGAGAACGGCTTGGGCGCTTTTGACAAGCTTGAAGAAGGGGATGTAGTGAAAGATCCTTATCGTATTGACTTTTTCAAGAAACATATCGAGCAAATCCAATTGGCTATTACAGACGGTGTAGACGTATTCGGCTTCTGTCCGTGGTCTGCAATTGATCTTGTTAGTACCCATCAGGGCTCCAGCAAGCGTTACGGATTTATTTATGTGGATCGTGAGGAGTTTGATCTCAAGGATCTGCGTCGTATTCGTAAACAAAGCTTCTATTGGTATCAAAAGCTAATCGCCACAAACGGTGAAACTCGTTAATTTAAGCAGCAGTGCAAAGCACCTCCTTGAAATGGATGTTACCATTTTGAGGGGGTGTTTATTCATGTGAGCAACAACTATCCCTTTTCCAGAAGTGTGGTTATGTATTATATAATAGAAGAAACACAAACGGAAAGGACATAATGCATTGACCTTACAACAATTAAAATATGTCATTGAGGTTGCCAATCGTGGCTCCATGAATGAGGCGGCGAAGCGGTTGTTCATTTCCCAGCCCAGTCTGTCGAACGCGATTCGTGATCTGGAGGAAGAAATTCATATCACCATTTTTGAGCGTACCAATAAAGGGATTTCTTTGTCCAAGGAAGGCGTGGAATTCCTCGGTTATGCACGTCAGGTCGTTGAGCAGGCGGAGCTACTGGAAAGTCGCTATCTGGATGCCAAGCCTTCACCACAGCATTTTGCTGTGTCCACACAGCATTACGCTTTTGCTGTAAATGCATTCGTGAATCTGGTGAATCAATATGGCCAAGAAGAATATGAATTGGCTTTGCGAGAGACCAAAACCCATGAAATCATACAGGATGTCAAAAGCTTGCGCAGTGAGATCGGAATTCTGTATCTTAACGAATTTAACGCCAAGGTCATTAACAAGCTGCTAAAAGATGCAAATCTGCAATTTAACAGCCTGTTTACGGCCAAGCCGCATATTTTTATCAGTGCCAATAATCCACTATCCCGACAGTCTATCGTGACTATTGACCAGCTTTATCCGTATCCGTATCTGTCCTTTGAGCAAGGGGAGTATAATTCCTTTCACTTTTCCGAGGAGATTCTCAGTACGTTATCGCATCCCAAAAGCATTCGCGTCCATGACCGGGCGACCCTTTTTAATCTGCTCATTGGCTTGAACGGCTATACCATTTCTACCGGAGTGATCAGTGCGGATCTGAACGGTAACGACATTATTTCCGTCCCTCTGGAATGTGATGAGTCTATTAATGTGGGATGGATTTGCCATAAAAACGCTGCGCTCTCCAAGCTGGCCACTGTCTATGTAGAAGCACTGCATGAGGCGATAGGGGAATAAAAGGTTGGGTATAGCCTTAGGCTATAACTAGCTATAGTTTATTGGAGTTACCTTATAACTGAAAATGTATGTTATCTTTCTTACAAGAACTTCACTATAGAAGCGAAAAAGGAGATAACCCTAATGAGCAGCATCCTTGATAATGCATCCCAACGTAAAGTGACCCCTTTTAGACATGATATGGTTGGCAGCTTTTTGCGCCCGCAAGCGATTAAAGACGCCAGAATTCAATTTCAAAATAATGAAATCTCTGCGGACGAGCTGAGAAAGATTGAAGATAACGAAATTATCAAGCTAGTGGAAAAGCAAAAATCCGTAGGACTTCAAGCCGTGACGGACGGTGAATTCAGACGCTCCTGGTGGCATCTTGATTTTATGTGGGGTCTGGACGGTGTGGAAAAGGTACAGCTTTTGAACGGCTACCAATTCCAAGGTGTGGAAACAAGAGCGGAAACTGCACGCTTGTCCGGTAAAATCGGACATTCCCGTCATCCTTTCATTGAAGATTTCAAATTCCTGAAGCAAGTAGCAGGTGAGGATGCGATCGCACGCCAAACGATCCCGGCACCTGCACAGTTCCTGGCCGAGCTATTGCGCGGAGAGAATAAAGAAACAACCGATACGTATTACAGCAATCTGGATGAACTGGTGACGGATATCGCCAAAGCCTACAAATCCGTGATTCAAGCGTTGTACAATGAGGGTTGCCGCAGCTTGCAACTGGATGATTGCACATGGGGTATGCTCTGTGATAAAAACTATTGGGAAGCTAGACAGCATGCGGGTGAAAATGTGGAAGATACCAAAAAGCTGTTCGCCCGTGTGAATCAGGAAACGGTGAAGGATCTTCCAGCCGATTTGGTCGTTACGACCCATGTATGCCGTGGTAACTACCATTCCACCTGGGCATCTTCTGGCGGCTATGAGCCTGTAGCCGAAACCCTGTTCGGCATCGACAACATCGACGGCTACTATCTCGAATTCGATACCGACCGTGCAGGCGATTTCACACCGCTTAAGCATTTGAAAGATCAAAAGCAGGTCGTACTGGGTCTCGTTTCCTCCAAAACGGGTGAACTGGAAGACAAGCAGACGGTCATTAATCGCATTAAGGAAGCGACTCAATTCGTCGACATCAACCACATCTGCCTCAGCCCACAATGCGGCTTTGCTTCGACAGAAGAGGGCAATATTCTGACAGAAGAGCAGCAGTGGAAAAAGCTTGCTTTCATTAAAGAGATTGCGGACGAGATTTGGAAGTAAGGTTTGGTTTAGGATATTTAAAAGGTTCTATTAGTTAAAGATATTTTATTGAAAAACACGTCATATATGGACGTGTTTTTTGATCTTTACAAGATTAGGTGGGGGTTTTCTTTTGATTGAATTCTATAACATTAACAACATGGTCATATGGTTTCGCCAAACTGATGGCGGGAAACTCTAAAAAGCATAATCTCTGAGTATCCTAAAAAAGGCTAAGACTCTTTTATGTTTGTCCACTTCCTATTTACAACTCTTGCATACAATGGATTGTAGAATGGTATTAAGAGGGAGTGACAAAAAAATGAGTCTTTATTTTCGAAACAGCACCAATTCTACCGTACAGGTAGCCATTTTCTATCACGCGAGTAGGTGTGGGTTTGTCTTTGTGGGACAAACTGGTATATTGTCTACCTGGTACCGTTTGGCGCCTGGTCAAACGAGGGAAGTTGTTACTGGCAACGTAGGGGATAGAACAATATATTATTACGCTGAGAGCGTATCAAGAAATCTTGTGTGGTCAGGTAGTTTCCCCATACATGTTCCTAATTATAACTTCAGTGGATGTTGGATCTGGAATATTAATGGTAATCTATGCAATAATTGCAGAAGAGTTGGTTTTAAAACACTTAACATCCAACGCGGTTTCGTGAACTTCACAGTCAACCTTATTACAAATAGTGCTCAAAGAAAAGCGAAGCTAAAAAATGTTCGTATGGTATTGCCCACAAAAAAGGGTAAAAAGAAAATTTAAATTGAATGACCGCAAGAAACTACCTAGAAGCCAATAATTTCATAATGGCGGGAAATCCTTTGCAATTTCGTATTCGATTCGGTTCGCGCTTTTATATAAGAAACTTGAAATTAAGATAATACTGGATATATATATGTTATTTTAATGTTCGATAGGGTATTGAACTTACGTAAAACAATAGTGCAATAGGAACTGCCTTGTTAACTAAAGGTGGCTCCTTTATTTTTGCTAAAAAATCCTTTTATTTTGTAATCTCCCGTATCACATTCCTCGCCAAGCGTACTTTCTCTGGACTCGATTTTTGGAGTATTTTTACGATTTCTTGTATATCAGTTTCATGTTTTGTAACCTTAATATCCTCATTTACATAAGCAAAAAGCTGAATCAAATTAACATCCAGTGCATTAGCAATTTTAGCTATATTTATTAAAGATACGTTTTTTTCTCCACGCTCAATCTGCTCTATGTATGAAAAATGGAATCCACCTTTTTCCCCAAGCGACTCCTGAGACAATCCTTTTTCTTTTCGCAAAGCACGTATTCTGGCACCCACTAATTTAAGAACTTCTTTATCTTCCATCGTCTACACCTCACTATTCTAAAAGTGTAGACAAGATATCCAAACGAAAACATTGAATAATGAATATAATAAATAATAATAATATCTATAAGTATTATTTTGGAGTATAATAAGACTAATATTGAAATTCTCTGGAGGAATAGATATGAAAGAAGCCCTTCTACCTTTATTCCAAGTCCCCCTCAACCGTCCAGACCCTCACAACACCTACATAATTCAATAACCGATTTCCACACTCTATCTCAATACCACATGAAACTAGCCCAAATCCTGTACAAGCACAATCAAGTCCAATGCTGCATTATCCTATGTGACTGGGCGTTAACTTCCATGTTAAAAGCTCTATATATGAAAGAAAACAACAGCCTTTTTCCTCCCGGATTCCTGTCTATGACTGACCTGCTGCACTTATTACATACCGAAACCACCCTGGATTAGATGTTGTCGTATTTATAGGTACCACTCAATTTCTTTCATCCCAGTTAGAAACCCCGCTCCTTCAAATGATGAGGCACAAGGATGTGAGCAGGCTGTTGCGCAGAACTAACGATATTCTCTGCCAGTTGTCATCCAGAGTCATTAGCGATCTATCTCAAATGTATCAGTCCATTTTTTGAGTAGCCCTTCTATGGCAATAAACTTGCCGATTCGCCCTGTCGTTATCCACTTTTCTACATACGATAATAGTAAGCTTTAATGCAAGGAGGGATTCAGACATGGGTGAAGTAGGTTACGGTGGAGCATGGACATCCACAGGAGCGATTTTGGTATTGTTCATTTTGTTGGTAATTATTACTAAGTCTTTTCTGATCTAACAGCAGGTTAGCATCGCTTAAATCACAAATCGGCCTTCTTTCACGACATCGTGAGGGAGGGCTTTTTATGCAGAATGGGTGTTAGTCCAACATGTTGTCTGGCCCTGCAAGCATTGTTATACTTTACATACAGGGAGATTTTCCCTCAAGTATATGGCAATACGGATAGCGTATGACGTGGAAAAACAGAAATTAGCTGACCAAAATCAGGAGGATCACATGATGAATACGGCAAGCAGTCCATTTCAATTTACAACAGATACGGCGACTCTTTGCCTATTTGATACGCAAGCTCTTAAGCATCGTTTGGACGATGATCCGGATTGGTGGTCCATTGAAGAGGACGAGCTGGGCGAGTTGAACAAAGGAAATGTAGCTTTTTTGAATCTGGGAGCGGACGGGACCTATGAGGTTGTGATGACAGATCATATTGACAAGCCTACTGTGCGGCTGTTTTTGAAGGTTCCCTCAGGCAACCTGTTTATTGGAGCAGGGGAGGAAGCCACAAGTGGTGGACTGGAGCCTGAGTGTGCATGGGGAGGGACGTTCCTATCTGTGCAACCGGGACTTTATGAATGCATGGCAAGCAGAGAAGACAACCGTATTTACCTTTCTATAAAAAAAGGAAGCGAAGGCAGCAATAGCTTTACAGGTCTGATTCGACTGTAGATTGCAGAATCAATACGTGACGGCCATACATGCCGCCTGAACAGGTGGAAGCAGGAACAACCGAAGCCAGGGGAAATGGAAAAAGGCTATCCCCACAGCTTACAGATCCGTGAAGACAGCCCTTTATCATTCTATTGGCTATTGATACTTTACAATAATGGCATTGCTGATTTGGCGGCCGGGTGTGGTGAGGTAGGAGCCGTTGTAATACAGCCCGCTGGAAGCACCGCCATCCAGATTCATGGCCTGATAAGCGCCGGCCTGCTTCATCATTTGGGCGAGCTGCGGTATAGTCGCTCCGTTGGTGGTCAGGAGGATCAGCTTATGATCCCGACTCATTCCGAGTGCGCTGCGGGCGCCGCCGCCTGTTAATATTTTAGGGTCCTTGAAGCCTTCGGCTTTGACATTTAGGGAAACCTGACCGTTCGTAACCAGACGAGGTCCAGCTTGAAGAGCACCTTCGACGCTGCCTTGACTTAAGCGTTGTTCAAAGGCAGAACCTGACACCAGCTCGGATAAATGGTTAGCATCGTAGGTGAAGACCGTCCGTTGGTCGCCGGAGCTCTTTTTCAACATCTTTCCATGGCTGACCAGGTAGCCGTAAGACGTTTTGTAGGAGCTTTTGGTATAGGCGTCAAAGAATGTACCGTTTATGGCTACAACCGCTTGATTACGTTTGGCGAGACTGCTTAAGTCTTCCACTTTACCAATGGTATCGCCTGCTAGAGCCACGTCTAGGCTTACCTTGGGATGGAGCATAGAGACGGTGACCACCTTAGCGGAAAAGGTACGAGACCCGACCTTGAAGCTTTTATGAGCCGTTGTAATGGGGGGAGTATTTCCGGGTAGCTTACCAGTAAGTATCGGAAGCGTGACGGACGTTGTACCCTGCTTAATGCTTACAGCTGAGGTTTCCTTTTGCCATGAGACTTGCAGGTTTAGATATTGGCTGATGAACTGCAAGGGTACATAGGTCGAACCATTATCGGTAAAAGGAGCATTTTGCAAACGGACCGTCTGATCATTCACTTTGGCGGTAGATTGTCCGGTGAATAATGTGATCCGGGTATTGCCTTGCGCGATTTCTATTTTTTTGTCCGCGGCAGTCATGTTGAGTGTGATCCCTTCATAGCTGTTCAGGAGACGGAGCGGGATGAAGGAGTGGTTACTTTGATCCACATAGACCAGCATAGGTGCTGGGGCAGCAGCGTAGATCGGGGTTACAAGTAATAGCAAGGACAGGATAACAAGTGCGGTGATTCTTTTCATGAATAGATCAATCTCCTTATGTAGTCTTGACACTTTACGAGGTGCTTGTAGTTATATCGGATTTTGTGAGTTGTAAATGTATGTTATACGAATGTTGAGTGTTTAACTGATATAGGAAGCGGGGTGGCTGGGGATGAGCAGGTATGAGACGAGACTTGAGGATTACCGTCGCAGAGAGCGCCCGTCTTATCGTGTGTTTGAAGGATTGCAGGAATTGGTGCATAGCGTGGGGCAACTGCATAATAACTGGTTATATGTGAATGTAGATCAATGGGATCAGGACCCTGTTCACACACCGATTTATTATTGGGATGAGCATTGGCTAGAGGAATGTGCAGAGGAGGGTACAGCCGTAACCAACGAACATGACGAGTCTATTCCCAAGTGGGTGCCAGATCGTCAGGTTCAAACCTGGTTTGAGTTGGCGACCTTCGAAAGTATTGTGGAAGTCCTTAAGGCTGCTGGACAGCCAGTGACGCTTCAGATGGTGATTATAGCGGTAAAATACTATGACAAGCACGATGCCTATCTGGACTATGAAGAGGTGAAGGCAGTGACAGACCTGTGGTCTGTGCTGACAAAGGTGAGAAACCACCTAGCAGAATGAACAAGCCTGTAGATCAAACGGGGCATACATACACTGGATGGGGGAAGCGAATGAGTTGGTTGGATCATGAAATGGCAGCAAAGTGGCGACAGGAAGGAAAAAGGTATGCTGCAGATGTGAATGAATTTGTCAGAATCGGTATGGAAAGCCAGTGGCAGCAGGAGCAGCCAGAGCCAAAGCAAGACGAACGCTCCAAACTGGCTGAAGATATTTTTCGTATGATTCAGGACGCAAATCAGGCAGAGGAAACAGAGCAGTTACGTCGGGAAATTCCGGCTGCATCCTGGCCGCTTACAGCAGCGTTTGAGGAGGCTTTGCAAGCCGTTAGGCCGATAGCTTTTATGAATGGAGGCAATGAAGTCATTCTACATGCGGGCAATCCTCGGGAATGTGGAATGATCTATGTGGCGGGAAAAGATAGAATCTTGCAAATCCCCGGACTGCATCGAGTAGGCTGTTCGCCAGACGGGACTTATTTTGCGTTGGTGGATGGACAGGGGATTCGTATTGTTCGTCAACCGGACTTAAATCTGCAAGGAGAAGAGACAGCACATTTTCAGTGGAAGGATATACAAGGACGCTTAAAAGCATCCATTCCTGATTTGGAGTGCTTGGGAGATGAAGAGCATCCAGAGGATATATTAGATGAAGTGATTCCGTTTGGCGATGGACAGCGAGTTCTGCTGGTATGCGGTTACGGCGTTTATTTGTTGGCTGGTGATCAGGTGGATTTGATCCATCCCAAGACGTCTGAACGAAGAGAACTAGAGCTGGAAGACACGATTGTGGATATGGCCCATGGAGCTGTGTCGAGGGATGGACGCTGGATCGCTTACGGTAGCCAGATGAGTGAGCATATGCTTATGGATCTGTCCGATAAGACGGTGCATACATTGGAGCCAAATTCTAGTTATCCGCATTATGCTGTATTTTCCAAAGATGATTTGAATGTCTGGTACAATGCCTGTCATTTCTACAACGGCGCCACCATTCAAGTGTCGATTGCTGAGGTGGATCAGGGTCTTGCTCAGAATAAGGAAGAGTGGCCGATGATAAATGAAGAAATGCGAGTATACGCTGCAACAGCACTGACGCAAGGATCTATTTTGGGTGATGCCTACGGTTATCTCCGTCTGATTGACAGGGAGGGGCGTGAACTTTGGCGCTATTTTGTCGGCAGTACGATATCCGGGCTGGCAGTTACACCCGATGAAGGCATGTTGGCGGTTGGAACGTATGGTGGTATGCTTCATTTGATTGATTTGCAGAGCAGCACGAAGGACGAATATAGCATTGGCACCGCTCTAATTCACGAGACAGAACGTTGGATGATCTGGCGTAACTATGAGCCGTTGCGCTGGTAATACTAATATTCCGCAAATGGTGATAAAAGCAAGTTCTGATAAGCTGAACTTAAAAGTGCAGTAACACATGAATACAATGCTATTTTCATATAGAGAGCATTTGGCATAAACCCATGATGCAAAATGCGAATAGAGAGGAAAGAGGTGTGAGGACATGGACAAGAAAGCGGATATTCGTACATCTATGAAGGAACTATTTGCACAGATGGATGAAGCCTTTTTTATGGATGTGGAAGAAAATGTACCGATTGAAATGCGTGATGGGAATGTCGACGAGGAGGGATGGATCAAGTGGAAGCCTCTCCCTTCACAGATTACTGAACAGGAAATTCGGGAGATGGAGGAAAAATACCATTTTGAGCTGCCGCCCCTGCTAAGGAGTTTTATCATGTCCTACCATTATGTATCTTTACAATTCGATAATGAGTCCATTCCGGGAGTGTACTGGAGCGATTGTACGTTTGTTGAGTTCCCGCGTCTGCCTGTAGGTCAAGGCTTAAAGGCATTTTATGATTTGCTCGATCAATGGTCACCTCTGCTGTCAGCAGGCTACATTCCTTTTGCAATAGCAGAGGACGACCAAGGTCCCGTTTGTTTAAATGTAGGCAGCAGACATAAGGACGGCGATTATCCTATTGTTTGGTTCTTTCATGAGGACCTACAGCATTTGGATGAGGATGAGCTGCGGATCAGGAGTAATCTGCTTCCCCATGTACAAGGGCTGTTTCCCTCCTCTGTCGAAATGTTTAACGTGATGTTTAAACACATTAGACACTAGCGATTTCCTAAAATGTAATTTTACTGCTCAGCCAACCGAGATATTGACATAAAAAATGAGGAATGTTATAAAAAAGGTAGGCTAGCACTCGAAAGATGGGAGTGCTAACAAAGTAGAATCGTTTGCATAGCTCATATCTGCTGGCCTTACATAGGTTTACATCTGAAAGGAGATATCCGAATGGAGAAAAAACAGTTTCAGGCTGAGTCCAAGCGTCTGCTCGAAATGATGATTAACTCGATTTACACGCAAAAGGAAATTTTTCTAAGAGAGCTGATCTCCAATGCAAGTGATGCGATTGACAAAATTTATTATAAAGCATTGACGGATGATCAACTGGTCTTTGACAAAGAAAATTATTATATCAAAGTAACTGCCAATAAGGATAATAGAACGCTAACCCTGCGTGATACCGGGATTGGTATGACTAAGGAAGAACTAGAAAATAACCTGGGTGTTATTGCTAAAAGCGGCTCACTGGCATTCAAAAATGAAAATGAATCCAAGGATGGTCATGACATCATCGGTCAATTCGGCGTCGGCTTCTATTCAGCTTTCATGGTAGCAGATGTGGTTACAGTGACTACCAAGGCTTTGGGAAGCGATACTGCATATAAATGGGAATCCACAGGTGCGGACGGGTATACCATTGAGGCAGCTGAGAAGGACGAGGTCGGAACCGAGATTGTTCTGAAAATCAAAGCAAACACCGAAGATGAGTCCTACGACGAATATTTGGACGAGTATCGTTTAAAAGCACTGATTAAAAAATACTCCGACTTTATCCGCTATCCGATTAAAATGGATATTACAGGCAAGCGGTTGAAAGAGGGAAGCGACAACGAGTTTGAGGATTACGAGGAAGAACAGCGTATCAACAGCATGGTTCCGATCTGGAGAAAAAACAAAAGCGAGCTGACCGACGAGGATTATCAAAATTTCTATGCGGAAAAACGCTATGGCTACGACAAGCCGCTCCAGCATATCCATGTCAGCGCGGACGGCGCGGTAGTGTACCAAGCTATTCTGTTTATTCCTGAGAATATCCCGTTTGATTTCTACTCCAAGGAATATGAAAAAGGGCTGGAGTTGTATGCCAACGGTGTGCTGATTATGGAAAAATCCCCTGATCTGCTGCCGGATTATTTTAGCTTTGTCAAAGGTATGGTTGACTCCGAAAGCCTGTCACTCAACATTTCCAGAGAAATGCTGCAGCATGACCGTCAGCTGAAGCTGATTGCCAAAAATATCGAAAGCAAAATCAAAGGCCAATTGCTGACCTTGCTCAAAAATGATCGGGAGAAATATGATCAATTCTACAAATCATTTGGCAGACAATTGAAATTTGGTGTCTACAACGATTACGGCAGACATAAAGAAACTCTGCAGGATCTGCTCATGTTCTACTCTTCTACAGAGAAAAAGCAGGTTACTTTGGACGAATACGTATCACGTATGCCAGAAGATCAAAAGTATATCTATTATGCTTCCGGCGAGTCCAACGAGCGTATTGAAAAACTGCCGCAAACCGAAATGGTGGCCGACAAAGGCTACGAAATTCTGTACTTCACTGATGATATTGATGAGTTCGCTATTAAAATGCTCTTAAGCTACAAAGAGAAAGAATTCAAATCTGTATCAAGCGGTGATCTGGGCATTGAGCCTGACGAAACCGAGAAAGAAACAGAAGCAGAACAAAACGACAACAAAGAGCTGTTCGAGTACATGAAGGGCTTGCTGGAAGGCAAGGTATCCAGTGTTAAAGCCTCTAAGCGCTTGAAGACACATCCGGTATGTCTATCCGCAGACGGCGAAGTGACGATTGAGATGGAAAAAATCTTGAACGCCATGCCTAATAACGCTGATGTCAAAGCGAATAAAGTGCTGGAAATTAACGTAAACCATGCGGTGTTCAACTCTTTGAAAGAAGCTTTTGCCGAGGATAAGGAGAAAGTAAACCTCTATACGGCATTACTGTATAATCAGGCTTTGCTGATCGAAGGCTTGCCGCTGCAAGATCCGGTTGAATTCACGAACGATATTTGCAAAATCATGGTTTAACAAGCTTTATTACTATATAGAGCCGTTCCCGTACTGGGAGCGGCTTTATTTATCATAAACGTTTCCTAAAGCTTCATGATAGACCATATAGCGCTTACAGAAGAAGGGATGGGCCCACACATTGCCGATCATACTCAATACAAAGGAGGGCAATTATATGAGTCTGGATCAAGCCAACCAGGAACTCCAAAATTTAGACCGTTTAGAACGAAGTGAGCTTATACAGTTAGTAGAAAAAATCATCAGAGATGAGGGAACAGAAGAGGAAATCGACAGTATGTTGACCATAGTGATGCAAAATACGCCTCATCCGGGGATCAGTAATTTGATCTACTGGGATGATCGTGATTTGAGTGCGGCAGAGATCGTAGATGAGGCATTACGCTATCAGCCCATCATTTTACCACCCCATGAATCTTCTCCATAGGATGTGGAGGGGTGGTCTTTTGTTTAGAAATAAGATAGTATTAATTCTTTAGGGCTATGAGCATTATATTCAAAAAAACTTCCGTTAAACGTGTGCTGACTTCCCTGGGGTGTATGGGGTAATAGTTGTTTTCTGTTCACTTTACGGAGTTTTATGCCTAATTTTGGGTTTTGTAAAGTTTTTGTGACATGCTCCTGTGAATTTTGACACAGCAAATTATCGTTTTTCTTGATTATTTGGTGGGATGTCTTTATAATCATTTTGTTTGCAAGAATGATTAGCGATTAGCGTATGGAATAAGGAGGTTATTTATTTTGGGAAAAGCATTGATTATTGGCGCCGGTGGCGTGGCCAGCGTTGTGGTGCATAAATGTTGCCAAAACCCAGATGTATTTGAAGAAATTTGTATCGCAAGCAGAACTGTTGAGAAATGCGATGCGCTTAAAGAGAAGCTGGGTGGAGGTCGTACGAAGATTCAAACGGCTCAGCTTGATGCTGACAACACCGACATGGTCATTGACTTGATTCGAAGCTTTCAACCGGATGTAGTTATCAATGTGGCTCTCCCTTATCAGGATTTGACGATAATGGATGCTTGCCTTGAGACAGGTGTTCATTACGTTGATACGGCGAACTATGAACCGCCGGATACGCCGAAGTTTGAATACAGCTGGCAATGGGCCTACAAAGAAAGATTCGAAAAAGCAGGAATTACAGCTCTGCTGGGCAGCGGTTTTGATCCAGGCGTGACTGGAGTATTTACGGCTTATGCTCAAAAGCACTACTTTGATGAAATTCATACGATTGATATTGTGGATGCGAATGCAGGGGACCACGGATATCCTTTTGCAACTAATTTTAATCCGGAAATCAATATTCGTGAAATTACGGCGAAGGGCCGTTACTTTGAAAACGGAGAATGGATTGAAACTGAGCCACTTTCTGAGAAAAAGGTATACGACCTTCCTGAAATTGGACCGAAAAATATATATCTTTTGTACCATGAAGAACTGGAATCTCTTGCAGTGAATATTAAAGGCGTGAAAAAAATCCGCTTCTGGATGACGTTCTCGGACAATTATCTGAATCATTTGAATGTACTTCAAAACGTAGGCTTGACTTCGATCGAGCCTATTGATTACGAAGGACAACAAATCATTCCACTGCAATTCCTGAAGGCTATTTTGCCAGATCCGGCTTCTCTGGGTCCAAGAACAAAAGGCAAAACAAACATTGGTTGCATCATCCAAGGTGTGAAAGATGGAAAACCAAAAACGTATTATGTTTACAATGTTTGTGATCATGAGGAATGTTATGCAGAGGTTGGCTCCCAAGCCATTTCTTACACCACTGGTGTTCCTGCCATGATCGGCGCCATGCTTATCATCAAAGGTCTCTGGAAAAAACCAGGCGTTTACAACGTTGAGGAATTTGATCCAGATCCATTTATGGAAGCCCTAAATAAACACGGATTGCCATGGCAAGAGAACTTTACGCCAACGTTGCTTGATTGAGGTCTGCGATGAATATTGATATTACAGGACTTCCATCACCTTGTTATCTTGTTGACGAAAGACTTCTTGTCAAAAACCTTGAGGTTTTAAATTCCGTTCAAGAACGGACAGGCTGCAGTATTTTGCTCGCTCTTAAGGGATTTTCGATGTTTTCGACCTTTCCTCTGGTTGGCAAATACCTAAAAGGGGTAACCTCCAGTTCGTTGTTCGAGGCTAGACTTGGTCGCGAAAAAATGGACAAGGAAGTTCACGTATACGCACCTGCTTATGTTGACAGTGAATTTGATGAGCTATTGGAGTATGTTGACCATATTGTTTTCAACTCCTTTGATCAACTGAAACGCTACAAAAGCAGAGTGCAAGGCGTAACTTCCAAAAAAATCGACATCGGCATTCGGGTGAATCCGGAATATTCGGAAATCGAAACGCCGTTGTATGATCCTTGCTACAACAACTCCAGAATGGGTGTGACTCTGGCTAACTTTAGACCTGAGGATCTGGATGGCGTGGACGGTATTCATTTTCATACGATGTGTGAACAGAATTCAGATACGCTAGAGCGCACCATTAAAGTCGTGGATGAGAAATTCGGGCCATACATTAAGAACATGAAATGGCTCAATTTCGGCGGCGGTCACCATATTACCAGAGAAGACTATGATCTGGACACGCTGGTACGCTGTATTCAATATTTTCAGGATAAATATGGTGTGCAGGTTTATCTGGAGCCGGGCGAAGCTATTGCTTTGAATACTGGATATCTGGTGGCTACTGTATTGGATACGATGAAGAACGGAATGGATATTGCCATTCTGGATACTTCGGCTGAATGTCATATGCCTGATGTGCTGGCTATGCCTTACCGCCCGAATATCATTGATGCAGGCAAACCTGGTGAGTATGCACATACTTATAGACTTGGTGGGCTTACGTGCTTGGCCGGAGATGTAATTGGTGACTATTCCTTTAAAGAGCCATTGAAGCCGGGAGACAAGCTTGTATTCTGCGACATGGCCCATTACACCATGGTCAAAAACCACATGTTCAACGGAGTCAACCTGCCAGCCATCGCCAGCTACAACGACGAAGAAGGCATTAAGGTAATCCGTCAGTTTTCCTACGAGGACTTTAGTTCTCGTTTGTCGTAAGAAATAGATGTGATCTAAATGACTGTACCGAAGAATGAATGAACTACAAAAGCTCGCCCCTTGAGAAAGGGGTGAGGCTTTTTGGTGTAGTTAGGATTTTTTAGTTTTTATATGTGCCTGTTGCATGTATCCAATACGACAACGGGCATTAAATAATGATTCACTACTTGAAAAGTTACATAAATTTAATTAGTCTACCTTACAGCTTCAGAAGAGACTTTATAGTCAAATATATGTCCTCCAGGTTGAAGTCCTGGAAAAACCTCGACGGCTAGGTAGTATTCTTTACCTTTTTCAAGTTCTACATCTAAAGAATATTGACCATCTCTTGAACGTTTCATTTTACTACCAGTATTATCGTAAACAGTCATCTGCAACCAGGAATCTGAATATCTGTCTCCCTGAATTGTAAAATGAGCTTTTTGTGATTCAAAAGCCTTGATTTTATATACATCGTAGGCTTCCCAGACTCCAGGCACTCCCTCTGCACCAAGTCTTCCGATAACAGCATCACCTATAAAATAGTAGTTAGCCTGTTCAAAACTATCATTTGGTTCCTGTTCATGATATTCAAGTGCAGAGGTGAGAGTTGATTCCTTTGCGGCTGGTACGGAATTTGTTTCTTCCGCTAATGCGACACCAGCAGAAGTACTTAGCATAAGTGCAAAACCTAATGAAGCCAACAACGCTTTTTTCATGAATAAGAGCCCTCTCTTTTTTGGGATTTATATTCATTTATATGAATATATTAGTAACTGTTTCTGAGTTAATTGTATATCAATCACCAGGAAATTGGAATAATAAAAAGGAATATTTATCAATAAAATAAATATAATAGAATATTTTGTTACAGAATTTCATTTTGCATGTTCACAAGTTTGTCCCAGGAGTTCCGTTTAAAGGTCACATTTCTTGGAGGAAAATATATATGGTATACTCTTTAGATTAGGAACAAACTTGGACATGACTTGGGAAATAAATTGTAACGATAGGCAGAGGTGAATTGCACATGTTCGACCCGACCGTTTTTGATAATTTAAAAGTGGCTATAGAAAATGCTGTTTACGATCTGGATAATTTGGATTCACGTATTGACATTACACAGCGGATCGACAGATTGGAAATGTCTGTGATGTCACGTGAATTTGCTGTCCAATTCAGACTGAGAGAACACCCGAGTGTGACAGCAGAGGTTCAACTAAAGGCGGATTTAAACAACTTGGCTGCGGAAATTTTGGAAATCAAAGATCAAATTCCGGGATGTGTCTTGTTGTTGAGTTTTTACATGGAAATTCGTGATATTGAGTCACAATGCAGCCGGATTGAAAATATACTGACCGAAATTTGGAAGCCCGATCTTCGACCGGTACAAACGCTTAGTCAGATTTACGGAGAGAGGACATCTACATACCAAAACAGGATTGAACTCCGATTTTCCAGACAAATTAACGAAGATCAGATGGAAGACATTCCAGAGCTGTTGGAACACATATTGCTGACGCTTATGGAATTAAACAAGGTCTAAAGGGTTAGGACCGTAATGTAAATAACATTAGTAGACCAACAAGTTAACGTTAGAGGAGTTGAAAGTATAAATGAATGAACTTGAATTCTCTCAAGTATATGCGATTATGGAGGCTTCTTTTCCTGAAACGGAATGCAGGACATTCGAGTCACAGAGGGCTCTTCTTCATCATCCGTGTTATCGTTTACTTACCAAAAAAGACGAACAAGGGCAAACAATAGCTTTTTTGGCGGGCTGGGAGTTTACAGATTTTCGGTTTGTAGAGCATATTGCCGTAGATTCGGCTATACGGGGTGGCGGGTTAGGTAAAGAGCTTATGAGCAAGTTTATTTTACAGTCCGGTAAACCGGTAGTGCTGGAAGTTGAGCCACCAGTGGATGAATGGACTCAGAGAAGAATTGGTTTTTATGAACGTTTGGGGTTTCATCTGAACCATTTTGACTATGTACAGCCCCCTTTAAGAAAAGGACAGGCTGATCTGCGGCTTCAAATTATGAGCTATCCAGGTGCGTTGGCTGAACAGGATTTTGCTCCGTGTAAAGAGATTTTATATACCGAGGTCTATGGGTTAAATAAGAAGACTATATAGCTAAAGGTACTTCATTATCGTTCATGTTTTGTCCATACCATTACCAATTCTTTCTCGTCAGTTTCGGCATCCACAGATTCTGCTTGAACGGTAAATCCATTTTTAGTATAAAAGTTAAATGCTTTCGTGTTTGACTGATACACCTTTAATTGAATTTCGTCATGCTGCTTTTTCACCCAATCTAATAGTAGCTTGCCATAGCCCTTTCTTTGAGAATCAACACGTATAAATAGAGCCGCCAAGTATCCATCCAACATGGAAACGAAGCCGCCAATGCTATGATCATCTTGTATGATAACGTAGTTTTGAGCGAGAGGAAGGTACCTGTTTTCCATCTCGGTAACTTGGGATGTCCAATACTGCGGAGCAATAAAATGATGGGCTTCTATGGAAGCATCTAGCCAGATGGCTGCCAACTCGTTGAGCTCTTCCACATTTGCGGGTCTAATCGACATCGTGTCACCTCTTCACAGTACAGTATGTAATCTTATAGATGATGTTGAAATAAAAAAGACCGTCCGAGGACGGTCTTTTTACCCGTGGCGCTTAATTAAAGCTTTGATCCGTATCCCGCGCCTCCGTCAACTCTGTAAATTAGAGAATAACGGACCGGGTAAGGGATACGCTCAACATGTGATTATTGATGTTGACGCACCTCCTTTCCTGATGAATTCATTTTACCATATTTGGTTTGTGATATCCAGTGATTTTCTTATATTTACGGGAATGATTCATAGAAAATATAAGATAAAAATAGCTTGATTTTATGTTCTATGGAAGATATAATCTAAATTACCGTGATTGAAAAACATCGGTGTGAATACATAATATGCGGTCGTGGCGGAATTGGCAGACGCGCACGGTTCAGGTCCGTGTGGGCTAACCCCCCGTGGAGGTTCGAGTCCTCTCGACCGCATCATTGCCTAACATTTACAGGTTCTTGGATTGGCTGGATGCCACCAAGAGCCTGTTTTTATATGGTTAAGATGCGTGTACTATTATAACTATTTTATTTATACTGAAATATATATTTAATATAATCCTTTGCACTCTGATTAATGTCTTCGTCACTTGCTTGAAACGAGGCTCCAAAGACAGCGAAATAGGGTAATGTTATGGCGCCAACATGTACTGCGCTTGCTTTAAAAGGTGCTATAACTTCATCAACAGTGAAAGAAACGGAACCAGTAGGTAAGTAATTTTCTTTTTTATCGCCAATGGACATGGCTATCCCTAGCTTCTTTCCTTTTAACTTATCACCTTGTGAACCATAAGCCCATCCGTGAGTAAAAACATCATCGAACCACTTTTTTAATAAAGGTGGGTAACTATACCAATATAAAGGGAATTGAAATATGATATTACTATGTGTTTCAAGTAACTTTTGCTCTCTCAAAACATCAATGCTCCAGTTTGGATACTCTTTATAAATCTCATGAATAGTAATTTCATTGGTATACTGAAGTAATTCTTGTTTCCATCTTTGATTTACTCTGGAATCTTCAATATTCGGATGTGCTAAAATCACGAGAGTTTTCATCATAAATCACCTTTCTTACATAGCATCATTTGTTTTTTGTTGGTACGTCTTATTATTCTGTACGCTATAAAAAAAGTAAATACACACAATAAAGTAATATAGTTACTAGAAAGTGTGCATGGTACTTAGAGTAAATATATGGGATTATAGAATTAATCAGATCAACTTAGTTATTTTAGCGTTGAAGAGGTGGTCGTATGAAACAATATAATTTAGGCATAGAAGCAACACTTGAGATCATCGGAGGTAAGTGGAAATCCTTAATCATATGCTTACTAATGTCTGGTAGAAAGAGGACAAGTGAATTACAGCGCAGTATTCCAGGCGTTTCTCAAAAGGTTCTTATACAGCAGCTCCGTGAACTTGAGAAGGATGGCATCATTGGCAGACATGTGTATAATCAGATGCCTCCAAAAGTGGAGTATTATATAACGGAATATGGTATAACAGCAAATGAAATAATTGATTTAATGTGTTCTTGGGGAAGAGCTAATATCAAAATAAGACAACAGCAAGGAGAAGATGTGATGTTGTTAGAATATGATTCAAAATGAATAGTGGAGTAAAAAAGCGTTATAGACTACGATGTTTGCGGCGGTTTTCTTCGGCTGCCTTCAAGTGCTATGTTATATGTTGAGCCACAAGCTGATTTGCTATATAGTAATGACTGGACAACCATTCCATCCATATTAAATGAATGCCAAAGTAGGGGGACCATTTACAATGATTATTAAACCGAAAATTCGTGGTTTCATATGTACGACTGCACATCCTGCAGGATGTGCGGCTCATGTTAATCGTCAGATCAACTACATCAAAGACAGTACATCAATACAAGGAGCTAAAAAGGTACTTGTGATCGGAGCATCTACTGGATATGGGCTGGCTTCTCGTATTGCTGCGAGCTTTGGGCTGGGAGCGGATACCGTAGGGGTATCCTATGAACGTCCCGCATCAGAGGGGCGCACGGCTTCAGCAGGCTGGTATAATACAGTAGCCTTTGAAAGAGCGGCCAGAGCAGCTGGCTACATAGCAGAAAGCATTAATGGAGATGCTTTTTCTCATGAAATTAAGCAGGAGACATTGAAGCTGGTAAAGGAAAAGCTGGGCAAGGTAGACCTGATTGTGTATAGTGTCGCTTCACCGCGACGGACACATCCCGATACGGGTGAAACTTTTAATTCCGTTCTCAAGCCTATCGGACAGTCTTTTTCTAATAAAACAGTGAATACGAATACAGGTGTCGTATCAGAAATTACGCTGGAACCGGCTACGCAGGAGGAAATTGAGAACACCATCACGGTAATGGGTGGCGAAGATTGGTCCTTGTGGCTAAAAGCGTTGGAAGAAGCTGATCTGCTGGCTGAAGGGGTAACCACACTGGCTTACTCGTATATTGGTCCCGAAATTACGGAGGCTATCTATCGTAAAGGAACCATTGGCCAAGCTAAAAATGATTTGGAAGCTACAGCACATACTCTAACAAAGCAACTGGAACGTTATCATGGAAAAGCCTACGTTTCTGTGAATAAAGCTTTGGTTACACAATCCAGTTCGGCTATTCCAGTCGTACCATTGTATATTTCTTTGCTGTTTAAGGTCATGAAGGAAAAGGGACTGCACGAGGGATGTATTGAGCAGGCACAACGTCTGTTCGAGACGCTATACAGTGGGTCCACGGTGGAAACGGATGAAGAAGGACGCATCCGTCTGGATAACTGGGAAATGAGAGACGATGTACAGCAGGCTGTCAAAGCAGCTTGGTCCGAAATTACTACAGAAAATGTATCTGAATTGGGCGATCTCGAACAATACCGTCTGGATTTCCTCCAATTATTTGGATTCGGGTTTGATGAAATTGATTATGAATTAGATGTTAACCCAGAGGTAGACACGACTTCATAAGTGAATATGTGTAAAATAAAAACGGGTACTCTCAAGCGATGCAATTGGCTTAAGAGGCCCGTTTTTTTATGTATTCTAGCAAAATACAAGTTGCACTCGTTTCACTAACAGCATTTATCGAGAATTAGACGTGGAAAGCGACTTACGGTGCAGCAAGCGAAAAACGGCAATGGTAATGATAATCCCCGCAATGCCAAAGATTGCAACAGAAGTCAGGGCCCGGTAAGCTTGCCAGCCGAACAAAAATGTAATACCACTGCCAAACGTTGTACCTGCCAGTAACCCAAGTGCGCAGGCAATATCCGTTCCAAATTTCATAAACATGTTCCTTTCAAATGTATAAATTAAAAAATAACTTGTACTTTTTCTCTGGACTTAGACACACACTTGTGCGTACAATTAAATAGTAATCGTTTTCAAACGGAATCTATTAATCATTATGTATCATTCTTGTGCAAATTATTCCTTTTCAGGAGGCTGATGAAATGAATATGAATGAACAGATCAAGCTGTGGAATGAAGAGGCGCAGGCTAGTAACGCTGATCATCCTCACCGAAAGGTTGAATTGTTTATCGAGGTACGAGATGGAGCATTGGAGGCTGTTGTTCCTTATTTGAACCAACAGGATTATCGTCATGTAACTCTGGTAGAAGATGAGCATACTTCGGTTGCGGCAGGAAAAAGAGTGGCTGAGCTGATCCGTGAGGCAGGTTTGACAGTTGATGTAGTCCGTTTACCTCCGAATGCTGTAGGGGATGTCATCGCTGATGAAACCTACATTATGAAGGTGCTGCTGGGTGTGGCGGATAAGAGTCAGGCTGTACTTGCTGTAGGTTCTGGCACGATTCATGATCTGGTTCGCTTCGTATGTTATAAAATGAATCGTCCCTTCTTGTCAGTACCGACGGCTGCTTCGGTGGATGGTTTTACCTCCGCAGGCGCACCACTGATTGTGGACGGTAGCAAGCAGACATTCCAAGCAGTTCCGCCAGAGGCGATCTTTGCTGATTTGTCCGTGCTGGCAAATGCGCCACAGACGATGACTGCCGCAGGTTTTGGCGATATGCTTGGTAAGTTCACCTCACTAGCGGACTGGCATGTTTCCAGAGATTTGGGAAACGAGCCGTATTCGCCTGTGGCTAATCGCATTACCGAGGAGGCTTTGCGTGCCTGTGTAGAGCATGTCGATGAGATTGCGGCAGGCAGCAAGGCTGGTGTCGAGGTATTGATGAATGCGCTGATTGCATCCGGTATTTCGATGCTGATGATAGATCATTCCCGTCCAGCGTCAGGGGGAGAGCACCATATTTCCCATCGAATTGAAATGGATTTTATTGCAGAGGGACGCAAGCAAGTTTTGCATGGTGCTAAAGTAGGCGTAGCATCCGCATTGCTGTCTGACCTGTACAGGGATTTAGCATCCAGTCAAGATGTAGAGGCTTTTAAGGTGTATCAGGCTTTGCCTACGTCGGAGCAGATGCGTGCATGGCTGGCTCAGGTCGGAGGCCCATCTACCATTGCCGAGCTAGGAGTTACGGAGGAACAGCTCGCTCGTGCATTGCGCACGGCTCATACCTTGCGTGATCGCTATACTGGGCTCAAGTATATGAACGAACATCAATTGCTTCGTTCGTAATGTGCAACATCTACGTAAATTGTCCTTAGATATTCAGCCAATCTTGTGTGGCAAGGAAGGGATAAGCGAATGGGTTTACACCTCCGGCAGCAATACGAGGATATCCTGCTCCTGTGACATTTGTATGTACAAATGAACGGTATGCTATAATCGTGGAATATAAACAGGTACACGATATTGCGAGTACG
Organism: Paenibacillus sp. CMM36; assembly: GCF_053570945.1. NCBI lineage: Bacteria > Bacillati > Bacillota > Bacilli > Caryophanales > Paenibacillaceae > Paenibacillus > Paenibacillus sp. CMM36. The sequence goes on from NZ_JBSEDY010000001.1 coordinate 678,578, forward strand.
GAGGAAATTATGGCGCCAAAATATATACAAGTTAAACAGGAAATTTTGTCCTGGATTCATTCATCCAGACTTGAGCCGCAAAGTCAGCTTCCATCTGAGCATGAAATGTCTGAACGTTTTGCCGTTAGTCGGCAAACGGTGCGTCAGGCGCTGGGTGAACTGGTGCAGGAAGGATGGCTGTTTCGAATGCAGGGCAAGGGAACCTTTGTCGCGACACGTGACAGTAAACAGCCCGAAGATCCAAAGATTATTGGAGTCATTACAACCTATATTTCGGATTATATTTTCCCATCCATTGTACAGGGAATTGAATCCAAATTGAGTCGCCAGGGCTACAAGATGCTGCTGTCAAGTACAGGTAATGACCCTGAGCAAGAAAGTCAGTGCCTGGAAATGCTGTTAAGTCAACCGCTGAGCGGAATTATTATTGAACCGACCAAAAGTGGAGAGCGTAACCCCAATCTGAACTATTATTTAACCGTGGAAAATCGCCAAATCCCTTATTTGATGATCAATGCGCGTTATGAGGAAATGGATGCGCCATGTCTGCGAGTAGATGATGAAAAGGGTGGTTTTTTGGCGGCCGAGCATCTGATTAAGCTGGGACATCGACGCTTGGCTGGATTTTTCAAAACCGATGATATGCAGGGGATTCTTCGTATGAAGGGATTTGTGGCCGCTCACCGCAAATACGGAGTGACATTACACCCGAACGCAGTAACAACTTACCGGACAGAAGAAAAAAATGAGATTCCGCTACAACGTGCGTCGAGGCTGCTGGCGATGGAGGCGGGAGAGCGTCCTACTGGATGGGTGACCTATAATGATGAGTTGGCTGTTCGACTCCTGGACATTGTACGTTCGGCGGGTCTGAATATACCCAATGATCTATCGCTGGTTGGGTTTGATGATTCGTTTTTGGCGACAGCAACAGAAATCAAGCTAACGACAATTCGGCATCCAAAGGAAGAATTGGGGCTACGTGCTGCCGATACCATGCTGTCGATGATTGAAGAGAAGGGGTACCATGAAGAAGATCGTCAGTTAATTCTACCGCCTGAGCTCATCGTTCGTGAATCTACAGGGCCTGTCCAGGTCATGCCTGGAGAACACTAGGCTGGGAGATCAGTCACTTTTATTACTTAACATGTAAGGACAGGTTAGTAAGTATACAGCTGTAACGCTTCATATTTGATGGGCATGGTTCTCGCCATACCGAACAGTCTGTTTTCTGGATTGCAGAAATAGACTGTTATTGTTATATCTTTTCTGAAAATAAGTACATAAATCTATCGAAAAAACATAAAAAGGTTAGCTAAGTTGTACGTACAAGTATATAATGAAAGCAGAACCAAGAATAAAGGGTCAATGCAATCGGTCTGTAACCGTTCTCTGTTGGTCGACACTAACCTGACAGGGCTTATTGTCGGGTATACGTTGCTGACGTAACCGGACGGGAATTTATTTAAGGTTGCAGCTTCCACCCAAACTCCTGCGCTGGGTGCGGCCATGTTCGCAGCAGTGGCTGCGGGAGCTTAAACTGGAGGTTACAATGATATCGTCGAAGCAGCGCGTCATATGGCCGTGTACGGGACGAGAACTTCAAACCGATCCCTGAGAACGCGGCCGTGTATGATAAGCTGTACGAGGAATACTGCCGTCTTCACGACTACTTTGGACGTGGAGGCAACCCGGTGATGAAAAAGCTAAAGTCCATTAAGGAAGAAGCTGGACGTTCAACTGAAGCGGTAAGCATTCATTCTTAAGATACTGATAAAATATAAGCAAGAAATATTTAAATGCTCTGTTATCTAAAAAGCACAGTACACCGAGGAATCGGTAGACTGTGCTTTTTGCATTTTATATTCTGTGAAATTACATGATGTGAAAGTCTCAGCGAATGAAAGATGGTAATGCGTTCCTTTCAAAGACTTTCATGAAAATTACAATCATTTCTCTTTTACGGACATTTTTACTTTTTCAGCATGGCATCAGCAAACAAAATGGATTTTGGAATACGGAAAAACTGTTCCGCCTGATCCTGGAAAGTTTGCGAAGGAACGGTACCCTGATGCAACCATTTCCGAAATGTACCGGGGTGAACTCCAATCCAATGACTCACATCGGTCACCGAAATATCATGTACCATGCATAGACCCGCCAAAATCCGATTTTTAACCGGAGAACGAGTCACAGTCCGTTTCATAAAACGGGACGGCGCTGGTTGACAGATGAGTGGTGAACGCCGGACAACCTCTTCATTAAATAGGATATGGTGCGGATAACCAAGTGTATTACATGTCTTTTCCAGATTAGTGTTGCCGGGAATGCGACCTTCATATACCCACGCACTGACACTACGGGAGGAAATGGAAAGCTCCTCGGCAAGTTGGGACAGTTTAATGTCATTAGCCATCAAAACGGCAAGCAAAACGCGATTGCGTACTTGACAGCGTGTTGGTTTACGAAAACGTTTGACACGCACGCCTTTTCCCAAATATTTGCGATTGATCAGAGACCACGCCTGAATGGAATGTTTATCTTGTTGTTTAGGCATATACCCTCCGATTTTTTTAAACACATACTACTATACCCGAAGGGGGGTTTGCAAGTGGCTCCTCTCCTGATTTTCTTTTAATCCCATGGGCTTAACCGGTTTATGGAAAATAAGGTCCATTTGGCCTATAAAAATGGAAGTTTAAGGTGCCGACATATTAAAATGTGACATTTTTAATGGAAATGGAGGTAACATGTTCTTCTCTTACAATTATAAGGATGTACAGAGATAAAAGTGGGTCCTTGCAGCCCGACATGGATTTTTTTGACGAGAAAAAAGGAGGTTATACAGCTAGATGATTTGTAAAAAGGTAATGGTATGGTTTCTGACGGCACTTTTAGCAACAAACACTTTGCTGTGCTTGCCTAGTGTGGCAGGAGCGGAAAAACAAGATTTAAGGGACGGAGTACAACTGGATCAGGCAGGTTTGGTACAGGAGGAGCAGGAGCTTTCTGATGAAACAGTTTCTTTCAATCCGCCTACCTCTGCAACAAACAGCGTTTATAACGCACTCATGATGAGTTTGGCAGCGGTGGAGTATACGTCAATTGTTATCGAACCTGGGGAAACCTATGAATTCGAGAATACAGATACGATCAGTAAGTCCATATATAGCAACGCTTCTCAATCAAAAGGCATTTTGTACGATAGTGTAAGTTACAAAGAGGACGGAGACATCAGCACTGTCCATATGGACTATGGCATAAGCCCCATTGGTGTTCCTGGGGGAGGCACAGCGTTTATTACGAATACAGGAACAGCAGCATTAACCGTAAAAGTAACGGACGTCTTCACCTACAGTACATCGGAGGACCCGGCACTAGAGCGAGTTACGGTCTCTAAAAATGAAAGCTATCGGATTGTGAATGAAGGATGGACTGCCCGTTCGATTCAGCATGATGGGTCAAATGCAGACAATCGCCGTTTTGATTACGCAAAATACAAGGCAGACGGAACTTTATCCGCATCTGATCTTAATAGCATTGCTCATCCCTCTTTGGGTGATGGCGAGGAACTGATTATTACAGGTTCCACTGCCAATGCGGTTACCTTCGGATTTCCATACGGTAAATACAGTATAGAAAGCACCGGCGAGCCGGCTTATGCGCGGGTTACCCTAAATCAGGGAGAAAGCTACCAATTTATCAATGTGGGAACCCGATTGGATACGGTGGAAAGTGACGGTACATCTAAAGATAAACTTGACTATGTTGTTTATCTGGCAAACGGAACAGAGGCTTCACGCGGCAGTGGCACTACGGCGAAGCCGCAGATTGCTGTGGACAGATACGCGGTAATTACCCAGGTCACTGCAAACCCGGTGACATATGGGGCTCCATATCGCAATTTTATTGCCCGTCCAGTGGGTGGAGATGCAATCAGCCGTGTGGAGCTTGAGGTAGGCAAGAGCTACATTTTCCACAACAATGGTACGCTGGTGAATCCGATCTACAATAACTCCAAAAAGGTAGGAAGCTTGTTCGACTATGCTATTTACAAGCCGGATGGAACGGTAAATTCCTCTGGTTTTAACAGCCAGTCTGGTCCCATGATCCCGCCTTCGGGATATGCCATTGTGACTGTGATCGGTCCGAATCCTATTATCTTTGATTATACAGATGATTTTTCCTGGGAAACGAGTAGCCATCCTGCTTTCTTGCGGGTAACACTTTCGAAAGGTGAAAGTTATGCTTTTACCAATATTAGTGATCATTTGAGGAATCTGCACAGCACAGCCAAAACTGTTAAAGGAAAATTTGATGTGGTCCTGTATAAAGCAGATGATACAGAGCAATCCAGGCGCAATACCGGGAACTCAACCTTTTTGGTTGGTGCAGGTAAAAAGGCTAGTGTGACGGTAACCAGTGACACGCCAATCACGTTTGGGGGTATCTATCGGAGCTTTAAGGCCAGCGAAGATGATAATGGTATCGGGCAAACGACGCTGGAGCCGGGAGATTCGTATGAGTTTCGTAATCATGATAGTCAATCGAATTCATTGCGGCATGACAAAAGCAGTGGCAATGCACACTTTGATGCTGCAAGTTATAAAGTGCTTCGATTACTGACATCAGATCATTTCAACAATACAGTGGACCCAGAGATTGTCGCTGGCGGTAAAGCCATTGTCACCAATGTATCCGATCGGCCAATTACCTTTACCTATAGCAATAAGGTGGAGGCTTTGCTTAGCGGGCAGGCTGCCTTCCATCGAATTACACTAAAACGCGGTGAAGGCCGGAAATTTATAAATGTAAGCACTTTGGACAAGGCCCTAGACGTCATTTCAGTCAGCGGTATGAAGTGGAATTACATGAATTACAAGGCAGACGGGACGGTATACAGTCAGGCCAGTGATACGACTCAATTGCCGTTGGTACAGGCTGGAGGTTATGCCATTGTAACGACGGTCTCGGATGTACCCGTGACTTATGGAGCTGTGTTAGGAATATTCGACGTTGAGGATGCTCAGGTGCCGACAGGCAATCAGGTTACCATCAAGCAGGGAGAAAGCTATGTATTCCATAATGTTGGCTCACAGGCTTCCTCATTAACCACAGATGCTTCAAACGAAAGCCGTCTCTATGACTATGCCATGTATGGAGAAGGTAGCGGTGTGAATTCCAAGGTGGATAGGGCAGGTATGGATGCTTCTCTACCTGAAATCTCACTTGGAGCAGGAGGTACGCTTGTTGTAACCGTCACTTCGCCGCAAGCTGTAACCATTCATTTCAACAATGACATTAAAGCAGATCCAAGCACAGAACCAGCATTATTAAAAACGTCTTTGTCTGGCGGCAAGCAGGAAGTATGGATCAATCGCGGGAGCCAGGAAGCACCTGTTTTGACGAATGCGAAAGCAACGGGTGGAACATATCAGTTCACTGTTGCAGATCGTGCTGGAAAAGTGATTAGAGAACATAAAGAGGCGACAGATACTCAACAGCAAGTGCCAGCTAACGCAAATATTCATCTTTCCGTAGCTGCAACTACTCCTGCTGTTAACTTTGGAGCGCCTTATCGTGTGTTTGCTGTAAAAAATAACGATGACAGCAAGCTGGACGAGCTAATTGAGCTTATAGATAAGGAAGCTGACTTTACGGTAGGCCAACAAGGGAAATATCGGTTTACACCCAAAGAAGACGGGATTTACCGTTTTGCGGTGAAGGAGAAATCCAACTTTGCTGCGCAGCAGCCAATTCTAGCCTTGTTTACGGACCCTGATTTTAGTAGTCAGCTTGTCTCCTCAACTGAGCAAGCACAAATATATGGTTGGGATTACACGGTCTTAGAGTATGAGATGAAGGCAGGTCAAACGGTTTATGTGAAGCTGTCAGAAATTAATAGCGGTGCATTACAAACTGTAATTAAGGCAGCCCATATGGCGCTTGGCAAAGATACTTCATACGAATACGGCAAAGGAAACCGACTGAATAAAGTTATTTTATTCACCGGTGATCAAATTCAATTGGATTATGATTTAAACGGAAACGTCATTAAACGGACAAAAAAGGTATTTCCTTTTACAGATTAAAAGGATGTCTTGGCTTCGGAAAAATATAACAGATCATTAGATGTATAGGCATTATTAATAGGGGTGAGCGAGTGTTTAAACGTTATATTTGTAGTCTACTATGTGTGCTGATGTTGCTGGGTCCATGGAGCACATGGGCATATGGAGAAGAAGGACACGGAGAGGCAGCAGCTTCTCAATCTTCTTCGTCTTCTACTCCGCAGATTATTACCAGAGCATGGCTTGCACAGCAAACAGGTAAGGATCAGGCTTGGGTCAATGCACAGTTATCCAAAGGCTATACCTTATATGATATTTATAAAGCATGGCAAAAAGATGGTGGAGAAAATTCATTACCAGAACAAAGTCCAAGCTTGTGGGTACAGCAGAATGAACTGACATTGGGCATAAATGCAAAGGTGGAGCCTTCCGATGAGTCGGCTGCGCTGAAGGAGGGTGAAAAGCCCGCTCAGGCTACCCAGGATGAAAAGGCAACTCAACATCCACTTGATAAGGAAGAGGGTAAAGAGCCGGCTCCAGACACGACTGAGATGGTTATCCCATCTATACCCCGAGTAAATGATTCCGTATATGCTCCGACTCCAGGAGAAAGCGGACTGATCGGGCAGGATTTATTTAAACAAAGTTTGTTGCAGGTATCAGCTACAACAGATGTGTATGCTCCTTTTGATCAGGCGGCGCTTGCACAAAGCAGGTTGAGTGATGATACGTCTCGTTATGGAATGGACTATGGTGACAACAGTGTGTCCACCGCTTCAGGACAGCTCGTTGTTCAAAATACGGATTTGGTACTGCCCGGGTCATTGCCCTTTGCATTGACTCGTGTGTATAACAGTTCATTGGCAAATAATCAGATTGGTGTGCAGCAAAATGAAGGGTTGTATACAAACACAAGTGCCATCCGCGAGGAAGAAGCAGCTTCTGGTCTGGGGAGAGGCTGGAAATGGGATCTTCCTCATATGCAGAAACAGGATGGTAAACGGTATTTGTATATTCCGGGAACAGGCTCCTATGAACTGAGAGATGATTTGCAGCTAGAAGGATATGCGTACAAAGATCTGAAGATCAGTACAGATCAAAGCGCAAGTGTGCAGGGAGTAAGCAGTGCATACAAAATAGCAGTGCTGAATGGAAATGACTATTATATCGATCAGGACGGTTATTTGATTTTAATCCAGGATGCGTATAAGAATCGGGTGGAGTTTGATTATACAAGTTCTGGTGGAGTAAAGCTTATTCGATCGATTCGAAACAGTGATGGCAAAGAGCTTGACTTCACTTACAATGCCGGGCAAATTGTTGTTAAAGAGCAGGGCACGGACCATCAGTACACCTATCGCCAAAGTGGCGAGGGAAGCAGCAAGGTGCTGTCAGAAGTATTGGATTCTCTTTCCCGAAGCACAAGCTATGCGTACACATTTATGGATGCTCCTTTTAATGTAGTCGTAAATGGTGAAGGAAAGACTGGAGCTCTACAATCCAATGAAACCGCGCTCCTTACACGAATTGTACGACCTACTTCATCGATTACAGACATTCGGTATGAAGCCTATAACAAGCAGATAGGCGTATACGGTACACAAGGCGTGTTTAAGGTGGCTTCACGCGCTGATATGTACAGTACAACTGCCGGCGATCGTTTTTTAAATAAACTTGATTTCGCGTATTCCGGAGAAGATCTAGCAAGTTATGGCAAAAATGCTGAGTGGACGGTGGTTGCTAAAGGGACGCGTACAACAGAAACCTTCCATTTTGGTAAAGTCTTTAGAGGTGATAATACACCAGACAAGCTTGTTCTTAACCGCTATGATCAAGAGGGTGATTCTACCGGCTATCATATAAACTACATATATAATGATGCCATGGACTGGAATTTGCCTGTGCAAATGCAAGAGTCGTATACGGAGGGAGGTTCTTCGTCAGAACCTGTAACCACCTCCTATGACTACAATGAATATGGTCTTCCACTAAAAGTATCCCAAAGTACTGGATTGGAGACTGTTCATACGTATAAAACCTCTAGTGAGCCTTTTTTCTGGATTCAACCTACCCAGACGGTTACTAAAATAAGTGAAGGAAAAACTGGAACGACAGTTCGAACTTATAAAGCAGAGGGTACATTGTATGAACTGAAAAACTATGAAGGTACAGAGCAAGGGAAGCTTTTATCAGATACCTATACTTTTTACAATGCAAAAGGGAATGTAAGTGGTCAGAAAGTTCTTATTGATGACAGAAACTATACGGATGTTTCGATTGATTATAAATCTCCCTATGGTTCTCAGCTCCCAACAAGACAGCTTTTGCCTAAAGGTGTTGAGTATACGTATGATTATTATCCGACTGGGGAAATCAAGTCCCAAACAGATGCCAAGCGCAAAACAGAGTCCTACGTATATGACGCTTTGGGACGTGTAACGAAGGTTACTTATCCGGATGGAACTCAGACGGTTGTGGTGTATAAGGATGATACGAACGATGTCACCGTCACCGGACCAGATGGAGTAAGTGCTGAAAGAATGTATAATCCATTCGGACAGATGCTCCAGCAGCAGGTGGGTGATGCGATTTACGGATATGGTTATGATGATCATGGAGATATGGTAGAAAGCACGGATGCTGAACAAGCAACCACTCGCTATGCCTATGATGCCTTTGGACGACCTGTGAAGACGACCTATGCGGATGGAACCACAGATACCGTGACTTATAACGCAGTGGATCGTACTGTTACTCAGACGGATGCGTCCGGTTATCGTGTGCGTGAAGTATCAGATGCTTTAGGTCGTGTGACTTCCACACAAGAAGCTAAAAATGGATCATTTCAGCCGCTGGAATCGTTAGCTTATAATTATGCGGGTATGGTCACTAGCCGTACAGACGGTAATGGTCAACGCACGCTCTATGATTACGATGCTTTGGGACAAATGACCTCGGTCACTGATCCATCCGGACAGCAGGTCAGCTATGTGTATGATCTAGCCGGAAATTTGAAGACCGTTCAGTTTCCTGATGGGCAAAAGAATGTGTATTCATACGATGAGCTGGGTAGACGTACGTTACTTGAGAAATCAAGCGGAGGAACTACGTTAAATATTTACGATACAGATGGAAACATCACCCGTATGTTGACAGGAAAATCGGAGGCCATTACCTTTCAATATAACGCTGACGGATTAGTTACCGAAGCGGCGGGTCCCGATTTTAAAACCAATTACACCTATGACAGCGCAGGACGAAGAAAAAGCATGACTGATGGTCAGGGAACGACCTCCTATGCCTATGATCCATCAGATGGAGCCTTGACTGGGCTGAAGTACCCTGATGGTACGCACATCAGCTATGAATACAACAAGCAGTCTCGTACAGGCTATGTGCTAACAGATGCTGCTGGCACGTCTATGCACGTTCAATCCAAGCTGGACAGTGTGGGCCGAGTTACTCAAATGGACATTAGCGCTGGGGCCGGTGCGGCAAATGTACAGAGTTTGGGAGAAGCGAGTGCTGCTGCGGGCGGATCATTGGATCGAATGACGTTCGATTATGCTCCTAATGGTTTGCTGAAAAGCCAGTCTTCGAGCAGAGGGCTGAGTACGCGATTCAGCTACAACGGACTGGATTTATCCGGGGTTACGGTGGAGCACGGTGGTACGTCGCTACATCAATTTGGGTATGAACGGGATGGGAATAAAAACATCATCGGACGTACACAAAACGGAACAACAGACCAGTTTGGATATGACCCGTCAAACCGTATTGCCAGCGAAGCCGCTGGTGAAAAGAATAAGACCTATGTCTACGATCCGAATGGAAACCGAAGTGCTGAAGGCAGTGGCAAAGTGTTCGGCATGAAAAATGCTGAATATACGTATGATTCTGCCAGCCGTCTGACAAAGGTGACCGGTGAAGGCAAAGAGGTAGGGTACAGCTATAACGGAGACGGTCTACTGTACGAGCGTACAGAGGGCGGCAAAACGACTCGGTATTACTATGACGAAGAAGCGAAGCTGATTGCAGAAGCCGAGGTCCAAGGTGAAACAGCCAAGATCACTTACGCTTACGTGTATGACTTGTCCGGTCAACTGTGGGCCAGACAGGACAAGGCAAGCGGGCAGTTGCAATATTATCAGCTCAACGGTCACGGTGATGTGGTAGGTCTAAGTGATAGTTCGGGCAAGGAACTGAATAGCTACAGCTACGATATTTGGGGTGGACCGGAGAAGGTCAAAGAGACCGTTCCGAACGTGTTGCGTTATGCTGGTGAGTATTGGGACGATACGACCGGGCTACAGTACCTGCGGGCTCGCTGGTATGATCCAGGCACAGCCCGTTTTATGGGCGAGGATACGTATCAGGGAGAGATCAGCAATCCGCAAAGCTTGAACTGGTATGCGTATGCAGCTAATAATCCGCTATTCTATGTGGATCCGAGTGGACATTTTTTTGAAACCAGAGATTATCAAGAGCTTAGAATATTACTAAATGAAGCCAGACTTAAATCGAGTTCCAGCAAGAAGAATCAGAATTATCAGGTATACAAGGATTTCATACGAAAACGCTACGATTTTGTGTCCATTTATGGAGGAGCAAACCAGTACAATTACTTATACGATCTGTTAACGGGAACCAGTGCATATAAGAATAGTTCTGGCAAATCTGATTGGGCTAAAGATCAGTTGTTAAGTGCATACCAAAAGTGGACAGATGCCGAAGTCCTTGGTATGGCCGCGATGGGTATGATTGGTAATTCTGGCGGAAAGTCTGCTGGCCGAGTAAGAACGGTAGGCTTTACAAAAATCAGCTTTAAGACAGATTTGTTTAAGCGATATGAGAGCCATGTATTCTCAGCCGATCATATTAAAGATGGGATAATGAAATTAGGGAAAGATAGACAATCAATATTCAGCAGTATAACTGAAAAAATTGGTTCAGTAGATTCCTCTAAGTTTAAACAAGGTTCGAACCAAATGCATACTAAAATTAACGGATATGATGTAACGATAAGGTTTTACGTTAATGAAAATGGTACAGTAATTAACGTGAATACCTTTACGGGAACTGCTGATAGGGTAATCGGGAACCTCATTAAATAAATTGGAGTGACAAAATGAAAGATATAAAATTGCAAGATACTATATCTAAATTAGTTGCTAATCGTGATTTTCTTGAGGAAGCAGAAAGGTTGATGCTAGATTATTTGAAAGTACATCCGGATGATGTTGATGGCTGGGCTAGATTGGTCATTTTGGAGACACTTTCTCCGATTGAAGATTATGAACGAGCTACTAGGTATCTCAACGATGCTTTATCCTTTCACAAAGATAATTTGTTGTTTTTTGTTTTAATATTGTTCTTTTCCGAGTGGTATTTAGGTGGCTTAGATGAAAAGCTGATAGGGAAAGCACTTGAACTAAAAAGTACAGTGAATTGTGAAGTCTCCTCCATGTTGTCCTATATTCTTGCTTGGCATTATAAGAGTATGGACATTTGTAAATTTGATTCATTTTTAAATGAGTCTATACAAGAGTGTCCGAAACATGTTACTAACTTTACAAATTTGGGGATGCATTATCTAGGAAAGGGAGATAAAAAATTAGGGGAAGAATTGATTCGTAAGGGGTTATCAAACGTTGAATTAATTTATATAGATTCGAATGTTGATTATGATCCACTCGATATAGTTCGCTTTGTTAATGAAAGGATAACTGGAGTATTTATGACTGAAGATACGTATCACTCTCTTAATAAATTGATACAAACCTAAATGTGAAAGGCCTAAAAAGGGAAAGGGTAAATTCCTAAGAGTGTCGCCTGCAAGTTCTTTCCTTCTCTATACAAGATTTAAACATTTAGCCACAATGCGATATAGTTTTGTATTGTGGCTTTTATTGTAACTCATCTATAATTTTGAAATAAATCAGAACGATCACTCTTTCAGCATATTGTAGACGGGTTGGTTACCAAAGCAGCGGAACCAGTTTTAAAAACAAACAAATTATACCTAATGACAGCGCAGGACGAAGAAAAAGCATGACTGATGGTCAGGGAACGACCTCCTATGCCTATGATCCATCAGATGGAGCCTTGACTGGGCTGAAGTACCCTGATGGTACGCACATCAGCTATGAATACAACAAGCAGTCTCGTACAGGCTATGTGCTAACAGATGCTGCTGGCACGTCTATGCACGTTCAATCCAAGCTGGACAGTGTGGGCCGAGTTACTCAAATGGACATTAGCGCTGGGGCCGGTGCGGCAAATGTACAGAGTTTGGGAGAAGCGAGTGCTGCTGCGGGCGGATCATTGGATCGAATGACGTTCGATTATGCTCCTAATGGTTTGCTGAAAAGCCAGTCTTCGAGCAGAGGGCTGAGTACGCGATTCAGCTACAACGGACTGGATTTATCCGGGGTTACGGTGGAGCACGGTGGTACGTCGCTACATCAATTTGGGTATGAACGGGATGGGAATAAAAACATCATCGGACGTACACAAAACGGAACAACAGACCAGTTTGGATATGACCCGTCAAACCGTATTGCCAGCGAAGCCGCTGGTGAAAAGAATAAGACCTATGTCTACGATCCGAATGGAAACCGAAGTGCTGAAGGCAGTGGCAAAGTGTTCGGCATGAAAAATGCTGAATATACGTATGATTCTGCCAGCCGTCTGACAAAGGTGACCGGTGAAGGCAAAGAGGTAGGGTACAGCTATAACGGAGACGGTCTACTGTACGAGCGTACAGAGGGCGGCAAAACGACTCGGTATTACTATGACGAAGAAGCGAAGCTGATTGCAGAAGCCGAGGTCCAAGGTGAAACAGCCAAGATCACTTACGCTTACGTGTATGACTTGTCCGGTCAACTGTGGGCCAGACAGGACAAGGCAAGCGGGCAGTTGCAATATTATCAGCTCAACGGTCACGGTGATGTGGTAGGTCTAAGTGATAGTTCGGGCAAGGAACTGAATAGCTACAGCTACGATATTTGGGGTGGACCGGAGAAGGTCAAAGAGACCGTTCCGAACGTGTTGCGTTATGCTGGTGAGTATTGGGACGATACGACCGGGCTACAGTACCTGCGGGCTCGCTGGTACGATCCAGGCACAGCCCGTTTTATGGGCGAGGATACGTATCAGGGAGAGATCAGCAATCCTCAAAGCTTGAACTGGTATACGTATGTAGCCAATAATCCACTAATCTATGTGGACCCAAGCGGACATTATTTTGAGACCATTGATTATCAAGAGCTTAGAATATTACTAAATGAAGCTAGGCTTAAATCGAGTTCCAGCAAAAATCGGGATTATCAGGTATACAAGGATTTCATACGAAAAAGATATGATTTTGTGTCCATTTTTGGAGGAGCAAACCAGTACAATTACTTATACGATCTATTAACGGGAACCAGTGATTATAAGAATAGTTCTGGCAAGTCTGATTGGGCTAAAGATCAGTTGTTAAGTGCATACCAAAAGTGGACAGATGCCGAAGTCCTTGGCATAGCTGCGATGGGGATGATCGGTGATTTTGGCGGAAAGTCTGTTGGTAGAGGGAAGTATAGCGGTAAAATAAAATCAGGGAAATGTAATTGTTTTACAGCGGGTACGAAGGTTCAAACAGACGAAGGGGAGAAGAATATCGAAGACATTGAGGTCGGAGATAAGGTTCTCGCCAAAGATGAGAATAATCCTGATGGGGAGTTGGCTTACAAGGAAGTAACAGCTTTATTCCGCAACCAACGTGATGATATTATTAAATTGAATGTTGGAGAGCAAGTCATTGAGACGACCAATAATCATCCATTCTATGTTGAAGGAAAAGGTTGGGTACTTGCAGATGAACTTCGAGTGGGCGATAAACTCCAAAAAGCTGACGGAAGCAATCTAACGATTGACAAGGTAGAGTTTGTCGAACAAGATGAACTTGTTACAGTTTATAATTTTGCCGTTGCTGACTACCATACGTATTATGTAACCGATTTAGGAATTTGGGTACACAATACTAATACGGGTGATTGTATTATTAAAACAGGTGACAAGACACCTGGAGGTCATTCATTTAGTGAACATGGTGCAGAACGTGCAAATGAGAGAGGGTTTTCATCTCAAACGATTGACAACATAATAAACAACAATAAAAAGAATAGGAAAAGTAAGGTTGATGACCTAGGGCGGAAAACATGGGAATATACAGATGCTCGGGGCAATAAGGTTGTAACCAACGAAAGTGGAGGAATTATTTCTGTCCATTCTCCTGCTTCGGGGGGCGTTTATATTCCTAAACCTTAATAATTATAGTTGGAGTTGATAAGAAGAGATGAATAAGGATGTATTATTAGAATTATCAAAGAATCTAAATACTGAATATGAGATAGGGATTTGGTCAGAGACAACGGACTTCTTTGAAAGACAGGATAATATCGCAGATTTTTCTGTTAAATATGATGATGGTCAGTATAATATTGTGATTAAACTAAAAGAGTTTAACTTAAATGCGGCAAAAACCATATTCGCCTCATTAGTACGATTTATAGAGTATAAATCGACATTCTATGTGAGGGAAGATAAAAAAGATTCATTCGTATACTACCTGCTCTCTTCAACTGATAGCAAAAAAGCTTTCTTGTTTTATGTAGTTATTCAATAAGTTTGAGACCTTGAGGGCGGCAATCCTCAGGGTCTTTCTTTATATCTATCAATACCTAGTACCTTGTAAACGGGTTAAATGATACTCCTCTATGACATTCCATAGTTTATTAGATACCTAGAATATTTAGTCAGATACCAGAGTTCTATCCCCAAGTACCTTACCTTCATATTTCTTCAGGTAGTCTCTAGTTCTATCAAAATTTATTCACAACTTTGTAACTTATTTGGTAAGATGGATTGCGAGATTGTTTTCAAATTGTTTTACTATATTTACCTACTATAGTCTGGTAATCTATTAGTATATATAGGGGGAACGAAAAGACGTCCGGTTCAGTCGGTTTATATGCGTTTATGTTCTATATGTTGAGTGAATGTCTATATTGCCATGTCTATATCGTCATGTCTGTATAACTTCATAGACAAGCTAGAGATAGCTCCCGCACATTATAAAATACAGCACAGGATGGTGTAATGAATGAAGCTTTTAAAAGTAAAATGGATGGCTGTATGCTTGATGGCAATCTGTTGTTTGGGTTTGCTGGGTATACATACGAATACAGCGAGTGCACAAGCGAAGGCGCCTTTGCTTGGGGTCAATGATGTGTTGCTAGATTCGAATACGGTTAAGCCCGTAATGGAAAATGATAAGTTGTATGTACCCATCGTTACATTAGGGCAAAAGATGGGTATTTCTACTTCTGCCAATGGAAATGCATTGGTGCTGACTGGACATAATCGCAGCTTTACGCTGGATTTGAACAAGGGGGATGTGTTCGAGCGTGGAGGACGCACGATGGTGCCAATTCGCACTTTGACCGATGCATTCGGCTTCACTATTACGGTTCCTACAAGTAATCTGTATCGAATTCAGAATGCAAACGCTAGTTTGTCTGATGCTCAGTTTTTGAATACATTCGCGGCAGAAATTAAACAGTATGCAGCTGTCGAACCGGGCAAAGCCAGCAATACAGGCAACAAGGGAACTGCCTCATCATCCAGCCGTACGATTTATTTGAGCTTCGATGATGGTCCTACAGCGCATACGTCGCAGCTGCTGGATATTTTAGATAAATATAATGCGAAGGCTACGTTCTTCATGCTGGGACCTGAAATTCGCCAACATAGCGCAGTGATGAAGAGAATGGTAGACGCAGGGCATGGTTTGGGCCTCCATGGGATGACACACCAGGTGAAAAAGATCTATGCATCCCCGGCAGCAGCATTGGCAGAGATGAATCAGGATAACGACATTTTATTTAAGGCCACAGGGAAACGCACTTCTTTGATTCGTACACCTTATGGCAGCAAACCGTATTTGAAGAAAGCATATCGTGATCAATTGACGGGTGCAGGCTATCATATTTGGGACTGGAACATCGATTCGAATGATTGGCGTTATACTAAAAATCCGCAGCATTTTGTACAGACAGTCCTCAGTGATATTAAGAGACTGAAAAAGCAAGGCAGAACACCAGTCGTTCTTATGCATGATAAGCCATCTACGATCAAGGTGCTTCCACAAATCATGGCGGCCTTGCAGAAAGAAGGATATTCGTTCGAGCCGTTGAATGATAACCTGACTCCGCTTAATTTTTGGAATGATCATCGTTAATTGAATAGCATGAAAGAAAAGGCACCTTTTCAACCATTTGTATAGTGGTTTGGAAGGTGTCTTTTTGTTGTATTTGCTCGAAAATGTGAAGTTTGCAGCATGGTTTATATGAATCTATGAATTCATGTCTATGCACAGGTCATATGACTTTACGGGTTATCATGTCGCTGCATATATTACAGTAACCGCCTCGAGAGGAGGAGCAGGTATGAATATTAATCCGAGTATGTTTAGTATGATTTGCGCTACCGCAGGAGCCTTTATTACGTTTGCATTTGGCGGCTGGAATCAGCTAATGGTGCTATTCACGGTTGCAATGGCTGTCGATTATGTGACTGGAGTCGCCGCAGCAATTAAGACTGGGCAAGGTTTAAGCAGTAAAGCCGGCTTTTGGGGGTTGGCGAGAAAGGCTTTAATGCTAATGGTAATTTCTTTGGCGCATCATGTGGACCTCCTGATGGGTACCGAAATCATGAAAGGGGCGGCAACGTATTTTTATTTATCCAATGAATTGATCTCTATTACGGAAAACTGTTCACGAATGGGTCTACCGCTCCCACCGAAGCTCAAGAATTTTTTTGCCCTATTAAAGGACAAGGAGTCTGATGGTAAAAATGGTGGAAAAGATCGCTAGAATTACAAAGTTTCTTTCCGTATGTGGGGCGTTATGATAAAATTTTCAAGAGAACATTTTAAGATAAGGAGCCTATACGCATGATTAAACATATTGTTTTGTTCAAATTGAAAGACCGCTCCCCCGAAAGCATTGAGCACACAGCATCCATTTTGCGCAGCATGAACGGCAAAATCAAAGAGCTGCTGTCACTCGAAGTAGGTACGGATGTGATTCGTTCGGAACGTTCTTATGATATTTCCCTTACCGCTGTTGTCGAAACACTGGAGGATTTGCAAACGTATCAGGTACACCCTGTGCACCAGGAAATTATTGTACACATGAATGAAGTGAAGGATGTATCTATCGCAGTTGATTATGAAATCTAAAGCGGTACTGGAGGTGCAGGACCTTGTATTATGTCAACCGGGAACAAATTGAGCTTCGACTAGGGGCTGTTCCCGACATTGTCGCCGGACTTCGCCAGACTTCTGCTTCCTGGAACGGCGATCTGTTGCAGGGGCTAGTGCAGGAGCGCTGTCTTCATCTGGCCATTGAGACGGTAACGGACGTAGGAAGCTATATCATCGACGGATTTATTATGCGTGACGCCAGTAGCTATGAGGATATTATCGGTATCATTCATGAGGAAGGTGTACTGGATGATACCGTATTTCATTCGCTAGTAGAGCTGGTAGGCTTACGTAAACCCTTAGTGCAGGAGTATTTCCATTGGGACCGGACAAGCCTTCACCCGCTTACAACAAAGCTGCCTGGGTTGCTGGAGCTTTTTGCATCTAACGTGCATGATTATTTAAATAAGGAATTGGGTCCCCAGCCCGAGGGAGTGTAAAGGCAAAAGTGACGGATAAGTATATCGTACCCGAAATGCCCACTAGGCGCATGATCATGACACTATTGAAAACCCAGGGACCTGTGGGCGTCGGAAGCTTGGCAGCTCAATTAGGCATTACCGAAATGGGAGTGCGTAGGCATCTCAAATTGATGGAGCAGGATGGCCTGATCGTGGCTACAATCGTGAGACAGGCTATGGGACGCCCGACGTTTTTGTACAGCCTGAGCGAGCAGGGAAGCGAGCAGTTTCCACGTAATTATGATCATTTGTTACTGGAACTGTTAGAGGAACTCGATGAAGAACAGGGAATGGAAGCTGTTTACTCGCTGTTTGATGGTAGAAAACGTAAAATGATGAAGCGATACGCCCCTCATATAGAGGGGGAGACTACACTGGCTTCACGTGTGGAAAAGCTTTCGGGCATCCAGAATGCTTCCGGATATATGGCAGAGTGGCGCGAGGAAGAGGATGGTAGCTACTCTATTGTGGAATACAATTGTCCTATCTCTCAAATTGCAGGCCGTTACCGCAAGGCTTGTGAATGCGAGCAGCAAATGTTTGAGGAGCTACTTGATGCCGAGGTTGTTCGTGAGGATTGTTTGGCAGATGGGGGCCGTTGTTGCCTGTATCGTATCCGCTCTAAAAAAAAGTGAAACTTTTCAGGCTTGTTTTCTGTGTCATGACAAGCTCCCCATGCTTATAATGCACTAACAGATGGGCATTCGCCCGGGCACAAGGGAGAGATGATGATGAAGGAGAACTGCAAAAGTTTTATCCGAGGCGCGTTGGCAGGCAGCATTGTTGGTTCGGTTGCTGCTTTATTATTTGCCCCTAAGTCAGGTCGTGAGCTGCGTCAGAATATTACAGATCAGGCGCGCAACGTAAGTGATAAGGGACAGGAGCTAGCGGGGAAAATTTCAGACACTTCAATTGAGTATACTGACAAAATTAAGGAGACAGCCTCAGCCGTCATTCATGAAATTGGGCAATGGCGTAAAAAGAGTGAAATGATTCCTGAGGTTAGTATTTCATCAGCGACTGCTCAAGAAGATACGGAAAAAGATGCGCTGTAACGGTCTGTAAAAAATAGGTGAAACACTGAATACAGTTTGAATTCGTGGCTTCTCCCGTTGGGATGGAGCCTTTTTATTGATCACTTCCTCGTTTTAGGGTAATCTTTTGGGGTACCTTTTACACTGATACGACATAAGGTATGTAGCAACGGATAGCTTTCCGAGATGAAATAACTCATATTTGAACAAAAAAGGAAGCGGTGTGTACGTGCAGCAAGCGATTGCAATATTGGATTCCGGTGTAGGAGGTTTGACGGTTGTTAAAGAAGTCATGCGTCAGCTTCCACGGGAAAAAATCATTTATTTTGGAGACACTGCGCGCACTCCGTATGGCCCCCGACCATCGGAAGAGGTTAAAAAATTTACAGAGCAAATGGTTGACTTTCTGATTCAATTTGATCCGAAAGTCATTATTATTGCTTGTAACACGGCTACTGCCGCGGCATTGGACTATATAAGCCAAAAGGTATCCATTCCGGTGATCGGAGTTATTCACCCCGGGGCTCGTGCTGCGATTAGCGCGACTGCTACCGGGCATGTCGGGGTGATTGGGACTGTCGGTACGATTCGAAGCGGAGCGTATACAGCTGCGCTCAAGCAATTGTCTCCTTACGTAGACGTGGTGAGCCATGCGTGTCCTGCGCTTGTTCCATTGGTGGAGCAAGGGTTATTTCGCTCTAAGACGACATCGCAGGTTGTGGAGGAGACATTGAGACCTATTCAAACGTATCCGATTGATTGTCTGATTCTTGGTTGTACGCATTATCCTTTTTTGAAGGAAACGATTCAAGAAGTCATGGGGCCTGCAGTAAAGCTCATTAGCTCGGCAGATGAAACGGCGCGTGAGACGAGTACCATTTTGTATAACAAAGACAAGTTGGAAGCTGGGGACGAAACGCCGGTACATCAGCTTTTTTGTTCCGGCGATCCTGAATTGTTCCAGCGCATTGCCGCACAGTGGCTCGGGGAGCAAATTCGCCAAACGCCTGTCGTCTGGCAAGTCACCAATTTGGATTAACGAGACAGCCGACTTTTTGTCATTGGACAAAAGAAGTCGGCTGTTTTGCTTTTCGCTACATCAAGACACGCCGCGTTTGCATAACATGCAGTAAGGCAGATGGAAGGGGCGTAGAAGATGAGGGAATATATCGTTCAAAAAGGAGATACATTGCACCGGGTCGCCTCGGCTTTTAAACTATCGGCGGATACTTTAATCGTAGATAATCCGTGGGCCGCCACGCAACCCTATCTGATTAGTGGTCAAGTGTTATATATTCGTCCGTCTACGGATCGTAAATACGTTATTCAGCCTGGTGAGTATGCAAGACAGATTGCCAAGCAGTTTGGTGTGGAGCTTAATGAGTTACGGCTAGCCAACCCCGGACTTGCGGAGCATGATTTTATGGAAGGAAAAACTATTGTTATTCCTGAAGACCATCAGGATCAGATTGTACGATTACGTGGAGAGTATGGATATGAAGATTTAAAGGAAGACCTAGCGGCCTTGGCCCGCAGATATCCGTTTATTGAAGTTGGCAGCATTGGAACCAGTGTCATGGGGAAGGATATTCCTTATGTACGTATTGGGCAGGGAACGCGTAAAATTCACGCCAATGCTTCAGTTCATGCTAATGAATGGCTGACGACGCCTTGTTTGCTGCGTTTTATAGAGCAATATGCACAAGGGATCGGTGGGACTGAAGAACATGTAGGGGCCACTCAATGGGTGTATGGAGGTTCTCCGCGGGATTTGCTGGAGCATACATCCTTATGGGTGGTTCCGATGGTCAACCCGGATGGGGTAGAGCTGGTGCAACAAGGTATACTCCCAACTCATCCGTTGTATCATGACCTCAAAAAGTGGAATGAAGGACGTGCTGATTATCGCGGTTGGAAGGCGAATATTCGTGGTGTCGACCTCAACGATCAATTTCCGGCATATTGGGAAGAAGAGGTGCGCAGACGCGGTAAAACAGGTCCGTCTCGACGAGACTATGCAGGGCCTGCACCTTTGTCTGAACCGGAGTCTAAGGCGCTTGCCGATCTAACGGAGCGCGAACAGTTCGACATGGTGTTATCCATACACAGTCAGGGACAGGAGATCTATTGGAATTATCGGGATCTAGAGCCTAAGGAGAGCCGAGATTGGGCCTTACGGCTAGCTGCCGCAACAGGTTACCGGGCGGTAAAGCTGGGTGGTAGCGATGCAGGGTACAAGGATTGGTTTATACAGCGGTTTGGTAAACCAGGGTTTACCGTTGAAGTCGGTCTAGGTGTAAATCCGCTGCCCATGCGTGATTACGATGATATTGCAGCAGAAGTGGGCATGTTAATGGCAACAGTGCTGTCATGGTAAAAAATTCGGCCTACTGAAACGTATCGAACCATTTGCGCGTATTAGGAGGAACACGTTTTTTATAAGTGTTCCTCTTTACATGTCCCTTCAATGGGGTATATATACTTAGGAGCATTGGAAATGGAGTGAACAACCTATGAAGTGGAAAAGATTACTATCTCTCCGTCAATGGTCACATGTATTTCGTCGTATGCCCCGATTTATTACTTCATCAAGGGTTCCGCTGGGGGAAAAATTACTCTTTGCGGTGCCTGTGTTGCTCTATTGGGTATTACCTGATGTCATGCCATTTATGCCCATCGACGATATTGGTGTGACGCTATTGCTTATGAATTGGTTTGTCACCCGTGCCGAACGAAAATATCCAGATGTGCTTGAAAAGCAGCATGTACGTGTTCGGTAGATAAGCTTATGAATTTCGTGATTGCGATTTTTCACGATTTTCTTTACAATAGGAATATTGCCTTTTGCTATGCTGAACATAATTGTGATTTATCCAATAAACCACATTTCATTTAATGAATATGAAGGAGATGAAGTTTGATGAACTGCAAAATTACTCGTAACGCAGCTAAAGTATTGAAACTTGAACTGGATAAGGAAGAGAACCAAGGGAAGAGCCTGCGCGTTGTTATTACTCATGCTCATGGAGATCATGCTCATTACGGGCTGGATTTGGACACGCCTAAAGAAACAGATACTGTCGTATCTACAGATAAAGGCATTGACGTAATTTTGGAAAACGACCAGCCGCTGCTGGATGGTGTAAAAATTGATTACTTGTACTTCCCCGAAGAAGGATTTGTCATTACTAACCCTTCCCAAGGTAATCACGGCGACCACTAAGCCGGAGCTCGGAGGGATGACAGATGGCCAATGATATTCGCGTATGTGATGAATGCAATCATATCCGCTTGAAAACGATCTTGCCCAAGTTGCAAAAGATGGCACCAGATGCCGAGATCAAAATCGGCTGCAAATCGTATTGCGGTCCTTGTGGGAAACGGGCGTTTGTGTATGTGAACGGACGTTATGTGAGTGCGGCCACAGAGGATGAAGTATTGGAGAAGGCTGCGCGCTTTATCAAATAGTTCCAGACGCAGCATTCGCAATTTTTGAATAGTTCCCCTTCTTCTGATCCATGCTAATGGATGTAGACCACTGCCCAGAAGGAGGAGTGACTCATGGCCCAATATGATTCCAATCTCGACAATCACAGTGTTGAGGCTCAAACACAAAACTCGGTGGACAGGCTCCACAATGCCGTCTCTCAGGCATTGTCACATCCAGCTGAGCAACTGATTGAACAGGCGGAGCAGTCTCGCACTCATGCTGAACATGCCATACAGCAGGCGAAGGATAGCCTTGGTGACGACTCAGTAGAAGTTGCGGAGGATATGCTTGGTGAAGAGGTACAACGGCTTGAACAGGCCAAAAAAACGTTGCGTTCCTAAGCATTTGTGACTGGTAACAACGAGCGCAGTCGAGTGACAATCCATAAAAAAGCACGATCCACAGCACTTACAAGCCGATGGATCGTGCTTTTTTGTTATATACAGAGTAGTTATGCGGCGACATCGTTAAAGGGGTTTGGGAAGATGCTATATCAGCAACCTCCCACATAAAGTCTATTAGATACAGATACAGAAGGAGTTACTTCTTTGTTTGTGGTTCCCATTCGCGAATAAGATCGTATGTGATAACCTGATTGGATATGTTCAACCGATTGAGAGCTTCGGTATATCCCGGTCCGCAGGCGTTTACGTCTGTAGGCTGGCCTGTACTCAGGTTGTAACAGGTCCCTTTGGAGAATGTACCGTCCTCAGATGGAATGTAGTACACTCGTCCATCCGTGAAAGCACCAGTACGTAGCACAACCATACGAGGCTTCCCGCTAAACAGATCGTTTCCCATAAAATGATATGGTTTTGTAGAAATCCCAAGTAGGTGCATTACGGAAGGAGTCAGATCCAACTGACCTGCCGGTTCTGTATACGTGCCCGCCTGACTTCCGTCAGGAAGATGCACAAGCAATGGCACCTGATTCATGATTTTCTGCATGTCCAGATCCGTAAGTGGCTTGCCTAAAAATTTCTCATACAGTGCTTTGTCTTTAATAGAATTATCATGATCCCCATAAAACATCAGGATCGTATCATCCCACAGTCCGTCTTTCTTCATCTGATCTACCAATTCGCCTAGTGCTTCATCTACATAATGGACAGATTTTAGATAGTCTCCGAACATGGTACCTTCAAACTCGCCAACGTCTAAATCTACCGCGTCAGGTGACAGGTTGTACGGATGATGGCTCGAGATACCGACCATATAGGCATAGAACGGCTGCTTAACTTCGGTAGTGAGATCATTGAGCGTTTGACGGAAAAAGGATTTGTCTCCCAGGGACCAGCCCAATGGCTCATCAATTTTAAAATCTTTTTTACTGTAGAACTTGTCATAGTTCATTGCCTTATACATAGTGTAGCGGTTCCAGAAGCTGCTGTCATACACGTGAAACGCATTGGGACTATATCCAGTATCCTTCAAAATGGAAGGTAGCGTATCGAATTTATGGTCCGCATAACGGATAAATACAGAGCCTGTAGGGAGCGGATGCAGCGAAGCATGTGTAGAGAAGTCCGCGTCCGAAGTACGGCCCTGCGCAGTCTGGTGAAAATAATTGTTGAAATACATGCTTTCCTTCGTCAGTTTGTCAAAGTTAGGCGTAATCGCTGCACCGTTGATCTGTTTGCCGATAAAAAAGTTCATGAACGCTTCAGCTTGAATGACCATCACGTTTTTGCCCTTATACTTGCCAGATAGATCATTTTTTACCTGAAGCAACTTTTGGTGCTGATTAAACCATTCCTTATCCTTATCGGATTCCGCTTGAGCCAATGTAGGCTGAGGACCAAGGTGATCCTGACCATAGCGGTAGATGTCATATCCATGAAATCCGATCAACCCTGTTACATTGTACAAGGCCATCGACCACCAGTTGCCGACAAATATGCCAGTTGCCCACGTGGAGGTATAATATTTGATCGGCCCAAATGTTAATACATAGCCAATCAGGAAGGCCAATGCTCCTTTAGAGAAGCGAAGCAGGAACCTCTTTGTGTAGGAGCTTCGGGATGCTTTTAAATAAGTATCATTCGTGGTAAATCGACGTCGTAAGGAAGCCACAAATATGACATACGGAATGAATAGAATCCAGTCTGCAAAAAAGAGAATGTCCCCCCAGTACATAAGGGATGCGATACTTCCGCCCAGAGAATCAACTTGTCCAGCTTGAAGTAAGACGGGAATCGTAATGAAATCCTGGAAATACCGATAATAAACCATGTCGGAATAAATGAGCGCGGTGAGCAACATATCGAGCACCACAAGAGCAATCAAACGTCCGCGACGTGGCAGCCATAAGGTCCAGAAGCTCACAAGTAAAAGCGAACCAATAGCGATGACATAATCCAGCGGATTCATGTCAATATTTTGGGCATGCAAGTTATAGTGAATCAGTACGAGCTTGCCGATCATAAGCACAAAAAACAGACCTAGTCCAAAATATCGAGACAGCAGCATTCTGCTGAACGTGTTACCAGTGCGACTTGCACTGGACGTGCGAATAACCAACACTTTACCCCCTCTGGCAGAAATGTTCGGCTAGTATAAATTACATATTAACGTAATGTTAAAACCGAAATGCCTTTAATTATTATAGCGCTCATCTCGCGCATTTCAATGATTAAGTAAAGAAAATACAGCACAAATCAGGCCAGAACAACGAACGGAGAGTTCGTTTCCTGGCCTAGGCTTCATCTTATTTAAGGCTGCAACGGCGAAGTATCTTTGCGGCGCGGAGGCAGAGGGCCTAGATACTGATAGTATTGGCATTCGATCCGGCCGTTAAACAACTTCCGGCGCTTGTCTGCTTTACGGCCCCAATAATGCTCAAATTGCTTGGTGGAGCTGATGGCAAAGAAGGACCAAGTCTTCATTTCGGCTGCCGTGCGTGCGAGTGAACGGATCAGCTTTTCCACCTCGGATTGCTCGCTCAGTCTCTCGCCATAAGGTGGGTTTGTAATCATCACACCATACTGTCCTTCGAGTCTGACTTTGGTTACAGGCATCACCTTAAGAGGGATGTCTTTAGCAAAACCTGCTGCTTTTACAGCTGCCTCAGCAACTTGTATGGCATTTGGGTCGATATCGCTACCTGCAATCTCAAAAGGAATGTCGTCGCGGGTCAAATCCATCGCCTCGTCGCGAGCCTGATCCCATAATTCTCTGCCAATGACAGGCCAGTCTTCCGAGTTAAAGGTACGTCTCAGGCCTGGCGCAATGTTCCAGGCTTGCATAGCAGCTTCGACCAACAAAGTACCGGAACCGCAGCATGGGTCATAGAATGGTCGGTCAGGGCTCCAGCGACTAAGCTGAATAAGAGCAGAAGCCATCGTTTCTTTGAGAGGCGCCTCTGTAACGAGCTTACGGTAGCCGCGTTTGTGCAGTCCTGGACCGGTCGTATCAAGTGTCAGCAACGCACGATCATTCAATAGAATGACCTCAATGACGTAACGAGGGCCATCTTCAGCAAACCAATCTGTGTGGTAGGTTTCCTTGAGCTTCTCTACAATCGCCTTTTTGACGATTCCCTGACTGGCTGGTACGCTACTAAGCTGTGATTTATGCGAACGTCCCTCTACGGGAAATTCACCATCTACAGGAATCCAATCCTGCCAAGGCAATGCTTTGGTACCCTCGAACAGCTCATCGAAGGTTGTTGCAGCAAATTCACCCATTTTAATAAGTACGCGGTCTGATGTGCGAAGCCACAGGTTACACCGGCATATATCCATATAATCTCCGGTAAAAACGACGCGGCCGTTTTCGACGGTTAGATCTTCGTACCCGAGTTCTCTGAGTTCTCGGGCCACGACGGCCTCAAGTCCCATTGGCGCAGTCGCAATTAGTTGCAGTTGAGTCATTAAACGTATTCACTCCGTCCCCATAATCATGTAAGCTTGGTTCAATCCCTATAGTATAGGTCATTGTACTCGAAGAGACAAATCATTAAGGTAAAAAATTTACGAAGGACACCACGTCCTACCTGCGTTATGATTAAGTAATAAGGAGAGATGAACCGTGGAAATTACACCCAATATGACGCCTGAACAATATGTAGACCAGCTGGTACAAGAGGATGAAGCACTTCGCAGTATTAGGGAGGCTATCGTTAAAGAAGGTATGCCGGAAGTATCCGTTGCCCATCCTTATGGAAAACTGTTGACCTTTCTAATTGAAGTATCTGGCGCACAGCATGTACTGGAAATCGGCGTATTAGGCGGCTACAGTGGATTATGTCTGGCCCGTGGGCTGGGAGAAAAGGGCCGTATTGTGTCACTGGAGCTGAAAGAAGCGTACGCAGCGCTGGCACATCGACATATGGAAAACAATGGATACGGTGACCGTGTCGAATATCGTATTGGACCCGCAGCGGACAGCTTGAAAGAACTTCAGGAAGAGGGAAGAACTTTCGATTTTTTCTTCATTGATGCAGATAAGGAAAATTACCCAGTATATCTGGAATATGCGATTGCTCTGGCGAATCCAGGTGCCATTATTGCGGGAGACAACTGTTTCCTTCGCGGACGGACGCTGAATACGGATAAGAACGGCCCTGCCGTTCAGGCCGTGAGACGTTTTAACGAAACGATAGCAACAGATCCGCGGCTGGTCAGCACGCTTTTGCCAGCTTACGATGGATTGGCGCTAGCTCGAGTTAAATAGCGTTCATTCCCCATGTATAGCTATCTATACAAAAAAGAACCTCCTTGTCCACTATAGCGTGGGCAAGGAGGTTCTTGTCTGTTAAGGTGGGCTTGTCTTACCTGAAGGTTTCTTACCTGAAATCAGGCGTAGCCTTACGATCAAAAAGCTTCATGCGTACCCAGAATATGTTGACGATTAACAGGACACCTGACATGATAAACAGTCCTTCGATGCCGATAAACCCGGATAGCACCCCGCCAATGACAGCACCCAGCATATTCCCAAGCGCGAGCGAGCTGGTATTGAAGCCGAAAGAACGACTTTCCATTCCTTCCGGTGTATACGTGCGAATCAGCGCATTTACGCTTGGTAGCAGACCGCCCATAAATACACCCATGAAAAAACGGATAATGACAAGTTGCCACACTTCATTGACAAAAGCCTGCGGAATGAGCATAACCGCCGTTCCGAGCAGTGCAATGGTCAAGATCTTGTGCGCTCCTATCTTGTCACTCAATCTTCCAAGGAGCGGTGCAGCAATCATATTGGATACGCCTGTTATAGCTGTAACGAACCCGGCAATCAGCGCAATTCCTTCTGCCGACCCATACAGTTTTTGCACATATAACGGCAGCAGAGATACCGTACTGATCATGGCAAATTGGAGCAGAAACGTTACGGTGAACAAAGCCGGAAGCTGGGGCGTATGGCTTAGCTCCTTTAATCCGGCAAGAACCGAAATTTGCGGTGTGCGTGCGGCTTCCGCTTTACTGAAATTTTCTTTAACCAGAAACATTGCAATGAGTGAGGCTATAAAAATCAGAGCGCCTGTAATATAAAAAATCGGTCTGAATCCGACCCAATCAGCCAAAAATCCGCCTAGCAGAGGACCGAGAATCGTGCCGGCCATCTGACCGGATTGCATAATCCCCATAGCGAATCCGGTTCGCTCTTTGGGAGTGGTACCCGATACTAGGGAAATCGATGCCGGATTGAAACCCGAAATCGTACCGTTCAGCAGGCGAAGCGCCAGCAGTTGCCACGGATGGGTGACCAAACCCATACATCCGATGACCAAAGCCATACCAAAGCCTGAGCGAAGCAGCATGACTTTACGTCCATATCGGTCAGCCAGCTTGCCCCACAAAGGCTGGAACATAAATGAGGTCAAAAAGTTAGCGGCAAAAATAACTCCAGCCCATAGACCAATATCGTGCTCTCCCTTCACATGAAGGTCCTGAGCCAGATACAGGGCGAGGAACGGAGTAATCATCGTAATACCCGCATTGACCAGAAACTGACCGAACCAAAGCACAATGAGATTGATTTTCCACGTCTCCCACGTTTTCAATGTGCTTTCACTTCCTTTCTGCCCATTCTCATCCTGTTGTAAATCCTACGTATCAACGCATAACTTCTCCGGAGCTTTAAAAAAAGCCATTTCTCTAGTATAGCACACTTCATTGAAACTTTATCCAAATGTCATGGGTTTGTCATGGTTTGTTCGAGAGCTACGGTTGTTACGACTCTTGAAAAAGGGCATAATTAAAATATAGTATTTATGATTCGAACTGGAGGCTGAAGTCATGACCTACAATGATACTTTTATCCGCGCTTGCCGCAAGCAAGCTGTGGATCATATTCCCGTATGGTACATGCGGCAGGCCGGAAGGTATGACCCTGAGTATCGCAAAATTAAAGAAAAATACACGTTGCTTGAGATATGCCGCCAGCCCGAGTTGGCCGCAGAAGTGACTTTAATGCCCGTGCGCAAGCTCGGGGTGGACGCTGCAATTTTATATTCTGATATTATGAATCCGGTGGCCTCGCTAGGGGTTGATTTTGATATTGTCAAAAATATTGGACCGGTTATTGATAATCCGATCCGGTCAGCTGCAGACGTAGACAAGTTGCGTCCAATTGATGTGGAACGCGATTTGGGTCATATTTTGGAAACGATCCGCATTTTGGACCGTGAACTGAACGTGCCATTGATTACGTTCGCTGGAGCGCCTTTTACCATTGCAAGCTATTTAATAGAAGGAAGACCCTCCAAAGGATATATTCGCACCAAAGCGATGATGTATGGAGAGCCTGAGTTGTGGCATCGCCTGATGGATAAGCTAGGGGACATGGTTATTACATACGTGCGAGCTCATATCGCTAATGGCGGTAAGGCTTTTCAATTGTTTGATAGTTGGGTAGGTGCGCTCTCGCCCTATGATTTTCAAACTTTTGTGCTGCCGACTATCACACGTATTTTTCATGAATTATCTGATCTGGATGTACCTAAAATTTATTTTCCGGGCGTAAGCTCTGGTGAATTGCTCCCACACTTGAATGGGTTAAAAGCCGATGTGATTGGACTGGACTGGCGGGTAAGTATACCTGAAGGACGTCGTCGCTTGGGCAACGGTTTTGGTGTACAGGGAAATCTGGATCCTTATGTGCTTACTGCGCCAATCGATGTTATCAAGCAGTATGCGAAAACCATTGTAGATGAAGGTATCTTGGAGCCGGGTTACATTTTCAATCTCGGTCACGGTTTATTTCCTGAAGCCTCGCTAGATAAGCTAAGAGAGCTTACTGATTATGTACATGAGTATTCCCACTCGATTTTGTCAAAGAATTAAACCATTAGAAATGTTAAGAGGTGATCTGCTAATGAAAACCAAAGTGGGTGTACTGGTTATGTCCTACGGGACGCCAGAAAGTCTGGATCAGGTGGAAGCCTACTATACACATATCCGTCGCGGTAATGCTCCCTCGCCGGAGCAGCTAAAGGAATTAAAGGATCGTTATGAAGCTATTGTGGGCGGTGTGTTTCCGCTGCGTCAGAATACGGATCGGCAGGTTCAAAACCTGCAGGAAACCCTAAATCGGGAAAATCGCAACCCGGACATTGAATTTGCCTGTTATCAGGGACTCAAACATGCGAAACCGTTTATTGAGGACGGTGTGGAAGCCATGGTGCAAGATGGCATTCGTGCTGCGGTGGGTGTCGTGCTGGCTCCGCATTATTCCGTTATGAGTGTAGGCACTTATATTAAGCGCGCACAGGCTAAGGCACAGGAACTGGATCTGGCCATATCATTTGTGGAGAGCTATTATCTTCATCCAAAGTTGATTAAGACGCTAACTGAGCGTGTGAACGCCAAGCTGGCGCTTTTTGAAGAAGCTGGAGCCAAGCGGGATGAGGTTCGTGTTCTATTTAGTGCGCACAGCTTGCCTGAGCGGATTTTGGCTATGGGTGATCCTTATGTAGAGCAATTAATGGCTACTTCGCAGGCTGTTGCGGACAAGGCGGGGATTACCAACTGGCAGTTTACGTGGCAAAGCGCCGGTCGTACAGCAGAACCATGGCTGGGGCCAGACATTTTGGATACCATGCACAGTCTTAAAGAGGAGCAAGTGGAGTATGTGCTGGCTGCACCAGTTGGCTTTGTTTCTGATCACTTAGAGGTGTTATACGATCTGGATATTGAAGCACAGGCTTTGGCGAAGGAATTGGATATGCGTTTTCAGCGTATTGATTCACTCAACAGTGATCCACTGTATATGGAGACGCTTAGTGATGTCATCATAGACCAATGGAAAAAGGGATGAGGACATAATGGAGCAAAGGTTACGTAATATTGTAATTGTAGGCGGAGGCTTGACCGGGCTTAGCACTGCTTTTTATACACGAAAAATGTACAAAGAAGCTGGCTACACACCTCGAATTACGCTGGTGGAGAAAGCATCCGTGCTGGGCGGAAAAATTGAAACACTGCATAAAGATGGTTTTGTGATTGAAAAGGGGCCAGATTCCTTTCTGGCCCGTAAAACGGCCATGATAGACCTGGCAAAAGAGCTGGAGTTGGATCATGAACTGGTGAGCACGAATCCTGAGGCTAAAAAGACATACATTTTGCATGAAGGACAGCTTTATCCGATGCCCCCTGGACTGGTGCTGGGGATTCCAACGGAGCTGAAACCCTTTTTGCGCAGCGGCTTGATCTCTTTAGGCGGGAAAATGCGGGCTATGATGGATTTTGTCATTCCGCCTCGCCGTGTACCGGGAGATGAGGCGTTGGGTGATTTTATTGAACGCCGACTTGGCAAAGAAGTGCTAGAAAATGTAACCGAACCACTACTGGCAGGGATTTATGCTGCCAACATGAAGACACTAAGTTTGCAAGCGACCTTCCCACAATTTGCTGAGGTAGAGAAGCAATACGGAAGTCTCATTCACGGAATGATGACAGGTCGAAAACCAGCTGAAACACATACGGGTACGAAAAAAAGCGCCTTTTTGACCTTCCGTCAAGGCTTGCAAAGTTTGGTGCATGCGTTACTGAATGATTTGTATGACTGTGATTTACGCACCGGTATTGCTGTTACAAAATTCACAAAGACACCGCCAAGTGAAGGCAGCCCATATCGCGTTATGCTGGACAATGGAGAGATGCTGGAGGCGGATGATATTTTTGTAACGACTCCCAACTTTGCTGCTGCGCCGCTATTGCGAGATCATGTCAATGTGGCTGCACTGGAAGCTGTTAATTACGTCTCCGTAGCAAACGTGGTCCTAGCCTTCGATAAAACAGATATTGAGAACGTCTTTGACGGTTCTGGTTTTCTGGTTCCTCGTAAAGAAGGACGCAGCGTGACCGCTTGTACATGGACGTCTGCCAAGTGGCTTCATACCAGCCCAGATGATAAGGTGCTGTTGCGCTGTTATGTAGGGCGAGCAGGAGCTGAAGACACTGTAGAGTTACCGGATGATGAGTTGATTGGACTGGTACGTAAGGATCTGAAAGAGATGATGGGAGTTACAGCGACTCCGTTGTTCACGGAAATTACACGTCTTCGCAATTCCATGCCGCAATATCCGGTAGGGCACCCGCAGGCTATAGCTGATTTGCGTGAAGAGTTACGCACTGAGATGCCGGGAGTGTATGTGTTGGGCGCTGGCTATGATGCAATTGGCTTACCGGATTGCATCCGTCAGGCTAAGGAATGGGCCTCCAATGCCGTCCAAACGACACAACAGGAAGCAGTCAAGGTACAGGTGTAAATGTTCGATAATGAACCCTTCGCGATCCAGGCGAGGGGTTCTATTTATATTGAAATTTGATATATAATGGAGAAGGTGTAAAGTTTGCCAGCTAATAAAGAAGTTATGCAAATGCAATAGCATAGAAGGAGTGAAGAATGTACCCTCCCAGATCACAGCGAAATGAAGGTCGCAAAAAAGCAAGAAAACCAAAAATAGGCAAGGCTTGGATCATTACAAATCTGGTCCTACTGCTTATGATTGTAGGTCTTTTCGGTTATTATTACATATTTGAACACGACAACAGTGGCTCTCTTGCGGAAAATGCCGGGTATTCGCAAACGGAGAAGAAAATCCAAACAGGATCTGCTAGTGCAGATCGGTCTACTTCCTCGGTCAGT
Source organism: Paenibacillus sp. CMM36 (assembly GCF_053570945.1). NCBI lineage: Bacteria > Bacillati > Bacillota > Bacilli > Caryophanales > Paenibacillaceae > Paenibacillus > Paenibacillus sp. CMM36. The sequence continues at coordinate 711,037 of NZ_JBSEDY010000001.1, forward strand.
GAAAATGTTACAGCCTTGTCAAATAAACAGCTGGATGAAGGCCCCCATGCAGAAAATAAATTTGTCGACGATGAAACAAAGCAATCTGCTGCTTCAGACACAAGCAATCGTCCCGCGACAACGTCTGAAACAAATGCTCCCGAAGGCAGTTCCACAGGAGCAAAATTGTCCTCGGGGAAAGACGGGCAAGCACAGAACGATACGTCCAATAAGGATATATACGACGGTAATCCATCCACCGATAAGGGAGGAACGGAGGATATAAAGAAATCCAAAACAGACGGTGCAGACTCTCCGACAGTCACGCTTCACTTTGTAGGGGATGTGCAGTTTTCCGGTAAAGTTGAGCAGCGTTTGGAGCAGAATGGGTTTGATTTTCCGTATCAATATCTCGGAAACTTGTTTCATAAAGACGATTTGACGATTGCCAATCTGGAAACGCCCGTGACAACGAATGGTGTGGGTGCGTTAAATAAAACGTATGTGTATAAATCTTCGCCCAAAGCGTTAACTGCGTTGGCTGCGGCAGGGATAGACGCTGTCAATTTGGCCAACAATCACATTTTGGATCAGGGCACAGGCGGATTACTGGATACACTGAAATACCTGGATGAAAAGGGTATAGCCCATGCTGGAGCCGGACGTAATGCAAAAGAAGCATATGCACCGCATTATTTTGAACGTAAAGGGATCAAAATTGCCTTGTTGGGGACTACACGTGTTATGCCTGAAGCCAACTGGAATGCGGGCGCCAAACAGCCCGGTGTAGCAGGAGCCTATGATTCGACCGCTATCGTAAAGTCTATCCGTGAGGCACGAATGCAGGCCGATCTGGTGATTGTCATTACCCATTGGGGGAAGGAGCGCGCAACTGCACTTGAGCCCCATCAAACCGAGTTATCGCACGCTTTTATTGATGCTGGAGCTGATCTTGTCATTGGCGGTCATCCACATGTGCTTCAAGGGATGGAGCAATATAAAGGTAAATGGATTGCATACAGCACAGGCAATTTTATTTTTTCTAAATCAACGGTGCCAGCCACTTGGGATACAGCGATATTTCAGGCAACCTGTACCCGTAAAGGGGCTTGCGAGATGAAGCTGACTCCTTATCGGGCGGAGCTGGGTCAGCCGATCCCATTGAAGGATACGGAGGCCAGCAAAATTTTGCAGAGAGTGGCGGCACTGTCACCGGGAAATGTCTCGATTGGGACGGATGGTACAGTAAGTGCTCAATAGAATTTCGAAAGAAATTGTTAATATAGGAATTGACGGAATGAGCGTATGAGGGACTCCTTTGTGGATGGAGGTCATAACAAGATGAATAATTTGTGTGTGGCTCACCGCGGTTTTTCGGGGATTGCTCCTGAGAACACGATGGCAGCCTTTCAGCTTGCGTTGGAGCAACCATTTGTACACTGGATTGAGCTGGATGTACAGCTGTCAAAGGACGGTGTTCCGGTGGTAATTCATGATTTTACACTGGAGCGAACGACGAATGGTACAGGGAGAGTAAAGGATTCGGACTGGAAAGCATTGCAACAACTTGATGCTGGTAGCTGGAAAAGTGCAGAATACCGTGGAGAAATAATCCCCTCCCTCGCACAGGTGCTGGATTTATGTCGTGGCCGCGTATCGCTCAATATTGAGCTTAAAACAGCGGGAGATATGTATCCAGGACTGGAGAAAGCCGTACTCCGTGAAATTGCGATGAGAGGGATGGAGGGAGAGGTGGTATTAACCTCTTTTGAGCGTGCTGCATTACGCCGGGCTAAGGAGCTGTGTCCTGAGATCCGTACCGGATTGATTATTGACGCGCGTCCAGATGACTTGGCAAAGCAACTGGAACAGCTACAATGCACTTTTTTATCTATAGGCTATCCGCGTTTGGATCGAAACTTGATGAAAGATCTCACTGGACGCGGTATTACTGTCATGGCGTGGACGGTGGATGACCGCCGTATAATGCGGAAATTGGCCTCATTGCATCCTGAATTGATGATTTGCACCAATTGGCCGGATCGCTGGGAACGGGTTTTTTTGCTTTCCAAGCATCGGATGTGGCACTATATACGTAAACTTATACGTTAATAATTGGACTACATACGCGGGAAGGGTGAAGGGTCGTAATGAACGTGGAAATTCGTAATGTTTATTGTGTTGGGCGCAATTATAAACTGCATGCGGAGGAGCTGGGTAATGAGGTTCCCGCAGAACCAATGATTTTTTTGAAGCCGTCTCATGCGGTTGTGCCGCTGGATGGCGCCACGCTGGAGCTTCCGCAGGGGCAGGGAGATATTCATTTTGAGACTGAGCTGGTTGTAGCTGTAGGACGTAAATACGAACCGGGCATGTCCGCAGATACGTGTCTGAACGCATTTGCATTCGGCATCGATTTTACCCTGCGTGATGTACAAAGTGTTCTCAAGAAAAAAGGCCATCCATGGACCGCCGCCAAAGGCTTTAAATCGTCTGCTCCCGTGACACCATTCCTGCCTTTAGAACAATTGGACATGCTGGAGCTGCAGGATTTTTCCTTGCTCAAAAATGGACAGGAAGTGCAGCGTGGACATGTCAAAAATATGATTTTTTCTATCCAGCACATCGTTGAATATATAGCTACTCATTATGGACTGGGCGAGGGAGATATTATTTTTACAGGTACTCCAGCAGGAGTAGGGCCTACAGCAAGCGGGGATCGCTTTGAGCTTTTCTGGGGGAGTGAGCGTCAGGGAAGCTTCACCATCGCATAAATTTGTGAACGGAATCCACAGAAGAGGATTAAAAAAGGGAATGTTTTGAAGGCCGTGTCCTGTGCCAAAGCATGGGACACGGCTTTTATATAAGCGTGGAGCGTTGTACAATAATATACAGAACGAATAAAGAAAAACGGAGATTCATTTCAAAAGCGGGGGTATATCATGGACTGGATCATCGGATTGCTTTGTGCTGCTGTGGTGGCGGGAGCTGCATTTTATAAAAAATCCTTAACCTTATCTGGCTTTGCTGCGGCTGTACTGATGGGAACCGTATATTATGGGGCGGGTAACCTGTTCTGGTTCGGCACATTGCTCTTGTTCTTTATCACGTCAACCCTCCTGTCGAGGTTCAAAAAGGAGCGCAAGGCTGAGCTGGAAAAGTCGTATGCCAAAACCGGCAACCGGGATGCAGGCCAAGTATGGGCTAATGGGGGATTAGGTATGCTGTTATGCCTGGGTTATGCGATATGGCCCCATGTTACGTGGCAGCTGGCTTTTGTTGGTGTCATGGCTACGGTCACTTCCGATACGTGGGCAACGGAATTTGGCAGTCTGAGTCGTAAGCCACCCCGTTCAGTGCTTAACGGGAAGGTGCTGGCACCTGGAACCTCAGGAGGAGTATCTGTATTGGGAACGGCTGCGGCCTTGGCTGGGGGTCTACTGATTGGCATAGGTGCATGGGGCTTTGGACACGCCATAGGAACGCAGAGTTTGCCGTTATGGCTGTGGGCACTGGTTGGAGGTATATCCGGTAGTGCTGGAGCCTTTGCTGATTCCTATCTTGGTGCTACGGTGCAAATGATGCGTTCCTGCACGGTTTGTGGACGGGAAGTAGAAGTAGACTCACATTGTGGACAAACGACGGTCTATGTACGAGGCTGGCGTTGGATGAGTAATGATCGGGTGAATAGCATTAGTTCTATTTTCGGAGGATTGGTCGCTCTTGCAGGTATTTTTCTTATACTCTGAACACGGAGCTGGGGATCGTTACAAGGGAATAATTATTATAAGAATTGACGGTGTTTCGATCCTTGTATAAGGAGGTGCTAAGATGGGCGATATACACGGAGATAAATATGAAGCCATTTTGGACGCCGCTTACACAGTCTTTGGCACCAAAGGCTTTTATGAAAGCAAAATTTCCGAGATTGCAGAACAAGCGGGAGTTGCCAAAGGCACAGTATACTTGTACTTTAAAAGCAAAGAGCAGCTATTTACAGCAGTCACACGTAGAGATTGCGAGCAATACCTAGCCGAAATGCAAGGCGCATTAATCAATCGTACTTTGGGAGAAGGTCTGCTGCGGATGGCAAATTTGCATCTGCACTACTATTTCAAGCGCAAGCAGCATACGAAATTATTTTTTATGACCCCCAACAGTGACCCCGATCTAATGGAGTTTATGCGGGGATTTATTCAGGACTATACTGATTTGGTCAAAAATAAACTGGCGTCAGAGGGTGTACAGCAGTCCGAGTTTCATGCGAAGGCATTCATTGGGATGTTGGAGCGCCTAAAAATGGATATTTTATTAAATAAAGATTTCCGAGAATGTGACGTAGATCAGACGGCTGAACTAGCAGCGAACTTATTTATGCATGGCTGTAAAGCCGGAATACAAAAATCCTGACATCTTATTGCTAAGAAACCGTACTGAATTCATTCAGATAACGGTTTTTTTAATCATTGGCTGTGTCTGTGTTAAAATAAACAGGATGCATCACAAAATTGGGGAAGAGTAGGGAATCCGTATGAATATTATGACCGTTGAACATATAACGAAAAGCTATGGCGAGAAAATGTTGTTTGAGGATGCTTCCTTTGGTATGGATGAACGTGACAAAATAGGAGTCGTTGGTGTAAATGGCACCGGTAAATCAACATTTTTACGCGTGATTTCCGGCTTAGAGCCGCCGGATGATGGCAATATTGCAGTGAACAACGATGTGCGAATTCAGTATCTAGCACAAAATCCGGAGTTTGATCCTGAAATGAAGGTACTCCAGCATATTTTTCATGGCAGTCAGCCTGAGATGAAAGCGGTCCGTGAATACACAGAAACCATGGAGTTGTTGGAATTAAATCCGGGTAGCGAGGAGCTTCAAAAACGTCTATTGCGAGCAAGTCAGCAAATGGATACGTTCCAGGCATGGCAGCTGGAGAGTGAGGCCAAAAATATACTTACCCGACTGGGGATCACCCAGTTTGAGTCTCGTATGGGCGTTCTATCCGGTGGGCAACGTAAGCGGGTGGCTTTGGCGGCGGCTTTGATCCAACCCTGCGAGCTGCTCATTCTGGACGAGCCCACAAACCATATTGATAATGAGTCCGTTGAATGGTTGGAGCAGTATTTGCAAAAAAGACGTGGTGCGTTGTTAATGATCACGCATGATCGCTATTTTCTGGATAGAGTTGCAAATGTCATGCTGGAGCTCGATCATGGTCGCCTTTTCCGTTATGAGGCTAACTATACCCGTTTTCTGGAGCTGAAGGCAGAACGCGAGGAGCGGGAAGCGTCTACGGAACAAAAAAGGAAGAACCTGCTGCGTAATGAGCTGGCTTGGATCCGCCGTGGAGCAAAGGCTCGTTCCACCAAGCAGAAAGCGCGTATTGACCGATATGAGCAGCTTAGGGATCAGCAACCGGAAGCTCGTTCTGGATCTGTAGATATGTCCGTCGCCTCCACACGTCTGGGTAAAAAAATATTGGAGATCGAGCATCTTTCCAAATCGGTAGATTCTCGTAAGCTAATACAGGATTTGAGCTACATTGCGGTTCCTGGTGATCGTGTTGGTATCCTAGGTCCTAACGGTAGTGGGAAATCCACTTTGCTCCAAATGATTGCCCAGCATATAGAACCGGACTCCGGCAACGTTGTGCTGGGACCGACGGTGAAGCTTGGCTATTTTACTCAGGAACATCAGGAAATGAACGAATCTTTACGTGTTATTGAATATATTAAGGAAGAAGCCGAAGTGATTCGTACAGCAGACGGTTCGACGATTACAGCTGCACAAATGCTGGAGCGTTTCCTGTTCGCACCAAGCGCGCAATGGACGGTTATTTCCAGGCTGTCCGGGGGTGAAAAACGGCGCTTGTATCTGCTTCGTGTTCTGATGTCGGCACCGAATGTGCTATTGCTGGATGAACCAACAAATGATCTGGATATTCAAACCCTTTCCGTTTTGGAAGACTATCTGGATGAATTCCCGGGCGTGGTGTTTATTGTTTCTCATGATCGCTATTTCCTGGATCGAACAGTGGACAAAATACTGGCGTTTGAAGGGGATGGACAGGTACGTGTACATGTGGGCGACTATAGCGAGTATGCAGAATGGATTAGTAAAAATGCTCAATCTTCTGTGAATACGTCTGTCTCGACGAGTACGGATTCCTCGAATCGCTCTTCCACGCCTAAGTCTGCGGGTCCTTCCGAGTCAGTCAAGGAGACAAGTAAAACCAAGCTTAAATTCACCTTTAAGGAACAGCGGGAATATGAGCAAATTGATGAGCTGATTGAACAAGCCGAACAGAAGTTGGCCGACATTCAGCGGCAGATGGAAGAGTCTTTTAGTGATTCAGCACGACTACAGGAGCTCATGGCTGAGCAAGCGAAGGCAGAACAGCATTTGGAGCACCAAATGGAACGCTGGACCTACCTTAATGAGCTGGCCGAGCAGATTGAACAAAGTAAATCTTAAGCAATGATAAAGCCACATTAATAGCATTCTGCCAGAGCTATTTCTTCATGTTGCTCAGACTAAAAAAGCAAGTATCCGAAAAACCGGAAGACTTGCTTTTTTATTTACTGATCTATTCGACGATGTAACAGGCTGATTGTCGTTATTCGAATTAAACTGTCACATAAGCTGCAAGCAGATGGGCAGTGTTCACCACGGCCTGCTTGTGCGTGCGCTCCATTGCATGGGAGGCGTGTACACCAGGGCCGATCAACGCAGCACGGATGTTGTTACCTGCTCTTAGTGCAGCCGAAGCGTCCGAACCGTAGTGTGGATAAATATCTACCGCATACGGAATATTCAGCTCTTTGGCCAGCTCAATTAGACGGGTTGTCATAGTATAGTCGTAAGGCCCGGAGGAATCTTTGGCACAGATAGAAACATCCGTTTCCTTGCAGCTCAGATCTTCACCCATACAGCCCATATCGACAGCTATCATCTCACTGATTCCTTCAGGTATGTAAGCCGCTCCGTGCCCCACTTCCTCGTAGTTAGAAATGAGCAATTTAACGGTATGTCGAGGCTTCCAGTTTCCATGTACAGCAGATTCCAGTAAACCAAACAGTGCAGCTACACTAGCTTTATCATCCAGATGGCGTGACTTGATAAATCCACTGGGTGTTACGACTGGACGCGCATCGAACGAAATAAAATCGCCCACTGCAATACCGAGCTGAAGCACGTCTTCTTTTGACTCGACAAGCTCGTCAATCCGTACCTCCATATGGCTCTCCTTGCGCTCAAAGCTCCGTGCATCATCATAGACGTGCACAGATGGATGGCTGGACAGAATAGTGCCTGTATACGTTTGTCCGCTTCTGGTATGAATAAGGCAGTATTCATTCTCAATACTGTTCATCATGAAGCCGCCGACGGATGTCAGACGTAGGGTGCCTTGTGCTGTAATGGAACGCACCATTGCGCCCAATGTATCCACATGTGCGCTCAGCGCCACCGTATGGTCCGTTTCCTGACCTTCCAGAGTCAAGATGGCACCGCCTTTTGCATTCCATTCGATTTGTACCCCGAGGCTTTCCGCTTCTTGACGAATCAGCTCCATCACATGGTGTGTATATCCACTGGGACTGGGTGTGTTCAGTAGCTGATTTAAAAAGTTCATCATATAATTCTCATTTAATTGAATCGTCATTTGTTGCTCCTCCTCATTTGGACAACCGATCAGAGTTAGAGGACGGTTGCTCTATATCTTGGTCGGATGTAGACCCTGTGCTGGAAGAACCAGTCGTGTCATAGATCACATCCGCGTTTGCTTCTACCGTGGATGTGTGCTCTTCTTGTAGTGTATGAAGCTGAGTCGTCAGACGTTTAATCTCCCTCTGAAGCCTATATTGGCGGAAAATACCGAAAGAACCGACAATAAGTCCACCTAGAAGAGTGCAACCGAGAATAAGCAGAATCAAAGGAATGCTGACCATACTGAATAGAAGGTTCACTTGAACCGAATTCACATTAATAACAGCAAATACAGCTGTTAACAAAGCAATAACAAGAGCTGCGATCAAAGACCATTGTGTTTTCAAAATGCCACCTCCTCCCGTTACATTATAAAATCCCTTGCCCGCCATGGACAAGGGATTTATCCGTGCATCATTTCAATGCTGGATTTTAAGTGCGCACGGTTTTACTTTCCTTCAGTTAGCTTTTCCATTTCTGTGATGACTTCTTCGAATACGCTCATCGCTTCGCGAATCGGCTGCGGAGAGGACATGTCAACGCCAGCTTTTTTCAAAATATTGATTGAATAATCACTGCCACCGCTCTTCAAGAAGCCCAAGTAACGGTCAACGGCTGGCTGGCCTTCTTCCAGAATCTGTTTCGAGAAACTGGTTGCTGCCGAGAAGCCAGTAGCATATTTGTAGACATAAAAACTGTTATAAAAATGGGGGATTCGTGCCCATTCCATTTCAATGTCTTTATCTACCTTCATGCCTGGTCCGTGGTATTTCACATTCAGATCATAGTAAATCTCTGATAAAAGCTGCGGTGTGAGGGATTCCCCCTGTTCAGCGCGTTCATGTACAATTTTCTCAAATTCCGCAAACATGGTTTGACGGAATACCGTTGTGCGGAATTGATCTGCATAATAGGTGAGAAGGTACATTTTCTCTTTTGGATCGGTTGATTTGTTCAGCAGGTAGTCCATTAGCAACGCTTCATTGGTTGTGGATGCCACTTCAGCCAGGAAAATGGTGTACTGTGCATCTCTATACTTCAATGCGTTGTCTGAATAGTACGAATGCAACGCATGCCCCATTTCATGAGCAAGTGTGAACATGCTGTTCAGGTTATTTTTATGATTCAGCAACACATAGGGGTGGGTACCATAAGCTCCCCAACTGTATGCACCCGTACGTTTGTTTTCATTCTCGTATACGTCGATCCAGCGCTCATCATAGCCTTTTTGCAACGAAGCCAGATAGTCCGCGCCCAGTGGCTTAAGGCCTTCCTTTGTTTGCTTTTTGGCGTCTTCATACGTAATGTCCATCTTGTATTCGTCCACAAGTGGAGCGAACAAATCATACATATGGAGCTCATCCACACCTAACAACTTCTTACGCAACTTCATGTAACGATGGAGCAGGGGCAAGCTTTCATGAATGGTGTCAATGAGATTCGTATACACTTCCTTCGGAATATTGTCACCGTATAGTGACATTTCCAGTACAGAAGGGTATTTGCGAACACGAGAATAAAAAATATTTTTGTTCACATTGGCACTTAGTGTAGAAGCAATTGTATTTTTATTTTTGGCATACGTGTCATACACCGCTTTAAAAGCACGTTCGCGTACTTCGCGGTGTGGACTTTCGAGGAATTGAATGTAGCTGCCATGAGTCAGCTCAACCTCTTTGCCGTTCTCATCCTTAATTTTTGGAAACTTCAGATCAGCATTGTTGAGCATGCCGAAAATCGTTTGCGGGGCTTGAGCCAGATTGCCAACCTGAGCGAGCAGCGCTTCTTCTGTCTTGCCCAAAATATGTGCTTTTTCCCGCTTCATTTCTTGAAGGGTGAACCGATAATCTGCAAGCTTCGGATCTTCAATGAAGGCATCGAGCTGATGATCTGGCAGTGCCAAAATTTCAGGTGTCACAAAAGAAAGAGACTCGCTAACCTCAACGCCTAATTTTTTGGCTTTTTGCGAAAGACCCTGGTATGTAGGTTCAGCTGTATCCTCATCATGATGCAGATGTGCGTACACATATACACGCTCGGTTTTCAGCGACAATTCATCTTCCAATTTAAAGCAGTTGCCAATCGATTCTGCTGAATTGAGCTTGCCTTGGAATTGTTCAGCCTTTTTGGCTAGTTGTTTGACTTCTTCGTATTCTTGATCCCATGCTTTGCGGTTGGGAAACAGATCTTCCAATTTCCATGTATTTTCCACTGGCGCATCAGCGCGTTTTACAATTTCACTCATGGAGAGCCTCCTCTGATCGAACGTAATGTGGGGTAGGGCTGCGGCAGTAAGGGACGGATGCCAAAACGAAGAAACCGCCACGCTTACCGTAAGCAGCAGGGCAAGAGGTTTTACAGGATGCATGTAACGGCAGATCCTCCTTATACCATGGCTTGTTATACCATAGTATGACCTCTTACGCCCGAAAGTATAATTTTCCTTACTGTGGGTTGGAACCTATATTTAATAAGCTGTATACAATGAGATAAAAGGCAAAGCAAACCATGATTACAGCAGTGAGGGCCATCCACTTTTTGAGAGGAGTCGGTATCGTATCACGCTTCATGATCAGCACTCCGCCCAGCGTGAAGGCCAGAATAATGAAGATGAGATAGCTGTTGGACACCATGAATAGGCTAGACCTGTTTGAAAGCGTTCATGATCCGCTGCCATTCTTCCTCATTATCTTGAAAGGACTGCTTGGGAAACCGATTTTGAGCCCAATGCATCAGCGCCGGGCGGCTTAAAAACGTGTGGGCTTCCTCGCCCCAATCATCGGATATTTCCCGTAGAACGATGTAACGGCCCTGCACCTCGACAGTCATCATGTTCCAATTGTCTTTTTTGTATATTTCGTGTTTTTTCATCATATGCATGTCTCCGATTTTATAGATGTTTTGGTTCATGATACCGCAGTTTCCGCCGCAAAAGCAAATCATTCCAGCCCAAAAAACCCGGAAAAACATCAATTGCATTGTGAAAAAGCATGAAGTATAATATGGATATTCGCCATAGATGGCGGTATTTTTAGGAGGTTGTTCACTTGAAAGGTACAGTTAAATGGTTTAACGCAGAAAAAGGTTATGGCTTCATTCAAATGGATGGTGGCGAGGACGTATTCGTACATTTCTCCGCAATCCAAGGCGACGGCTTTAAAACTTTGGAAGAAGGTCAAGCGGTTGAATTCGAAATTACTGAAGGTAACCGTGGACCCCAAGCAGCTAACGTAATCAAACTGTAAGTGTAACTGAATTGTAAGAATGGTTCCGTTTCTACGGATGTCTTATATATTACGGTTAAACTATGAATTGAGAGCGCAGTTCCTTTATTTTAAGGGACTGCGCTTTTTTGCGTAAATACGTTTATGATATGAGAAGATTGAGCAGGAATAGGGTATTATACGTAATAAAACTAGGCAGAAGACATTATAGATTGAAGGAGCTGAGAAAATGAGTGCAGCAGAGGCTAGTCGTAAGCCTTCCCTGATTGAAGGTCCTATTGCCAAAACGCTGTTTATGTTCTCTTTGCCGATGCTGTTCGGCAACATTCTGCAATCCCTGAATGGAACGATTAATTCGATCTGGGTTGGGAAATTTCTGGGAGAGGCCGCCTTGACTGCCGCTTCCAACGGAAATATTATAATGTTTTTTCTTATCAGTTCCATTTTTGGTGTCACTATGGCTGCCACTATTATGATTGGACAAAATATCGGAGCAGGAGACGTAGCTGAAACCAAGCGTGTAGTAGGTACAAGTGCAGTCTTTTTTCTGGTGCTCGCTTTTGCTATAGGTATTATCGGATTTTTGAGTGCGCCTTGGATACTTCATGTACTCAATACCCCTGCTGAATCGGTAGATATGGCGATCACGTATACGCGTATTATTTTCGCAGGCATGCCCTTTTTGTACGGCTATAATTACATCATGACTGTAATGAGAGGGGCTGGAGATTCCAAAACACCATTTTATTTTCTGATCGTTTCCGTCGTACTGGATGTACTACTCAACCCGCTGTTCATATTCGGATGGGGACCGATTCCTGCTATGGGCATTGGAGGTTCCGCTACTGCTACCCTGATTGCTCAAGGGATCAGCTTTGTGTTGATTCTCATTTATCTATATCGTGTAAAATATTTTTTGCGCATTACATCTTCAGAGCTTCACTTACTTAGATTTGATTGGAAGATTATTTGGACCCTAATCCGTAAGGGAGTGCCGATGGGGTTGCAAATGATTGCTGTCTCTACCAGCGCGATTGCTTTAATGAATCTGATTAACGGCTACGGGACAGTTGCAGCTGCAGCTTATACAGCAGCCAATAATTTGTCCAGCTATGTACAGATGCCGGCAATGGCGTTAGGTGCAGCTGTATCTTCCTTTGCCGCTCAAAATATCGGAGCCGGACGTTGGGATCGAGTGCGCACGACAACCTGGATTGGGATTGTGTATAATTTTGTATTGACTGGTGGAGCTGTGGTATTAATTTACGTGTTTAACCGTCAGGCCTTGCTCATGTTTCTTCCTTCTACAGGGGGTGCATTGGAATTGGGAATGCGGATTAATATGATCACCTTGTGGTCTTTTGTTATATTCGGTGTTACCAATGTCATTACAGGGGTTGTTCGATCAACGGGTTCCGTAATGATACCGCTTTTAATTACCATTATTTCATTATGGGGCATTCGTATACCTTTGGCCTATGCATTTGTTGATGAGTATGGTCTAGATGCTGTATGGTGGAGCTTTCCTGTTGGTTTTGCTATCTCTGCCGTAGCAGTCATTTTCTATTATGCTTTCGGGAAATGGAAGCAGGCAAGTATGGAAGAGGGAATCCAAGGCGTGAAGCCAGCAGAGGACAAGGATAGGTAGGCCCTTTATACTATTTTCGACTAATAAAACATTACAGGTATAAAGTCTTTTAATGAGAATAGCTCATTTTTCTTGAATTTTAAAGAAAAAAGTGAGGTTGTTCATTTGTGCTAAAAGGACGATCATATTATAATGGATATGGTTTGGATAGGTATAATTACGTAGACAACAATGTGGAGGCACCGTCATTTGAGTTATGTTGAGCAAGGACGTTATCAAGTACCGAGAGGCCCCATAGGTCTAATGAGCCGAATGTACAAGCACATTCTCCCTGAAACGAAACAAGAATTGAGTAACTGGAAGAGCAAGGCCGAACAAATTCCGGACCCTGAACTGCGAAGCCAGGCGCTTGCGAGCATAGCGGATAAGACATTTCACTGCGTGGGTGGAGCGGTTTATGCCGCAGCTAATATGTCTGCCCGGCAGACGTTAATTCCGCTGATCGTAGCGTATCAGACCATTAGTGATTATCTGGACAACCTGTGTGATCGCAGTACATCCATGGACCCGGATGATTTTAGGCTGTTGCATCAGGCTATGCTGGATGCGATTAATCCGACGGCTAGGCCAGTGAATTATTATGAGTTGCGTCGTGAGCAGGAGGATGGCGGTTATTTGACTGGGCTGGTGACAACCTGTCAGTCTTGTGTAAGCAGGCTTCCGGGCTATGAGGCGGCAATGCCTTACGTTCAGGATTTGGCGCGATTATACACGGATTTGCAAGTATACAAGCATATTAAACCCGAGCTGCGGGAACAAGCGCTTTTGGACTGGTGGTCGCTTCATAAAGACCGTACACCAGAGTTGCGCTGGAATGAGTTTGCTGCGGCTACCGGTTCAACTCTGGGGGTCTTTATGCTGTTTCTTGCTGCCAGCGACCAGCATCTGACAGATGCGGGGGCTGCCTCAATACATGCATCGTATTTTCCACATGTGTGCAGTCTTCATATTTTGCTGGATTATCTAATCGATCAAGACGAAGACCGGAAGGGCGGAGATCTTAACTTTTGCAATTATTATGAAGATACCGACATGATGCTAAACCGGATCGCCTACGTTGTGAATCGGGCGCGGGCTGATATTGCAGATGTCCCTGCCAGCTCCTTTCACCGGATGATTATCGAGGGATTGCTGGCTTTATATTTATCCGACCCTAAAGTTAGCGAGCAGCAAGACGTTCGCGCTGTTTCGAGACGTTTAATGAAAAATAGTCCGCTCATGCGTTTGTTTTTCTTATTAAACAGTCGATGGATAAGAAGGCTTATATGATTATTTTGAGGAGGTCATAAACCATGACAGCAGTTAAGAAAATTGCAGTATTAACAAGTGGTGGAGATTCACAAGGGATGAACGCGGCAGTTCGCGCCGTCGTACGTAGCGGATTGTATTTCGGACTGGAAGTATTCGGGATTCAACGTGGTTATCAAGGCCTTTTGAACGACGATATTTTTCCAATGGATCTGAGAAGCGTCGGAGATATTATCCAACGTGGGGGTACTGTACTTCAATCTGCAAGATGCCTGGAATTTACGACTGAAGAAGGGCAGAAAAAAGGCGCGCAAATTTTGCGTGACCGTGGGATTGACGGCGTAGTCGTGATTGGTGGAGACGGTTCCTACCAAGGAGCTAACAAACTGACCAAGCAAGGCATTAAAACCATGTGTCTTCCGGGTACGATTGACAATGACATTTCCTTCACGGACTACACGATTGGTTTTGATACAGCGGTTAGTATCGTAGTGGACGCAATCAACAAGCTGCGTGATACAATGTCATCTCATGAACGTTCTTCCATTGTTGAAGTTATGGGACGTCATTGTGGTGATATTGCTTTGCATGCGGGTCTGGCTTCTGGCGCAGAAACAATTTTGGTGCCTGAGGTAGAATTTGACCTGAACGAAGTATCTGATCGTATGAAACAAAATTTCAAGCATGGCAAGCGCCACAGTATTATTATCGTTGCGGAAGGCGTAGGCAAAGGTGAAGATGTAGCAAAGGTAATCCAAGAAAACTGTCCGGATTATGAGCCTCGTGTTACAGTGCTTGGACACATCCAACGTGGAGGCACACCAACCGCGTTTGACCGCAACCTGGCGAGCCGTTTGGGTGACTTTGCTGTTCGCCAATTGATCGAGGGCATATCTGATAAGGCTTGCGGAACGATCGACGGTAAGTTGGTAGCCACAGATATTGACAAGGTTGTAAATACTAAAAAAGATTTCAACATGGAGCTTTATGAGCTTGCTTTGCGTTTGTCGCAATAATAAGAGCCTTCTACGTACAGTAGATCGGTTCTGATATTGGAAAAGATCAAAATTATGCGGATGACCCGAGTCATCCGCTATTTTTTAGCTTTGAGTCCTATCAGGAGGTAGTCATACATGTACCTATTCAAAATCGAAGTGGATAGTTCGGAAGGAGCGCTGACTGTCATTCTCGCTGCTGAAAATGAAGAACAGGCATTTGAAGAGATTGAACAACATGTGGAGAGACACTTTCTATATCCTCCCAAGCTGAACGAAGTGGCTATTGTGGAGAAAAAACGAATAACATTAGGCGCAGCATATGTAATCGAGACACGCAAAGGCTAAATAACCTCTGCGTGTTGTTTTTTTTCGGAGAAACGACGTTGTACTTTCACCAGACGCCAGAGAAGTAAAATAGCACCTACTGCCAACCCTGTAATCAAACCGATCCAGTAGCCGTAGGGCCCCAATGAAGTCCAGCGTGCCAGTATATATCCTACAGGAAGCCCAATGACCCAATAGGAGAGGAATGTGAGCAAAAAGGCTGGATTGACGTCTTTATACCCGCGTAGCGCTCCTTGTGTAGGTGTAGCGACAGCATCAGATATCTGAAAGAAAATCGCATAGATTAGAAAATGCTGTGCCAATTGAATGACCTGCAGATCGGTGGAGTAAAGTCGAGCAACCTGTTCACCCCAGATAAGCAGTACAATAGCTGTAATCAGTGATAGACCTACTGCGCTGCTGATGCCCATTACACTATAAGCTTTGGCATCCCGCGGCCGAGTAGCTCCTGTTTCATAGCCAACCAGAATCGTAAGTGCCATGCAAATGCTGAGTGGAATCATATATAACGTAGATGCAAAGTTCATCGCGGCCTGATGTGCGGCTATGGTAGCTGTATTATAGCTACTCATGAAGAGAGTGACGGCTGAAAGACGGCAGTCTCAAAAAATATTGCAAATCCAATCGGTACTCCAATCTTGATGAGCTCTTTCAAAGCACTAGCAGCAATCCCGTATATTTTGCTGAAGATTCGGTATTTTGCAAATATTTTTCCCCGATGCGCAGTGATACCAGCGACCAGCATAATGATCCAGTAGGTGGTTGCCGTTGCCACCCCGGAGCCTACACCTCCCAGACGCGGAAAACCCCAGTTCCCATAAATAAGTAGATAGTTCAACAAGACATTGATGGGTAACGACATGAGCGTGATTAACATCGTAAAGCGGGTTTGTCCCAATGCATCCATAAAGCTTCGGAGCACCGTGTAGGCAAATAGAGGAACAATACCGAAGGCCATCGCACAAAGATAGTACAGGGCCACATTATGAACTCTCCATTCCAGATTCATACCATTTAGAATAGGCTTGACCAAAATGATGCCAGCAATCAAAACGACCATGGATAGGGCAAGAGAGAGCCAAAGTGCTTGAATGACATAGTAGGAGACTTTATCTTTGCGCTGTGCTCCCACTAATTGAGATACAATAGGTGTGATAGCCATAAGTATTCCGTTAAGGCCTGTTTGTACAGGAATCCACAGACTTACTCCGATGGCTACTCCAGCCAGATCGGCAGGGGAAAAGTGTCCCGACATATTCGTATCGAAAAAAGTCATGGCAGATAGTGCAAGCTGGGTAATCAGGATAGGGAGCAAAATGTATAAAAGCTGCTTCCATTTCTGCCCCGTTGTTGAAGTCAATTGCATTTTTGTTTTCCTCATTTACTAGGGATTGAATATTCGTATGTATCATAACATGTAAGTATTTATTGTAAGGGATACCGCCACATTTGAACAGTAATAAAAAAGACTGCACCCGTTCGCCAAACAACGGGACAGCCTTCGAAAAAATTATATAATTTCTAAATTTCGTATTAGATAACGAGAAGTCCGGAGGAATAAAACTATTTGTAAGTTACTCCGCTTGAATAGCGGTTTGTGGCATTCCAGAGTAAATATTCATCCACTTTCATATCCTTAAGCGCTCGAATTTGGTCCTCTACTTGAGTTTTTCCATACTTAGCATAATGTCCGCTTCCTAACCAACTTGCAGTAAAATCCTGGATCCAAGGACGAATAATTGGCTTTAGCTTGCCCGTCGGATCTAGCTTTTTGTGTGTATCGGCCATGGAGCCTTTAATCGTCTGGTAGGGATTCTTATCAGGGTCTTTTACACCGAACCAGCCTGTGGTGTAGTGGCTTGGATAAACCATGGGTGAAATGACATCCACATTTTCAGAAATTTTAGTGAAATCCTGTCCGATTCCCTCCGCAGCAGGGACAGATGCAGCATATCCGAAAATATCTACGGATACTCGTACACCTAATGGAGCAAGCTCTCTGCGGGCATATTGTACGAATTCAGCGACTGCATCCGAGCGGGATTGATCTGATTTGGTATATTTCAGCTTGTCTGCTCTTTTCTCAAAGCCTTCGGGGAAACGTACATAGTCAAATTGAATTTCCTTAAAACCAAGTTTGGCTGCTTCCTTAGCGATGGCTATATTATAATCCCATACTTCTTTATTATAGGGATTGACGAACCCGTCTCCCTTACCGTTTTTCCAGACAGAGCCGTCAGGATTACGGAAAGACATCTCGGGATTTTTGTTGGCCAGTACCGTATCTTTAAATACGACAATACGAGCAATCGGGTAAACATTATGCTTTTTCAATCGGTCCATCAAACCGGAAATATCCCGAATGAATTTTTGCGGCTTGCCCAATTTGAGCAGCTCGGGATTGGACGTTGGATAAGTGATATAGCCTGCATCGTCTTTAATATCAATAACCATGGAATTGAGCTCTGTCTTATCAAGCAGTTCAAGCAGCTGGGTCATACGCGAACCGCCTGCGCTATAAGCTGTGACATAGATGCCCTTGATAGCAGGAGTCGTCGGTTGTGGGTCAATTTTAACCGGAGGATTGGAGGCATCCAACTTCATCTTATTGTGCTGAGCCGTAATCATGGCGCTGCTAATTGTTGTTGCCACGGTATCTTTTACATTTGGAGCGATGGCTGACGGGTCCCCGTTTCCGCCTATCCCCATCGCCAATAGCATAATTGCCCAAATCATATTCATTTCCTAACTCTCTCCCTTATGGATGTCGCTTACCTGATTATACGTAAAGTTATGTATCGAAAAACAACACGCTTGTAACCAATACTGGAATCATCAGGCACAGTCTTACATGATTAACCCAACTTATGTTCATTGAATCCATAAAAATGCATAAATAATGCCGCTCTCTTCGCAGTTGTAGATGCAACCGGAAGAAGCGGCACTTGGTAAAGAAATTTATTGAAGATAATTATTGTCTTGATGCTCGCAAATACTGTACTGAATAATTTCTAGCGCATCCGTTGGCTTGAGTATGGACATCCCGTCCCGAAGCACAATCATCGAGTTCAGCTCATCCTTTTTGAGAGAAGGGAGCATTTCCGGATACCATCTTAAGACAATGTCGGACAGTTTTACCGTTTCCATTTCCACAAAAATCACCCTTTCCTGCTCGGAATCATTCCAAAAGAATCATTCAATACGATTCGGAAAAGCAAAGTGCCTGTGAAATAGCAGGTAAAGCTGGTCTTTATATACTATGGGAACAGCGCACATATAGTGTACCACAGAAACTGTATTTTGACACTTGGGTTTGTGCTTATCTTCGGCGAAATGAACCCATCACCCCAACCGTTTCCACAATATTGACAAAAGCAGAAGGGTCCACTTCTTTAATGATCCGTTTTAATTCAACTAGCTCGTAGCGTGTCGTGACAGTCATCAGCATGTCTTTTTCAGTATGTGAAAATGCGCCTTCAATTTTTATTTTGCTAACACCGCGTGGTGTGGTTAACATCCGCTCCAGTAGCTTGTCGGTGTGTTCTGTAATAATGTAGACGGTAATCTTCGTGTGACTGACATAGATTTGATCTAACACTTTGCCAGTCACAAAAATAGATAGCATCGACGCAAGTGCAATATTCCAATCATCGTTCAAATATCCTGCTGCAAGAATGACCAGTCCATTCATGCCAACAAGTACAGTTCCTACGGGGAAGTCACGATAACGAGTGACGATGGAACCGATAATGTCAAAACCGCCCGTAGACCCCCCTACCCGAAAGGAAATTCCTGCTCCAACGCCGATCATCACTCCTCCAAAAACGGAGGCTAGCAGGGGGTCCGACACGACAGATCGCACCGGCACCAAGGCCAAAATCCATGTTGTAACGACAACGGATAAAATGCTCAGGCTAATAAAACGCTTGCCTAAAATAAACCAGCCTGTAATAAGCATCGGGATATTGATAATAAAATACATCGCGCTGATATCAAATTTTGTGAAGTAGCCGATTAACATGGAAAGCCCAGCTACTCCTCCGCTCAGCAAGTGGTGTGGCACGAGAAACAGATTAAAACCGCATGCAATGGCAGCGGCTCCAAGAATGACAGTTAAGCAGTTTAACACCATTTTTAACAACTTATTTTCACCTCATTTAAATTATACGGGAAGCAACTTGCTGGTATTCATGAATTGTTCTGTGCTATAATGCGATGTGGATATTCTTGAGTAGGGACCTATGTCCAGAGAAACACTTAAAATTTAAACTGTTTTAAAAAGGATAAATTCGTTTAAGATGTATCGGATAGGTTCCCCAAATTCATTACAGAAAGTTGCAGTTATAGGTCTAAATAAACTGTCACTGTATTGGGGAAAACTTATACAATAATATCGCTACTTAAGAATACAGACAACATTGTGGATTGTCCACCACATCCACCATTAAGAAGGAGTTTGAATAAATTTGACGACATTTGCAGAATTTGATCTTGAACCGAAAGTAATTCAGGCGATTACAGAACTGGGTTTTGAAGAAGCAACACCAATTCAATCGCAATCCATCCCGATTGCACTACAAGGCAGAGACATGATTGGCCAAGCCCAAACAGGTACTGGTAAAACTGCTGCGTTTGGTATTCCGCTGATCAACAAAATTTCTAGAAGCGACGAAAAAATCAGAGCTCTGATCATGGCACCAACACGTGAGCTTGCTATCCAGGTAGCTGAAGAAATCGAAAAACTCTCCCGTTTCAAAGGTCTTCGTACTTTGCCAATCTATGGTGGACAAGATATCGTACGCCAGATTCGCGCTTTGAAAAAGAAACCTCAAATTATTATTGGTACGCCAGGACGCTTGCTTGACCATATTAATCGTAAAACCATCAAGCTGGAAGATGTAAACACAGTTGTTTTGGATGAAGCAGATGAAATGTTGGATATGGGTTTTATGGAAGATATTCAATCCATTCTGAAGCAAGTTCCAGACGAGCGTCAAACGATGCTTTTCTCGGCTACAATGCCTCCTAATATTAAAAGATTGGCTGAACAATTCCTCAAAAATCCTGAGCATGTTTCAGTTATTCCTAAACAAGTTAGTGCTCCACTGATTGATCAGGCCTATATCGAAGTTCCTGAGCGTCAAAAATTCGAAGCATTGAGCCGTTTGATCGACATGGAATCCCCAGAACTTGCTATCGTATTTGGTCGTACCAAGCGTCGGGTAGACGAGCTGGCTGAAGCTCTGCAAAAACGCGGATATTCTGCAGACGGTTTGCATGGTGACTTGTCTCAAAACCAACGTGATGCTGTAATGCGTAAATTCCGTGACGGAAGCATCGATGTGCTCGTAGCGACTGATGTAGCTGCCCGTGGCTTGGACGTTTCCGGTGTAACTCACGTTGTGAACTTTGACCTTCCGCAAGATCCAGAAAGCTATGTTCACCGTATTGGACGTACTGGACGTGCAGGTAAAGAAGGGGAAGCTTGGTCTTTCGTAACGCCTCGTGAAATTGACCATTTGCACTTTATCGAACGTGTAACTCGTCACCGCATTCCACGCAAGCCGCTTCCAACGTTGGCTGAAGCTCTGGAAGGCAAACAACGTATCATTGCTGAACGTCTCCTAGAGGCTGTAGAAAGCGGCGAGCTGAACGAGTACAAAGGTTTGGCTATTCAAATGCTGGAGCAATATGATTCTGTGCAACTTCTCTCCGCAGCTCTGAAACTAATGACTGGTGAGAAGAGAGAAGCATCGATTGAGCTGACTCCAGAAGATCCGATCCGTGCAAAACGTCGTAAACCAGACGTGCGTTCTGGCGGTCGCAAGCCTTCCAACTACAGCGGTCGCAGCAACGGTGGTTACAATTCCAACCGTTCCGGTGGTAGCGGCGGTAGTGGCAGCAAAGGTGGATATGGCGGTTACAACCGTGGCAAAGAAGGCGGTGGCTACAACCGTGATTCCGGAAGCCGGTACAGTGGAGATCGCAAACCACGCCCGAGCAGCAATGGGGAAACTCGTCGTCCTGCAAGACGTGAAGATTCCTCTTCCGAATAAGAAATGAAATAATGAAAAGTCGAAGCAGATGAAGCTTCGGCTTTTTTGTTATGATTGAATCAGTATGTATGAACCTTTTAGCAATCTGCTTTAATGAGGCACTTATTGATTTCACTGGCGCATTAGGGCTGAAATACGGTATGATATAGCCAAGAGCCGGAATTTATAGGCATAGCAACATGAGTCTTGGAACTGCCAAGGCTTGCGGAGGGAGAGACTGACATTGGAGTTTAAAGGAGCTATGGGTGGTATTTACCGCCTGACCGAGTGGATTACCCGACTGGCGGCTACAAATTTGTTATGGGTGTTATGTTCGTCGCCTTTTGTGTTCTGCCTCATACTGAAACTACTTGTAATGAATCAGAATTTGGCTAATGAATCTTTACAAATGAATTGGGCGATGGCTGTTTTGGCACCGCTTACTTTATTTCCAGCCACATCGGCTATGTTCACAGTGGTTCGCAAATGGGTAATGGGGGATACCGATACAGGCGTGTTTCGTACCTTTTTTAAAGGGTACAAAGAGAACTATAAGCAGAGTCTAATCGGGGGTATCTTTTACACGTTACTGTTTGTCATCATGTATGTGGATTATACCGTATATATGACACAACTCAGCAACTTGCAAATCGTGGGCGTAATTATGCTCATTCTTATCATTATTTTGCTTGTGTCTATGTTTAACTTCTTTTCGATGGTGGCTCATTATCATATGTCTACCGGACAAATTATCAAAAATGCGGTTTTACTGACGCTGATTCGACCATTCCGTGTATTTTCTACCATGCTCGGTAGCGCCGTTGTTATATTTATCGGAGTCAAATATCCTGTGCTTTTCTTATTCTTCATCGGTAGTGTAGTTGCCTGGTTCGCTTTCTTTAATTTTTATGGAACATTCCTTAAAATGCAGGATCAAATGGAAAAGATGAAGCAGAAAGATGAAGATACGGCAAGCATTGAAGACAAGAAAAGTGATAACCTCTAAAAATAAAACATATTTCTCCTAGCATTTACTTTCTGAGTGAGAAGCGCTATAATAAGGTCATATCCTGCGATGCACGTTACGGTCATTTGTTGTTTTGAACCAATGACAATGTCTAGGGAGATCTATACGGATGAATAGCTGAAAAGCCCTGTCAATTCCTGACAAGGGGACTTCAAAAGTTTATTCTGCGGTCACCCACCTGCTAAAGCAGGTTCAGAAGACGCTATGGTCGGACGGCATCGGCGGGTACTCCAAAGATAATGAATACACTCTGTTTATGCTTCTTGCAGAAACAGGGTGTTTTTTGTATGCAACAATGTTAAACTAAGACATGAGGTACTAAGGTCGCATACCACAGGTATGGTCGGTTAACTTTTTGTTGTTTAACGTTTTATAAAGCGCTTGCAGCAAAAAAACCGATGTGCTGCATTATGGCAACGATTATCGTGAAGGAGGAAATGTCTTGTCGTTGAAGAGGACTCTGGTAGGGATTGTGCGCAGCCAAGAAGGTACAAGCGACCGGGTCAAGGACCCCCAAATGAAGACACGCTATTATAACTTATCGAGAGACAAGGCTTGGGAAGAAGTATCATCTATTCTAAAAAAAAATTCCTGGCTACAAGGTTCTTCATGAGGTAGCATCCGTAGGTGAAATTACGTTAGAGAAGCGAACGGCGTTCGGTAGAACCGTCGACATTACCGTTTCCATATTGTCTGTCTCACCAGTTCGGAGTGCGGTGGATATTTATTCTGCTTCACGCGGATCGCTAGGGGACTTGGGCGCGAATTACCGCATCATTTTGCAACTGTTCGCTGTGATTGACAAGAAGCTGTCTGCTCATAAGGTTGTGCAGTGATTGTAGATGTGTGAGCAGTGATGTGGCAGACAAACGTCAAAAAAAGCGAGGAAGGCAACCCTTCACTCGCTTTTTTAATATGCAGTCTTGATTTAGACGAGTTTTTTCACTGCTGCAATCGCTTGGTCATAGTCAGGGTGTTCGGACATTTCGCTCAAGTATTCTACGTAAGCAATTTTGTCATTTTGATCAATCACAAAAATAGCTCTATGATCCAAATGGAATTCCTTGATGAACACACCATAAGCTTCGCCAAAGGAATGATCCTTATAGTCGGACAGTGTCAATACGCGGTCAATACCGGCAGCACCGCACCAACGAGCTTGAGCGAAAGGCAGATCGACGCTGACAGTCAGCACCACGACTTGATCCCCAAGGGAATCAGCTTCCTGGTTAAAACGTCGAGTCTGTGCGTCACACACACCTGTATCCAAAGAAGGAACAACACTGATCAGTTTGACTTTGCCTGCAAAGTCTTGGAGCGTAGCTGCTTCTAACAGGTTTTTCTGTAATTTGAAATCAGGTGCCTGATCTCCAACCTTCAGTTCAGGACCTAAGAGTGTCAAAGCATTGCCTTTAAAAGTAGCAGCTCCTGTACGTTCTTGTGCCATATGTAATAGCCTCCTTGGTTTTTAGCATTGGTTATCGTTGCCGAAATCTATTATAATCTTTTATAAAAGACATTGTCCAATTTGAATAAGGTGGAGACACCCATGAAGGAAGGATTGCCTTGATTTTTTTACGTTATGAGAACTGGAAAAGTTATTTGCGGTTTTACCCAGTAACCTGTCTGATTTTGCTCATCAATATTGTGATGTTTGTTGTACTCACCGTACAGGGTGGATCGGAAAATAGTTTGACGCTGATCCGATATGGAGCTTTGATTAATGAGGCGCCATTCACCGATCAACTGTGGCGATATGTATCAGCCATGTTTTTACATGCAGGGTTTGATCATCTTCTGTTCAATTCCTTTGCCATACTCGTCTTCGCTCCTCCGCTGGAGCGTTTGCTGGGGTCCTTCCGCTATGTGCTATTGTATCTGGTCACGGGTATTGTAGGGAACATACTGTCCATTGCCCATTACAACATGGTGGCGGAAACGACAGTCTCTGTAGGAGCCTCAGGAGCGATTTATGGCATCTATGGGGCGTTTCTGTACGTTGCCTTGTTCCAACGTTCCTTGATGGATGATGCTTCGCGCAAAACGCTGTACACGCTGCTTGGGTTTGGTATTCTGTTTTCTTTTGCTGTAGCGAACATTAATTGGACCGCTCACTTTGGGGGATTACTCAGTGGATTTTTCATGTATGGATTATTGATTAGATTGACTGGCCAGCGCAAACGCCACTAAAGACAGTTTTACCGTAAGTTAGCAGGGAAGAAAGAGGATGATGTTCGATTGACGTCTTCTTCCGGATGTTGAAAAACAGATTGGAGCGAATATCGGAGTGGAATTACGACAGTTACAATACTTCATGAAGGTAGCGCAAAAAGAACATGTCACTCAGGCAGCCGAGGAGCTACATGTGGCGCAATCTGCGGTAAGTCGGCAAATTCATCAGCTTGAAGAGGAGCTGGGAGTTAATCTTTTTATGCAAAAGGGTCGCAATTTGCAGCTTACGCCAGTGGGACAGCTATTTTGCAAACGGGTTGAGACGATAATAAAAGATCTAGAGCGAGCTGTTTTGGAGGTTCATGAGTTTTTGGATCCTGAGGGGGGCGAAATCCGCATCGGTTTTCCGCACAGTTTGGGGATTCATCTTATTCCTACGGTAGTGGCTGAATTCCGAAAGCGGTATCCCAATGTTAAATTTAGATTTAAACAGGGGATGTATCCGAGTTTAATTCGTGATGTGTTAGCGGGTGAGGTGGACTTGGCTTTTGTATCTCCTTTTCCCGATCGTCATGATCATGTGGAGGGGGATGTGGTGCTGACCGAGGAGTTGTTTGCTGTTCTCCCGCCCAATCATCCTTTAGCCACGGCCAAACATATCACGCTGAGTCAGCTTAAGGGAGAAAAATTTATTCTGTTCAGAGATGGATATTCGTTACGTCCGATTGTCTGGCAGGCTTGTCTGGAGGCAGGATTTACGCCGGATATCGCTTTTGAAGGTGAAGAGACAGATACGATACGCGGATTAGTTGCGGCTGGCATGGGAGTCAGTCTTTTGCCTGAAATGGCGTTGTTTCAGACCAACCCGCTTCAACCTGCAAGAGTGTCAATTGTTGATCCAGAGGTCACGAGAACTATAGGCTTGATTCATCGTAGAGATGATAAACTGCCATTAGTTGCAAAGTCATTCCGAACTTTCTTGTTGCAATATTTTGGTCTTAAAGGTAGTGCAGCTACTCCGAACGGAAGTGCAAAAGCGGATTTAGGACAGTGAGTATAGCTGATTGGTTTTAGATAAAGAAAAAAGGTTGTTCTCTACCGTTAACTTGGTAGAGGAACAACCTTTTTTGCAACACAAGCAATTAATCCCGGCTGTTGAAGATACCGATTAAGCGGATTAGTTCCAGCAAGGAAACAAGAGCTGCAGCCACATAAGTTAATGCAGCAGCATTTAATACTTTGGCTATACCCCGTTCTTCATCACTACGGATAAACCCTTCCGAAACCATAATTTCTCGGGCCCGGTTGGAAGCATTAAATTCAACCGGTAATGTAATTAATTGAAAAGCAACAGTAGCCGAGAAAAAGATAATACCCAAGCCAATCAGGTTCGTGTAGCTGAATAAGAAACCGGCAATCAGCAGAAACGGTGCAATCCCAGAAGCGAAGTTTACGATCGGAAAGATCCGGTGACGGAGTGCCAGCATGGGATAATGCTCTTTATGCTGAATGGCATGACCAACCTCGTGACAAGCTACGGCAACTGCTGAAATGGATTTTTCATAATAAACGGGCTCGGACAGCCGTACGACTCTTTGCATTGGATCATAATGGTCAGATAACGCACCAGGTACTGGTTCAATAGGCACATCATGCAAACCATTGCGATCTAGCATATGCCGAGCTGCATCATAACCGGTCAACCCATTTTCATTTGGGACATCAGACCATTTATTAAAAGTACCTTTTACACGGAATTGCGCCCATAAGGATAATCCGAACGCAAGAATAATCAATATATACATACCCATCATAAAGCAACCCTCCAATATTGTTCATCATACTAGCCAGGGTATCTACATCATAGAACTATGCTCCAGCAGATACTTCAGAGCTTCGATACAAGCGGCGCTTTGTGGTAGTAGACCAGTAAGCAACTTGCGCGCTTGAACGGGCTTGAGCTGCCCCAAGAGAGGCTGTAGTTCATTGACTTCGCGTTCTAGACGCTGCATGTGCATCTCCAGACTCGTTAGTTTGTCAGTGACGTGCTCTTCCCCCGCAACCGAGTTCCATTTAATCAGTGTCTGTCTGATTTCCTCTAGGCTATACTTCTCTTGTTTCATTTGGTTAATACGTTCAAGCCTGTTTAAGGTTTCATCATTATAGAGCCGATAATTTTTCAATGATCGTTCTTCAGGTGTGATCAAACCAAGCTTTGTGTAATAATCAATAGTTCGTTCGCTGACACCAGCCGTCTTGGCTAGCTCACCAATTCGATACAGCTTCATATCCCCATCTGTCTTCACCTCGCGCTCTTCGTTCAACCTTCAATATTAGCATTTGCAAACGGAGTGTTTATAAAGAATATTTTACATGATTCCCAACCATACAGTCAAACGTTATGCTTTTTTTGAACAGAAACAAGCTACTTTTATAGTTAGTAAATATGACATGTAGTGTTTGGAACCATATTTTTTTAACATAATAAAAAAAAATCTTGTCAACTTTCATGTATTCTGATTATAATGACAATAAGAATTTCACGAAATGTAAAGAAACTTAACATTCGAGGGAGTGGGCTTCATGAGAAAAAAGTGGTTAGTTGTATTATTGGCCATGCTGACAGTATTAGCTTTTCCGGTAGGTGCGTTTGCTGCTGACGGTCCGACAAATATTCAACTTCAAGCCGGGCTAAACACGGCCTTTACGTTCTTGGCATTTATACTTGTATTTTTTATGCAAGCGGGATTTGCATTGCTGGAGGCAGGCTCGACTCGAATGAAGAATGCGGGTCATGTCGCTGGTAAAACGATTCTCACCACGGGTGTTGCGGCTTTGTCCTTCTGGGCACTTGGATTTGGATTCGGCTTTGGTAATGATGGCGGAAACGGATTTATGGGACTGACGGGTTTCTTCATGAGTGGTACGGATGCGGCTGCATCGTTTGATGCTCTCTCAGGTCTGGATGTTCCGATTACAATTATGTTTTTGTTCCACTTTGCTTTCGCTGCGGTATCACTTTCTATCGCATGTGGGGGGATGGCAGAGCGTGCAAAATTAAGTGTATACATTATTTTCGGTATTTTGTTCTCCATCGTGATTTATCCGGTTGTAGCTCACTGGGTGTGGGGCGGTGGATGGCTTGGTAAGTTGGGGATGCAGGATTATGCCGGTTCGACGGTAGTCCATTTGACAGGCGCTACGGCAGCACTCGTCGCTACCCTGCTGCTCAAACCGCGTCTGGGCAAGTTTAATAAAGATGGCAAGCCGAACATTATCCCTGGTCATAACCAGGTGTACTCTATCTTGGGTGTTATTATTCTCTGGTTTGGTTGGTTTGGGTTTAACCCGGGTAGTGCTGTATCAGCTATGAACGACGGATTCTTTGGATATGTGGCCTTGACTACCAATATTGCTGCTGCGGCAGGTGGGGTTTTCGCTTTGCTCGTATCCTGGATGGTATATGGAAAAGCAGATATTCCTGCTATGCTAAACGGTGTGCTGGCGGCTTTGGTTGCTATTACTGGTTCTTGTGCCTTTGTAGCACCTTGGGCGGCATTGGTCATTGGTGCAGTTGCAGGGATCGTTACTTTCTTCACAGCGCAATGGTTCGAGCGTGCAAGAGTAGACGACCCGGTATATGCTTTCTCCGTGCACGGTGTTGCAGGGATGTGGGGCGCAGTGTCCACAGGGTTCTTCGCTACTCCTGAGCTTGTAAAAATAACTGGTGTAGGTCAAGCGGGTCTGTTCTATGGTGGTGGATTTACCCAATTAGGAGTACAGCTGCTTGGACTGATTGGCACTTTGGCTTTCGTGTTTGTCATTTCCTTCATTATTCTGGGTGCGATGAAAGCGATTATGGGTATTCGCGTTACAGAAGAGGAAGAAACAATGGGATTGGATATCAGTGAACACGGTACGTACGGCTATCCTGAGCAAATGAAGTTGGTTGCTGAGGCTGAAAAGCGTTCTGGAATTGTGAACTAATATGTAAAATATAAAGAACCAGTATGGATGAGCGGAGGAGATGGAAGTATGGAACTGCAAAATATGGCCCCTTGGGTGAGTTCCGCCGAAGCGATTGATCATGCAGATACACCTGAATCGCTAAGGCGGGCCAGGGTCGACTCTCAAAAATGGTTGCTGGCTTCTCAAGCCTCCGCTCCGTTATCAGACTGGTTACAAACGGCGAATGAAATGCATGACCGCATCGCGGCCAGAGCTGTACAAATGTGCGAAAAAGGGATGGTTGAGGATGGCTTCGGCCCTCCTCCCGTCCCTTACGCATTTATAGCCTTCGGAAGCATGGGGCGCTCGGAATCAACGCTGTGGAGTGACCAGGATAACGGTATGATTATCAGTGACACGATATCTGCCGACAAAGAATTATATTTTAGAGAGTTTGGTCGCAAAGTGTCTGCGATGTTAGAGTATTTGGGATATCCCAAATGTGAGGGGAAAGTAATGTGCTCGGAGCCGTTGTGGCGTCAAACATTATCTGAATGGCAAAAACAGCTAACAAAATGGTCGGACGATTTTGCTTGGGAGCCGATCCGTTATCTGATTATCTCGTCTGATATGAGGCATATCGCTGGAGATGAACGACTATCTGCAAACTGGAAACGAAGTTTTTATGAGTTGTTCCGAATACATCCTGATTTACCCTCGGCGGTACTTAGGAACACGGTGAGGCATAAAGCGACACTTAACATTTTAGGTCAGGTTGTTACCGAGCGCTTCGGTGAGCATGCGGGCGATTTTGATGTGAAATACGGGTTGTACATTCCGCTGGTGAACGCAGTCCGTTTTTTGGCGTTGCAACATGGTGTAGAGGAAACCTCCACCTTCAAAAGGCTCAGTCGTCTCGCATCACTGGAAGCGGCACCGTTGCCTTTACTCGATGCTTGCGAGCGTGCCTTTCGGATTGCGCTTCAGCTACGAATGGCTACACCAGTGAAGGAGAATGATGGATTGCTGGTCAGCAATGGCTACCTGGCTGTAAAGCCGCTGAAACAAGGTAAAGGCTGGCATGAGTTGCGCGAGGCGCTTTCGACGGTACGACGGTTGCATCGTGCGTTGCAAAGGCAGTTGCGATTTATGGAAGGGAGAAGGTCATGAAGGAACCAGCGCAGGGAAGTGGCTTCTGGAGCGCTCTCCGCAGAGGAGGAGTGCCGTCTGCGATCGCATCTGTAATGGGGGCTCCTACGGCTCAACAGATGGCGTTTATTCGCTCCTTAACCCGGGAACAACGGCGCTCTGAAGTATTGCGGACCCCGCTGGATCGTTTGGAGACGGTAGTTTTTGATCTGGAGACAACGGGATTTTCAGCACAGCATGGAGATGAGATTTTATCGTTCGGGGCGATTCGGGTTGTCGGGGACATGATTATGGAAAAAGAGCAGTTTTATACGCTTGTTAATCCACGGACTGTGATTCCTGAGTACATTACTGAACTAACTGGGATTACCCGGGAAATGACGGATGAAGCTCCACCACTTATGAATGGACTGCACGACTTTATGTCCTTTGTAGGTGGGCGAGTACTTGTAGCACATGCTAGCGCTCATGATAAGGCCTTTTTGAATGCTGCGTTATGGAAAACATCTAAAGTTCAATTGACTCATCGTGTTCTGGATACGATGATGCTTGCCAAATGGCTTGAGCCACAGCAACATCAAACCTACAGTTTGGATGAATTGTTGACCTATCAATCCATTCCGATTGAAGGGCGGCACCATGCGTTAGAGGATGCGAAAATGACGGCTAAGCTGTGGGTTGCTTATGTTCAGGAAATGTTGAAGCGTAATGTGACCAATTTGGCAGATGTCTACGCGCATTTAAGTCATGCCTGATTCAGTACAAGGCATAGCATTCATATACACATCAAAACAGCAAGTTCGCGATTTCGTCGTTTTGCTGTTTTTTTTTTTTGCGTCTTGTTCAGATTTAGAAGGTTAGAGCTGGGAACAGTATGGGCATCCTATGGAGAAGGTAAGGGCCATTCAGATGAAAGACAGGTGATAAGACTGTGAAAAAAATTCTTTTCATCAGAGCGATGATTATACTGGTTGTGGTTGGGGCTTCATGGGGAGTTATTGCAAACACAACTTATGCAGCAAACCTGTCCATGGAAAATGCACTATTAAAAGAGGAATACGGTAGAGAAAGACTTGAAGCTGAGAAAGAGGTAGAGGCTGAAACAGATGCGGTAGAGGTAATGAAAAAGATAAAGCCTGGTCAACGGCTTCCTTCTATGATTTTAAAGGGGTTAAACGGCAAGACCTACGATGTAGGGGCCCCGCGCAATAAGGCTTTGGTTATTAGCTTTTGGGCTTCATGGTGCGATCCGTGCCGATTAGAAGCGCCTATGCTGAATGAGTTGTATAGTAAGTACAAAGATGATGTAGATGTGTATGGTATCAATGTAACTCGTTATGATCGATTGGAGGATGTACAGAAGTTTTCCCGCTCTTTGGATCTCCAGTTTCCCATTTTACTTGATGAGCAAGGAGTATTGTTTGAACGAGTTGGAGGGGTGGCTTTTCCGACTCATGTAATGGTTGATCCTTATGGACAGGTCAGCGAAATCATCATCGGCATGCTCAGTGAGCAGGAGTTGGAACGCAAAATTGAAACTCTTCAAAAAAAGAAGGTGTCTTTGGGATCCGAGTAGACCGCCAAAGGCACCTTATAAGCTCATGCGAGCAACTGATTAATGATTAACTAATCCATGATGAGTAAGCTCTGACTGATCGTTTGTTGGAGTTGGTGCTTCCAACAATGCGTAACGGAAGCTGTCCAAGAGAGCTTCCCAGCTGGCTTCAATTACATTTTCGGATACGCCTACGTTACTCCAGACGTCCTCGTAATTTTTAGACTCAATGAGCACACGTACCTTGGCGGCGGTGGCATCCTTTTCGTCAAGCACACGTACCTTGTAGTCGGCCAAATGCATGTCCCGCAAAGCAGGGAAATATTGAGAAAGAGCCTTGCGGAGTGCGTTATCGAGCGCGTTGACAGGACCGTTGCCTTCAGCTGCAGTATAGACACTCGTCCCTGCGACATTCAGTTTCAAGAATGCCTCGGATACGACCGGGCGACCGGCTGTTTTCTCTACCAGCACTTTGAAGGACTCAAAAGAGAACATTTCCTTCACTTCACCACCTGCTTCACGAATGAGCAGTTCCAGCGAAGCATCCGCGCCTTCAAATTGGTATCCCTGATGCTCCAGTTCCTTGATGCGGCTAATTACGCCACGTGCCTCATCACTGGATGGGTCAAGGGTGATGCCCAGCTCTTGCGCTTTGGATACCACGTTGCTTTGCCCGGCCAGTTCGGAGACCAAGACCCGCTGCTTGTTCCCCACAAGTTCAGGAGCGATGTGCTCATAAGTTCGTGAGTCGCGCAGAATGGCTGACACATGAATGCCCCCCTTATGGGCAAAAGCTGCATTGCCAACATAAGGCTGGTTCACAGGCATATTGACGTTGGCGACTTCACTCACAAAGCGGGCTGTATTGTGGAGTTGACTTAACTTCTCAGTATCTAGACAGTCATAACCCAGCTTGAGCTGCAAATTAGGAATGACGGAGCACAGGTTAGCGTTACCGCACCGTTCACCGTATCCGTTGATAGTACCCTGGACCTGCCTTGCGCCTGCTTGTACAGCACTTAGAGAGTTCGCTACTGCCAATTCGCAGTCATTGTGTGTATGAATACCCAACTGTGACCTCGTTATCTGGCTTTGCAGCATAGTAACAATATCCTGAATCTCATGCGGCAGGGTACCGCCGTTTGTATCGCACATCACGAGCCAATCCGCGCCTGCTTCTTCAGCTTTTTTCATAACGGCCATTGCATACTCGGGATTGT
Source organism: Paenibacillus sp. CMM36 (assembly GCF_053570945.1). Lineage (NCBI taxonomy): Bacteria > Bacillati > Bacillota > Bacilli > Caryophanales > Paenibacillaceae > Paenibacillus > Paenibacillus sp. CMM36. Next base: position 743,299 of record NZ_JBSEDY010000001.1, read on the forward strand.
TTTTATATCCGTCAAAAAAATGTTCGGCATCAAAAATAACCTCCATGCCCCCTTGCTTTAAAAAGGCGATGGAGTCATAAATCATAGACAGATTTTCCTCCAGTGTCGTCTGTAAGGCAGTGTGTACATGAAAATCCCATGATTTACCCACAAGTGTAGCAGCCTGAGCGCCGGATTCCAGAATTCGTTGCAGATTGACATCCTGTGCTGCGATGCTATCTTTGCGGCGCGTGCTGCCGAAGGCGACAATCTTTGCCTGAAGGCCCAGTTCTTGTACCCGTTTGAAAAATTCGATATCCTTGCTGTTGCTTCCGGGAATCCCGCCTTCAATATAATGAACACCGAGATCATCGAGTTTTTTGGCGATTTTCAATTTGTCATCAGCAGACAAGCTAATTCCTTCTCCTTGAGTGCCGTCTCGCAGCGTTGTGTCAAAGATAGAAATAGCGGTGGACATGAGGGACTCCTCCTTTGCGGATTGCTCAGATTGGTGATATTCTGCTTTTTTAAGCACATTAATTTAGTTGTTTAACGCTTAAAAACAGGAAAGCGTTAGTTTGTCGTGTTCGTATGTTAGTCGATTATATCAACTTATGACTTCAATTGTAATATATAATTATCATTTTTAGCCGCAAAACCTTTATTTTTTATGTAAAATAGAAATGGTACTTAAGGGTATCTCAAGTGTAAAATCAAAACACATATTCCCGCGATGACGGGTGAATTTACAGTTAAAAGAAGGGTTGAGCATGAAAGATGTCAGTGCTTATTATCCGGTTGGCGGGCGAGTTATTCTGCATGTGGATATGAACGCATTTTATTGTTCCGTTCATGCCGCGGAGGAGCCGGAGAAATATGAGGGACTACCTACCGCGGTGGCAGGCAGTAGTGAGTTGCGCAAAGGTGTAATTGTAACCTGCTCTTATGAAGCCCGACGATGGGGCATTTCAACAGGAATGGTCGTTCAGCAGGCTCGTCGGATCTGTCCACAGCTCATCGTAATACAGCCTGATTTTCACTTGTATCGTCGTTATTCCAAAGCATTTATGAGCATTGCATATTCGTATACGCCTATGCTGGAAGCAACTTCAATTGATGAGTGTTATCTGGATATTTCTGGATCCAAACAGTTTGGAACACCTATGGAAATTGCTGAGGAAATCCAGCGCAGAGTAGAAGACGAACTAGGCCTGCCCTGTTCCATTGGAGTTGCTCCCAACAAGTTGCTGGCCAAAATGGCCTCTGATCTGAAAAAACCGCGCGGGATTTCTGTTCTACGTTTGCGTGATGTACCCAACATTTTGTGGAACCTACCTTGTGGTCAATTGTTTGGTGTGGGCCGCAAAACGGCAGATAAGCTTCTACAAATGAACATTCGCACCATTGGGCAACTGGCTAAGGCTGATGAACATATGCTGGTTGGGGTATTTGGTGTGACGGGTTCGTGGTTAAAATTGGCTGCTAACGGGATTAATCATTCTCCAGTCAGCACTGAGCGGGAGCCAAACAAGTCTATCGGCCACACGACCACCTTACCTATGGATGTGGTCAAACTGGAAGAAGCCCAACGGGTACTTCTTAACATTAGTGATCAGGTAGCCCGGCGGCTTCGACGACACGGTATGCTGGCAGGAGGTATACAATTGACGATTCGGACGCCGGATATGAAGACCTTTACGCGTTCTCAAGTCAGGAGCACTCCTACGGAAAGTGCAGAGGACATATATAAGGAAGCTTGTGCGTTATATCGTCGCCATTGGGGAGAAGATAAGCCTGTGCGCTTGCTGGGGATTACGCTACAGCAGCTTATTCCAAAGGAGGAAGCGGCCGTTCAAATGGATCTATTTGAATACCAGGATCAGCCCAAGAAAGAAAGCTTATTGAAGACGATGGATGCGCTGCGCGACAAGTTTGGTGAAAATGCAATTTTGACCGCTGGGATGCTGGGAGATGATCCTTCGGTACTTCTTCGCAACTCCAAGTTGCGCGGAACTTCGCTGCAAAAAGACAATCTACCAACTCCGGAGTGAACTATTGGATAGATTATTGCAAGCCTCACAAGCTTACGTTATAAGCATTTTTTGCATGAAGGATAAAGGAAAATAATTTGTAATAATATTGGGTTTGTATTAATATGTGAATAGAATGCAAAAGCTGGTTTGTTTGATTGTATAGGAGGAAGAGAAAAGTTATGGCTAAATACACTTGGGTAGAAAAAGATACATGCATTGCATGCGGAGCCTGTGGCGCTACAGCACCAGACATTTATGATTATGATGATGAAGGTTTGGCTGAAGTGATCTTTGAAGGGGATGCCAACCAAGGCATCAAGGCGATCTCAGAAGACCTGTTTGATGATATGCAGGATGCTTGTGACGGTTGCCCTACGGATTCCATTAAAGTAGCAGACGAGCCGTTCAATAAAGAAGGTTAAGCGTAGGCTTCTTTGATAGGCACAGCACCGACAGTTCCCTTCGCCGTATAACGGTGAAAGTAAGCTGTTGGTGCTGTTTTTTAGGTTATAGAATGGTTCAGCGAAGGCTGAACCATTCTATAACCGCAAGAAAAACTTCTGCCAAGCGCGGTCTGGCTTCTGTGAAAGTACGTCGATAGACGTTTTTCTTATGTGCTGTCCATCAAGTCTATTTTTACCGATATACATAATAGGAAGTATGCAAGATTACACGATCAGGAGGATCCGATGAACCATTCGCCTCATCTTAAATCGTATGTGAAAAAACACCCTGATAATAAAATGGCCTGGTATTTACTCGGCAAAGAGTATGAGAGCAGCGGTCAGGAGGGCAAAGCAAATTATTGCTTTAATCGCGCAGGAGAAGTGTTCGAAGCCTTCGAGCATAAACAGATTCCGGCAGACGTATGGATGGAATATCAGGATAAACTGGTTCAGATGTCCAAGGAGAAGGAGCGAAGAACGGCTCGAACACGTCACCTGTTAACTGCGTTAATGGTACTACTGCTCATATGGGTTCCTTCAGCTAATTCACCGAGACCTTCAAATGAGAATACATTTGATCCATCCGGAACTGAGCAGGCAGCAATTGATAATATTGAAGTTACGAAAGTGGCCACTGCTGACCCGAAGGAGATGGCCCAGATCGGTGTGGTTGGTGGTGTGTTTACGGCCCAAGCTCGAAAAGGGAGTGGTGCTGGAACGGGGCTTACTGATATGTTGGCTAAGACTAGCCGACTGCCGTCCAAGACTACGGTGTTGGGCATGGAGCAAGGGGGCTCGTGGCTGCTCTGGAGAGAGGGCATGAAACCATTACTTAGTGTACAGAACAAAGGAAACGGTGGATTAGCTGTTCAGTCTTACGACGCAGCTGCCTGTGCTTGTAAGCCGTCAGACAGTGAAAATCTTCGCAAAGCAGGTCTAAAATGGGCTGCTGGACAGGAGGAATTAGCTGTGCTGAATAGCTCCATGCGTGCTTTTCGCTCACAGCATCAACGTCTTCCCCAGAGTCTTGATGAACTGACTCGAGACTTTCCTGCTAACACGATGTATGGTACGACAGACGGGATGAAGAAGGCTTTTACACCTATGCGTAATTTACTTGCTTCACCAGGAAAGGGAACAGGGAAGGCAGTAGATTTAGACGCAGACTTGTCGGCCGAAAGCAGTCCATTACTGGCATCGTCATTGCACGGAAGGCCTTTTCTGGGGCAACCGCTGCGAATTGTGGTGGACAAATCCAAGCATAGGCTTGCCCTGGTAAGTGGCAATGTACTTATTCGAAATTATCCTATCGGTTTGGGTGGAGAAAGAACACCAGAAGGGAAATTTGTGATTACCGATAAAGTAGTAAATCCGAACGGCAAATCCAACGGTGAGTTTGGCAGCCGTGGAATGCAACTGTCTGCAACGAATTATGCCATTCATGGCACGAACGAGCCGGACAGCATTGGCAAAAATGAGTCTTTGGGTTGCGTCCGAATGGGTAAAGAGGATGTGGAGGAATTGTTTGCACTCGTACCTTCGGGTACGGAGGTAGTCATTGGTAACGGCGGATTGCCTGATCAAGTGCTTGTGCCTGGTTCTCGATTTACAAGTGAGCCGCAGCATGACCAGACGAATCCCCGCAAAACCTATCACTGGCTAAATTAAAATTTTGATGCTATTGCTACTTGGTGTTTAACGATTTCCTGCTTGTGCTAAAACAATGACCAGAATAATTACAATGATGAGGAGAACAAAGCTGACGGCGGTCCATACAATCGCTTTCTTGTTCACCTCATCCTTTTTCTTTTGCAGACTGGGCGGCTTGCGCTTGGTCTTCATATCAGCAATCCCTCTTTTCTAACGAGCTAAGGTCTTGTCTTACTATGTCCATTGTAAATGGTTTGATTATACATTTTCAATGACATCTCCATGACAACTGAATTGTTCTGATGTTGCACCTCGCAAATTACTTTCTTTTTGGTATGGAAAAAGCTAAACTATTTTGTAGAGATGTTTTTTAGGATTGTGCAAGGGCATAGAACGGAGTGGATGAATCGTGTTGTATCGAAGGATTGCGAAACCTGTTTTTTTTAAAATGAGTCCAGAGACGGCCCATCATGTAGTCATTGACGGTTTAAAACATGCGGGCTCACTTCCTGGTGGAGCAGCGACACTGCGAGGAATGTACGGAGTCAAGGAGACGGAGGATCTTGCCGTTGATCTGTTTGGCATTCATTTTCCCAACCCGATTGGACTGGCTGCAGGACTGGATAAAAATGCAGAAGCGGTTACTGGTTTTTCTTCCATCGGGTTTGGATTTATGGAAGTAGGAACGGTGACACCTGTGGGACAGCCCGGTAACGATCGGCCACGTTTGTTCCGACTGCCTCCCGATGAGGCATTAGTCAATCGGATGGGCTTTAACAATCTGGGTGCTGAGAGCATGGCCAAGCGTCTGGCTGCACTCAAACATCGACCTGTTCCGGTCGCAGTTAATATCGGCAAAAATAAAATCACGCCCAATGAGGATGCTCATAAGGACTATGAAAAGTGTATTTCCGCACTGTATCCGTATGCGGACTTCTTTGTAGTGAATATTAGCTCGCCGAATACGCCGGATTTACGAAAGCTCCAGCATGGTGATGAACTGAAGTCGTTATTGGAAGCGGTTCGGGCAGAGATGGGAGTCCAGGCGAAAAAGTATGGCAATGCCAAGTCTGTACTGGTTAAAATTGCGCCAGATGTATCGGATGAGGAATTGGAATATATGACAGATGCGATTGCTGCCAGTGGAGTAGACGGCATTATTGCGACCAATACAACGATATCCAGAGCTGGTTTAACGCACCGAAATGCGAGTGAAACAGGAGGGCTGAGTGGTAAGCCGCTGCGTGACCGTTCCACAGAGGTCATCGGACGGGTGTATCGCCAGACGGAAGGTAAGCTTCCTATTATCGGATCAGGCGGTATATTCACGAGCCGTGATGCCTATGACAAAATTAAAGCAGGCGCAAGTCTGATTGAAATTTATACAGCATTGATCTACGAAGGGCCGGAAGTAAATAGAGCTATACATGCTGGCCTGCGTGAGCTGCTTCGAAAGGACGGCTTTAGACACATTACCGAGGCAGTTGGTGCAGATCACAGATAAAAAAGTGTTGTCGGAAGAGACAGGAGGTACGGGGATGGACGGAAGAGACTGGGGAACATTTTTACTGCCATATGATCAGGCGGTGGAAGAGCTTAAGGTCAAGTTCAAAACAATGCGTGCGGAGCTGAAAAAGCGCGAGGAATACGCTCCTATCGAATTCGTAACCGGACGGGTTAAAAAAATATCAAGCATCCTCGATAAGGCGAAGAGATTACAGGTTCCTTCTGATCAGCTGGAGACGGGAATCGAGGATATTGCAGGTATTCGCATTATGTGTCAATTTGTAGAGGATATTCGGCGGGTGGCCGAATATATCAGAAGACGTAAGGATTTGACCGTACTGTATGAAAAGGACTATATCACCAATTATAAAGACAGTGGCTATCGCAGCTTTCATATGATTGTGGAGTATCCGGTTCAGACAGCAGTCGGGCTGAAAATCGTGCTGGCAGAAATTCAAATCCGTACTTTGGCTATGAATTTTTGGGCAACCATAGAGCATTCTCTTAGCTATAAGTATCGTGAAAGCTTGCCTGATAATATGCGTACACGGTTGAAAAAGGCAGCTGAGGCAGCCTTTGTATTGGATAATGAGATGTCTTCCATGCGTCTTGAAATATTGGAAGCGCAGAAAAAATTCGAGGATGAAGCCAATATCGTTTCCAAAGTGCTAACAGGCATGCATCGGCTGTATTTCTACCATAAGATCAGTGAAACGATTGATGCGCAGCGCAGATTCAATGAACTGTGGGAACGGCACGACATGGAAGGAATCAAGCTGCTTCACGATGAGGTCAAGGAGATGCTAGAAGCCTCTACCAAGGAAGAAGACAGGGATGAGTATTAAATGGCACACCTTTCCTACGAACCGCTATACGTGACTTATTTGGTATACTTCAATCGTGATCGGGATTACTTTGAATGTCATGAGGTACTGGAAGAGCTGTGGCTTAAGCTGGACCGTGACCCTGTATATAAAGGTTTGCTGCAAGTTGCTGTAGGGCTGTATCATTTTCGGAATGGTAACTATCGTGGTGGACATATGATGCTGGATAGTGCGGTCCACCGGTTGGAGCATGCTCCTTCGCAGGCGCTGGGCATTAATATGGTGAAGCTGGTGGAAGAGGCGCGCATTTGCGCTCGTCAGCTTGCTGAAGCTGTTATGACCGGCACGGAAGAGCTTCAGCAAGAACCGCCGGTTTATCGGGATATGACGATTGAAATCGTCGAGCCCGAGTTGCGCCGGGCCGTGGAGAAGGCATCGTCGTCTATTCCGGTCAACATTCCGCAGCAAAGAGGTCCTCGGCGTGGGGAAAAGCATGAGCAGCGTCAGCAGGCGCTGGAAGCTTCTATTAGGCGAAGACAGGCCGCTGGCGGCTCAGGTTCTGTCTCAGCGGAAACGAAGGATGCACCTTGAGTTTGAAGCGCATGATAAGCAAGCAGCCCGATCCGTTTCATGAGGATCGGGCTGCTTTATCGTTTTCAGGTGTGTGAAGGTTTGCCTAGGAGGTTACGTTCTTTTTATATTTCTCAAAGAAGGCTTTGAAATCGTCGAGTGTGTATCCATTGTCCGAAGGATTTTCCTTCAACCCGCCTACCATACGTTCCTTTTCCACGCCTTTTTCGTAATAAATGAGCGTAGGGGTATACTCAATCTTATACTTGTCCCAGCCATCCTCATACTCACGCAGGTTAAATTCGTGCATCGTGATGTTCTCCTGCTTGCTCAAAGGCAAGAGCTTGGGAGTAGTGGCGCGGCAATGCACACAGTCGGAGGCGAAATGATAGACGAAAAAGTTTTCCTTTTTGTCAATTTTGCTCTGTAAATCTTCCGGCTTAATAATTTGCTGATAGTTTGGGTCATTCAGCAGCTCTTGAGTAGCAGGATTTAACGAGGCTGTGGAAACGCCATACAGCTTGTTTTTAGTGCCTGAATTTAAAGCGAGCAGCACACCAATCAAAATGACCAGCACAACAAAAAAGCCGATGACAGGTATAAGCTTTTTTTTGTTGGATTTTTGTGCGTTCAATGCAATCTCTCCTATCAAAATTCAAAATATGCAGCTATGAATCTTATTATTATACAACATTACATCTTGTAGTGAAAGTTTGTAAATCACACGGATATTGCGGGATAACAGGTTGAATATGGTACAATAAAAATTATTTTAAAAGGACAGGATGATTACGATTATGGGTGTACAGCTCCCCACAGCATTTGTAAAGCGCATGGAACAATTGCTCGGCGAAGAATTTGAAGCATTTATGACTGCCTATGACCACACGCCCCATGCCGGGATTCGCGTCAATACATTAAAAATTCCGGTAGAGAACTTTAAGAAACGTTCTCCGTTCGAACTGCGGCCGATTCCGTGGTGTGCCACGGGTTTTTATATTCCGCACGGTACAAAGCCGGGATTACACCCTTACTACCATGCGGGGCTGTACTATGTACAGGAACCGAGTGCAATGTCTCCGGTTGAGCTGCTCAATGTAGCTCAGGACGAAGCTGTATTGGACTTATGTGCTGCACCGGGCGGGAAATCGACCCAAATAGCTGCCAAACTACAAGGAAGCGGCGTATTGGTGACAAATGATATTAGCGCGGACCGAACCAAAGCGTTGGCTAAAAATGTGGAATTGTACGGTGTGCGTAATGCCGTGGTACTGAATGAAAGCCCGGATCGAATCGCCGATGCCTTTCCACATTTTTTTGACAAGATACTAATTGATGCACCTTGCTCGGGAGAAGGTATGTTCCGCAAGGATGAGGACATGGCAAAACAATGGGAAACGCATTCGGTAGATAAATGTATAGTCATGCAACGGGACATTTTGCGTGTAGCGGCCTCAATGCTGAGCGCAGGAGGGAGAATTGTCTATTCGACCTGCACCTTTGCGCCAGAAGAAAATGAAGGAATGATCGCAGAATTTCTGGAGGCTCACTCCGATTTTGACGTAGTCCCTGTTTCATCAGAAGCAGGCTTTGCACCAGGCCACCCGGAATGGATGAGTGAAGAGGTCGCGTCAGCATACCCCGAGCTGCGGGGAACAGCACGCCTTTGGCCGCATCTCGTAGAGGGAGAAGGCCATTTTATCGCTGTATTGCAGCATCAGGGGGGGCATGCCGCTGCGATAGAAGATCACACTGAATCGGAGGATTTGACTCCATTTGAGGACAAAGATGATAGGGCATTGAACATAGATGAAGCGTATCCACGGAAGAAGCCGTTTTTGTCCGTCAGGGGAGCGCAGACGCCAAGCCGTCAAGGAAGACATGGAACTGGTGAGCCTAAACGAAGTGGAAGAGGAATGGACGGGAAATCCCGTGAAGGAAGGTCCGCGCGCGGCTTGGGTGGCATTAAGTCCCGATCTGGCAAAGAGAATGTAAAATCCGCTGTACGCTCCCCACAGGATGTGCTGGAATCCTATCACCAATTTGTGAAGGAGCAGCTGGAAGTGTCTTTTACAGGCTATACGGTGGTTTATGGAGATCGCATTTATCAGTCGCCACTGGCATCACATCGTTTGGACGGCCTTAAAGTGGTGCGACCAGGCTGGTTTATGGGTACTGACAAGAATGGTCGCTTTGTGCCTTCACACCCGCTGGCGGTGGCATTATGCTCTTCAGAGGCGGTTAGAAGCATCAATCTCTCCAGTTCAGATGCTGAGGCCATCCGGTATTTAAAAGGGGAGACCTTGTCCATCCCCGTTGAGAGAATGGCACTGCGGAACGAAGTCCAGCCCAAAGGCCATACTCTCGTGTGCATTGATGGTTATTCGGCTGGGTGGGGCAAATGGCAGGATGGCATGCTCAAAAATGAATACCCTACAGGCTGGAGGTGGACATCGGTATGAGTGGAAAAGGGAGACAAACGCAACGTTTGGATAAAGTTTTAACCCATATGGGATATGGCACCCGTAGTGATATCAAGCGACAGGTGAAGCAAGGGATAATCACGGTAAACGGGAAGACCACCAAGGATAGCGGCTTACAGGTTCATCCATACCAGGATCAGATTGAAGTGAACGGGGAACGTGTTATTTTTCGGGAGTATATTTATATCATGCTGCACAAGCCACCGGGTGTCATCTCTGCAACTGAAGATACAAGGGAGCGGACGGTACTGGATTTACTGAGTGCGGAGGAACGACATTTTGAGCCTTTTCCAGTAGGACGTTTAGATAAAGATACAGAAGGACTATTGTTATTGACCAACGACGGTAAGCTAGCGCACGAACTACTTTCTCCACGGCGGCATGTCCCTAAAACGTATGAAGCTACCGTGTCGGGTCATGTCACGGAGGAGGATATTCATCAATTTACAGCAGGAGTGGAACTGGATGATGGGTATGTTACCCTTCCCGCGCAGTTGACCATTCTTCGCCACGAACATCCGTACCAGGCAGATGATGAAGAAGTCATTTCCTATATTTCGCTTGTCATCCATGAGGGTAAATTTCATCAAGTGAAGCGTATGTTCGAGGCGGTTGGTAAAAAGGTGACCTATTTGAAAAGAACGGCCATGGGACCATTGAAGCTGGATGAACAGCTTCCACTGGGCAGCTATCGAGAGCTGACTAGTGAAGAACTGGCATGGATCGGCCGGGATATAGCATCTACAACGTCAGAAGTTTGATGGGCAGATTAAATATAAATGACGCACAGGCTCTTATAAGATTCCTGTGCGTCATTTTAAGGTATAGACAACCAGACAGAGAATTATTCAAACTCAACTTTTAACAACGAATCGCAGTTTACAATTTATTGTGCGCGTGCTGCCCGACTTTTTTTCACTTCGGCTGCTTTATAAGCTGTAACCTTGTTTTTACCTGTAGTTTTGGATATGTACATCGCTTGATCGGCCTGTTTGACCAGTTCATCCGGGTTCATTTCCTTCTTCACTGTACTGTGTCCGACACTGATTGTGACAATGCTTTCCTCCGCGACCCGCTCGCGGATACGTTCTGCGACATGTCCAACCTTGGCCCGTCGATCCACAACCATTGCGACCAGTTCCTCGCCACCGTATCGTCCGGTCAGTCCGATTTCATCCAGTTCATCCTCCATAATCTGTGCCACCTGTTTGAGTACTTCATCCGCACGAGCATGGCCCTGCGTATCATTCAACTTTTTGAAATTGTCAATATCGCAAAAAATGACCGACACGCGGATTCCTTGATCCATATATCGCCGTAGTCGTCCTGAAAAATATTTACGGTTATATAGCCCGGTCAGACCATCGGTGATGGAAGAACGGTAAATCCTTTGGAGCAGCTCCACAATCCGTTCAAACAGGATGAGGAATAACGTAGTGTAGTACAGCAATGGTAAAAATGACATATATAGGACTGTGTTTGACCTGCCAGCTTCTTCAGGGATGTCATTTCCCAGCCACAAATAGCCGAGCCAGAGCAAATACATGAATAAGCCCGCTACATACTTCTTTGGCTGTCCGATTCGTGGGGTGATAAACACAAGGCTTAGTATAAGTACCAGTACTCGATAAAATAGAGTGAACCCAACCAGTTTCGCTGCGCTGATCCAAGCGGGCAACAAACCTGCTGTCCAGGCAGTAACCGGCAATATCAATAACGCACCCAGCAGTAGCAAGGTCCATGTCTGCACACGTTTTAGCTTCCGGTATAGTTGAAATACGGCGGCATTGATGAGTACGAAGGCAGACGCCTCCAGTACATTTTTCCACACGATTCCTTGGAGTTGCATCTTGCCTCCGCCTGCTGAATAGAGATTCATGGCTTCATATGTCATAATAATAATAGCGGCAACTGAAAAAAGGATATAGGCTTTTTTTCGTTGTCTGCTATATATGATCACGCACATCAGTGCCATCATGAGTATAATATACAAACCGCAGGCTGCACTTACGGCCTCGGCCAGAGATGGGAAACCCAAGGTTCCCGATAAGGACAACAACGTCAACATCACCGACTCCATTTGCAAAAATAGTCAATCTATTGAACGGATGATATCGTTCCGATACAATAGACAGGATTTATCCCATTTAAAATGTTATAATTTTCTTTTGTGACTAACATTTATTCTCAATATATCATCTTTCAGAAAATCCGGAAACCTATACATACATCTGTGATCCGGGCAGTTTAATGCTTGAAAGGGGAAGCACGTCATGAAATTGCTACAGGCTCTCTTTTTCCCACCCGAGCAACCGGGAGGTGTTTCATCCATGATTCCATATCTGCAAGAGCGATTTACATCCCCCCGTTGGGAAATGGAGCTATTTTCAATCCCTAAACGGATTCGTAACAAGGGTAGGGACGAAGTAATTTTTGATACCTTTGACTGGACGAGATATGAACAATATCCAATCGTTCAAAAATATATTCAGACGTACCGTGACTATTTGTGGTGGACCCGGCTTCGTATTCAGAAGCCCTATGACCTCATTCATGCTCATCACCCCATTGCCGGGATTGCTATGAAAACTGTTTTTCCTGACATCCCGCTTGTACAGACGATTCACTCTTCCTATGAGAAGGAGTTAATCCTAAACGGGAAAATAGAGGAGAACGGGCCTGAACACCAATTCTTGGTATCACTGTACGGGGAAATGGAGCAGAAGGCGGATCGCCTGATAGCGGTATCTCATTCTTTTCAGCATTATTTAACTCCTTACGTTCAGAATCCGCAAGACATTGCAGTCATTCCGAATGGATATGATGAGAAGCGCTTCAAGCCCATTCCACACGAAAATGAAGTGACACAGCTCATAACCGTTTGCCGCCTTGTTCCGGCGAAAGGATTGGATATTTTATTGCGGGCCTGTGCTGAACTTAAAAAAAGAAATATGGAATTTGTGCTTCATATTATTGGAGATGGCCCGGTTCGCCCTGAGCTGGAAGAGATGGCGCGAGAGCTTGATATATACCATGAGACGATTTTTTATGGATATACCCTTCATCCAGAAGAGTTTATGCCTTTCTTTGATGTATTTGTTTTGCCTTCTCGAGCGGAGGCCTTTGGTTCGGTATTTGCGGAAGCAGCGTTGAGTTGTCTGGCATTGGTAGGCACAGAAGTGGGAGGAATACCGGAGCAGATTGAGGATGGGGTCAATGGTCTGCTCGTGCCACCCGACCATCCGAAGGCACTAGCAGACGCATTAGAAAAGGTCATCGCTGATCCTGCCTATCGTTATGAGTTGGCTAGATCTGCCTGCGATAAGGCTAAATCAAGCTATTCTTTGAGTCGAGCGGTTAACGAGTTGAAGAAAATGTATTTGAAATTTCCACACTAACCATGACGAGTATCACCTGATTTGGGATCAGAATGCCGAAGGCTGGAGTGAGGACGTGAGGAACGGAAAGGTCTCCCGCGTCCTGCCATGATCAGTTTACTAACCCACATCAGACTGAGCATCCCGAAAATAGGATAAAGAACAGATAACAGTGAGCTAAAGCCGAACTGACTGATTAAAAAACAGGTGAGCATAATGAATAGTGTGATGAGCTTGGGCGAAATTTGGACATGTTGACGAATTTGCAGACTGACTCCGTAAATGTCGGCCACAAAGGTACTGAAGATTTCCATGAAAATGAGTAGAATGTATATGATTTCGACGAAGGCACCCAGACGATAAGCAATGCTTCCCATAGGGATTTCAAATTGCTGAATACCCGGCATATGTGCTGACATGGCAAAGTGTGCAGCCATCAGCATAAACCCGACACCAACTCCGCCCAAAACTCCGCCCCAGCGGATGGTTCTTCGGGAAAAGGTTTGGCTGCCAAGTGGTACAAGCACGGCTTGGGCCATAGTTAGGTTGAAGGACGTGTACAGCAGTGGAGAGAGCAAGGTTCGAAATGTACTGTGATCTGTCGTATTCGTAATAAAACTCTGAGGATTGGGCATAGAGAGCGTGCTGTGAACGAGCAGAAGAGACATGATGATCATCAGTGGGACAACCACGGTGTTCATGTGCAAGATGGCTTTAATGCCTTTACTTAGCAGCAAATAAGTACCAATCAGTGTAATAAGCAGTCCGGTTTGGTAATGCAGGTGAAGGTGCTCTACAAAAACAGAGCCGGCTCCTGCCAACATGACGCTGTTTACGCCGATCAGCACGATGAGCGTGAACCAGCTAATCCATTTCCCGGCATTGGCGCCAAAAAGATGTTTGTTCAGGTCCTCGTAGGATTTGGCTGAAATATCATGAGCGATCAGCATCATTTTCGTACCCAACCATACAAATATGATTGTGGATAGCATAATAGTGAGTGTAGCCCAACGACCATACTGCGTAAAAAATTGCAGAATTTCTTGTCCGGTAGCAAATCCGGCACCGACGATTGTACCGATGTATGTAAAAGCAATCTGAAAAACATGAATATTACGTTTCATCCCCAGTCCCTCCTTGCCTGCTTGAATAACGCTGCAGCGAGCATATAATACAAACTATGTTCAACTGAAATAGGACATGACTGGATGAGACTGAAAATAATTAAAGTGAATTAATGAATAGCTTGACGGGAGCGTAATTTATGGGTCAAATCCTTGCATGGATACTGGAATACGGATATTTGGCAATGTTCGGCTTGCTTGCACTTGGAGTAGCGGGTATGCCGATACCCGACGAAGTGCTAATGATTGCCTTCGGCGGGCTCGTGTCTCAAGGGCACTACAACTTCATTGCTGCACTGGCAGTCACATTTTTCGGTAGTATGACGGGTATGATGCTTAGCTACACACTGGGGCGTCTGCTGGGCAAACCACTATTGCATCGATACGGAAAATGGGTGAGGCTTACGCCTTCCAGGATTGCCTCTTCTGAAAATTGGTTTGGGCGCTATGGTACCTGGGGAATTCTGTTCGGATATTTTGTCCCCGGCTTGAGACATGTATCCTCATATCTGGCAGGCACAACCCGTCTAGGCGTTTTTCGCTATATCTGTTATGCATCAGCAGGAGCTTTGCTGTGGTGCGGTACATTTTTGGGGATTGGACATGCGGTGGGCATGCATTGGGAGCAGGTGGCGAAGCTAATGGAGAAGGTGACGCATCGGGTAGGGCTGGTCGTTATTCTTTTAATCGTTGTGGGAGGAATCACCGTATGGTTCTGGAATAAGCGTAAAAAAAATGTCACATGACCTGAAGGAAAGTAGCTATAGCTTGAAAGCGGCGGGTGAAGTATGGTACTTTTACCGCATAGGAATGCCGTGGGAGGTCATGTAATGGAAGTATTAAAGGAACGAATTATAAATGAAGGCGTGATTGCATCAGATCAGGTACTGAAGCTGGATGGTTTGCTTAATCACCAAGTTGATCCAGAATTGACAATGGCAATGGGACGAGAGTTCGCAGCACGTTTCCGGGAAGAGAAGATTACCAGAGTAGTGACCGTGGAATCCTCAGGTATTGCCATCGGGTTTGCGACAGCTTTGGAATTGGGTGTCCCGTTGGTATTCGCTCGTCGTAAAAAGACCCTACTAGCTGATCCAGACGCGCTGTGTGAACGCGTACCTTCGTTTACTAAAGGTATTGTTACGGATATTATGCTGTCTCGTCAATTTATTCACGAAGATGATCGTGTTCTTTTCATTGATGATATTATCGCTAATGGTGATGCGGCGCGAGGCATGGTTAAAATCATTCAACGCTCCGGAGCTGAGTTGGTTGGATTCGGTGTCGCGGTGGAAAAAAGCTTTCAGGCCGGAGCGAGAACCATCCGTGAGCAGGGTATTCGTGTAGAGTCATTGGTCAAAATTTCGTCGTTAGCGGACGGTAAGATTGAGTTTGCTGAATAGTAACAATTCAAAACTCCTGTTCCTGATTTCTAATAATAACCTTTGCATGAGCTTCAATTTCGCTTATAATATAGTTAAGGTTTTGGAGAGGAGGCAGCAACATGGGGAAAGAACAATTGACCGAACAGTTTTTTCTGGAAAAACTGGCAGCGGCTAAAGTACACTTTGAGCGTGCCTTGGATTGTAAGCATACGGAATTTGATGATTTGTATCCCTATATGATTGAACATCCTCAGTTTTTTTGGTATAAACGCTATGTGGCCTGGTCTGAGTTGTTGACGTTGGTTAACCTATGCGAAGAATTGTCCTTCTCTTGGAAAGAAGAATTTACTGCTCACCAAGTGGAGTATGTAGATCAGCGAGTGTTGTCTGCACAAGTGCTGGACTTCTGGTACGAGAAGAACGATACAAAAGAACATGATCACAGTGTAAATCAGTCGGGATAATTTGTCGCTCTGTTGGCAATCCATATAAGTAGTAAGTGAGAAGAGACCTAAATGATTCATTTAGGTCTCTTTTCAAACTTTTTCATGCATAGAATCATGGTCGCTGTGTTATTAAAAAAAGTGTATAAGGAGGGGACAAGGATGATTATGGACGAAGAATTGGATGCTTATCGACTCTCCGGTGAAAAGGTGCGTGTCGTACGCGATGGATTGGAGACCAACGATGTTGTTGGCATTGTACTGGCATGGGATGATGAACAGGTGCTTATTCGGCGCCAGAATCGACGTGTGGTCAAATTGGATCGCAGCTATACATATCAGCCGTTCAGCGAGCCACGTCACAATCCGATAGATCTGAATTAGGAATGGGTTCCAAATGGGTGTTGGATAAAAATAACTGGGTGATTCATTAGGCATACAGAAACTCTAAATCGGACACAGTAATGAAGGGAAATCCAACAGAGAGGACGTGCTGTGTCAATGACGGTTATGGACGAAAAAGTACATGCATATAAGGATCAAATCAGCCATTTGGAAGATCAGTTGCCCGAGGTAGTTCATGCATATCATCGCTTTACCGGAGAGTGCTTTCAAGCCGGCAGCTTAGATGAGAAAACCAAGCAACTGATTGCACTAGGCATTGGCTTATTTGCCAACAATGAAGTATGCACGTTTTATCACGTAGACGAGGCGCGGTCCAAAGGAGCTAGTGATCAGGAAATTATGGAGACCATTGCTGTAGCCGCAGCGGTAGGTGGAGGACATGCTCTAAGTCAAGGGGTTACGCGTGTACAGAAGGCGTTGCAATAAAGCGAATCATTAATAGATATGCTTATGCTTCATCTTAGCGGTTATAGATCGATTTGGAGATATGATGGATATGGAAAGGAGCTTCCGAGCACAGTTGGTGTCTGCGGAAGCTTTTTTTTTTGCGTGTTTATTGTGCGGGGATTATGCTCTTCTGCTTGCGGCAACAGCAGCAGGGCGAGACGTTTTACGCTTATAAGCCAAAGAGGATGTAACCAAACTTCGATCAACGATGCGTAGGGGGTTGGAAGTTGAATTGTTTGGTAATTCGGGGCGATGTTTCTCTAGTAAAGGAAGGGCAGCTGTATGGGGCATAGAGGTTGAGAGCCCCAGATATGCTCGCATCCGCTCATACATTTCTTTGCGGAATGCTGGCATTGCCATACTGAACTGCTCTTTATTGCCTTTACTTATATAGGTGGCGTGAACGCCGGAGTGGTTTTGTTGTATGTCCAGAACATGAATGTGATATTTATTAAATTCATGTTTTACTTCAGACAGTAGGATTCCGGTACGATCTACACCTGCGTTAACCATTTCGACATAAAGATCAGGGGTTTTCAGCATACCGCTTTCTTCAAGAATTAGGCTGTCCCGCTCAAATACTTTTTGAATAAAGGTAAGGAGCAGATAACTTTTCACAAGAGACCATTCATGCTGAGTAGTATCTAAAGGGGTCATTACCATTCACCGCCTTAGGAAAATGTGATGATAATTCATAAACGATTGAAGAAAAGGAACATTCATTCCCGAGAACCTATGTTCTTATTTTAGTTTATTATTCCTTTTTTATCAAGAGGAAATTAACGAACATAAAAGGTTTGACATCTTGATATATGCATGGTATGATCTATCTTGTCGCTAAGAAAGATTGATCTTTCGAGGATAAACGATAATTTATATGCGGTCGTGGCGGAATTGGCAGACGCGCACGGTTCAGGTCCGTGTGGGCTAACCCCCCGTGGAGGTTCGAGTCCTCTCGACCGCATCCATTAGAAAAGGTCTATAGAATTGCTCTCGTAGCAGTTTTAGAGACCTTTTTCTTATATTTCTGGGGATTTGCTCATAGTTTAAGCTGAACACGTTTCTTGTCTTCACGCAAACTATGGATTTCCAGATATGATAGAAAATTTTATGATGAAGTTATTGAAAGGTTGGATGTAAGATGGAGAAAGCAACTTTTGCAGGTGGGTGCTTCTGGTGTATGGTGACTCCGTTTGAAGAGCAGCCGGGCATTCATGGCATTGTGTCAGGATACACTGGAGGAACGATTCCCAATCCCACCTATGAGCAGGTTAAAACAGGAACTACAGGTCACTACGAGGTGGTGCAGATTACGTTTGAGCCTGAGCTGTTTCCTTATGAAAAGCTGCTCGAATTATATTGGCCACAAACAGACCCTACCGACGGGGAAGGTCAATTTCAGGACCGGGGCACACAGTATAAACCCGCAATTTTTTATCATACAGAGCAGCAACGTGAGCTTGCGCAACAGTCCAAGGAGCAGTTGGCACAAAGTGGACGCTTTGATAAGCCAATTGCAACGGAGATCCTTCCGGCTTCGATTTTTTATCCAGCAGAGGATTATCATCAGGATTACCACAAGAAAAACGTGAAGCACTATAAGGAAGATCGGGCTCAATCGGGCCGTGATGAATTTATTGATAAGAACTGGTAAGCGGCTTTAACATACGTTTTTACGCACGATAAGGCAGATTAGGGAGTATTCCATGGTCTGCCTTATACATATTTAGACGAGGTTACTCACACAATGAAGGGACAGAGAAGGAGGCTGACCCGCAATGAGTACACGACGGAAGCTGCACATGAGAAATATAATAAAAAAGGCTTTAAAGGCATCTCGCGGTCGGAAAGAGCCAGCTTATGTACCTGTATTCCATTCAAGCTCCAAAATGCGAAGAACCGTAGTACTCTGTATTTCGGTATGCATGTTATTCATGGTCTGTAGTACTGGTGTTGCAGAAGCAATAGACAAACAGGACGAGTCGCAAAGGATGGTTGCTGTCATTATTGACGATCTGGGAAACAATATGAAAGGGACTGAGCGAATTTTAAATTTACCCGTTAAGATTACCGTTGCTGTGATGCCTTTCCTGCCTACAACCAAACAGGACGCTATGGAAGCGCACAAGCGTGGTCATGACGTCATTGTTCATCTTCCAATGGAGCCAAGACAGGGAAAGCCCGAATGGCTCGGACCCGGAGCAATTAAGGCTAATATGACGGATGATGAAGTACGCGCTAAGGTGACAGCAGCAATTAAGGATGTTCCTTATGCGATAGGGATGAACAACCACATGGGTTCCAAGATTACTTCAGATAAGCGCATTATGTCCATAGTTCTTGATGTTTGTAAGGAGCATGGACTATTTTTTGTCGATAGCCGTACTAATTATTGGTCAGTGGTGCCTGAGCTTGCCGCTAAAAAGGGAATGCCTCCGGTACGCAATAATGTTTTTCTGGATGATGTTCATACCCTCGCCCATGTGAATCGGCAACTTACAAAAGTGGTTGAATGGCTGGATGAGCACAACACCTGCGTAACAATTGGGCATGTCGGCGTGTCGGGCATGTACACGTCCTCCGCTCTTCATTCGTCGGTTCCCAAGCTAAAGGAGCAGGCCAAATTTGTGGGTATTAGCGATTTGGTGCGAGCTGTATGGGGATGGACGGGAGACCCAGCCACCAACACTACCAGGCCGTCAGATGCGCAATAATGCCTTCGGCAATAGCTCCTGCAATGCTTTTTTGACCACGATCCTCGGAAAGCATAGCTCTGTCCTGTTCGTTACTTATAAATCCGGTTTCCACAATGACAGCAGGGTGCTGGATTTTATTCAAAAGATAAAAGGGTTTTCCGTACACTGTTTTTCTATTCATGCAAAATAAGCGGTTTAATGAATGCTGAATTCGTTCAGCTAACAGATAGCTGCTGCCTTCATCCTGATACAGCACAATGGGTCCCCGTTTTTCGGCACGTTTGGTCCAATTGACATGCAGGCTTACAACCAAAGCGGTGGGCAGTTGTTCTGTTAGGCTTTTACGTTGGGCGAGGTCTTTAAGATGCCGGGATTTGGACTGTAGCCAACGGTTGTCGTCACTCAGTGCGTAATCCTTGTCCCGATTCAGAACAGCAGGATATCCCTGGGATCGTAAAATCAAGTACAGCTTTTGAGCAATGGCGAGATTGATGTCTTTTTCCAAAATTCCTTTGTGACTTGTTCCACCATCCACACCACCATGGCCTACATCAATCAGGACAACGGGCTTGGCAAAAGCGTGATAGGACGAATGTACGTTGGGCGGAACATCTGTATACTTGTTCGGTTCGTTACTTTTATCGTCGGGCTGAGCAGCTATATAGGTAAATGGGGCAAATACAGCACTGCAAAGGATGCATAGACTCAATCCCAGCCTTGTCAGCCCTATCTTGTTTAACTTTTTATTCCGCACGTTCTATTCCTCCAGTGGACGAATTAATTATTTACTGATTGAAGATAGTATGTTCCATTTAAGGGAAACCATGCATAGTTATTCCCACAGGGGTTAGACCTTTTGGAAAATGAGCAAGCTAGTTGTATCTGCACCTAACGTGTAAATCCGATATTTCCAAGCAACGTAAATGGAAAGGATGGGCGCAGATTGAAGGAGGTCATGGAGGATGGCGAAGAGTGACGAACTGGTGACGTATATTACGCAGCGGATTGTTCGCTATATGGAAACGCCGCGTGATGTTCGGCGCAGTCAAAAACAAGCCAGAGAGCCGTGGGGGAGCAAATGGTTTGGCATGTTGCCTCTCGCTCTGAAAATGTGGATGAAATCCACACGCAGAGGGCGAAGGGAGCGACATTAAGCTCGCCAAAGAGACCACAAGAGGCATAGGGTATGCCATTTTGAGGTCTCTTTTTATGTTGTAGAGATCATTCCGAATCATTATCATGTTTCTTTATAACTAGGAGTCCAAACGATAAAATTCGCCAGCTGACAATAACTGTTTTAGTGGTACAAATCGGGAAAGTCCTTGATGGTAGGTTAACGCATATAAATTGGATTGGGACGGATGATCTGGGGATATCCAGGACTGATACCCACTAATGGATAAGGGACCCCCAAAGGCAAAATTGATACCTGTGGCAGAAAATATAATACGCGGCGAAATACTCAGTGTATCCATAAATTGGCCTGTGTTACGGACGGAAAGCATTTGCTTGGGTTGAAGCCACCCCAGGTCGTCATAGGGATCGAAAGGAGCAGACGAGACCGTAACCGCCTGCGCCTGTGTTTTCAAAAAGGGAACAGATGAAGAGAATGCGCTGTTCTGAAGCTTATGTTTCCAACTCCCATCTGCCACTTCTACAGGTAACGGATCGCCAGTCACAGCATCAATACATATTTCGCTGCCTGTAGAGGAACGGACCAGCCAGTAGGCTAGTAGCGGTTCCTCATACATAGGTGTGATTTGCAGCTTGTCGATAGATGAAAGATCAGTATCTGTGAACGACACTAGGGATTGACGAAGTACATCCATACTATAAGGCCCACCTGGCCCATTCCCGTATTCGTTGAGTTGATATAAGCCTTTTGAGTCTGATCCGATAATCAGATAGCCGATATATTCTCCCGCACGGTTTACTTGAACAAGCCAACTATGGGTTCCAGGTCCGAGCGGATGATAGCTAAGCTCAGCATCTTTCCACGAGGCAAAAGGGGGCTGCGACGATAGGGATTGCACTGTGTTGTTCGCAGCCTCTTTTACGTCTGCGGGCACGCCTTGCTCCTCAGTAGGAAAACTTGCAGAAACGTCACCCGGGGAAGAGGTAACCGGACTCGTGGAGTTCAATGGAGGAACCCACAAGCTTTCGTTGTAGAGAGACACCGAGTTTAAATTGTTGCTTTGTGCGACTGAGGGAGCCGCATGAATGGAAGCGAACGGACAGACTGCGGACAGGCCGATCAGAACTGCTGCGATCATACCTATGCTATAGTGCCCGGAATGACTTTTATTCAATGGTATCCACCTTTCTGTCGGCTTGATTGCCCGACGGAGGCATTCTTTTCTATCCAGCATACAGCCTGTCCCATAAAAAGACTGCTGCACCTTGTCGGCATAAATGTCATATCCAGGTTCGCTTTTTGCTGTCGATACATAGGAGACATGTTTAACCAAACTTGTGGTTACAGCAGCGGAAACTGATGTAGGCTGAAGCAAGATGTTACAAGCTGACGATATCTCTGCAACTTTCCTGCGAAGGAGCGAGAGATATCGGTTACCGCAGATGAAATATCCCGCAGTTAATGGCGGATACGAGTACCTTTGGCTCATATTGCCATACCATTTCTTTACGGCGGGCTTGATGCTGCTCGGATATGGCTTCTTTTTTTTTCCTCTTCCTCTTTCTGCTCCTTGATTAGATCTTCGTAATAGTGGTCAATGACCTCCAATTCCTCGCGCAATCGTTCCTTCGCCTGCTCAGCCCAACCATAATCTTGCTGACGGAGTTGTTCAGTGAGGTAGCTTTCAAGCGAGGTGGAAGCTTCCGGGACAGATAGCTTGGCAGGCTGTACATGCATATTGCCCGCCAGCAGCGGGCTGAGCTGCCGGGTTTCGAGCATGGCGCCAAAATCGGTTACAATGGTGCCGCTTTTGAGCGAAATACCTAGCCAATGAAGTTCCTCACGCTTCAAATCGCAAGCGAATTCAATTTTATAGCAGATGCTGAGCCAAGCTTCATAGACTACGGGAGAGCGGGCAGACAACTGACGGGCATCAGGCTGCTCAAACAAATAAACATATTTTCCTCCATCCCGTGCGGCTTCAAAAATTTGGTGCAGCCGACGGCTTCCATATCGAAGCTCCTCCTGCAAAATACGTCCAGGTCCCAATTGTGGTAACGTCGGTACATGACCGAAGTAACGCCCCATGACCTGATCTTGTGCTGCGTTGCCTGATGCTGGAGTTGGGGGTGTATGGTCCGCTAAACGTTCCTGTTCTGTGCGATAGGCTTCCCCATCAAAGATGAAGGTGAAGGACATCGTCTGCGCTGGAACGCCAGTACGCTCCACGTATCCCCAATAGTAGGGCCGGTTTGTTAAGGCTTTATCCGCTTCTGGAGAAAGCTTGACGGTTACATGGTGGGGTGACCTCTCAATGACACTGCATCCGGTAGCTTCCAGATAGGTGTGGACAAAACGCTGGACTTGCTGTGCATCCATGGTCAAACTAGCGACCTCCCTTCACACTGCGTCGAGCTTTACCCGGAGGAACCGTATTGCCTGCTAAGCCTAATAAGTTCTCGGTGTTTGGCTGGTCTGTGCGCAGTTGTTCCATTTCCTGTTTGATGGAATCCAGCGAGTGGCCCAGTTTTTGCATTTTTTTGCGAATTTCATCATCGCTACTGGATTCAAGCATGATTTTATACAAACTTTTTTCAATGGATTCTTTCTTCTCAAACTTCTCCAGAATAACGTCCAATCCGCCAATGACCATCTCAAACATATTTATTTTTTCATGCAGCAGATGTAGGATATGCTCCTCAATCGTTCCGGTTGTGGACAAGTTGAAAATATTAACATCATGCGTCTGTCCAAGTCGATGCACCCGTCCGATCCGCTGCTCCACGCGCATGGGGTTCCACGGTAAATCGAAGTTAATCATATGGTGACAAAATTGCAGGTTAATGCCTTCACCACCCGCTTCGGTGGCAATCATGACCTGAATGCGCCCACGGAACAGATCCATCATCCAATCCTTGCGTCCACGGTTCATACCGCCTCGGTAAGGAACAGCAGATAGGCCACGGTCACGGAAATAGTTCAGCAAATACTCCTGTGTGGCTCTGTATTCTGTAAAAATGATCACCTTTTCGTTCATCTGACGGATAAGCTCGAGCGCCTTTTCTGCTTTGGAATTGGCCTTGATCGCTTTAATGTGTGCAACCAAATCCCAGACACGATCGCGTAGGGGAGAGTCTGGAGCCATTTTTTTAGACAAATTGACCAGCGTCACGAACACAGCGTCCCGGCTGCTGCACACTTCCCGTTGAAGGGTAACGAGAGACAGCATGCTACTTAAATTTCCGCCATTCGCCTGGTATTGCTCTTTGACAAAAGAGGTTACCCCATCGTACAGCGCTTGCTCTTCCGGCGAAAGTTCCAAGTGAATATTGGAAACATTTCGTTTGGTGAATTGAACTGGGCCTTCTCCGCGACGATTGCGGATCATGACTTTAGACAGCTCATCCTTGAGCTGATCTTCATTTTTGGGCAGACGTTTATCTACAACAAAGTTGGCTGAAAAATCGCCATGTCTTCCCAATTGACCGGGCTTGAGCAGTGTAATCAGGTTAAACAGCTCAGACAGATCGTTTTGTACAGGTGTCGCTGTCAGGAGCAAACAATATTTTTTACGCAGCTTCATAATGAACTGGTAGTTGGATGTCTTTTTATTTTTCAGCTTATGGGCCTCGTCTATAATGAGCAGGTCATAATCGGTATCTAGCAGGATGTTACTATGGGGCTCTCGCTTGGCAGTATCCATAGAGGCCACGACAACCTCGGAAGACCAAGAATACGCTTTTTTCTGGGCGACAGCGGGAATACCGAATTTGCTGTTCAGCTCACGCACCCATTGTAGGACCAGGGATGCGGGTACAAGAATAAGCACTTTGGAAGCCAGCCCGCGAACCAGATATTCCTTTAGGATCATTCCAGCTTCGATCGTTTTGCCCAGGCCGACTTCATCGGCAAGAATGGCACGTCCGGACATTTGAAACAGTACCTTCCGAGCGGTATCCAGCTGATGGGGTAGTGGAGTGAGGTCTTGCAAATGCTGTAGACATTGAAGCTCATCGAAGTTCGGCACCAGTTTGACTTTTTCTGCCTCAATGGCCAGCTGATACAGATTCCAATCTCCCCAAGGGCCACCTTTGCGTAGGCGTTGGTCCAGCTCATCCTGCCAGCTTCGATCAAATTGCACCGGAACAGGCAGTGGCGCTTGATTGTGTATGTGCGGGGAACTTGTCGATTTGGCTTTCATGATGATTCCCTCCCTCCTGGTAGTAGCACAGTTGAAGCTCTTGGTTCTGTCACATACGTGGCATCTATTTTTGCACAGATCGTAGATGTAGTATGGACGGAAAATGATATCTTCATAACAGGAGGGATGAAATCCTTTAGCTGCCTTCCATTAACTTTTGGAGTTTGCTTTCCGTTGAGGTTTGCGCATTGGGGGTGTAGATACTGCAACGGAGATCAACACTGCCTTGTACCTGAAGAGAAGTTAGGTCAAATAGCATTTTGCCAGCCTTCGCATGACGAAATTCAATGAGCACCTCCGGTGCAGAGCTTACTTCGCTCTGATTCCAAAGCTCGTTAAACTCCGGGTAGGCCTGGCTCATATTTTGTATAAATTGTGCATACCAGGGATCTGTCACGTATTGCCCGTAATAAGCGCGGAAAATAGCAAGGAACCCCTTTACAAAGTGTTCCCAATTCACAGCTAGACTTTTAAACTCCTTTTTGGTGAATAGCAGTTCAATCATATTGCGTTGCTCATGTGGTAGCTCGGCAAAATCCATAAAAACATGAGCAGCAGCGGCGTTCCAGCCGACAATATGACAGCGCCGATCTGAAATAATAGCAGGGCAGTAGTGTAGCTCTTGTACGATCTTTTGCAGAGAGGGGGAAATGACGGCTTGCTCTGCAGGAGCAGGAAGGCTGTGAGACCCAGCCTCGATCGCCAAATCATACAAATATTTGCGCTCGTCTGTGTTCAACTGCAATGCGGCAGCAATAGCATCCAACACAGAGGCGGACACCTTAATATCTCGTCCTTGCTCCAGCCAGGTATACCAGGTCGTACTGACACCAGCCAGCTGAGCGACTTCTTCTCTGCGCAAGCCTGGTGTTCTGCGACGTGATCCTTGGGGGAGACCGACCATATGTGGGTGTAGGCGGGCTCTTTTTGTTTTTAGAAAAACAGATAGTGCTTCCAGACGTGCTTCCGTTTTCATAGGTATTTTCTCTCCATTCAATGGGTATATCCGAAGTGAGCCAATAAGGCGTGTACTATAGTAGTGTTCATTATACCAGGATAAACAAACACTTGTAATAGGATAAGACGAGGGTAAAATGAGGATTATAAGTAAGTCACCGAGCAGGAGGAATGAATAGCTTATGCAAAGAGTAGTGATAACAGGTATGGGTGTCGTTTCCCCACTGGGTAATGAAGTGGACACGTTGTGGAAGAATTTGCTGGAAGGCAATTCAGGTATACGTAAAATTGATACATTCGATGTGTCCGATTTGAAAGCACAAATTGCTGGACTGGTACAGGATTTTGATGCAGAAAAGCAATGGGGACGTAAAGATGCTAGACGAATGGATCGGTTTACTCAGTTTGCATTATATGCGGCAGAGCAAGCGCTCAAGGATTCCGGTCTGGAACTGGATCACACCGATTTGGAGCGTGTCGGTGTTTATGTGGGATCGGGAGTCGGCGGTTTGGATACGTTGGTGGACAATGTAGATGTACTGCTACAGCGTGGACCGGGCAGAGTTAGCCCGACGCTGGTACCCATGATGATCTCAAATATGGCTGCTGCTCAAATTAGTATCGCGTTTGGAGCGATGGGACCTACGCTTTCCCCCGTGACGGCTTGCTCTATTGGGAATACAGCAATTGGAGAGGCGTTTCGGACGATTCGTACAGGAGATGCGGATGTCATTTTTGCCGGTGGAGCTGAAGCAGCGGTGTCCCGATTGGCCTTGGCAAGTTTCGCTAATGCAACAGCCTTGTCCACACGTAACGAGGAGCCTTCGATAGCAAGCCGGCCGTTTGATCAAGATCGTGACGGTTTTGTCATGAGCGAAGGAGCAGGCATCCTAGTACTGGAGTCGCTGGAGCACGCTACCCGGAGGGGAGCGGAAATCTATGGTGAGGTCATCGGTTATGGAGCGAGTTCGGATGCTTATCACATGGTTGCACCGCATCCCGAAGGAACCGGAGCTTACTTGGCGATGAAAGCGGCCCTTCGTTCGGCTCACATCTCCCCGGAAGAAGTGGACGTGATCAGTGCCCACGCAACGAGTACAGCTGTAGGGGATACCGCTGAAACTTTGGCAATCCACAAACTGTTTGGCGACTATGCCTATCAGATTCCGGTTACTGCGAATAAGTCCATGCTGGGTCATATGCTGGGAGCTGCGGGCGGGGTCGAAGCGATTGCGCTTGTGCAAAGCCTACGGGAGGGCATCATTCCACCAACGATGCACCTGGACAATCCGGACCCGGCTTGCGATCTGGATTATGTGCCTCACGAAGCGCGCAAGGCTCTACTAAATATTGGGCTATCTAATTCTTTCGGCTTCGGTGGTCATAATGCGGTCATTGTGCTGAAGCGCTACGAATCATAATTTGTAAGGAGTTATTGAAACCTCAGGCATTCTATTCGGCTGGATAGAGTACCTGAGGTTATTTTAATTGAAGAATAACAGAGTCATTTTAGATCCGGATTTTGCAAAATTCGATACTAGTGGCTCTGAAGTGCAAGATATAGACGAACTAAACCATTTCGATCTATATCTTGTTTATTGAAAGTCGCTCAATGGATTTTTGCTAAATCCCAAGATAAGAGATAGAGTAAGATGAAGGAATACGATGAGGAGTTCATGGCTTATTTTTATTAATGGTGAAAGGTTTTGAAAAAATGAAAATTGACCGATTGCTTTCTATCGTCATTTTGCTACTAAAGAAAAATAGAATACAAGCGAAGGAACTGGCTGATTTATATGAGGTTTCGATCCGGACGATCTATAGAGATATTGAAGCGATTAGTATGGCAGGTATTCCGGTGGTGACTTATCAGGGAGCCAATGGGGGGATCGGCTTGATGGAAGGATACCGCCTGGATCGCAGTATGTTGACGGATCATGATGTCAAGGACATTGTAATGGGGCTGCAGAGTTTGTCCTCGTCGTTGGGCGGCCCGAATGTGTCGCGGTTACTTCATAAATTTGAAAGTATTATACCAGAGTCTGGGAAAGAGCAATTTAGTGTCCATACCACACAGTTTATCGTCGATCATTCGGGATGGGGAAATCGGGCTGCGCAGGAAGGCAAATTGATAAAGGTAAAAGAAGCAATGAGCCAAGCGCGCACTGTCGCCTTTACCTATCGAAATGCGGGGGGAGCCATTACAGAACGGAATGTTGAACCGCATACGCTCGTTCTGAAAGGACAACAATGGTTTGTATATGCATATTGTCCCGATAGGGAGCAGTTTCGTCTATTCAAGCTTTCCCGCATGAGTGACCTTGTGGTTACAGAGACCGTTTTTGCTCGCAGGGATCTTTCTTATGAAGTGTTGCCGTGGAATGAGGGGCGGATGGAGGTATCCAGGGCCGTACAACCATTTACGCTACAATTTAACCGTAACTCAAGGCATCTGGCGGAGGACTGGTTTGGCGTAGAAGCATTGACCGAGCAGGAGGAAGGGATCTATACGGTCTCGGTCCCGTTTCCTGAGGATGCATGGGCGTACGGATTTATTTTAAGCCTGGGACCGGATGTGGTTGTCAAAGAACCAGCCCATTTGCGGGATAAGATTCATAAGATGGCGCTGCGTATTGCGTCTAATTACGAAGAAGTTCGGGAATCATAAAGGAATTCTTAGATTAAAGTAAAACAAACCTGACCCATAGTTGTCAGGTTTGTTTCGTTATACTGGTGGCATACCTGATATCAGATAGCGAAAGGGGATTTACGAGGATGGATAAAGCTTGTCAAAGTTGTGGGATGCCGCTGGAGCATGAGGACCAATATGGAACGGATGCACAACATCATAAAACGGATGAGTATTGCAAGTATTGTTACAAGGAAGGCGAATTTGTACAGCCTGAATTGACTATGGAGGGGATGATTCAGCAGTGTGTGCCTATCCTGGTAGAAGAGGGGATGCAGGCAGAAGAAGCGACTTCGATGCTGCGTAATTACCTACCGCATTTGAAAAGGTGGAGGTCTTTAGAGGATACAGAGCTTCAACTTGATGGACCCATTCGGGAGGAATACCGAGGTGAAATCCATTTAATTGGACTAAAAGCACGTACAAATAATCAGAAGGAACAAACATCTCACGGGATCATTCCAAACATGTGGGAACGTTTTTGGAGCGAGGGTGTGCCAGGTCGGATCAGGGGGCATGAAGGATCTGCTTCCGTCTATGGTTGCTATACTGACTATGAAAATGGAGCTTTGGGCGAGTATACATTCTTTATCGGGAAGGAAGCGGCTGTTGATTTCCAAACTCCTGACGATCTTGAAGAACTTGTTATTCCGGCTGCACGCTACGCCATTTTTCAGACAACTCAGGAACCCTCTTCTATCTTCCGTGTATGGCAGACGATCTGGGAGTGGGCTGCCACGGGACAAGGGGAGCGGACATACACAGGTGATTTTGAAGTGTATGGCAGTCCTGATGAACCTGTTTTGATTTATATCGCAATCAAGTGATGATTTTGTCGTGACAGAAGAGAACCACCCGGTCATTGTCGTGGACCCGGCGGTTTTTTCTGATTCAATCCATAGCATTCTCCCCATCAAGTTGAACGTCGGGTCACAGCCCAAAAGATGAGAGCCAGAGCACTGACACCAGCTCCTAATAGACACACCCCGTTCCATCCGGCATAGATGTACATATGAGTGGAAGCAATAGCCCCGGTGGCGCTACCGATGGAATAAAATATCATGTAGCCTGCGGTAAGTCGGCTCCGTGCCTCAGGGCGAACATTGAAAATCAAGCTTTGGTTGGTGACATGTACAGCCTGTACGGCCAAATCCAAAAGTATTACGCCAAGAACTAAAGCGAACAAAGAATGCTCGGTGTAGCGGATAGGTAACCAGGACAGCAGCAATACAACGAGTGCGATACCTGTCGTCCGTTGTCCCAAGCCTTGATCAGCAAGACGCCCTGCTCGTGCTGCTGCTAATGCTCCGGCGACTCCAGCCAGGCCAAAGGCTCCGATGGCTGTATGTGAAAGAGATAGAGGCGGGGCACTGAGAGGTAACACAAGCGAAGTCCACAATATGCTGAATGCCATAAAAATGAGCAATGCAAGGACAGCGCGAATGCGTAGAATTCGTTCTTGCACGAACAACAAGATAACCGATCGGAGCAGCTGCGGATAGGAAAGTGTCGCACTCGTGGGTTCGTTCTTTGGCAACACCCGCAACAGAGCTACAGCCATAAACAGCGTAAGTATAGCAGAAACAAGGTAAACTGAACGCCAGCCTGCCAGATCAGTTAATACACCGGCCACGGTTCGTGCAAGCAGAATGCCAATAACGACTCCACTGGTCACCAGACCTACGACCTTACCCCGTTCAGTCGGATTAGCCAAGGTAGAGGCGAAAGCCACGAGTGTTTGAGTAACTACAGCCAGCAGTCCAACCATTGCCATTCCCATAAGCAGTATTGTACGAGTAGGAGCAAAGCTAACCACGCTTAATGCCAGCACGGACAGTAGCATTTGCCCAGCGATCAGCCGCCGTCGATTCAAAAGATCGCCAAGCGGAACGAGCAGCAATAAACCCAATGCATAACAAATTTGCGTGACGGTAATGACCATGCCTACCGATGAGTGCGTAATGCCAAATTCATTTGCCAGCGCATCCAGCAGTGGCTGTGCATAGTAAATGTTAGCGACAGCCAGCCCGCAGGCTATGGCAAATAGGAGTGCCACAGATCGGGACAGGGAGGGAATGGGGGCTGTTTCGGTAGCATTTGCTACCGTTTGATGAGGGAAGAGTACCGCTTTTTCTTCTGACGTCTTCATTTTCACATACCACATCGCTTTCTGTAAGTTACATACCGTTAAGTATAATATACCGATTGGTATGTAATTAATTTAGGTCAATATAACTCGTGCATATATGTTATGTCAAGAGTTTATCCTGTACATATTTGACAGTTCCTTTTCGTAATCATACAATCTTAATATACTGAACGATACGAAAAGAAGGAGCTGCTTATGGTTCGACCACGGGAATTTGATGAAGATCAAGCGTTGGATGCAGCGATGCAAATTTTTTGGGAAAAAGGATTCGAGGCTACCTCTTTAAGCGATTTAACCTTCAAAATGGGAATTCAGCGTCCTAGCATTTACGCTGCTTTTGGAGACAAGAAGCAATTATTCGAAGCCGCGCTGCGCAAATATACGCAATCTCATGCAGCTTGTGTAAGGGCTAAGCTGCAAAATAGTTCATCTGTAAAAGAAGCATTTTACAATTTTTTTGGAGGAGTGGTGGCAGAAGAGTACGAGGAGGGACCCAATAAGGGATGCTTTTGCATCAACACGATGGTAGAATTAGCCCCTCATGATGAAAAATTCGAAATTTTAACTAGAGAACATCAAATGTATCTTTCTGCTGTCTTTCAGGAGACCCTCGAACGTGGTGTTCAATCTGGGGAGCTTGAGGCGACTATGGATGCACGGGCTTTGGCGCATATGTTGGTCTCTTTGTTAATCGGGATTACCGTGATGATGAAATCACGCCCAGAGCGTTCTTTTGTGGATCATGCGGTTGCGACCGCACTTATGTTGCTGGATGGTAAATAGAGATGAAGGGAGGGTAGCGTGGATGCCACAGATAAAGGCCGTTCAAACCCCGATTGGAGTATTGTATGGACGAGATGCGATCTATTTGGACCATGTGCATATGAATTATTCGAAGAAGGAGCTGATTTTAAAGGGAGAGATTAATGGGGGGCTGGCAACGGAAGCAGCAGATGATTTTGTGCCCTATGAACTGATATTTACAGAAGTCTACTACTTCAACATGATTGAATTGGACGTCGCTTTGCACATGTCTGAACGGGAATATACGCAGGGCAGCAGCTTTGATGAGCTTATAGATACGCCGTTATTAGCTACAGTAGCAAGCGCACGGGGGAAAAATCTAAAGCACTATATGTTGAAAACCTATGACGATATAGTAGAAATTGCCTGTAGAGACTATAAGATGACTATATAAACGAGTTGATTTTTAGAAGAGGGAGAGGATCAATGGATACCCAAATTGAACTATTAAACGTGACAATACGTGTGATGCAAGGGGATATTACCCGTTGTAAGGCGGATATTATTGTCAATGCAGCCAATACAAGCTTGCTGGGTGGCGGTGGCGTAGACGGCGCGATTCATAGGGCTGGCGGTCCGGCTATCTTAGAAGATTGTGTAAGTATCAGAAACAAGCAGGGTGGATGTCCCGTAGGAGAGGCAGTTTATACCACAGCTGGCAAGCTGGATGCCCAATATGTTATTCATACCGTCGGCCCTGTGTGGAATGGTGGCGACCATCGGGAAGAGGAGCTATTGGCGAAATGCTACCATAATGCACTCCAATTAGCTTTAGAACTGAATGCACGAAGCATTGCCTTTCCGAATATCAGCACAGGCATCTACCGTTTCCCGAAAGAAAAGGCGGCGGATATTGCTATACAGGAAGTGACACGTTTTGTACGTGAACATTCGGCTTTGAATGAGATTATTTTTGTTTGTTTTGATGCGGAAAATGCTCAGTTATACAGCCGTAAGTTACAAGATGGTGTTAAGGATATTCAAAAAGATACAGTTGAAGAGAGAATACATGAATAGAAATTAGGGGGGGATCATGAATGCATGAGGAGCAAAACCAGGAACATTGGCCGGTGTGGGCTACGGAGCCTGTAAAAATAGTGAATCCTGATCCTGCCTGGTCAGAGCAGGGCCTAAAGATCATTCACCAGTTGCGGGAGTTATTACTGCCGTTTAAGGTGACGGAAATCGAACATATAGGAAGCACGGCAATTCCCAATCTTTCCGCTAAGCCCATTATTGACATAATGGCAAAATTAGAATCTTGGGATCAACTGGAACAGATCGTGTCTACTTTACAACCAGCAGGCTGGAACTATGTTCCGCCTGAATTGGACGGTCGGGAATGGAGAAGATTTTTGGTTAAAGTGGAACAGGATCAAAGAAAGGGACATCTGCATCTCATACTGAAATCTGATGAGCATTGGGATCGGCAGCTATTGTTTCGGAACCGACTTCGTGAACAGCCTGAGCTGATTCAGCAATATGATGTATTAAAAAGGCGGCTGGCGATGGAAAATCAGCATGATCGTGAAGCGTACACGGATGCCAAGACTGATTTTGTGCAAAACGTTCTGAATATCGGACATCCTAAAGACTAGGACGACCGGACATTCCGGGTACTTTCCGACCAAGCGCTGAAGTCTCCGACATTTGTTATTGCCGTGTAGGGGAATGGCCGGAAGGCTTGCCAGCACACCAGAAAAAGCTTATTCAGAAGCTGTTACAGTAGGGTTCATCCAGTACTCATGTTCATTTCAAGATAGGAAAAATCGCATTTACAGGCGCTTCAAAAATGCGCTAATGCGCTCCAAAGCCATTTCCAACTGATCTCGCGATGATGCATACGAGCAGCGGATAAAGCCCTCGCCGCCTGAGCCAAATGCGGAACCGGGTACAGTAATGACTCCTTCTTCTTCCAGCAACCGCTTGGCAAACTGCTCTGAGTTTAACCCTGTGTGCATAATGGAGGGAAAAGCATAGAAGGCACCGTTTGGTTCGTGACATGGCAGTCCTGTCTGACATAGGCCTTCAACGAACCATTTTCTACGCAGATTGTAGGACTCCATCATACGATCTTTTTCCTCCAGCCCGTTACGCAGGGATTCAATAGCGGCAATTTGCCCGATAATAGGAGCGCACATGGCGGTATATTGATGAATCTTCAGCATAGCTGAAATCAACTCTCTGGGGCCACACACATAGCCGACCCTCCAGCCTGTCATCGCAAATGCTTTGGAAAAGCCGCTGATGAGCAGGGTGCGCTCTTTCATTCCTGGCAGAGCAGCGAAGCTTACATGCTTCTGTCCATAGGTCAGTTCAGCATAAATTTCGTCTGATATGACGACAAGATTATGCTCCTCAACCAGGCGGGCAATCGGTAGCCAATCCTCATAGGTCATCACCCCACCCGTTGGATTATTCGGGTAACAGAGAATAAGCACTTTGGATCGTGGAGTCAGCTTGGCTTGAAGTGCCTCAGCTGTCAGCTTGAACTGCTGATTCGCAGAGGTTTCAACCGTTACGGTATGTCCTCCGTTCAGAAACGTGATGGGCGAATACGAAATATAACATGGAGCCGGAATGAGTATTTCATCGTGTGTTGAGATGAGGGCGCGT
This sequence comes from Paenibacillus sp. CMM36, assembly GCF_053570945.1. Classification (NCBI taxonomy): domain Bacteria; kingdom Bacillati; phylum Bacillota; class Bacilli; order Caryophanales; family Paenibacillaceae; genus Paenibacillus; species Paenibacillus sp. CMM36. The sequence continues at coordinate 777,218 of NZ_JBSEDY010000001.1, forward strand.
AGTGCCAAATCTAGGGCTTCACTGCTGCCAATGGTAACCATGATTTCATCTGTCGGGTTGTAGGATGTGTTGAAGTTGCTCTCCAGATACCCGGCAATCTCCTCACGAAGCTCAGGAAGACCGGCATTTGGTGTGTATGATGTTTTGCCATTTTCCAGTGCTGTGATACAGGCCTTTCTGACATGTTGAGGGGTTACAAAGTCGGGTTCACCGACACCAAGCGATACAATATCTTTTCTGCCTGTACTATATTCGAAAAACTTACGGATGCCTGAAGGCGGCATTTCCCGTACAGCTGGAGTCAAAAAATCGGTTATAGATACTACTGTCGATACATTTGTCATGATGATTTCCTCCTTTTTGAAAAACAAAAAAACCCGCCCCTGTAAAAGGGACGAGTTTATACCCGTGTTACCACCCTAGTTTCATTCCATAGGAAATGACACTCTGTTCACGTATCCATCAATACGTGTTCCGGTTAACGCTGGAAAGGCGGCAGAGCTTACTTCAGGTTCAGCCCGCTTCTCAGAGATGGCGTTCGGCTACCCTCGGAATGTTGGCTTTCACCTGCCCCAACTCTCTGCAAATCCGCTGTATAGCTTACTCGTTCTCGTCATTGAAATTTGTTACCGTATCAAGTTAGGTGTAATTATAAGCACAACATTTCAGGATGGCAAGTCTTTTTTTCATAAACTCTAAAGACATATCATCATTATTGACGACTGGAAAATAACGTATATAGTGGTATCAAGGGGATTGTGCCCCAGATTTCAATGTGTTATATGACTATATTGCCAGAGAGGAATGGTATCCATATGAACGTATTTGAACGCTTTAGCGGTGAAGTTTTGCCGGCGGATTGGAGCTGGATCAATGAGCCGACAGAATGGAGATTTGATGATACCAAGTCTTTGCAAATTTTTGCACCTTCACAGGCAGATTTCTTTAGGGATCCGTCCGGCGCAGCGACTAAATCGTCCGCACCTTTTTTGCATACAACGCTTCAAGGTGATTTTACAATATGGACGAGGGTTCGTGTTGATATGAAGCAGCCTTATGATTCAGGATGTTTGATGATAATGGCGGATGATACCCGCTGGGCTAAGCTGTGTTTTGAATATTTCGAAAGCATTCCATCTATTCTTAGTGTGGTCACTCGGGATACATCTGATGATTGTATCTCTGGGGCGATGGACGTGTCCAATCCGTATTTACGAGTGGCACGAGCTGGAAATTGCTTTGCATTTCATTATTCATCAGATGGTCAGCATTGGAAGCTGGCGAGATATTTTGGGATGAATGTTCCTAACCAGCTAAAAGTCGGAGTTGTTGCTCAATCTCCCGTGGGGGAGGGCTGTGCTGTTACCTTTGATGCCTTGACGATAACAAACCATGTATCTGAGGACATACGAAACGTGGAGTAAACAGACAAAGACCCTCTTTCTTAATATGAAAGCGTTATAAAATTAGGATTAGAAAAGACGTATATACGCAACTCAGGCAGGAGGTAGATGGAAACTTGCTGTTAAGAAGGAAGGGTTACAAGCTGCCCAGTTTGTTGGGAGTGCTGCTTGTAGCTACGTTGGGCTGTTTCGGGCTCATTATGTATTTACAGTCCACAAGCGGAACGAGGATGTATCAATTTCTGTACTGGGATATATTCCTGGCCTGGGTTCCGGTCTTTATCACTCTCGGCATGATGGCTTTATCCAGACTGCGAAGTACAAAAGTGAGGAGTATTCTTTTATTTTTCTCTTTAATTGTATGGTTGTTTTTTCTGCCGAATGCTCTCTATTTGGTGACTGAGTTACTTCATGCGTTTCGTTTTTACGATGTGAATCCTGATACACGTTTTTGGTTGAACACCCAATTTTGGTTAATCTTATTTACGTCTTTTTCAGCAGCAGGGCTTGGCCTTTTTCTTACATCCCTTTGTGTGTTGGTGATCCATCATATGCTGAGGAGGATTTGTTCAAAGGGGCTCGCATGGGCTGTAGTTTTGGTGTTGTTGTGGCTGGACAGCATAGGCGTATATATAGGCAGATTTGCTCGCTGGAATAGCTGGGATGTGTTGTTGCAGCCACTGGTGCTCCTTACGGATATTTGGAGCTGGGGAGTATATGCTGGACCTAGGCTTCATTTGCTGTCCTTTTGCTGGCTGGTGTTTGGGATAGCAGTCATTTTTTATTTATTGATCTATATCTCTTTAAGTGAGGATCAGGATGTTTAGGCCGAGGACATGTATTCCATGAATACAGGCTTCGGCCTATTTTTACATGTGGCGAGTCAGGAGTTGGCGTTGTCCTCCCCATGCACATCGTAAAGCACGCGCACAAGCAGATCCTGACTGAAATTCCCGAATCTTTTGCCAAAAATAGTGAGTCCTCCTTTGTTTTCTGATTCATCGGTTACAGATAAACGGAGTGTAATGTCGCTTTTATAATTAAGGTTAATATCATCTATTGTGACCTCGGAAATGCGGCACCCATCAATGAAGCTGCCTTGTTGATTGATGCGAATTAATTTGAGCATACCATATTGATTCAGATGCGGTGGCCACCAATCTGGATTGAGAACCCCCGGCACTTCTCCAAAATCTCCGGCGCTGGTCCAGTGCCCAATAGGGATACCGTTAATGTGAAAACAAATATCGGAGGGATATTCCTCACAATAGCAGGGTGCTTCTGAGCCCAGTTCTGCGGAGAATTGAATTTCTTTAAAGGATTGATTCGCTTTCAGATAGTTGGGGATACGGTATTCCAAAAAGCCCTCAGCCATCCAGATCATTTCCGACTCCAGCCGCCCGGGATCTGCAAAATAGCGTGGATCATCAAAATCGCCGATAATGCTGTCTCGGGTCACCAATCCACAAGTGGGGGACGCTTGATAGTTACTATAATGACCTACGCGAATCTCAACCTCATACACATTTTTTTGTTCTCTACTGCGCAAATCTACCATCAGTTTATCCTTGTTCAAATAGCACATTTTTCGGGTGCCGTGCTTGCCGCTCACGGTATTGATCTCCACAAGGCCGCATTCTTCCAATTTTCGAATATGCATTGTAATGGTACCGTTGCTCAAATTAAGTTTGTTAGCAATGTCATTCATACTTTGTCCCTGGTAGGCAAGTAACTCGAGAATTTGAATGCGGATTTCTGAACCCAGTGCTTTAAAAATATCTAATCCTGACATTAAGTCCTTAATATAAATCATAGCTATAGACCATCCTTATCTATAAAAATTGTGATGTAAGCGCTTATATATTTACTTTGATTTATGTTAAAATAAAATCAAAAAGAAGTAAACTGCTTTTTTGTAAATTTTTTTTTACTAAATAAAGAGGGGAGCAAATTAAACTCCGAATTAAGAATTACTTCAAAAATAAATCGTATTTAAGCTTTATCACTGATTATTTCGATAAAAGTTAACTTAAATACGATTTAATTTTGCTTTCCATGTTACTCTAATCTATGTTTTATAATTATTTAAAAAGATTGAAAAATACATTGACGAACCGAGGAAAGGCATGCTATATTTTGTTTGTAAACGAATTCATTATTGATAAAGTAAAATGTTAATTATATGGTACATGAGAGGGATGATAATCACAGCGGCAATCAACAACGGGTTGTGTACCGCACAGTTAAAGATTAGGCCGAGTGGTATAAAGTTATTTTAACACTAAATGTATGCGGTTTCATTTAAATTTAGGAGGGGTCGCGTTGATAAAGAAAAAAGGTTTTGCAATAACAATGGTTGTTCTGTTGTTAATGGTGGCTGCACTGGCTGGTTGTAGTGGGGGAAGTTCCAGTAGTGATGGAAGTAAGGAACTGACATTCATGTTCCGTGGTGGCACAGATGAACAAAAGGCTTATAAGGAAGTAATCAAGAAATTTGAAGAGGAACATCCTGGCGTAAAAGTTAAAATGGTCGTGACGGCAGCGGATCAATATGCTACAAAGCTAAGAGCTGCGATCACAGGAAATAATCTTCCAGATATCTTTTACTTTGCCCCTGGAGATGTGAAAGCTTATGTAAACAGTGGGGTATTGAAGAATCTCACTCCTTACATTGAGAAGAACAAGGATATTAAACTGGATAACATCTGGAAATACGGTATAGATTTGTATCGCTATGACGGTAAAATGGCCGGTCAAGGAGATATTTACGGTATGCCGAAGGACTTAGGTCCATTCGCACTTGGCTACAACAAAACGATGTTCGAAAAAGCGGGCGTTCCATTGCCTGACAAAGACAAACCGTATACATGGGATGAATTTATCAAGGTTAGCCAAGAGTTGACCAAAGATACCAATGGTGACGGCAAGCCAGATCAATACGGTACAGGTTTTAACGTTCAGTGGGCATTGCAAGCCTTTGTATGGAGTAATGGGGCTGATTGGCTGGATGAGAGCAAAACGAAAGTAACGATTGATGATCCGAAATTTGCGGAAGCTCTTCAGTACTTTGCTGACATGCAAAACAAATATAAAATCACACCTGGTATTGAACAATCACAAACATTGGACACATACCAACGTTGGATGAAGGGCGAAATGGCATTCTTCCCGGTTGGTCCTTGGGATATGAGTACATTTGAAAAACTGCCATTCGAATATGATTTACTGCCGTTCCCAGCCGGATCGACTGGCAAATCAGCAACATGGATCGGTTCTCTGGGTATCGGCGTTTCCTCTAAAACAAAATACCCGGATGAAGCTGTTGAACTGGTTAACTATCTGACGACTTCTAAAGAAGGAATGAAGCAGCTCGTAGATGCCAAGGTACAAATTCCGAATCTGCTGGACATGGCTGATGAATGGTCCAAAGATACGAAAACCAAGCCTAACAATAAACAAGAATTTATTGATATCGTAAATGACTATGGACGCTCATTACCAGGCAACTATACGTATAATGCAGAATGGTACGATATTTTCTTCACAGATATTCAACCTGTGCTGGATGGTAAAATTACGGCGGCAGATTATGTGAAACAAGAACAACCGAAGATGCAGAAACTGCTGGATAAAGCGGTGGAGCAAGAGAAAAAATCACAGAAATAATGCGTAAATAGAGGAAAAAAGGATGATGTTAGTGGCTGAATATCATGCTGCTAACATCATCTTCATTCCAAATTAGAAACAGAGGTGAGCCCTGTGATAACCAAATCTAATCTCTACCGCAAAGAGAAGGTATATGGATACTTATTTATTCTTCCACCTATTCTCGGTCTGCTAATCTTTACGTTATTCCCGTTTGTCTATTCATTATACGGCTCTTTTACAGACTGGGACGGATTGGGACAAATGAACTTTATTGGTCTCGACAATTTTAAAGATTTATTTAGCGATGAGCTCTTTTATAAATCGATGTACAATACTCTTTTCTTAATGCTAGGTATTCCAATCGGTCTTGTACTAGCTTTACTGCTGGCACTAGGTTTGAATCGCAAGATTCCAGGTACGACAACATTTCGTGTGATTTACTATATCCCGGTTATTTCTTCGTTGGCTGCCGTTTCTATTATGTGGAACTGGGCATACAACGGGGACTATGGTTTGGTGAACCAATTCCTCGAAATATTCGGTATTAAGGGTCCTAACTGGCTAATGGATAAGGATACGGTCAAACCGGCCTTGATCCTCATGACCGTCTGGAAGGGTCTCGGATATACGATGCTGCTATATTTGGCAGCCCTGCAAAGCGTATCTCGCTCTTATTATGAAGCAGCAGAGCTAGATGGAGCTAGCGGATTCCAAATGTTCCGCAATATTACATGGCCAATGGTGAAACCAGTAACTTTTTTCCTGGTCGTAACTAATATCATTGGTGGTTCGCAAATCTTTACTGAAATGAACATTATGACACCTACAGGGGGTCCGGAATACTCATCCGCCTCAATCGTCTTTTATATTTGGGATAAGGCATTTAAAAACCTGCAAATGGGATATGCCTCCGCGATGGCTATGATTCTCGGCATCTTCATTTTTATCGTAACTTTGATTCAATTCAAAATGAATGAAAAATCGTCCTTTGATGGGGATTGATTTTCGCGGAAAGGAGTGAGTCTGATTATGTCCCATAGTCAAAAAACGAAAGTTACCAATATCATTATCTTTATTGCACTAGCGATTGGAGCGATTGTGATGATCGCGCCGCTGCTTTGGATGCTGTCCACTTCAGTGAAAGAAAAGCAGGATGTCTTTGCTCTTCCACCAGTATGGATACCAGAGGTGTTCCAGTTTGGCAAGTATAAGGAAATTTGGGAAGCAGGGCCTTTGTTAAGCGGAATCAAGAACAGCGTGATTGTAGCTGTAAGTGTTACCGTTGTAGGTACCTTTACATCCAGTGTGGCGGCTTTTGCATTTGCTAAGCTGAGATTTCCCCATAAAAACAAACTGTTTTTGGCACTCATCGCATCTATGATGATTCCATACCCAACGGTTATGATTCCACAGTTTATGATGTTTTCCAAACTTGGCTGGGTTGATACACTTTTGCCTCTGATCGTTCCGGGTTTGTTCGGAAATGTAGTTATGATCTTTTTCCTGCGGCAGTACTTGCTTAGTGTACCGGATGCCATTATCGAAGCTGCGAAAATTGACGGAAGTTCTTATTTCCGACTCTATTCGTCGATAACGTTCCCGCTCATTAAGCCAGCAGTTGCGGCACAGCTTATTTTATGGTTCATGGGGATTTGGAACGATTATTTGGCACCGATTATTTACTTGAACTCACCAGAAACGCAGACACTGCAACTGGTTATCGCGAATTTTAATGCGACTTACGCCATTCAGACGGACTATCCGCTTATAATGGCAGCATCAATAATAGCCTTGTTACCTGTACTGATTATATTCTTGATCTTCCAGAAACAAATTATTGAATCGGTTGCTATTTCGGGTGTCAAAGGTTAATTGACACTTGGAGGGTACGCATGAATGATGTAAGGCAGTTACAATATGTAATGGGTAAAGGAAGGAGGAGAATAACAGTTATGGTTATGCTGCTCATGCTGGGTCTATCTGGCTGTGGGGATAACACTCCGGACCCTGTGTATCCGCAGGCTCCGCCTCCCGATCACTTGTATGATCAAAGTACGATTAACGATGAACAGCGCTGGACCATTAACAATGCACATGACCCGGCGATTATCAAAACGGATCAAGGCTATTATGTCTACTCAACGGATGTAAAGACAGGTGGAGAATTGAGACCTGGTGTTATGGTACGCAAATCGACTGATCTGATTCATTGGAATTGGGTGCAGTATGCACTCCCCGGCATTCCAAAGGAAGCAGAATCGTGGTCATCGGCAACCAATCTGTGGGCACCGGACATCATCAAGATGGGTGATACCTATCGGATGTATTACTCTGCTTCTACCTTTGGCAGCACACGGTCTGCGATCGGATTGCAGACATCCAGCTCCCCGGAAGGCCCTTGGAAGGATGAGGGGCTGGTCGTTAAAACGGAAGAGCATGACAAGCTGAATGCGATTGATGCCAATCCGGTGCTGGATGCAGAGGGTAATCCATGGATGGTATACGGCTCTTTTTTCGGCGGTATTTATATTACACCGCTTGATCCCCAGACTGGAAAGCTCAAAGAATCTGGCTATGGTAAAAATATCGCTGCCAGAGATCGGGCAACTGAGGACGGTGCTGTAGAAGGACCATACATTGTGTACAATCCAATGTTCCGTAAATACTACTTGTTCGTCTCGTATGATTCTTTGTTTGAGGACTACAATGTTCGCGTTGCCCGTTCAGATTCTATCACAGGCCCTTATGTGGACATGAATGGACATGATATGGCAGATACCAGCTATTTGCCTCAATACGAGATTGGAAACAAGGTATTGGGCGGTTATCGGTTCAGCGAAGGAGAAGGCTGGGTTGCGCCAGGTCACAATTCTGTCCTGAAGGACGGTGCGGATTATTATATTGTACATCATGCGCGAGGAGAAACGGACAAGAGCTGGCCGTACCTGCATGTACGCAGAATATTGTGGACGGCAGAGGGCTGGCCGGTCGTCTCTCCAGAGCGCTATGCCGGCGAAAAGGAGCAGGATATACCCAAAAGGCTATTATCCGGCAACTGGGAGCGCATCGTGATAAAGCAGGAAGTAGACGGCCAAGTGGAAGCTGAACCGCTCCGTCTGAAAGATGGAGGGCGGGCAACCAGCGGTTCTCTTGAAGGTCACTGGAGCTTTGATGGCAAGCGTACTCTAACAATAGATTGGAGCAATACATCCGAAGGAACTAAGGAAGAATTGTTATTGCTTCCTTCATGGGACTGGGAGCTTGGTCGCCATACTTTAATTTTCACGGGTATGAATGAAAAGGGAATTTCCATTTGGGGAAAGCGTATCAGCGATTAATTGTATGAACTACATACTACACATAGAGGAGAGAATAACCATGAATCAAACTGTACCCTTTAATAATCCGGTCATTGAGCAACGGGCAGACCCTTGGATTTACAAGCATAGTGACGGATACTATTATTTCACCGGATCTGTACCAGAGTATGACCGCATTGAGGTTCGACGAGCAAGTACTATTCAAGGCTTGAGTACAGCAGAGCCTGTCGCAGTGTGGCACAAATATGAAACGGGCCCGTTAAGTGCGAACATTTGGGCACCGGAAATTCACTATATAAACGACAAATGGTACATTTATTTTGCAGCAGCTCGTACAACAGAAACGAAGGAAGGCCTGTTCGACCACCGGATGTTCGTGCTTGAAAATGATTCAGCTAATCCTCTGGAAGGGGAATGGGTGGAAAAAGGACAGATCAAAACCCGTTGGGAGACGTTCGCTCTCGATGCGACAACCTTCCAGCATAATGGAGTTTTGTATTATGTGTGGGCTCAGAAGGACCCTGACATCGTCGGTAATTCCAATCTGTATATTTCCGAAATGAGCAATCCATGGACGTTGCGGGGTGAGCAGGTGATGATCTCCACTCCTGAATATGATTGGGAAATCATCGGTTTTAAGGTGAATGAAGGAGCAGCGGTTCTGAAACGGAACGGGCGGATCTTTATCAGTTATTCAGCTAGCGCCACAGACCACAATTATTGCATGGGTCTGTTGACGGCAGATGAGAATGCGGATTTACTTGATCCGAAATCATGGACGAAATCACCTCAGCCGGTATTCTGCACCCATGAGGAAACAGGACAATTCGGGCCAGGTCATAACAGTTTTACGGTTGCTGCTGATGGTAGCGATGTAATCGTATATCACGCCCGGAATTACAAGGAAATTACAGGCGACCCGCTGTATGATCCGAATCGTCATACACGTGTGCAGCCGTTCTACTGGAAAGAAGATGGAACACCTGATTTTGGTATTCCAGTACCAGATGGCGTTTCTGTTGATAAATAAGCGAAATTTATTATAGATGGTTGACGTGTTGCACAGTGGCACTTTAACTTTCTAGAAATCATAGGGGATTATGATTCGGCTGCGTATAACAAGAGTAATGAGATATCTTCTGAGCCTTCAGGCTGGAGGATATCTTTTTGATTTTGGGACGGCATGAAGGACTCTTTTCAAAAACTTCGATTTCTGCTATATTTAAATCGTAATATTTACGAATTGATCAAGGAGTGGAAATCTCGTGAACGAACGGATTGATCCGTTTACCGTTAAAAAGGTTGAATACCTGCTGAATGGCTATATTGCGCTAAAGGTGCCAGGCTACGTGCGTTCTGACGTGCGGCTCATTTATCAAATAGAGGATAACTGTTTGATCTTGACGGAGGAAAGGCCTTCTAATGAAACTGAGTTGTGGGATCGCACGGACATTGTCCAATTTCGCTGGGAAGAAAATCATTGGCATGTATATGCCCGGCAAGAGGCTGAAAGCTGGCAGCGTGTAAAAGAGATTGCACCTAATCCGTGCTTTGAAGAACAGCTCGAACAGGTAGAAATAGATCATGCAGGTATTTTTTGGACAGGTTAACGAAGTACAGAATGATAAGTTCGGAAGATGGAGGTAGTGGGAGTCGTGTCGTTAAACTGTATATGGAAATAAACAGGCTGACCGTAATTCCTTATATGGAAGTTACGGTCATTTGTTTTGTCTGAAGTGGCACTGTCTAGTGCACTTGAGGGTTATGTGTGCGTTTGGAAAGTATGTCAAGCGGTTGATTGATACAAATGTTTAATATTTTCCACGAGGTGGAAGTTACAAATGTATGGTAAAGTGTAGTATATACAAGGTTTTAATCCAAATGTCTTATTCAAAGTCTCCTGTGCATACCGAATCCGAATCACACGAGGTGAGAAAAATGTTGCAATCGTTAAAAGCCATTGCTAATTACAGGAAAGAAAATGATCTGGCCTGGGATACACCGACTTGGTTAAAGCTGCTTGTTTCGGCTGAGGAGCGTATTGTAAATTTGGAACGCATTCGATCTATAGGTGAGTTAAAGGATGCCAATCCTGTACTGGATTACGTGGAGCGTACGTTGCTTATTTTGGACGGACTTCCATTGTCATTCTGGGTTAAAGAGCTACTGGAGGATGTATTGGTATGGTCTGAGACAGCCAAAGGAGGCACAGTCCGCGAACGGCTACGCTGGCAGCATGAGGGTATTAATTTATTTGTACATAATATCGGATCCTCCCAACTGTATGTCAGACAGGCCCAAGCGGAGTCCCCTGCTTACCCGCGCAATAGCATGACCCGAATTCTGATTGAGACGCATGGATTGATCGGGCAATATATACGGGGGGAAATTCCTTTTGCTGAAAATCGACTGCTGCTTGAAATTACTCGTAAGGGCTGGCTAAGCCCTGAGGAACTGGAGCTTGTTTTACGGGCCCTGAACGAGTGTATTATCGCCGGGGTGGAACCTGCATTATGGGATCAAGTACGCAGTGAAGTGGAGCAGCTGATCGGCTGGATTGCATGGGATAACGCACCTGTAGTCTGGAGTGTAAAGGAGCGACTGGAAAGATTACGGTCGGTTTCCATTCATGAAGGGGAGCCGTTCGAGCAGGCTTACACAGAACTAGAGCGGGAGTTGAATGTAGAGAAGGCGCTGGCTCCGTTGGAGAATCGGACACTTTGGTATGTAGAATCAGCTTTGCAGGATTTTTCACTTCAAGAACTGGTAAAGGTATTTTTACTCACATTAAGGGATGGCACAGGGCAGGAACAGCCTGCGACCGTTCGCCATATCAGTTTCGAATCGCTCATGAATACGATGTATTATGACTATCGTGGTGTCAAGAAAATTAACGTATATAAAAAACGAATGATAGAAAAATATTTAAGTGCACTGTCTTGGCAGGACATTTCAAAAGGAAAACGGAAGCATAATCCTCATTTGAGTGTGATCGTGGAGCATAAAGAGGAGCTGCCGAGTACTGTATTTTTTAATTTTGTATTTTCATCTGCGGCTGAGAAACTGATTGACTTTTGTATTGAGGCAGAAAAAACGCCTCTGTATGACAAAGCAGTCCTGCTGCTGTTCGATCTGTTCGGATTACGGCGCGATGCGTATGATCGCTTTCACAATGAGGAAACGTACCTTACAGATATGAACCAGACCGTAGATTACAAAAGGGTCATTTTAGATTATGTGACTGGAACCCGCATACTGGATATTGGACCCGGCGGGGGCGTACTGCTGGATCTGATCGAACAGGAAAGACCAGATGCGAAGCCATTAGGTCTTGATATTTCTGTAAATGTCATTGAGGCACTTAAACGTAAAAAGCAATTGGAGCGCCATCGTTGGGATGTCATCAAAGGGGATGCGCTTCAGTTAGAGGAATATGTGGAAACGGGGAGTATGGACACGGTCATCTTCTCTTCGATTCTTCACGAGCTCTATTCCTACATTGAACGAGATGGGATTCGGTTCAATCCACAAACAGTGGAGGCAGCTCTGCAGAGCGCCTATCGTGTGCTTGCACCCGGCGGGCGTATCATCATTCGTGACGGGATTATGACCGAACCAGTAGAGCAGCGCAGACGAATTCGATTCTTGGAGCCGGATGGAATGGAATGGCTGATACGGTATGCGCAAGATTTTGCAGGTCGCCACATTGAAATAGAGCGTGTGGGGGAGCATGAGGCTGTTTTACCAGTGAACGATGCGATGGAATTTCTCTATACCTATACATGGGGAGCGGAAGCCTATGTGCATGAAGTGCAGGAGCAGTTTGGTTATTTTACCCCGTCACAGTATGAAGAGTGTATTCGTAGCACACTTGGATCACAAGCGATTATCCGCGTGAGCCGTCATTATTTACAGGAGGGCTATGCCGAGGCGCTGTCCAGACGTGTTGAGTTCATGGATGAGCAGGGCCAGCAGGTTTCTTTGCCAGACAGCACCTGTCTGATCGTGATTGAGAAGCCGAATAATAGGGTTGGAGTTGCTGAATGATTTTTAAATTGAACAAGAGAATGCCTTCTGATTTGTGCCAAGCACGATTAGAAGGCATTTTTTAGAAAGCTATGCATTCAAATATGACCGTGCAGCGTATACAGAAGCCAAAGGACCATTCATTCGGCAGGTGGTTGAGCGGGCGAAGCTTGAAAGATATAGGTAGGGACAGATGAATTCTTAGTCGCATGAACAAAGTGGGGGAATGATGAAGAATATGATGCTTGATGCACAGCTAACGCCGAATGGTTTAAAAGACAGAATGCTACTACTGTCAGCGCTGGACATTATATTGTCTCCAGAAGATTGGTTACGCACGTATCGTATGCAGTCTGAATGGTCTGGTGATGTGTGCCTGGGTGAGGTAAACAATGGCGCTGGAGATACGATTCATATGCTATGGACGGGTGAAGGTGTGCTGCTGAAGGGGTTTGACCATGAATCCCCTGTAAGTCCTCATGCGAGAGACGAATATGAAGTCTGGCCGGGCATATATGACGGTGTGCCTGATGATATGATGGAGCTTTTGGAAGATGAAGCACTGGAGAAAGAGGACGTTACCTTTTGTATGTGGAGGGAAGCGGGAGATAAAGAGTGGCGTATGGGCAACGCGAACTTTCCTGAGGGATATGACGATGGCTCATCCTTTTTGTTGGGGAAAATTATAGTTACACCGGAGGAATATCAGGATTGGGCTGAGAGTTACTATGAGTTGCCGATTTCTCTAGGGGTGGTAAGCCAGATTTTCAACGGCGTTCCGATCACTGCACAGATGATCTCTGCGCTTCATCCACAGCGTAACGTTACGGAAGCGATAAAGGAGCTAAAGCAGCTTGGCGTTCAAGTGCATGAAAGCTAAGAATACAGATTTGTTTTTCTTGACAAGTTTTGTATATAATACAGGAGAAATGCTGGGTTAACCACCTCGAATTAAAGGAGCTGTGTTGAAGATGTCCAAACGTTTGATTCCTTACATCACGATGGATGGAAATGCAAAAGAAGCAATCGAATTTTATAAAGAGGCATTGGATGCTCAACTGCTTTTTATTCAAACCTTTGGGGAAATGCCGGAAAACCCCAATTTTCCCATTCCCGCAGAGGTCAAGGAACGTGTGGGACATGCTACCCTTAAAGTGGGTGAGACAGAGCTCATGTTTTCTGATACCTTTCCCGGGTCACCGTTTAGCCGCGGGAATCAGGTGAGCATCTGTATTACAACCGATAGTGTGGAGCAAGCTCAAAAAATGTTTAATGCTCTACAGCAGGGAGGACAGGTGGGAATGCCTTTGCAGGAAACCCATTTTAGTCCAGCTTATGGGAATGTAACAGACAAGTTTGGTGTCACTTTTCAAATGTTCACTGAGGCTCGGTCTTAAGAAATGTAAAACGGCTCGATTCCGCTACTTTAGCGATCTGGCCGTTTTTTTTTTCGTGTATGCCCTCGTGCTCAATTCAATAATTATTTTAATATTGTTGAAATAGAAACAAAAATATACTATATTGTATTGTTAATGCACCAACTGGTGGGAGGACAGGCCATGAACAAAGAAGAACAGGTCATAGTGGGTTTCAGGGACTTATTTAACAAGATGGTTTGGCTTAATAAAGATAAGATGGAAAACAGCCTTAAGGGTTATAAGCCTTCTGAAGTACATTGCATCGAATACATTGAAAGAAATGCAGATTCCAACGTGACAAAACTTGCGGAGTCCCTTTATATGACTACCGGTGCCATAAGTAAAATAACTAAGAAGCTTATAAAAAAAGGCATTATCGAAAGCTACCAGAAGCTGGATAACAAGAAAGAAGTCTATTTTAGGCTTACTGAGGAAGGGAAAGTAATCTATAACATCCATGAGGAACTGCACAAAGAGTTTCAAGAGCGGGATAAAGCCGTATTTGAGCAGGTAACCGAAGAACAATTTAACAGTATGATTAGCTTCTTGGAAAAGTATAGTAGGCATTTGGATGCAGAAATAAAAAAACAGGGTATAGATATTAAGACGGAATAAATTTGAATAATGAAAATCAAACCATAGGCAGCCGGGCTCTATTGAGAACGGGCTGCATTTTTTTGTTATTATTTTGTTGCCGAGGAAGCAAAATTGTGATACGATATTTTTGCTTCCGAGGAAGTGAAAATTAACCTTTAAGGGGAGAAATGAAGTGTTCAAATGTAGATCACACAATGAACAGAACACAGAACAAACCGTAGATAAACACGCTTTAATATTCGGCCTTATCTCTGTATTTCTTTGCGGAATAGGCTTCAGTATCATAATACCTGTCGTCCCATTCTTAGTGCAGCCTTATACAAGCAGTCCGGGAGAACAAGCTATAGTTGTTACGCTGCTGACCTCTGTTTATGCATTCTGCGTGTTTTTTGCGGCTCCCGTACTTGGAGCTTTGAGCGACAAATATGGCCGTCGTCCATTGCTCTTAGTATGCCTTTTGGGTTCCGCAATTGGGTACTTGGTTTTTGGCATAGGAGGAGCTCTATGGGTACTATTTGCTGGGCGCATCATAGAAGGGTTAACAGGCGGGAGCATAAGCACGATCTTCGCCTATTTTGCAGACATCATTCCTCCAGAAGAGAGAACCAAATACTTTGGATGGGTGAGTGCGGTTGTAGGTGTAGGCACTGTCATTGGGCCAACTCTAGGCGGATTACTTGCCAAGTTTGGTTATTCTGTACCCATGTATTTTGGAGCAATCATAACTTTATTGAACGTTGTTTATGGATTCTTTTTTATGCCTGAGAGCCTTGACAAGAAACATAGACTGAAAGAGATTACCTTTGTAAGACTGAATCCATTTACACAGCTTGCAAATCTGCTTTCCATGAAAAACTTAAATAGGTTACTTGTCTCTGCGTTCTTACTTTGGATACCCAACGGATCTTTACAGGCCGTTTTTTCACAATTTACAATGGATACTTTCAGTTGGAGGCCTGCACTAATCGGACTTATGTTTTCAATTATGGGTTTCCAAGACATCATTTCACAAGGTTTCATCATGCCCAAGCTTTTGATAAAACTTAATGATAAACAGATAGCCATTCTTGGAATGGTTTCGGAGATTATAGGTTACAGTCTTATTGCGCTATCTACTTTGTTCTCATTCTATCCTCTTTTTATCGCTGGAATGTTTATATTTGGTTTCGGTGATTCGATCTTTGGACCTTCATTCAACGGGATGCTCTCCAAGTCTGTCGATTCTAGTGAACAAGGAAGGATTCAAGGAGGTAGTCAATCTATTCAGGCTTTAGCAAGAATGATTGGGCCTATTATTGGGGGTCAAATCTATGTATCACTTGGTCATGCCGCACCCGCTTTTATGGGTATAATCCTTATAACAGCGGCAATACCAGTTTTATATAAGCGAACGCATGTAAATGAGGATTTTGCAAAATCCTGAAATATGTAAACTATCTACTTTCTTTAGGCAATAGGGTTTCAGAACTCAGGGACAAGTTCTGAAACCCTATTTGTTTACAGTTTTACGTAATTGTACTTATACGCCAAAATTAAAATCATCATCTGTCAGCGGCTCTACATTCATCGCCCGCACATAGCCGTTTCCTTTTTTAGAAAAGAAATCATGCTGCTTAGTATGGGTGCTGATGCCGTTGAATACAATGGGATTAACTTCTTCTTCTTCAAACAGTGGATCAAAGCCCAAGTTCATCATGGCCTTGTTGGCATTATAGCGCAAAAAGACTTTCACATCGTCTACGAGTCCAATAGGGGTGTAAATTTGCTCGGTGTATTGTTCCTCGTTATTATGCAAGTAGCGCAGCAAGCCTACCAGCGTCTGGTAAAGATCACGTTGTTCTTCCTCGTCCAATTCTGCATAAATCTCCTGTGCCAGTACACCTACGTACACACCGTGAATACTTTCGTCCCGTAAGATCAAATCGATAATTTCTCCACTACATGTCAGCTTGCCCTGGCCCGCCAGATAAAGAGGATAGAAGAAGCCGCTATAAAACAAATAGCTTTCTAACAGCACCGACGCAGCCATCGCGAGATAGAGGTCTTTCGGTGTGTGGATATTCATATAATATTGACGAATGGTTTCTGCTTTGGTTTGGAGATGTGGATTTTCTTCCACCCAGCGGAATACACCGTCAATTTCTTCCGTGGAAGCTAGCGTTGTAAAGATGCTACTGTACGACTTGGCATGGATTTGTTCCATCATCGCCATAAAGCTTAGTACGGCTTTGCGTTGCAGTCCGTCCACATGCTCCATAATTTGCGGCATACCTACACCGCCTTGAATGGTATCCAGCAGTGTTAATCCGCCCAGCACCTTCATGTAGGCTTCTTTTTCGATATCACTGAGGGTTACCCAGGACATTTTATCGTCAGACAACGGGATTTCATCATCCGTCCAAAATTGCATGATGTTCTGGTTCCAGAACATCAGTGTAAAATCATCGTCCGAGCGATTCCAGTTTACGGCTTGTATACCTGTCATTGTTAGCATTCTCCCTTCAGCTTGCGAGATTCCCTAGAAACACACATTGAAATAGTGCAGGCGAATCATCGTATGCTTGACATACGGAAGCTGTATCCGCGAGGGTCTTGTCCAGCCCCGTAAAGGTCTGAACCACACGCTGGATACAGCTTCTAATGCAAAGCATCCATATCTATTTAAAATCTAATTTTTATACTACAGCTTGTTACCATTTATGCTTAGATGGAGCAGGTGAGGCACTCTTCCACAGACAGCTTTTTGGTGCGTGTGTAGTATAACGATTTAAGTCCTTTGTGTGCGGCGTACAGATAGCAACGTGCTAACTGACGCGTAGTCACGTCACTGTTCACATGAAGAACGGTCGAAATTCCTTGGTCCACATGCGGCTGGATTTCTGCAATCAGATCCAGCACTTTGAATTGGTCCATTTGATAAGCGGATTTATAGAAGAACACGTTATCCTTTTGCAAATAAGGCATTGGATAGTAGGTCGTCGAATTGGCATAGGTACGGGTTTCAATCTGCTCAACAATCGGCATAACACTGGATGTTGCATTTTGAATGTACGAAATGCTGGCAGTCGGCGCAATTGCCATACGATAGGCGTGGTACAGGCCATTTTTCATCACATCTGCTTTTAATTTGTCCCAGTCCGCTGTAGTCGGAACATAGATGCCCTTGAATAACTCTTGCACACGTGCAGTTGTTGGACGATAATCTGTGTTCAGGTATCGGTCAAAATATACGCCTGTCGCATAATCCGATTCCTCAAATCCATAAAAGCTTTGTCCAGCCGCTTTCGCGATTTCCATACTCTTTTCGATGGAATGATAGTTCATCGTCATGAAGAAGGTACGGACAAAATCTTTTGCTTCATTGCTTTCATACGCAATTTTGTTCTTGGCAAGGTAGCCGTGCAGATTCATGACACCCAAACCGACGGAATGCATTTCACGGTTCGCTTTCGCAACACCTGGCGCATTAGCTACTTGGGTCATATCGCTGACCGAGGTGAGCGCAATCATACCCTCGTGAACGGATTCGCGGATTTTGCCATGCTCCATCACATTTACAATGTTCAGAGAAGCCAGATTACAGCTCACGTCCCGGCGGATGGTATCCTGTTGGCCGTAATCTGTAATTTCGGAAGTTTCCTGCAACTGGAAGATTTCCGTGCATAGGTTCGACATCTTGACTTGACCCACGTTTTTAAGAGCATGTGCCTGGTTCGCGTTACTTTTGTTCATGATATATGGATAACCAGACTCCAACTGAATCATGGCAATTTTCGTCAGCATGTCACGTGCGCTCATCGCTATTTTTTTCTTCACCCGATCGTCGGCGAGCAGCGTGTCGTACATTTCATCCAAATCCATGTCGTCCAGATGTGTTCCATAGGCTTTGAACACACTGTAAGGAGCAAATACATGCAGCGGTTCATTATCTTGAGCCAGCTTGTAAAAACGGTTTGGCACCAGCAATCCAATCGAAAGTGTCTTAAGACGTACTCTTTCGTCAGCATTGATTTTTTTGCTATCCAGAAACTCCAGCACATCCCATCCGAAAATGTTGTAATAGGCTGCCCCAGAGCCTTTACGTTGCCCCATTTGATCCGCATAAGAGAAGCCGTCTTCCATCAGCTTCAGCACAGGCATAATGCCTTTTGCTGCGCCTTCTACGCCTTTAATCGCTTCGCCGCGTGCCCGCAGCTTCGACAGGTTAACGGCAACACCGCCGCCGATTTTGGACAACTGCATGCAAGTGTTTAGCACATAGTTGATCGAGTTCAGGGAGTCGTCCATTTCGAGCAAGAAGCAGGATACCAATTCCCCACGGCGGCTTTTGCCTGCATTCAGGAACGTTGGTGTCGCTGGCTGGAGACGTTGCTCCATCATCGAGCGGGACAACAGGCGTGCCGTATCCGCGTTACCGCGTCCCAAATGCAGGGCAACCGCGGCAACCCGATCAGGGTAATGTTCCAGATAGACTTTACGGTCATTACTCTTCATTGCATAATCGGTATAAAACTTGGATGCTGCCATATAGGAAGGGAATTTAAAATTATAGCTATGAGTGATATGGAAAATATCATTAATTTCGTCAGCCGTATAGCTGTTGTAGAAATTCTCATAATAATCATTCTCAATCATATACAGCACTTGAGCGGCTGTGTCAGCAAACTTCAAACTCCGTTCCTGAACTTCCTTCATAAATTCTGCTACAGCCTCTTGGTCCTTTTCCAATTGGAAAAAGCCGTCTGTATCGCGTTTCATCAACATGTTGTTCAATTCAATATGCCGCAACTCGGCTCACCTCCTGTTTAAAACGCTCTACATCTCCGAACGTTCCAGATAATTCAAATTTACTAATCACGGGGACATTATAATGATCGGCAATCAAATCCGCACTTTTGGCAAATTTCTCACCCCAGTTACGGTTGCCGCTTGCAGCTACACCAACAAGGTTTTGAGCATTCTTTTTCAAAAAGGAAGATACCCTCTCAGGTATCTGCCCAAACCCAGTTGTATATGTAATAAGTACGTAAGGTTCTTCTATAGTCATTTGCTCCTCGATCTGAACCGCTGGAAGCTTGAGCTTGTTTATAAATCTTTTTACATTGCCGGTCTTGGAATCATATGCAATCAGCATGGTATGCAACCCCCTTAAACATTTAACGAAAAAAGAAAACGGCATTGCCTGGGATCTATTATAGATGGAATCCCTTGCTGGCTGCGCCATTTAAGATTTTTGACTCTATATTTACATGTATTTTCATACCTGTATCTTCAAGATATCGGGCATAAATACGTTTTTTACACTATATTTAGAGTACATTCTCTATTTTATATCTATATATAGTTTTGTCAATCGGTCTAGAGGGGATCAGAGGACCCAGATCGGGTAGAAGTCCAAGCGGGGTGCGGAAAAGAGCGAAAGAACTTTTTTTTCGTAAGTATGTTAAAAAAGTATTGGAGTTTTTGAGGGTGAAGATGTACGATTTGTCAATGGGCAATTGAATGGAAAATTTACATTTTACTGTAGAAAGGATGAAGTGAATGGGAAGTGATTCTATGGAAGTTCAATCGTTTAATACGATCTTTTTTATCGTATTTGGACTCATTGCTTTTGTAATGATTATGGGAATTGTCAAAACGATCGGAGCGGGCCTGTCCAATCAAGCAGCCGAACGGGTACAACGTTCATGTAAGGTTGTGGATAAACGGACGAGAGTGCGTGGGGGATCAGGCGATTTTTCAGCTTCGACCTATTATTATATCACCTTTGAGTTTGACGGGGGTGAGCGTAAGGAGCTGGAGGTGAAGGATAGGGACTTTGGTATGATTGTGATCGGGGATCGTGGGGAGCTTCATTATAAAGGTACACGTTTTCTGGAGTTTGTGAGAGTAATGGAAGCATAAAGGTGCTTAAACAAATACATAATCGGAGGGAAGATTACGATGCCGCATATCATTGGAAAACGAGTTGTATTGAGAGAATACCGTCAAGAGGATATACCAGATATCCGAAAATGGGTCAATGACCCGGAAATCACACGTGGTTTAAGCGACGTGTTTATCTATCCGCATTCACAGGTGAATAGTGAATCTTTTGTACAGATGATGATTGACGGCAACCCCGAGATCAAAGGTTTTGTCATTGCGCATAAAGACACCCTGGATTATATCGGACAATTGGACTTATTTAAAATCAACTGGGTGAATCGGCATGCCACCCTTGGAATTGTGATCGGGCGTGACGGTGATCTGGGCAAAGGTTATGGACGGGAAGCGATCCGGCTGTTACAAAAATTTGCATTTCATACGCTGAACCTACATCGACTGGAGCTGGAGGTCTATGCGTTCAATGAACGTGCACACCGTTGCTATTTGGCCAGCGGCTTCAAGGAGGAAGGGCGGCTGCGGGAAAAGCTATTCAGGGAAGGGCGATACTATGACATTATTCAGATGGGGATTTTGCGAAGTGAATATGAGGCTGCACAGCAATCGACGGAATCCTGAGAGTGCAACCTCATAAGCTATATTACTCCGTCAGCTTTCTTCAATTTTTTATGAGTGAAATCACGGGGACTACGCTCATCCTTTTTTTATTAGCTAAAGGACTTTCTTTGCAGAGTGCGAACTTCTTACTGGTTGTATTCTTTATAAGTATTTTTCTGTTTGAGATACCTACTGGGGCTATTGCAGACAAGTATGGAAGAAAAATCTCTGTTATTTTGGGACTTTGTTGTTTTCTAGCCTATAGTGTATTGTTCGTTTCGACAGATCATATCGGGGTGCTTGTGTTTGCACAAGTCTTTGGAGGTCTGGCTATATGTTTACAATCAGGTTCGTTGGAATCATGGGTTGTGGAAAATAGTGATAAGCCCATGGAAGTTCTTTTTACAACCTCTAACAGTATACAGTACATTTCGGGATTTATTTGTGGTCTGTTGGGGGCCTTCCTCGCAACTTTTAACTATTCACTTCCATGGGCGGCTAGTATTTTATCTATTATTGTATGCATTTTTCTATGTTTCTTTTATATGGATGAGGAGAATGTTGCACATCGAAAGACGTCTACTACTCGTATTAAAACGATTATCAGAGAAAGTGTCCGTATCGGTTTTGAAAATAAGTTTATCTGGATTGTGTTTATGATTGGCTTATTTATCAGCTTTTCGAACTCGGCGGGGAATACATTCCAACAGCCACGTCTGGTTGGCCTTTCTGAACAAGGGATTTGGATTATGGGGTTTATCAAGGCAGGGTATTCACTATGTATGACTTTGGGAAGTTACCTGGTTCGAAAGCTAGGCGCACGATTCAGTGATGTACATATACTCATGTATGCCTGCGGCATGATTGGGATATGGCTCATTTTAGCCGGTGCATTCAACACATTTTATCCTGTACTGCTTACCTTTTTGATCTATGAAATTGGGCGCGGCATGTACCCGGTTGCGAAACAAATTTTTCTGAACAAAAGAATCTCTAATGAGTATCGTTCTACACTACTATCTCTGGATTCTGCGATTTCACAATTAGGCATGTGCATAGGTTTAATCGTGACAGGGACCATCAGTCGTAATTTTACGGATTTGTCTTCCGATCAAACACCTATTCAAATATCTTGGGTGATGTGTGGCGGGATTGCGTTGATTCCTATCATTTTATTGTTTTACGTCAATCGTGTATCAGGGAAAAGTAATTCTTGAAAAGAAAAAGAAACCAAACAGAATATGTAATAATAGTTAATGTAGAAGGGCTGAACAGCATGGTCTGTCAGCCCTGTAATATTTCATTAAAAAGGCAAACCCTATTTTTCGCCGTACCACAGTTTCAGCCGATTTTGAATTAGGCCAGTGTAGATTTCTTCAGCCTTTGGCACACCCGCCTGATCCAGCTCTTGGAGCATGCGGTCATACACAGCGTCGAACTGATCTGGCTTGGCGAGTACGGCCTCAGGAATGCGTTTGCGTACAATGTCCTGCGACTTTTGATAAATAACATTGTAATTCGTATTGGTCGGAACAGGCATGTTGTAGGCAGCCCCCCACTCTTTTACCGGAAAATCTTTTTCGTTCGGGAACAGGTCTTTCCACGTATGGGCTTTGTATGCCTGAAGGGACTCTTTTTCGGCTTGACTATAATTTTCGGTAATCATCTCCGGATAATTGGTTGTGTAATAGTTGCCAGAGGGGTCTTTCACGCTATCGCCATAATGTGGCCCCCATATCCAGTACAAACCGATACCTGACTCTCTGCTAAAAGAAGCGTTATCGGTGTTCTTACGTTGTTGCACATCCGCTGGAATGACTCGTTTGCCGTTCTCTTTGTTGTAATGCTGGCCTTCAATTCCCCAATTGCGTAAAATTTGTCCTTCGTCGGAGGCCAGAAAATCCAGAAACTTGATAGCCCGCACCGGATTTTCACATGAGGTTGTAATTCCGATCCCGGATGCGGTATCGAAGCCAATGGGCTGAAGGGAATGATCCTCGTATTTCTCATTTAAAGTGACTGGAAAATGGGCGTAAGTGAATTCATCCTTACCTGCTGCCTTGAGCGCATTTTCGGCATCTTGATAGTTCCATTCCTGATCAATGAGTCCGATGACACGGCCTGCGGCAATTTTGGACTTGTACTGATCACTTTTTTGCACAAAAGTATCCTTATCCAACAGTCCTTCATTGTACATATGGTTCAACCAACGGAAATATTCACGTTCTTCTGGGCGCTTGTAGTGAAGAATGGCTTTGTGTGTTTTAGGATCAATATAATATTCGCCATCGTCGGGTCCACCTGTAGCAGTAACAGCCGGGTTTGTCACTGTAATTTGAATTTTCCAGTCCTCGGCATCGAGTGATAGGGGGATGGTTCGCTGTCCATTGGTGGTTGGATATTTGGCGACATAATCTTTAAGTGCTTTTTCAAAATCTTGAACGGTGCGGATTTTAGGGTATCCGAGCTTCTTAAGTGCCTGGTGCTGGATTTCGAAGCCGGCTTGTGCATCAAACGCAATGTGATCCACACCCAGATTGGTCGGGATCGTGTAGATGGCTGGATCTTCACTACTATATTTAATACGATTAAAATAGTCTCCATACACTTTCTTAATGTTAGGGCCGTATTTGTCAATGAGGTCGGTTAAGTCAATGAGTGCCCCGGCATCGACTAACTTGCCAATGTCTGATTTAGGGTACACGAGATCTGGATATTCTCCGCTCGCTGCCATTAAAGCAAACTTTTCCTCGCCTCGACCATTGACAGCATGTTCGGCATTTAGCGTAACGCCCGTTTTCTTGATAATTTCCTGTCCGACAGCATCCTTCATGTTGTTCCAGTTAGAGCTGGAATCACCGCCAAAGAAAGTAAATGTAATGGGACTGGTGTCATTAGGATCTTCCTTTTCTGCCTTACCGTCTGTTCCATTCGCACAGCCCGTTGTAACGAGCAGCAGCAAAGACAGGAGTAGAATAGAGCTCTGTCGTACCGACCTGTTCATGAACATTTGCAAATCCCCCTTAATAAGTATGATTTACACAATGTAAGTGCTTTCAATAGTAAATTGTAGGAAATAAAGAACCTCACGTCAAGTCATTTATAATTGTTTGTTATGCAGTTTGTTTTTTTATTAAGCAAACATATTTTAATGAAAAGTGTGGATTTGTGTAAATCCATCGTTTGATGATCTAAAACAAAGTATGCTACGATGGTACCAGTTTATAGGCATACCTGTATATTTAGAAGACTAAGGTAGAAAAAGATTTCGAATAGGGTTGGGTGAGGAGATGCGTGGAAAAGTAACATTACAGGAAATTGCGGATGCGGCGGGTGTTTCAAAGTTTGCTGTTTCGCGTGCACTGTCAGGCAAACCCGGTGTAAGTGAAGAGACGAGGGCGCTGCTGGTTAAGCTTGCTGCCCAGATGGGCTATTTTCGCAGTCATCCCAAAATGACTGGGATAGAGCCTCGGGACACAGATGCCAGAGAATGGTCGGGTACGGTGCTGGTGTTATTTCCAAATATTCGGCACCAGAACAGGGAATCCAGGTACTGGGGACCTGTATTTGAAGGGATTTCCGAGCGTCTGAACCGTAAGGGGATGGATATGATCACGTTAACGGAGCCCTCGACTGAGGATATGTTTTCTCTACTGAACCCGGAGGCGATTAAAGGGATTATCACAGTAGGGACAATTTCAACTTCGTTGTTGCTAAACATTTATCGGATGGGTATTCCGGTCGTCATGGTAGATCATTGGGATTCTGCATTTTTAAGTGATACGGTGTTTACAGATAATCGCACATGCATGAGTGAATTAATGAAGGATTTGCTGTGTAGGGGCTATACCCGCTTTCAGTTTGTGGGTCATATTGATGACGCTCACAGTTTCTACGAACGCTGGGAAGCTTGTCGTTCTACACTGGAAATGAGCGGAGTAGAATTGCGACAAAATAAAGCCCTTCTTCACGGAGGAGCGCAGGCGCTTGCTGAGGAAATGGACAAGTTGTCTGAGGACAAACTGCCTGAGGTTTTTGTATGTGCTAATGATGTGACTGCTGCGCAGGTCGTGGATGTGCTGAAAGAAAAGGGGATTGACGTTCCGAGGCGTTGCGGAGTGACCGGGTTTGACGATACGAATGAACAAATGCCAATTTATGCCACGGTGAGAGTGGATAAGGAATTGCTGGGAATGCGTGCAGTGGACCAATTGTTGTGGCGCATAACGAACCCGAACTCGCCTGTCGAGAAAAAGTTGCTACATGCTGAGCTATTCATACGGGAAGTTCATGCACCCCGGATCAGTCGGGAAAATGATGACCGTGAGCGTCCCATCAGCACAATCACATATAGTTAATGTCCAGATACGTGTGTGACACCATACATCGTGAAGACAAAGGAGGTCGCTTTTAGCCTGTTTGGGGCAGAGGGCGACTTTCATTTTGTATTTTGTCACTTGTTCCAAAAAAAACAATTGACTACTTTGTTAGCTTAATGTTATTTTTGTTATGTTACTGACGAATCCAGATGTTCCCAATCATGCTTATAGGGAGGCTTGTGACGATGGTTAATGTGATAGGGTTGGATGGCTGGAGGTTTAGAGAAGCACAAAGTGATGAGTGGCTCAGCGCGAAAGTGCCGGGTTGTGTGCATACCGATCTTTTACGACATGGCAAAATTCCTGATCCGTTTATGGGTATGAACGAGATGGAGGTACAGTGGATTGATAAGCAGGATTGGATATATGAAGCCCATTTTGAGATAAATGCAGATCAGCTTCAATGTCAATGTGTAGAGTTGGTGTTGGAAGGTCTGGACACATACGCGGATGTAAAAGTGAATGATCAATCTGTCTTGTCAGCCAATAATATGTTTCGAGTATGGAGACGGGATGTGAAGGCATTGGTTCAGCAAGGGGAAAATCGGCTAGAAATCAGTTTTCGTTCTCCGATTGCTGAAGATGTACCCAAGCTGGAAAGCTTAGGTTATGGACTCCCTGCACCCAATGATCAGTCCGAAATAGGTGGTTTGTCCGATAAAAAGGTAAGCGTTTTCGCACGTAAAGCTCCTTACCACTATGGTTGGGATTGGGGACCGAGGCTGGTGACGAGCGGTATCTGGAGAGAGGTTCGGATCGAGGCTTGGTCCGGTCTGATCGTGAGAGACTTGTTTATTCGACAGGACGAAGTGAGTTCGGCAGGGGCTAAACTCATGGCAGTGGTAGAGATCGAAAATGCAGATGAGATTAGAGATGCCGAGTTGCGTATTTCTGCTGACGGCAAAGTGTGGTCCAAGCCAGTTCGGCTGCTGAAGGGGAAGCAGACAGTGGAGCTGGAGCTGGAGATGAAGAAGCCGAAGCTGTGGTGGTGCCGTGGACTGGGGGAGCCGCATCTATATACGTTTGTGGCCGAATTAGTGGAACAAGAACAAGGAGCTGTAATCGCGGAAAAATCAGTAAAAACGGGACTGCGTTCCATCCGTCTTGTACGGGAACGGGATGCAGCAGGAGAGAGCTTTTATTTTGAGCTGAACGGAATTCCGGTGTTTGCAAAAGGGGCTAACCATATTCCGAATGACAGCTTTGTCACTGAAGTTACGATGGAACGATATCGGTATGAAATTGCCAGCGCAGCCGCCTCGAATATGAATATGTTGCGAGTGTGGGGTGGCGGTATATATGAGCAAGACGTATTTTATGAGCTTTGTGATGAATACGGTTTGCTCGTGTGGCAAGATTTTATGTTCGCTTGCAGTATGTACCCAGGCGATGAAGATTTTATAGACAATGTGGCACAGGAAGCCGAGGACAATATCAAGCGGCTGCGTAATCATCCCTGTATTTCCTTATGGTGCGGCAACAATGAGATCGATTCTGCGTGGGCGCATTATGAAGAGAATGGAGGCTGGGGCTGGAAAAAGAACTACACACCTGAGCAACGGGAACGCCTGTGGAATGATTATGAAATGCTCTTTCATCGGATTCTACCGGAGGCGGTACGCACCTGGTCAGCGCAGACAGCATATTGGCCCTCCTCCCCGCTAATTGACCTGACGAGAGATCGGAATCAGCATGCCCATCGGTCTTCAACTGCAGGTGATGTTCATTATTGGGGTGTATGGCACGCGTCTGAGCCGTTTGAGAATTATCATGTACATGTGGGCCGTTTTATGAGTGAATATGGTTTTCAGTCTTTTCCTGAATACAAGTCCGTTCGTACTTATGCGGAAGAGAAGGATTTGGAACTGGAATCTGCGGTGATGCTGGCACATCAGAAGAACGGTGCGGGCAATCGTCTGATTAAAGAATATATGGAGCGGTACATGCGAGAACCAAAGGATTTTACAAGTTTTCTTCCCATGAGCCAAATTTTACAGGCAGAAGCAATGAAAGCAGCTATAGAGGCGCATCGTCGTCACAAGCCTTATTGCATGGGAACATTATACTGGCAAATGAATGATTGCTGGCCCGTTGCCTCCTGGTCGAGTATGGACTATTTTGGTCGTTGGAAAGCGCTCCAATATACGGCTAAGCGTAGCTTTGCCGATGTGTTGTTGAGTGCAACAGATACAGAACAGGGGAATAAGGCACTACATCTGGTCAACGATACACTAGAGCCGATATCAGGTACGCTGCGGCTGACGCTTTTGCATATCCGAAGCAGCCAGGCTGTTCGTGAAGAGAATGTTAAGGTAAAGCAACCAGCAGGTGGTGCAGGAATTGTACATATACTGCCTATCGACAAATGGCTGAGTGGCCTGAACCGTGCGGAGCATATGCTGGTCGCGCGTCTGACGCAGAATGGTGAACAGGTGATCTCCAGTGAAATTTATTTTGCAGACACGAAAGAGATGGATTTACCGCAGGCAAAAATTGAAGTGACAGAGATTCAGGGAAGCGAGGCTAGCAGATTCATGCTGTGTTCGGATGTACTTGCCCGACACGTGTGGCTATCGGCAGAGCAGGAAGGTATTTTCAGCGACAACCATCTGGATCTGGCTCCCGGTATTCCAAAAACAGTGGAATTTTTGGCTTTGCACAACGGTTCATCGGCATTTGTGGCAGCTGCGCCGGGTACATTGACAGTACATTCATTAGTCAATTGGATACAAGGTTAGACAACAGTAAAAGCTTATCCGTCTTTAAGTAGATGATGGATAGGCTTTTTTTTATAATATAAATTTATTTTTGTGATATGTGGAGCGATTTCATAATGTTCATATACATAACAAAAGAAGGCTTGGGAGCTGAGTGATAACAGATCATTTGTAAGAAATTTATCTATTCAGCATCTAACTGTTGGAATATAAAAAAACATATGGGCGGCCGAGAACTTGTAGAGGAAATCCGTCAGTTGGACTTTAGCAGGGTGGAGCTGAATTATAACATTACCCGGGAAATGCTAACGACGATTGAGCCTATGATTGAGCGGGGGAAAATCGGCATATCGAGTGTGTACAATACATTTCCTCATACACCAGATCCGAATTAGCACGAATTCCGTTCTGCTCGGGTTTGACGATGAGACCAAGCGACAACGTGCGATAGAACTGCTGGTGCAATCTGTGGAATATGCGCATCAGTACGGAGCAAAAGCGGGAATTGTGCATCCCGGACGACAGATGGCGAATGGACAGAGCGCAGCAACGGAATTTATAATGCCGTTAGCGGTATTATGCTAATTCATGCTGCCCGAATATTAAAACTACCGGAGCTACGCCTTTACCTGTGAGTGAAGTCTAAAACACAGTAAGCATCTATTTTTCGGGATGGGGTCGATTCCCAAAGAATAGATGTCTTTTTATGTTCATTTATGCAGAGGTGGAGCGCTTCCATTGAGCTTGAAGCCATTGTGGTGTACACTGTCCAGAACAGGTGTAAATTGGAACGTCAGGAAGGCAGGACGGTTACAAGGAGGGAAAGACACGTATGTATGCCCGTTTAAGATCGTTAAATTATCCAGTAAAACTTTATGTTTTTTTAACACTGGCCTTATGCTCCGTAATCAGTACATTGTGGATCATTAACGTGCGACTGCCCTCAGGGGGCCGCCCTTATCTTTTTATTTGGTGGAATATGATGCTGGCCTGGATTCCTATGCTGTTGACGCTGCTGCTTGATGTAGTGTATAGCTCGTGGAGGCGAGGAACGAGGACTTTTTTACTCTGGGTCACGGGGGCGGCATGGCTTTTCTTTTATCCCAATACACCCTATTTGATCACAGATTTGCTGCATGTATTCGCCAGATATCCGTTTCTCGGGGAGCAACGTTTCTGGGGAAATCCGTACTTTTGGAATCATGTATTGGGGATGCTGCTGGTAGCCATACTTGGTCTGACAATGGGATTTGTATCACTTGAATCCGTACGACAGTTGGTACAACGTGCACGTGGTGGGCTTGTTAGTTGGCTGTTTATGATGGCGGTACTCTTGTTGAGCAGCCTGGGTATTTATATTGGCCGTTTCTTTCGAGGGAACACATGGGATATTGTTTCTGCGCCTTCTCAACTGTATGCACAGGTATCTTCCATATGGGCAGACTCCTTGCAACGTACTCATTTTGTGGAGTTTAGCGGGATGGTATTCGTTATTTTGCTCGTCAGCTATGTATCCACGATGTGCGTAGTCTGGATGGGGAACAGCCGCCAGGACGAATGGCGTCGTTGGTGATTTTGTTGTAACTGAGTGGCTGAATATCATCATAAATATAAAAACAAAGGAGGAATAGCTACAATGAACGGACAGAATCGATCCGACATCTGCGCTGGTCTTCAGGTAGATATTGTACTTAAAAAGGATCAGCCTACCGGTAAGTTGACGCGAGGAACGGTGAAAGATATTTTGACCAATTCCCCACGTCATCCGCATGGAATCAAAGTGCGTCTGACAGACGGACAGGTTGGGCGTGTCAAACATATCGTAACGAACGAAGGCTAGAGCTTTGGGCTGAGGAGGAATGACGATGAACCAGGCAACGGCATGGTCTAAAAATGATCGCTACCCGCTTGTTTTACTTGTATTGCTGGCGCTTGCCCTAATTTGGTCTTTGATTCGCCCGGCGGATTATTTTACATGGGTACTGGAAGTTCTCCCAGCAGTTTTAGGAGCTGTACTGCTGGCGGCTCTGTACCGAAGATTTCGGTTTACCAATCTGGTATATACCCTAATCTGGCTGCACGCATTGATCCTGATTGTGGGCGGACATTATACCTATGCCGAAATGCCACTGTTCAACTGGATTCGGGACACGTTCGGACTGGAGCGCAATTATTATGATCGACTTGGGCACTTTGTACAAGGTTTTGTACCCGCACTCATTGTCAGGGAAGTGCTGTTGCGTAAAACGGCCTTGGGAAGCGGGAGCTGGCTCACTTTCCTCACGGTTAGTGTGTGTCTTGCGATCAGCGCTGTATACGAGTTGATTGAGTTTGCTGTAGCCAAGGCAACGGGAACAGCAGCAGAAGCTTTTCTGGGCACACAGGGGGATGTATGGGACACCCAATGGGATATGCTTCTTGCGTTCATCGGCGCTTTGACCGCAGTGATTTTGTTGAGTGGGGTACATAACAAGCTGCTGAAACAATTAAGGTATTAGCAAAGGTTTTTCTTCTTTTATCTGCAATTGTAGTTAGACGGGGAAATAGTTAAGCTGATGAAGGGTGGTTACAGAATGCGTGAAGGAGCATTTTCTAACCACCCTTTAGCATCTGTAGCTATGAAGTCCTCAGAGTTACATTCGCGTCATGGGATGGCTGTCAAGATGGAGGGTCGCTGCGTCCATGTAGCTGTCCAGTAGCCGTTCAAAAATACGGTCCCATGTCTGCTCCAGACTGTAGGCTCTACCAGTTCTGGATATAGCATCGCGAAGTGAGGCATCCTTATACAACAGGTGTACAGCTTTGGCAAAGGCAGAGGCGTCCCCAGCAGGACACAATAGCCCCGTTTTTCCATGGATTAGATTATCTTTTACCCCGCCTTCATTGGCACCGACCACAGGTGTACCGCTCGCCATAGCCTCCAGTACTACGTTGCCGAAGGTTTCCGTGGTTGAAGGGAAGAGAAATACGTCGGCTGCGGCGTAGAGTTCAGCTAATTCCGGCCCTTTCACAAAACCAAGCCAGTGGAGTGCATGCTCCGGCACCCCTATATCCGCTGCAGTTTTGACCTTATATAATGGACCATCTCCTGCAATGACCAGCACAGAGGCTGCGCGGACGTCGTCAGGTAACTGGAGGTAGGAATCCAGTAACGTGTCTACCCCCTTTTCTGGTGCAAGCCTGCCCACATACAAAATAACAAATGCATCTGCATGAACGTCCCATTTCTTCCATACTGCATGACGGTCCACCTTTGGTTGAAATCGGTCGGTATCAATGCCTCTGCTCCAGATTTCGAGCTGCCCCATTCCTTTATTGCGCAACAATTCCATGGTTGATTGAGAGGGGACATATACCCTTTCGCAATGTCTATGAAACCAGAGCATGTATTTCCATAACGCAGGTTCAAGCCAGCGAAGCTTGTAATATTCAAGGTATTTATCAAAGTGGGTGTGATATGAGGCAACGAGTGGAATA
The DNA here is from genome assembly GCF_053570945.1 of Paenibacillus sp. CMM36. Classification (NCBI taxonomy): domain Bacteria; kingdom Bacillati; phylum Bacillota; class Bacilli; order Caryophanales; family Paenibacillaceae; genus Paenibacillus; species Paenibacillus sp. CMM36. The sequence goes on from NZ_JBSEDY010000001.1 coordinate 808,686, forward strand.
TGGTGTTTGGCTGCGTAGCTTGTTCCATACAGGCCAAGGTTAAACGGAGTAGCGACATGAATCAAATGCGGGGAAAAGGCTGACAGACGCTCGTTGATCTGTTTGGCGTTGGGGATCGCAAGTCTGCATTCCCGGTACAACAAAAAGGGAATACTTCGAAATCGCTCTACACCCGGCCCAGAGGGCAGATGATGGTCTGCCTCCGGTGCGAAGACGAGCGTAGATACTCCATGTGTCTCCAGATAGCCAATCCATCGTTCCAGGGTCAGAGCAGCGCCATTCACGTCAGGCGTATACGTGTCCGTAAATAATGCAACTCGAAGCATGCCTTCATTCCTCCTCCGCCATTCTCATTTATCCTATGACGTTCCAGGGGAGTCCGCTTGGAGGCTCCGGCTTTTATTGTGTCATGATTTTGTTTACGGGCTTGCCGGGTTTTGTAAAAGCTGGCCCGCGGACGGGCGCTTACCTCGAAACATCCTGTAATAGGCGAGGGAGGATAAAATATAGAAAACACCTGTCATGCTAAATGTGATGGCATAGCCCCAGTAGTTGCCATAAGTTGTAACTAGATAGGCTTGTACAGGTCCCATACCTGCGGTGCCTAGCATCCAGGTCGTCTGGAGAATGGAGTTGGCAATGCCACGATTTTTATCTGACACACGTTCGACGAGAACGGCGGTTTGCAGCGGATTGGCTGCATTCATTAACGCTTGCCTGAATAGAAAGCTGATCGAAGCGATCCATAGCACGCTCGTAAAGCCTGTAATGAGAAGGAACGGTAGCGAAAGCAGTTGGAAACCAACTATAGCTCTGACTAGACCAATTCGGTTGCCGAGGGTAGGTCCGATCAACATGGAGAGGATGGTCATGAGCTGGCCGAGTGCAATCAGTAAACTCATTGCGCTGAGCGATACGGAGAAGCGGTTCGTAAAATACAAATTAAGATACGGGATGACCAGACCTGAACCCAGTCCAAGAAAAAACTGGGCCAGAACAAATTGTCCAATAACCCGGCGATCAGAAGAAGCAGTAGGTGTCTCCGAGGCAGGTATATCGGATGTACTGTACGGCGTCTGTACTTGTTCTGTTTGAGGTGAAGATTCGGCAGGAACTGGTGCTTCTAAGTTAGCCATAGTTTTTGTGATGAACAATAGAGGAATAAAAGCAGTCAATGTTGCCATTCCTCCAAGGAACAGAGCAACCCGCAGACTGGATAGCGGTGTGATTCCCCACGTCTGCAGCCCATCTGCCAGTACGCCACCCCCGAAGCTGCCCAGGACTTGGGCTGCCAGTACAAGAGCTGAGTAATAGCTGAATATTTTTAAACGTTGGGCTTTGCTTATGCTTTCTGCTAAAAAAGGCACGGCCAGCACCTGAATAAAGGCGGCGAATATACCTGAGATTACGGCAAATACCAACATGCTTCCGCTGGTATCTGTAAAGGTACGGGCGAGAAAGGCCAGGCCGCTGAATAACGCGCCGATGACCAGCATATTTTTGCGGCTCGTCCGATCCCCCAAAAATCCGACCGGAATGAACAGCAACGCCGTCGCCAGCGCCTGCATGCTGACCACTTGGCCGTTCATATCATCGTCAAAGCCAAGCTTTTGGATATACAGATTGTACAGCACAGAAAACATTCCTGTACCCATCTGGTACAACAGATTGGCCATAAAAAACAATCGGATATTACGCGGCCACTTTCGGGGCTCTTCTAACATTTTGCTAGTCCATGACACGATGAGTTCCTCCTGTGACGTGTTGCAAATAAGTTAATACTGTTGATATGTATTCTATCAGGAACTGTACATTTCATAAATATTCCTGATCTTCGCTTGTTTTGGGTAATAATAAAGCATGGACTTTACATTGAATTTTCATTATAGTAATTCGGTATGAATAAATTTGAAAGGTAAGCAGGAGGGATGGCTTTGGCTTTTGGAGCACGGGTGTTGAAAACGGGAATTGCAGTGACGCTCGCCCTTTTTCTGAGCACGCTTTTGAACACCCATTCGCCTGTGGGGGCAGCGATAGCCGCTATTTTTGCCATGCAACCGTCGATATATAGGTCGTGGCGTTATTTTCTGGATCAACTCCAAACAAGCACACTAGGTGCAATCATGGCATTGCTGGGCGGAATGGTATTTTCGAATGAGCCGATTGCAGTCGGACTCGTATGTGTATTGGTACTTATGATATGTCTGAAAATAAATATGGCTGATACGGTTGGATTGACACTCGTGACCGTTGTTTCTGTAATGGAAGCCTCAGGGGACTGGAAATTTGCGGTGACCCGCTTTGCGCTCACTTTGATTGGGATTGTGTCTGCTTTTGTCATCAATGTTAGCGTTTTTCCCCCGAAACCGAAAAGGCAGTTTATTAATCAGATTCAAAATGTATTTAACAGCATGTCCTTGCTGCTGCGTACTGCCATTTCCGATGAGATTAAGGAGTCTGTCTTTAAAGAGGAAAAAGGAAATCTAGAGGGAGCCATTAAATCGCTGTCGGACAAATATCATTTGTTCGAGGAAGAGCAGAAGAAGCTCAAGCGCTCCAAGTTTAGTCAAACGAGACAAATGGTAGTATACAAACAAATGCTCGGAAGTTTACACAAAGGATATGAGGTACTGGATGCGGTGGAAAGGCACTACTTCCAGTCTTTACGGCCAAAGGGAACGGATGCTTTTTTTGACAGTCACCTGGAGTTGCTGATTCGTTTTCACGAGCACGCTCTACTGAAATTCGAAAATAAGCTAAAACCGAACGAGGACGAAAGTGAATTGTTCCAGCAGGCGAACGGCGAATTTATGAAGCATGCGATTACACGTTTTGACCATTGTCAGGAAGGAATGCTGCGGCTTTCTATTGTGGCTGCGGCGATGTACGACTATGGTCACCAGCTGGAGAGGTTGAGCAGATTGGCCGATCATATTCATCCTGTGGAAGAGAGCAGATAGGCGAATTTCCAAAAAGAAAAGCGACCGCATTCATCAATCAGATGAAACGGTCGCTTTTTTATGTAATGAATTCAAGTATGTCAGAACAGGTTAATAGAAGGTTGCCAGAACGCACAAAAAAAGCCCGCTGGTTGCGAACAGGGACTGAACTTGCTACAATAGAGAATGCTCTGTTTTATGGTAAAACCATATGCATGAATTGTGAGTTACACTTCTTTTTACATTATAGCATGCTTCAAAGGATTAGTCAATTTTCCCGGATCAGGGGGATGCCGCGGGTATGTCCGGGTCCATAATAGAGCATAGTTTGTACGCAAGGGAGCCCTGCGTGGAGCAGGAGGAAACGGAACAGGAGCGATGCCAGTGACTACTGAACAGCAATGGAATGAAGAACAACGAAGAGTAGAAGATGTGACCGCAGTAATTAGCGGGCGTATTCGGAAGCTAGAGACAGAGGTTGGTTCTGTGCGCGGAGATGTCGTCGATATGCGTAAAGACTTCTGGGATGAGGTAACGATCAATTTCAGTGAGGCGGATGATGTGGGCGAGACGTCCACCAGTTTGCGTCAGCAGTCTGAGATTTTGTCTGAGCGGGAACGAAGACACAAGCATTCCACAGAGGCGTTAGGTCGTTTGAAAAAGTTGCTTGATTCACCGTATTTTGCACGCATTGATTTTGCTGAGGAAGGGCAGACTGCGGAACGTGTTTATCTGGGGATTGCCTCCCTGCTTGATAATCAAGATGAGGAATTTCTGATCTATGACTGGCGCGCGCCTATTTCCAATCTTTATTACGATAACATGCCGGGTCCCGCTTCTTATAAAACTCCGGCAGGGGAGATGGATGGAGAGCTCACGCTTAAGCGTCAATTCTCGATCCGTGATGGACAGATCCGTTTTATGTTCGATACAGGGGTGACGATTGGAGACGAACTTCTTCAAGCCGTATTGAGTCGCAGCTCGGATGCTCAAATGAAAAGTATTGTCGCTACCATCCAAAGGGAGCAGAATCGCATTATCCGTGATGATCGAAGCCGGATGCTCATTGTTCAGGGGGCGGCAGGAAGTGGCAAAACCTCTGCAGCGCTTCAGAGAGTAGCGTATTTGCTGTATAAGTATCGGGATCGCTTGCGAGCGGATCAGGTCGTGTTATTTTCGCCAAACCCGATGTTTAACAGTTATGTTTCGACGGTATTGCCTGAATTGGGTGAGGAAAATATGCTTCAGGCCACGTTTCAGGAATATTTGGAGCGGCGTTTGGGCCGGGAGTTTCAGTTAGAAGATCCCTTTGAACAGCTGGAATATGTGCTTTCAGCGTCGTTACTGCCTGGGTATGAAGCCAGGATGGAAGGTATCCGTTTTAAATCGTCTAAGACGTTCTTACATGTGATTACAGGCTACAAGGCGTATTTGGAGCAGGAGGGCATGCGTTTTAAACCCATCCGCTTTCAGGGACGTGAGGTGGTTTCAGTAGAGCAGATGGCACGCAAGTTTTATGAATTCGACTCTACGGTGCGACTGGCGAATCGATTGGAACTGCTGCGGGATTGGATGCTTAAAGAGCTGGCCCGCTTTGGTAAGGAAGAATGCTCCGCCCCATGGGTGGATCAACAGATGGATCTGATGGAGCCGGAGGATTATCAGCGTGCCTATAACCGTATGCGCCGTAAATCCAAGAATAAGGGCGATACTTTCGACGATTTTGCACGTGAAAGAGAAATATTGGCGCGTATGGTGGTCAGTGACCGCTTAAAGCCTCTGCGCAAATGGATTAAGTCGCTTCGCTTCGTAGATACGACCCGGCTCTACAGCGAGCTGTTTATGAATGAGGCATTGTTGAGCCAACTGGCGAATCATGCAGAGCTGCCCGTCAGCTGGGGTGAAATTAGTCGGCAAACCCTGCAACGAATTCAGGCTGGGGAGTTAGCGTATGAGGATGTAACCCCCTTTTTATATTTGCGTGAGCTGATGCTGGGCTTCCGTTCCAATAGCAACATCCGTCACGTGTTTATTGATGAGGCACAGGACTATTCCCCATTCCAACTGGCGTTCTTCAAGCGTTTGTTTCCACAGGCTAAAATGACGGCACTGGGTGATTTTAATCAGGCCATCTATGCCCATGCCTCGGTGCTTCAGGATGCAGAGCCATTGTATGACTTGTATGGTGCAGATCAGACCGAGATGATTTCCCTGACACGCAGCTATCGCTCGACACAGGAGATTGTGGAATTTACCCGGGGGATGGTCGCTGGGGGAGAGCACATTGTACCGTTTAACCGTAAGGGTGAGAAGCCTCTGGTAACCGAGGTGCGTTCACGTGAAAAGTTGCATCAACGGATAGCTGGGAATGTCACTGAATTGTTGGCAGAAGGCTATGAGTCCATCGCGGTGATCTGTAAAAATGCTGACGAAAGCGCGGCAGCCTACGAAGCGCTGGAAGGGCAGCTGTCAGTGAAGCCAAAATTAATTAAGAAAACAACCCCCGCTTTTGAAAAGGGGATTCATATCATTCCAGCCTACTTGGCAAAAGGCGTGGAATTCGATGCGGTCCTGATTTATGACGGATCAGCGAAACAATACCATCGTGAGAGTGAGCGCAAGCTGTTCTATACCGCATGTACGCGAGCGATGCATCTGCTGCATATTTATAGCATAGGGGAGATTACGCCATTCGTGAGTTTACGGGATTCGGATACGTATACCCGCAATGTGGAAGAAAGTGATCGTGTTCTGTAGAGAGGATATTGGCAATCAGCTGGGGACAAATGCCACAGGAACCTTTGCGATGTTTGAATAGATATAGAGTTGGCTGGCATTATGGAGCGTATTCCAGTAACATAAGCAAATAAGCAAAACAGGTAAGAAGCATAAACGGAGGTTACAAACGTAATGGACATGAAGAGTGTATTTCAACGCCCGCCACTGGCGGAGTGTGTACCCGAGTTAGTAGCTACAGCTAGAGGGGAGCGCAAGGCATCACTGGTGATCCGCGGAGGAACACTGGTCAATGTGGTATCGGGCGAGTTGCTGCCGGGCATGTCTATTGCTGTGCAAGGTTCTCGTATCGCTTACGTCGGTAGGGACGTCAGTCATACGATTGGTGAAGACACCATAATCATTGAAGCGGATGGCCGCTATATGGCACCGGGGTTACTGGACGGACATTGTCACATCGAAAGCACGCAGCTTACGGTAACTGAGTTTGCTAAGGCTGTACTGCCGCTGGGAGTGACGGGTGGTTTTTTTGACCCGCATGAAATTTCTAATGTACTGGGTCTAAAAGGGCTTCGTCTGATGTTGGACGAAGCCCGTACGACACCGCTGGCAGCTTACATGCAGGTGGCTTCCTGCGTGCCGTCCACAGGCCCGGAGCTGGAAACGACGGGTGCCTCCTTCGGCCCGGTGGAAGTCGCAGAAGCGTTAAGCTGGGGCCCGGATATGATCGGGCTGGGCGAAGTCATGAATTTCCCTGGTGTCGTCTATGGAGACGATGTGATGATCGGGGAAATTCAGGCCACGCTGCGCGCGGGCAAGGTGGCGGATGGCCATTTTACATGGGCCTCCGATGATTGGCGACTGCCGGTCTATGCAGCCGCGGGAATTTCGGGCGACCACGAGTGTGTCACGCCCGAGGATGTAGCTGAGCGTATCCGGCTCGGCATGTATGCCAAGATGCGGCAAGGTTCCGCATGGCATGATGTGGCCGAGACGATCCGCGCCAGCACGGAAATGGGTCTCGACACGCGCCGCATGATGCTGGTAACGGATGACCGCAGCGCAGAATCCTTGCTCCATGAAGGGCAGATGGACTTCGTTGTGCGTCATGCCATTGCACAGGGCGTCAAGCCCGTAACCGCGTTTCAGATGGCTACGCTGAATACGGCAGAGCGCTTCGGCGTGGCACGGGACATCGGCTCGATCATTCCGGGTGCGATTGCCGACATTATTTTGCTTGATGGCCGATTGGCCGAAGTGAATGTGACGGCTACCATCGCAGCGGGCCAGCTGGTGGCCGAGCACGGTCAAATGGTCGCCGATTGGGACGGATTCGTTTATCCTGCGGAAGTAATGGACACGGTCCATCTGGGACGAGAGCTGAGTGCAGCAGATTTCCGCATTGCGGCTCCAGTACAGGAGGGGAACGTACCCGTACGGGTGATTCGTGTTACGGAAAATCACGTGGACACGAAGGAAGTGCGGATGACCGTTCCGGTGCGTGATGGTGAAGTTGCATCAGATCCTGCGCAGGATTTGTGCAAAATCGCCGTTTTCGAGCGACATCATGCCAGTGGCAGTCACGCGGTCGCACTTGTGACAGGTGTCGGCTTCACTGAGCCGGCTGCGATTGCCATGACCGTCGCGCATGATAGTCACAACCTGCTCGTCATTGGTAATGATGACGAGCTCATGACCCAGGCGGCGAAGCAGGCTGTTGGTCTGCGTGGTGGCGTGGTGGTTGTATCCGCCTCGGGTGAGACACGCTTCCCGCTGCCTATTGCCGGGCTGATGTCCCCAGCTCCGTTTGCAGAGGTGGCAGCGCAGTCCGAAAGTATCAGCCGCGCGCTTCAGCAAGCCGGCTGCATGCTGAACAACGCGCTGATGACACTGTCACTGCTCGCACTGGTCGTTATCCCTGAAATCCGTCTGTCGGATCAGGGGCTTGTCGTCATCGGAGCGGATGGCATCCGCAAGGTATCTCTTTTCGTGGAAGAGGATGCTGCGGAAGTCTGATAGAACACGTCGCTGGGGGTTGTCCTGCAGGTCTGTCCAGACCTAAGGGATAACCCCTGTTTTTCATATACGAAGCCATAAAAGTTATCTTCGATTCCTTTATAAAAGTCAAGAAGAGGTGGGCAGATGCATCCCTATTATCGTTCACTAGAAAAAATGGCTCATCATGCCTCGATTATAGAGCAGGATTGGAACCGGTTTGTAGAGCAAACCCGTGTGAAGCATGTTCAGCAGGGAACGGTTCTCATTGAAGCAGGTGAGCTTGTGAAACATGCCTATTTTTGTTCAGAGGGATTATTCCGTTTATTTTATACATTAGCAGATGGCAGAGAATATAATGTCGGTTTTTCGCCAGAAGATGATTACGTAACCTCTTATGGGGCTATGATCCAAGAAGAAGCCTCCACTTTTTCGATTGAGGCAATGGAAGATTCGGTTGTCATTGAAATTCCATATCACGTATTGAAGGAGCTTATGGATACAAGCCATATGTGGGAAAGATTCGTGCGCAAGAGTGTAGAGAGACTTTACATTCGAAAAGAGGAGCGGGAACGCGAATTATTGTACCTCTCCGCTAAGGAACGTTATCACGCTTTTCTCCTAAAATACCCCGGATTGGACAAGCGAGTTGCCCAATATCATATAGCTTCTTACATAGGCGTCTCCCCTGTGTCACTTAGTCGTTTGCTGCGTAGTGATCCGCATTAACCTATGTTAATGCGAATTTGTAGACAAGCAGCGTACAATAACGATACATCATTCAAGCTTCACCAAAAAAAGGAGATAGGCATATGCGTTATATGATGATTGTATTATTGGAATTCTACCCTTCCTGGTTGGCTCTTCCTCGGGAGGAACGTCGAAAACATGCGGGGACCTTGCAGGCTACCATTCAAAAGTATAACGAACAGGTTCAGGTTCGGTTTTTTGATGCAGAAGCATTGCCTGGAAAGGACTACACCGATTTCGTCGTATGCGAAACAGAGGATATGAAGCAATATCACTATATGTGGGAAGAAATTCGCGATTCGGAACCGTATACCAAAGGATACATGAAGATTAAAGATGTAGTGATGGGTATGGAAAATGCATTTCAGTCCTATGAGTCAGAAATGTTACAGATGGAAAAATAACCTTCATTCCGCTTTCTATGTAAAATGAAGAGTTCATCTTATATACGGTTAATAAAGGCGAATTCCTGTGCTGCTTATGTTCAGCTGGGAATTTGCCTTTTATCTTTTGGAGACGAAAAAAGTGTAATAAGAAAAACCACATTATACAGTTGTGTTACTTATAATCTTCAGAAAACCGTTCTTCCCAGCGGTAAACATTAACTGATTAATGGATTTTCTTGCGGTATCATTAAACAAATACCACTCATCTTTCGATACGTCATGAACTAAAATCTCTGGATATTCTGTTGAAAGTTCAGATGGAACAGGACTAATTAAAGAATAAATATCAAAACGGACTAAGCTTTTCCCTTTTTTGTCTAAAAAATCATATTGTGCATTTTTATAATAAGACCCAAGTGTGTCAATAGTGAAGCTCCAAGAGTAGTTTGCAGGTGCTTCAACCTTTTCACCTATGTTGTTTGCAAAAATACTATAGATGGTTTCATTAAATGCATTTCCATTAATTTGCTGAACTACGCCGCCCATAAACATATGGTATTCATATTGCAATGCTTTTACTTGTACACCGTCTATGAACAGTGGTTTAGTATCAACAATCACTGCAAGGTTGCTGTAATTGACATTGCAGCCAAACGTCTCTGCAATAAAACGAAGTGGAACATATATGCGATTGTTTTTCGTGTATGGTTTTACATCAAGCAGTATCTTTTCGCCGTTTTTCTCCGCTGTACTTCTATTTATTGCTAATTTCACTTTCATATCGCTTTTAGCGAGAATAACCTCGGAATTGGACCATTCGACGCTAGCCCCCAAACTTTCACTAACAACACGTAGAGGTACCATTAAACGGTTGTTCTTCATTTCGGGCTTCACATCGGATGTAGCAGTCACACCGTCAACTTTGATTTGATTTTCTGCTGCATAAGTAGTGGATGATGAAATAAATAAAAAGATTGCAAGAAAAACCCAGCAGAATGCTTTGTTCATAAATGATTGCCCCTTTTTTGATTAAATTTGTTGTGAAGTAACTTTTCCCCATATTAAGACGCGATTGGATAAAATTTGTTGTGCTATCTTGTCTGTTAACTTAACGTAACAACCTGTTTGTACTATTATTTAACTTCCGATATTTACCAACGAAAAACTTCTAACCTTCGCGAAGGATTATGTCGATAACATTGAATATTGTTCATAAATTTTATGAAAGCAAATCCTTAGGGGGGGGAAGTTAATGAGAAAACAGCTAAAAGTTGCGATTTCTCTAGCATGTTTAATTATGTTTATAGGTTGTTCAGCTTCACCATTATCACAGCAGACGACCAAGATTACACTTTTGAATTCTAAATCTGAAATAAAAACCCAGTTAGAGGAAGTAGCAAAACAATACAATCAAGAGCACCCTGAAGTATCTTTAGAGATTATAACCGCTCCTGAGGGGACGTCTGCATATCAAAAGCTGATGTCGATGTATGGCTCAGGGAGTCCAGCTACCATGTCGATGCTTGATCCAGGCGACACGCAGACATTCTTGGATAAAGCTATTGATTTAAGTAAAGAGAAGTGGGTAGCCGATACGATAGAAAATGGACTTGACACCGTCAAGAAAAATGATGCTGTGCTGGGGTTTCCATTTGCAGTAGAAGGCTACGGATTAATTTACAATAAGAAAGTACTGGACAAAGCAACAGGGGGGGGCTTTTGATGTTTCCTCGGTAAAAAGTAGAAGTAGCCTGAATTCATTAATGGCTAAAATTCAGAAGTCGGGAGTAGCACCGGACATGCTTTCACCAATGGACTGGTCTCTCGGCTCTCATCTTTTAGCTCTGTCTTATTCTGTTCAACCTGGGGGCTTTCCGGAGTTTGTTAAAGGTATGCAGAATAACTCCATTGATATGTCCCAGAACAATGTAATGTCTGGATGGGTACAAACTTTAGATCTGCTCAAGGATAACAACATTAATAAGCACTTGCCTTTGGACAGTACGTATGAAGATGGAGCCAAAGCTTTGGGAGAGGGCAAGGTAGGGCTTTGGTTTATGGGCAACTGGGCTTGGAATGGAATAAAGAGCAATGATACGGCAAATGAGGAATACGGTTTCTTGCCTCTTCCGCTAAACGATAATACGGATGATCCTAACAATGCTAAGATCACTGTCGGTGTGACAAAGTATATATTCATCGACTCCACAACTACCACACCTCAGCAGCAAGAGGAAGCAAAGAAGTTTTTGAACTGGCTGGTATATGAAAAATCCGGACAAGAACTTTTGGTTAACAAGGCCAATGTTATACCGGCGTTCAAGAATATTGACATGGTGCCTTCAGATCCTTTGAGTAAATCGATCAAGTCATATATGTCGAGCGGAAAGACGCTGCCGTTCATGGCAACCCTTCCACCTGATCATGGGGGCATCACAGGAGCATCTATCCAAAGCTACATCAGTGGAAAGATAGATAAGGCAGAGCTGTTGCGCCAAATACGTATATATTGGAAAGCTCAGCAGTGATGATACGAGACCAGTCACGGGAGGAAGATAAGGGTGTTTAAATTAACGTTAAAGAAAAAGATAATTAGTGCAGCGCTCATACTGGTGATCGTGCTGTCCCTTTCAAGTGTTATAGGCGTTATTAAGATGTCGGAAATGGGGGAGGCTTCTGATAAGGTAAATAACAGGTCTTTACCTGCAGTCATTCTTCTTCAAGGTATGGATAAGCAGATTACAGAAATCGATAGGCTCACCGTTCGAATGATACTCGAAGAGGATGCAGCCGTCCGCAGCACTTATCAAGAAGAACTAACCAAAGCTACAGCGTCAATGGATAAGAGTGTAAATAAATATCAAAGTTTAGCCTCCACGGCAGAGGAAAAAGAACTATTCACCGACTTTTATGGTCAGTGGGCAATGTATCTCCGCCATCTAAAGGTGGTTTCCGCGGCCATGGAAGAAAACGACAAGGTGATGGCCTACATGATCATCCATGGGAATTCTTCTATTTATAAGGCAGCCTTGGACGATGTGAATAAACTGAAGCTGCTTAATGAGCAGTACGCTACTGATGCCGCTAATCAATCGAGTCAATCTTACCATTCAGGTAGACTTTTGATGATTTCTCTGACTATCATATGTACGATCCTTGGAATTATCGGTTCTTTTTTACTGGCTCAATCGTTCACTAAGCCCATATTAAAGATAGCGGAACAGATAAAGCTGGTAACGAGAGGGGACCTGCAAGTGGAACCCCTTAGTATCCGATCCAAAGATGAGGTCGGGGAGCTGGCATCCGATTTTAATGAAATGTGCGATTCACTTCGCAATCTTTTAAAGGAAGTTGTGGATAATTCCTTACTGGTTGCCTCTACGGCTGAACAGTTAACGGCTAGTGCGGAACAGACAAGCATTGCTACCGAGCAGATAGCTATAAGTGCCACTCAGGTTGCGGAGGGATCTCAGACACAGCTTGTAGACATAGCTGAAACGCTGAATTACACGGTAGACGTTTCTAAAAGTGTAGAGAACATAACCAATCGCTTTGTGAATGTGGCAAATCTCACAACCCAAGCACAAGAAAAAGCAAACAACGGAAAAACCCAAATGTCTTCGACTGTTTCTCAAATAAGAGATGTGCATACCAAGGTAACTCAATCCGCTGAAGTAGTAAATATTCTAGGAGAAAAGTCTGCGGAGATCAGACAGATCACAGCTATGATCCGTGATATAGCAGCTCGAACCAATTTGCTTTCACTAAATGCGAGTATAGAAGCTGCGAGGGCGGGAGAGCAGGGAAAAGGGTTTGCGGTTGTTGCTTTTGAAGTACGCAATCTGTCGGCACAAGCAAGTGAAGCAACAGGCAAGATCTCTTCTCTGGTTAACGAAATTGCCTTAAGAACAGATGAAGTTGTGATTTCAATGAATGAAGGTGTTCAATCTCTAAATGAAGGCATGATGCTTGTCGAAGGCGTAGGTAACGTTTTTTCTGAGATTGTAGGTGCCGTTGAAGAAGTGAGCGGTGAGGTGGACACTGCGGCTGTAGAAGCAAGATCCGTAAATGAAGGGACCGTTTCTATGGTGGAATCGATGAAGAAAATTGCTGAAATCTCCGAACGTGCAGCAGATTCTACTCAAACAGTCGCAAGCGTAGTCGAGGAAACTACTGCATCCATGCAGGAAGTGTCTGCGGGTGCTAACATGCTTGCCAAGAGGGCGGAAGAGATGAATCAGACGGTGTCGGTATTCAAGATTTAAAATAAGCTTCAAATCAACTGGAGTTAAGAGCGGCAGCCTTGGACGAGAAAAAAGTCCTAGACTGCCGCTGTTTTGTTAAGCTTAAACCATTAGATTACGAATGAACTGCTTCAGCTTTTTTGGTTGCTCTTTTCAGATCCTGTTTACGGCGTTCTTCCAGATACCGCTCTCCATTCTTCTTGTCTGCTGTCAGTGTAAAACAGGATAGGATGGTGAATAGACCTGCAATGGAACCCAGAATTACATAAGTAATCGGGAAATTTAATACTTCATACATATGCCCGACAATGGGTGAGAAAATGGAAACCACCAGGGAGCCCATAAACAAATACAGCAGGTACATGGTGGAGGACAAGCGCTGGTCAAAGTTAACGGTAATGTACTTGAAGATGGCTACCAGAATAAGTGGTTTCTCCAGGGAGTGAATCATCTTCATCGCAGCCACCCATATAGAACCGAATGGCAGCGAAGAGCCGATAATACGCAAAGACATAATCGACCCGGCAATAATTAATGCCCATTTGGCGGTCGTTTTGTTCACAAACCAAGGGGTAACGAAAAGGAACACAAATTCCAGAAAAACCTGCACAGCGCTCAAATCGCCAAGGAATTGATTTCCTTCCGCTTTGGAACTGAACTGCGATACGAAGTATGTGGCAAACTGTTGGTCATATACCTCATAAATTTGGGTCACGCCAACCATGAATAGCATAAGAAACCAGAACTTTGTGGTACGTACGAGATGCAGCACATCAATGAGCTTCAACGATTCTGTTTTCTGCTGCTCCTGTCCAGAAATTTCGACTTTGGTCAGGAAGATGCAGATCATGGCAACAATGGCAGATACGGAGGCAATCCAGAAGGTCAGATTTACATTGATATTGATGACCCGTCCCGCAACAAAAGTAGCCGCCGCCCACCCGAGTGAACCCCACATACGAACCCGTCCGTATTCAAAGCCATATTTACGCGAAACTTTGTCCATATACGAATCGACGACACCGTTACCTGCATTAAATACCAGGCCGATAAATAGCGCACCAACAATGGCACCAATGACGAACTGCGTTTGAAGCAATGGACCGTATACATAGATAAAAAAGGGCCCGACGAGCAAAAGGATTGTAAAGAGTATGTACAGCAGGTGTTTTCTCAAGCCCAGCTTGTCAGATAAGTAACCGAACAAAGGCTGCATGATCAAGGCGACGATTGAATTAGCCGCGTATAAAAATCCCGTGTAGGTTTCTGAAATTTCCAGGCTTTGTCCCAGCCAAATGACAAAAAAAGACATGGCGGCAGACCATGTAAATAGATAAGCGAAGTTAAAAATACTCAGAGACCAATAGTTGCGTTTTGCCAAATTCGTCATGTTTAAGCACCCCTTCAATTGTAGCCGCTCAAATTGTATTCAACGTTAATATGCATTGTTGTACTATTAATTGTAAGGATTATTCGCTTGCTTCCATAGGGCATTTTCCCAAGATTTCCTGTGCTTATTACAATCAGTTGATGATTCGATTAAACCGCAGATTATGTAGTAATTTAAAACTTTTACGAGACCTACCGGGTGTGTGTAACTACATCTATGTCTTGTAAGAAATAAGTCCTACGTGTAAAATTCTCTTATAGTTCATTAAGCTCACTAAGTAGGAGGAGAAATATAGGGTAGCCTCATAAGTGCAAAAGCAAGGGGATGAAATGATTCATTTTTGCAAGTACAAAGTTACTTGAAACGATGATCGTATATAGAGTAACATACTCTAGGCAATCAGATGCCGTTCTTTGAATGCAACAATTGGCTACGTTCCTATTAACATACAGTATACAAAATTAAAAGAAAACGAATAAAAACAAAATGTTGTGAGTTCGTGGTTGGAGGATTTATTATGTCTAAAAGTGTTTCTACGTCCTTTATTATCATTATAGGATCAATGCTATTTGCCTTATTTTTTGGTGCAGGGAATCTAATCTTTCCACCTATGCTTGGGCAAATGGCCGGAAAGAATGTATGGATAGCCAATGCGGGTTTCTTGGTTACCGGTGTCGGCTTACCATTACTAGCCGTCACAGCCTTTGTTTTTTCGGGCAAAAGCAATTTGCAAACTTTAGCGAGTCGTGTACATCCAGTATTCGGTCTTGTCTTTACAACAATCCTTTATCTAGCCATCGGGCCTTTGTATGCAATTCCTAGAACCGGTAGTGTGTCATTTGAAATTGGAGTAAAGCCTTTTTTTTCAGACAATGCAGATCATCCTGTCGCACTTTTTGTATTTACTATCCTTTTTTTTGCAGTTGCATGTTTGTTGTCACTTAATCCTACAAAAATTATTGATGTCATCGGAAAGTTCCTAACACCCATTAAATTGACATTCATTGGATTACTTGTGATTGTAGCTATTATTCACCCAATAGGAAAATTCCAAGAACCTGCGGAGGGTTATACATCCAATGTCTTTTTTAAAGGCTTTCAAGAGGGTTATTTAACATTGGACGCTCTTGTAGCCTTTATTTTTGGAATTATCATTGTGAATGCGATTAAGGATAGAGGGGTTAATACAAAAAAAGAGCTGATGATCATTTGTGGCAAAGCGATAGCAATTGCGGTTATACTCTTAGCTTTTATCTATACGTCTCTTTCATACATGGGAGCTTCTAGTGTTGAAAAACTGGGCATTTTAGGAAATGGTGCTGAGGTGTTAGCTAAGGTTTCCTCCTATTATTTTGGATCTTATGGATCTATTCTATTAGGCTTAATGATTACAGTAGCGTGTTTAACGACAAGTGTGGGGCTTATCACTTCCTGCTCTTCCTTTTTTCATGGATTATTTCCAAAAGTCTCTTACAAAAGAGTCGCTCTCATGTTATCTATATTTAGTATCCTTGTAGCCAACATAGGTTTAACACAGCTCATTAAGGTTTCAACGCCAGTATTAATGGCAATATATCCTATTGCTATTTCTCTAATATTTTTAACTTTTTTACATCCCGTATTTAAAGGAAAGTCAGAAGTATATCAAGGCAGTTTGATATTAACCTTTATCATTAGTTTATTTGATGGCTTGAATGCTGCTGGAATAAAAATTAATGTAATTAATGATTTTTTCACCCATTTTCTCCCATTATATAATGTAGGGTTAGGGTGGTTAATTCCCTCTGTTTTAGGAGGTGTAGCTGGCTATATATTTACTAAATTAAGAGGAAGAAAAATAATTTTAGTACTTATGAAGCCCAAAAAAAACAAATAATTTATCCTATGCATATCAGTCTGTTATATAAGGGACAGCAAGCGCCTGATCTGCTTCGTGCTGCTTACGGTACTGCGAAGGGGTCAGGCCTTTCCATTTTTTAAAGGTCGCAATAAAGTAGCTTAGATTGTCAAATCCAACATCCAGCGCAATATCAACCACTTTTCGATCACTTTGCTCCAACAACCTGCAAGCCTTTTGAATCCGATGATAGTTGATATATTCTACCGGGCTTTTCTGAACCATCTGCTTAAAAAAACGGCAGAAATGTCCCTCGCTCATTCCAATCTCATCTGCGATTTCCCGTAAACGTATAGGCTCATGAGCATGACTGTTGATATACGCCAACGCTTTTTTGATCCGTTCAACTTTGTTGCGCTGACCCGCCATAATCACATCCTCTCCGTTAGCGGGAGTCATGTGTGGGTACAGGCAGGCGATCATGCTATAGAGCTGTGCCTTGGTCGCCAGTTCACGGGCAGGCGCATTCTTTTCATGGCTGGTGATAATGTATCGCAATGCAGCCAGCACCTCTTGCTCCCAGAGCTGCACGCCGCGAATGTGGGGGGGAGGGACAAGCTTTTTACTGATAAATGGGTCAATAAACTGCGTCTGCACCGTATCCTGCGTGCGGCTGTGCAGTATGTCGGGGTGAAACACCACCGCAGAAAATACACAGCGAGGACTTTTTTGTAAATAACCGGCGTGAAGCTCGCCACTGTTTACAAAAAGGGCTTCACCTTCGCTAACCTCCGTATAGACCATATCCGTCTGAAATACAGCGGTCCCTTGTTCCACTACGATAAACTCCATTTCCTCATGCCAATGGGACTCCAATATACTATTTCCGTTCAATTGCTCTACGCTCGGATATACGCTGACTGGATACATGGGATTGCCGTGAATGCGGTTTTCTCGTAACATTTCCCTTTGCATTTCAATGATTCCTTTCGGCAAACTGATTTATATAGAAAACATCAAAATATTGATACAATACGTCAAAATAAAAGAAGTAAACCCTTACATAAATCAATATTATTATAGTGAGGATTTCGAAAAAATCCAACAAGCGATTTGGAATCAAGAATATAAAGATTGAGACGGAGGAAGGAACAGATGAAATTTACAGATGGCTATTGGTTGGTTCGCAAGGGCTATGAAATACAAAATCCTGCTGAAATCCGTGATATCGTGACGGACGATGCTTCCATGACGGTATATGCAGCAACCCACCGGATCGAGCATAAAGGAGATACACTGAACGGAGCGTTGCTGAAAGCGACCTACAGCTCGCCTATGCCGAATGTCATTCGGGTACGTCTAAACCACCATAAGGGACGGGTGCATCAGGGACCGGATTTTGAAATTCACACCTTGCCAACAGAGGTAGGCATTACGGTGGATGAGGACGCAGCGGTACTGAAAAGCGGCGATCTGAGTGTGCGAGTCGGTCGTGGAAAGAGCTGGGACGTAGGCTTTTATGTCGAGGATCGCAGAGTCACAGGTAGCGGACATCGGGGACCAGGCTATATTACAGACCCGCAGGATCAGCCTTTTTTTCGGGAACAGCTGGAGCTGGGCATCGGTGAGTACGTATACGGACTCGGAGAGCGTTTCACTCCGTTCGTAAAAAATGGCCAAGTGGTCGATATCTGGAATGAAGATGGCGGGACCAGCAGTGAGCAGGCCTATAAAAACATTCCATTTTATCTATCTAATAAAGGGTATGGTGTGTTCGTCAACCATCCGGAAAAGGTATCCTATGAGATTGCATCGGAAAATGTATCAAAGGTTCAGTTTAGCGTCTCCGGCGAATCGTTAGAGTATTTTATTATTGGAGGAGCTAACCCTAAAGAGGTACTGGACAATTACACCAAGCTGACGGGTAAGCCTGCATTACCACCAGCCTGGACTTTTGGTTTGTGGCTGACCACTTCGTTCACAACAGATTACGATGAAGCCACAGTGAATCATTTTGTGGACGGGATGGCTGAGCGAGATCTGCCACTCTCGGTATTCCATTTTGACTGCTTCTGGATGAAGGAATACCAATGGTGCGATTTCCAGTGGGATCAAGACATGTTCCCAGACCCGGAAGGCATGCTGCAAAGATTGAAGGCAAAGGGGCTCAAAATTTGTGCATGGATCAATCCGTATATTGCTGAGAAATCCATTTTGTTTGATGAAGGCATGGAGAATGGTTATCTGGTCAAAACCGCCGATGGTGGCGTGTGGCAATGGGATATGTGGCAGGCGGGGATGGGGCTGGTTGACTTCACGAATCCGGCTGCAGTCGCCTGGTACCAGGATAAGCTGAAGGTGTTAGTAGATCAGGGGGTAGATTGCTTCAAAACTGATTTTGGCGAGCGCATCCCTACCCATGTGGTATATCATGACGGATCTGATCCGATGAAAATGCATAACTATTATACGCATTTGTACAACAAGGCTGTATTTGATGTGCTGGAGGAAAAGCTGGGTAAAAATGAAGCCGCGTTATTTGCACGTTCCGCTACAGCCGGGGGGCAACAGTTCCCGGTTCACTGGGGAGGAGACTGCTCGTCGACGTATGAGTCGATGGCGGAATCCTTACGAGGCGGTTTGTCGCTTGGTTTGAGCGGCTTCGGCTTCTGGAGCCATGATATTAGCGGCTTTGAGTTAACGGCTGCGCCGGACGTATACAAACGGTGGGTACAATTTGGACTTCTGTCCTCCCATAGCCGTCTGCACGGAAACGAATCCTATCGCGTGCCTTGGCTATTTGACGAAGAATCAGT
Source organism: Paenibacillus sp. CMM36 (assembly GCF_053570945.1). Classification (NCBI taxonomy): domain Bacteria; kingdom Bacillati; phylum Bacillota; class Bacilli; order Caryophanales; family Paenibacillaceae; genus Paenibacillus; species Paenibacillus sp. CMM36. Next base: position 827,779 of record NZ_JBSEDY010000001.1, read on the forward strand.
GGATGTGGTGCGTAGCTTTACAAAACTCAAATGCTCGCTAATGCCATACCTGTATCCTTCTGCTGTGGAATCCTCGGTAAAGGGACTGCCGATGATGCGGGCTATGGTATTGGAATTCCCGCAGGACCCAACCTGTGCAACACTGGATCTGCAATACATGCTGGGGGATTCCATTTTGGTAGCCCCAATCTTTAATAAAGAAGGCAATGTACAGTATTATGTACCAGAAGGTCAGTGGACAAATTTACTTACGAATGAGAGAGTGTCAGGTGGTCGTTGGGTCAACGAGCATCATGATTTTACAACTTTGCCTGTGCTCGTGAAGCCGAACACACTGTTGGCAATCGGTCATGAGGACAGTCGTCCGGATTATGATTATGCTGATCAAGTGGCGCTTCATTTGTTTGAGCTTGGTGAGGGGCAACAGGCTCGAACGGTTATCGTGAATACGTCAGGTGAAGAAGAGTTAACGGTTATTGCCAGCCGCAAGGATTCTGTCATTACAGTGAAGGCAGAAGGTGCTGTTAAACCATGGTCGATCGTCCTGCGCGGTATCCACGAGGTTGTTCAAGTGGAGCAAGGCAGCAGCCAGTCGGGAGAACAGGGTGTAATTATTACACCAGCTTCCAGTGGACAGCAAGAGCTTACGATTCACTTGGGCTAGGTAAGGCGCTAGAAAGTGGATGAAGTATGTCACAATGTAGCGATTATATGTAAAGAAAGGGCTTGCTTGATCCAACAGGCAAGCCCTTTTTGATGCAGATTTTTGATAGAATCAGTTGCAACTTTTAGCATTGGTTATCTACTCCTATCCATTCTGCTGGAGTAGGAGCGGTACAATATACTGCCGGAAAATATCCACAGGAGTCCGTTTCTTTTTGAATTTATCGGCGGTAACGACAACAACCATGTCATACGACGGGACGACAACAATATATTGCCCACCAAAGCCGAGAGCGTAAAAATAGTCCGTTTCACTTCCTGTATCTGTTCCATCTGAAAAGGAAGAAGTCCACCAGTGCCATCCGTAAAATGCTTTTTGTGGTTTGGCAGCAGGGAGAAACGGACGGGTTGAATATCGAACCGTCTCTGCTTGGATGATCTGCCGTCCTTCCCAGCCTCCTTCATTCAGGTAAAGCTGCCCGAATTTGAGCATGTCCATTGGCCTGAGATGCAGTCCGAAGCCTCCCGTATGAGTGCCCTGAGGATCGGTTTCCCAATGGTAGCTTTCGATACCGAGCGGTTGGAATAATTGCTGTTCGGCAAATTCAGCAACTGTTTGTCCAGAAACATGACGTAGTATGGTGGCCAAAAGTTGAGAACAGCCAGAACTGTACTCCATTCGCGTGCCTGGCACATCCGATAATGGCTGTGAAAGTACAAATTGCACCCAGTCTGACGTTTTGCTCATGGTAGGAAAAGAGTTTTGTCCGCCAAACTCCGTCCAGTTAAAGCCTGCGGACATCGTCAGCAGATGTTCAATCGTAATATCATGTTTTCGAGAATCACTATCTGTGGCCAACTGGGGAAAGAATTCGAGGATCGGCGTCTCCGGTTTCGGTCCCTGTTGCTGGTTCATAGCGATACTAACTAATGCAGAAATCACGCTTTTGGTGCAGGAATTTATTTTATAGAGTTCGTTAGCAATTTGAGGTTCACGATAGTAATTCAAGATCATGTTACCCTGCTGCTCAATAAGGCAGCTGCGGGTTTCCAACTCGTTAAGCACGTGAATAAGCGGTTTGAGCTCCAGACTGTTCATGCAGATCCTCCTTGAGGCTTATGCTATACCAATACATAGTATATCATTTAAATAGTCTGAAATTCGAAGAGTACAAACTGAAAACAGTTCATTTACCTAATTTTGAATTTTTTTTG